>DATFNZ010000036.1:0-19030 GCA_035266085.1 Thermoanaerobaculia bacterium
TACGAGGGCCTGCTCACCGAGAACCGCATCTGGAAGAAGCGCACGGTGGGCGTCGGCGTGCTCGACGCCGAGACGGCCATCGACTACGCCGTCTCCGGGCCCCTGCTGCGCGGCAGCGGCATCAAGTGGGACCTGCGCAAGGAGATGCCCTACGAGGCGTACGGCGAGGTCGAGTTCGACGTGCCGGTGGGCAAGAACGGCGACACCTACGACCGCTACCTGGTGCGCATGGAGGAGATGCGGCAGGCCAACCGGATCATCATCCAGTGCCTCGACAAGCTCCCTGAGGGGCCCGTCATGGCCAAGCGCCCGCGCGTGCTGAAGGCCGGCAAGGACGCCGAGGTCTACCACGGCATCGAGGGCCCGAAGGGGGAGATCGGCTTCTACATCGTGGGCGACGGCACGCCCAACCCCTACCGCTGCCACGTGCGGGCGCCCTCGTTCATCAACCTCCAGGTGGTGCCGGAGCTGGCCAAGGGTCAGCTCATCGCCGACCTGGTGGCGATCATCGGCACGACCGACATCGTGCTCGGAGAGGTGGACCGCTGATGCCAGGGTTCCTCGAATCGATCCGCGGCGCCGTGGGCGACACCCTCTTCTACGGGGCCGTGTCGCCGGCGATCAAGATCCTGATCCTGCTCTTCCTGGGCGTGCTGCCCGTCATCACCTACCTGGTGCTCGTCGAGCGCAAGGTGCTCGGCTTCATGCAGGCCCGGGTGGGCCCCAACCGGGTGGGCCCGTGGGGGCTGCTGCAGCCGATCGCGGACGTGATGAAGCTGCTGGTGAAGGAAGACACGCTGCCCAAGCAGGCCGTGAAGTGGGCCTTCATCCTGGCCCCCTGCCTGGTGGTGGGGCCGGCGTTCATCATCTTCTCCGTGATCCCTCTCGGCCCCCCCGCGGGCGGCGAGGGGAGGCTCTCGTGGTTCGTCACCGACGTCAACACGGGGATGCTGTTCGTGGTGGCGATGGCGACCATCGGCGTTTACGGTCTCATCATCGGCGGCTGGGCGTCGAACAACAAGTTCTCGCTGATGGGCGGCCTGCGCTCGGCGGCCCAGATGATCTCCTACGAGGTGCCGCAGGGCTTGTCGCTGGTGCTGCCGCTGATGTTCGCGGGCACGATGTCGCTGGTGGGGATCGTCGAGGCGCAGCAGGCCCAGGGGGTCTGGTTCGCCTTCAAGTACCCGCCGATCGGGCTGCTGGCCTTCTTCATCTACATGGTGGCGGGCGTCGCGGAGTCGAACCGCAACCCGTTCGACCTGCCGGAGGCGGAGTCGGAGCTGGTGGCCGGCTTCCACACCGAGTACAGCGGCATGCGGTTCGCCCTCTTCTTCCTGGGCGAGTACGCCAACATGATCGTGATCTCGGCGGTGGCGACGACGCTGTTCCTGGGCGGCTGGCTGCCGCCGTTCCCCACCCTGCTGCCGTTCCTGAACGCCGTGCCGGGCGTGATCTGGTTCGTGATCAAGGTGTTCGCCTTCCTGTTCGTCTACATCTGGTTCCGCGGCACGTTCCCGCGCTACCGGTTCGACCAGCTCATGGATCTGGGCTGGAAATGGATGATCCCGCTCGCCCTGGCGATCATTTTCGCCGGCGGGCTGGTAAAGCTCCTGGTCTAGGAGAGACCCCGTATATGAGTGCCATGAAGCGGTTCCTCGACAAGATCATGCTCCTGGACCTGTTCGCGGGCCTGGGCATCACGGCCAAGAACATGTTCAAGAAGAAGGTCACCGTCCAGTATCCGGAAGAGCGCTGGGAGCCCGCGCACCGCTTCCGCGGCATGTTCCGCCTGGACGAGGACCGGTGCATCAAGTGCACCATCTGCGCCAAGGACTGCCCGATCGACATCATCTACATCGATTGGCACCAGGAAGTGAACCCGGAGACCACCAAGAAGGAGAAGGTGCTCGACCGGTTCGACATCGACGTCCAGCGCTGCATGTTCTGCGGCCTGTGCGAAGAGGGCTGCCCGACCGAGCCGAAGTCGATCTGGCTCACCACCAAGACCTACGAGCTGGCTTCCTACGACCGCTGGACGAACCTGTACGTGGACATGGACGAGCTGCAGGAGTGGAAGACGCGGCCCGCCTACACGGACGAGGAGATCGCGTGAGAACCCTGGCCCCCTCTCCCGACCCCTCCCCCCTCCCGCACCGGGAGAGGGGAATGAGGACGCCATGGATTTCCTGACGGCGCACGGCGCGGACATCCTCTTCTATCTCTTTGCCGCCCTGACGATCGTCGGGGGGCTCGGGGTGGTGACGCTGCGCAACCCGATGTACGGCGCCATCTCCCTGCTGCTGTGCTTCCTCGCGGTCGCCGCGCTCTTCCTGCTGCGGCACGCCGAGTTCCTGGGCATGGTGCAGATCTTCGTCTACGGCGGCGGCATCATGGTGCTGTTCCTGTTCGTCATCATGCTGGTGAACCTGCACCGGCTGCCGGAGATCAAGCTGTTCGGCGGCCAGTCGCCGCTGGCCGGGGTGATCGCCGTGCTGCTGCTGGCCTTCTTCGGGTACTTCCTGATCCAGTTCCAGTTCGGCCCGCCCCTGGCCCAGCCGGAGGCCTTCGTGGCGGTCGAGGGGGCCAGCCTGGGGAACTCCCAGGCGGTCGCCTGGAACCTCTACACCCAGAACCTCCTGCCGTTCGAGATCGCCTCGGTGTTCCTGCTGATCGCGATGATCGGCGCAGTCGTCTTGGGCCGTAAGCAATAGACCGGGCCGTAAGCAATAGAAAGGGCATTCATGTTCGAGGTGACGACCACGCACTACCTGGTAGTGAGCTTCCTGCTCTTTACCATCGGCATCTTCGGGATCGCCGCTCGCAAGAACATGATCACCGTCCTGATGTCGATCGAGCTGGTGCTCAACTCGGTCAACCTCAACCTGATCGCTTTCTCTTATCAGCTTTCCGATCTGACGGGCCAGATCTTCGCCATCTTCACCATCACCGTCGCGGCCGGCGAGGCGGCGGTGGGGTTGGGCATCCTGATCGCCCTCTTCCGCCTGCGCGAGACGACGATGCTCGACGGCGCGGTGGAGCTCAAGGGGTAGCATGAGAAATCTGCTCTGGGTCATCCCCGTCCTCCCCTTCCTCGGGGCCCTGCTCAACGGCTTCCTGCTGCGCGGCCGCATCGGCAAGAAGGCCGTCGCCGGGATCGCCTGCGGCACCGTGGCCCTGGCGGCGGTGCTGGGCCTGCTGATCATCGTCGATTATCTCGGCAGCCCCGAGTACGCGGCGCACAAGGGCTTCGAGCAGGACGTCTACGCCTGGATCCCCGCCGGGCCGCTCGCCACGGCGGCCGACGGGGTGAAGAGCTTCACCATCCCCATGGGATTCCTGATCGATCCGCTGTCGGCGGTGATGCTGTTCGTGGTGACTTTCGTGGGCTTCTGGATCCACCTCTACTCGGCGGGCTACATGGCCCACGAGGACGGTTTCCAGCGCTACTTCACCTATCTCAACCTGTTCATGGGCGCCATGCTGTTGCTGATCCTGGGCAACAACTACGTGGTGATGTTCGTGGGCTGGGAGGGTGTCGGGCTCTGCTCGTACCTGCTGATCGGCTTCTATTACAAGGAAGAGTTTCCGCCCTACGCCGGGCGCAAGGCGTTCATCACCAACCGGGTGGGCGACTTCGGCTTCGTGCTCGGGCTGTTCGCCCTGGTGTCGACCTTCGGCACGCTCAAGTACAGCGAGCTCTTCCCGCGCATCGCGGACAACCCGTCGCTGCTCACCGGCCCCGGCCATTTCGGGCTGACGCTCGCCGGCTTCATCGCCCTCTGCCTGTTCATCGGCGCCATGGGCAAGAGCGCGCAGATCCCCCTCTACGTCTGGCTGCCGGACGCCATGGCGGGCCCGACGCCGGTCTCGGCCCTGATCCACGCCGCCACCATGGTCACGGCGGGCGTCTACATGGTGGTGCGCTCGAACGTGATCTATCAGTTGGCGCCAAGCATCTCGATGTTCGTGGCCGTGATCGGCGCCACGACGGCGATCTTCGCGGCCACCATCGGCCTGGTCCAGACGGACATTAAGAAGGTGCTGGCCTACTCGACCGTGTCGCAGCTCGGCTACATGTTCCTGGCCGCCGGGCTGGGCGCGTACACGGCGGCGGTCTTCCACCTGATGACCCACGCCTTCTTCAAGGCCCTGCTCTTCCTCGGCTCCGGCTCGGTGATCCACGCCATGGGCGGCGAGCAGGACATGCGGAAGATGGGCGGGTTGAAGAAGCACATGCCGGCGACCTACAAGACCTTCGTCATCGGCTCCCTGGCGATCGCGGGCATTCCGCCGCTCGCCGGCTTCTTCTCCAAAGACGAGATCCTTCACGCCGCTGCGGCCGGCGGCCACTGGGTGCTCTACGCGGTGGGCCTCCTCACGGCGGCCCTGACGGCCTTCTACATGTTCCGCGCCGTCAACCTGACGTTCCACGGCAAGTTCCGCGGCACGCACGAGCAGGAGCACCATCTCCACGAATCGCCGCCCTCGATGACCATCCCGCTCTGGGTGCTGGCGGTGGGCGCGGTGATTTCAGGCCTGGTCGGAGTGCCGGTGGAGAAGTGGAACGCCTTCCATCATTTCCTCCAGCCCGTGATCTACCGGATCGCCGGCATGGAGCACGAGGAGCACCACCCGTCGGTCCTCTTCAACGTCCTCCTGATCGCGGTCGCGATCGTGACGGCGGTCGTGGGGATCGGGCTCGCCATGCGCCTCTACAGCGCGGCCCGGGGGCTGGCGACCGAGGAAGCCTGGGAGCGCCGGCTGCCGTTCGTCCACCGCGTCCTGTCCAACAAGTATTACGTCGACGAGCTGTACGACAAGACGGTGATCGGCGGCGCCTGGGGCCTGGCCCGGACGCTGTTCCGCTTCGACGCCGGGTTCATCGACGGGATGCTGGTTCATGGCGCGCGCAACCTCACTTTGACCTCCGCCATGCTGTCCGGCTTCTTCGACAAGTACGTCGTGGACGGCCTGGTCAATCTGACCGCCACGCTCCTCGACGGTTTCTCGCGGCTGTTCCGCCGCCTGCAGACGGGGTACGTGTCCAACTATGCGCTGGTTCTCGCGGTGGGCATGTTCGCTCTGGTCGCCGTGTACATGCTGATCTATCGGGGCTGATCTGGGAGACGCCATGTTCGATTGGGTGCACAACGTTCCGATTCTCTCGATCCTCTGCTACCTGCCGCTGGTGGGGGCGCTCATCATCATGTTCGGCATGAAGGGCGGCCAGGCGGCGACGATCCGTAAGTTCGCGACCGGCATCGTGTTCGTGGACTTCCTGCTGTCGATCCCGCTCTGGTTCGCCTTCGACCGCGGCGGCGAGCTGTTCCAGTTCCGCGAGAGCATGCCGTGGATCGAATCGATCGGCGTGCGCTACGAGTTCGGCATCGACGGCATCGCCCTGCTGCTGGTGCTGCTGACGACGCTGCTCGGCGTGCTGGCCTTCCTGTCGTCCTGGAGCGCCATCCACACCCGGGAGAAGGAGTACTACATCTTCCTGCTCCTGCTCCAGACCGGCATGATGGGCGTGTTCATGGCGATGGACTTCTTCCTTTTCTACGTCTTCTGGGAAGTCATGCTGGTGCCGATGTACTTCCTGATCGGCATCTGGGGCGGCCCGCGCCGGCTCTACGCTTCGATCAAGTTCTTCCTCTACACCCTGGCGGGCTCGGTGCTGATGCTGCTCGGCATCCTGGCGCTCTACTTCTACAACGCCGGCGGCCTGCTGGGCTGGCGGGGGCTGGGCAACGCGCCGAGCTTCTCGATCACGCAGTTCCACGAGATCGGCTCTTCGATCCCGCCCGACCTGCAGTTCTGGATCTTCCTCGGCCTGTTCTTCAGCTTCGCCATCAAGGTGCCGATGTTCCCGTTCCACACCTGGCTGCCGGACGCCCACGTCGAGGCGCCCACGGCGGGCTCGGTGATCCTGGCCGGCGTCCTGCTGAAGATGGGGACCTACGGCTTCGTGCGCTTCTCGCTGCCCATCCTGCCCGACGCCACCGTGAAGCTCCTGCCCTGGATGGCGGCGCTGTCGATCATCGGCATCATCTACGGGGCGCTGGTGGCCATGGCGCAGAAGGACATGAAGAAGCTGGTGGCCTACTCCTCGGTCTCCCACCTCGGCTTCGTGATGCTCGGCCTGTTCTCCCTCAACGGGCCGGGCCTCAACGGCAGCGTGCTGCAGATGATCAATCACGGCATCTCGACCGGCGCCCTGTTCCTTCTCGTCGGCGTGATCTACGAGCGGCGGCACACGCGCCTGATCTCCGAGTACGGCGGCATCTCCTCGGTGATGCCGCTCTACGCCACCATCTTCCTCATCATCACCATGTCCTCGATCGGGCTGCCGGTGCTCAACGGCTTCATCGGCGAGTTCACGATCCTGGTCGGGGCCTTCCAGCGCACCTGGTGGTGGGGCCTGATGGCCGCCATCGGCATCGTGCTCGGCGCGGCCTACATGCTGTGGATGTTCCAGCGCGTGTTCTTCGGGCCGCTCACCAACCCCGAGAACCGGGAGCTCAAGGACCTGACGGGGCGCGAGATCCTCTACCTGGCGCCGCTGGTCGTGCTCTGCTTCTGGATCGGCCTCTACCCGCGCCCCTTCTTCCGCATTCTGGAGAAGCCGGTCAACTACGTGGTGGCGAAGGTGGACCCCACCTATGCCGCCACCGCCGTGGCTGCCGCGCCGGCTCCGGCCGCCGCTCCGGTCACCTCCACAGCGGCGGCGGGGGAGTAGGAGCGTGCCGAACCCGCAAGAGTACCTCCTGCTGGCGCCGGAGATCCTGCTCGCCGCGGCGGGCCTGCTCCTGCTCCTGGCCGGCGCCGTCGGGCGCGGCATGGGCAACCGCGAGTCGGCGCTGGTGACGATCGTCAGCCTCGCCCTGACGGCGGGCGTGCTGCTGCGGGTCCACTCCGTGATCCCGGGCCGGGTGCTGATCCTCAACGGCAGCTTCGTGCTGGACGGCTTCTCGTTCTTCTGGAAGCTGCTGGTGCTGATCGCGACCGCGCTGACGGTGCTCATCTCGGTCCGCTTCCTGGAGGAGGGCAACTACCGCCCCTCCGAGTACTATGCCCTGCTCCTGCTCGCCACCACGGGGATGCTGTTCATGGCCAGCGGCTACACGCTGCTGACCATCTGGATCGGCCTCGAGACGATGGCGCTGGCGAGCTACATCCTCGCCGGCTACTTCAAGCGGGAGCGGCGGTCGACCGAGGCGGCCATGAAGTACTTCATCCTCGGCGCCATGTCCTCGGGGATCCTGCTCTACGGCATCTCGCTGCTCTACGGCGCGGCCGGCACGGTGCAGCTCGCCGATCTTTCGGAGGCGCTGCGGGTCTCCCAGGGGAACCCGCTGGTGCCGCTCGGCTGGCTGCTGCTGGCGGCGGGGCTCTTCTTCAAGGTCGCCGTCGTGCCGTTCCACATCTGGACTCCCGATGTCTACGTCGGGGCGCCGACGCCGGTGACGGCCTATCTCGCCGTGGCCTCGAAGGCGGCGTCGTTCGCCATCCTGCTCCGCATCTTCTACGAGGGGCTGGGGAGCCTGAAGCTCGAGTGGCAGATGGTCGTGGCCATCGTGGCGGTGATCACCATGATCTGGGGGAACGTCGCCGCGCTGACGCAGGACAACGTCAAGCGCATGCTCGCCTACAGCTCGATCGCCCACGCCGGCTACGTGATGATCGGCGTGCTGGCGGTGTCGCAGATCGGCCTCTGGTCGGTGATCTTCTATCTGCTCACCTACAGCTTCGTGACCCTGGGCGCCTTCGGCACGGTGATCCTGCTCGAGCGCCGCGAGTACGCGGGCGAGACGGCCGCCGACTATTCCGGCCTCTCCCGCCGCTCGCCCTTCCTGGCGGCCATGATGCTGCTGTTCATGATCGCCCTGACCGGCATCCCGCCGACCGGCGGCTTCGTCGGCAAGTTCTATCTGTTCGCGGCCGCGGTGCAGGCGGGCTGGACCTGGGTGGCGGTGGTGGGCGTGCTCACCAGCGCCGTCTCGCTCTACTACTACTTCCGGATCGTGCTCTACATGTACCTGCGCGACTCCGACCAGACCACGCCGATCCCGCTGCACGCTCCCGCGCTGGTCATCGCCATCGCCATCTGCGCCATCGCCACGCTGGCGACGGGGATCGTGCCGGGGCCGTTCATCGACCTCGCCAAGCGGAGCATGCTGCCCCTGCCCTAGCTCTGCCGGCGCAAGCTCCCGGGAGCCAGGGCGAGGTGCCGCATTCTTGGCACCCCGCGTGCCGAATCGGCGACACCCGTCCGCGTCTCATTTGACACCGCTCTCTGGAGGGGACGCCAGCGTTCGCGCCTCTTCCCGGGGGGGTGTCACCCTGTGGTGACATGGTGTGCAATTCTCCATCCAGGCCCTGGCTGGAAATGGGTCTTCCGGCATGCCAAAACCGTTGGCACCGTCTGTGCGTATCCCTAGGCGGGGAGAGGTTACGTTGAAGGGGGTAAGCATGGCAAAGGAAAGCGTGAGCCACCAGAAAGGGTGGAACTTCGAAGCGGCGGCGATGCCGTTCATCGACGCGCTCTACAACACGGCCTATCGGATGACCCGGAACGCCGAGGACGCGGAGGATCTCGTCCAGGAGACGTACCTCAAGGCGTACCGTTACTACGATAAGTTTGAGGAAGGGACCAACTTCAAGGCGTGGTTGTTCAAGATCATGAAGAACACCTTCATCAACAACTACCGCAAGAAGCAGCAGGCCCCGACCTTGAGCGATTTCGCCGAGATCGAGGAGTCCTTCGAGAACCAGGTCAGCGAGGACACCGCCCGCCAGACCAAGAATCCGGAGGAGGAGCTGCTCGAGAACGTCCTCGACGAGGACGTGCAGCGGGCCCTCGACAAGCTGCCGCCCGACTACCGGATGGTGGTCCTGCTGGCGGACCTGGAAGGGTTCTCGTACAAGGAGATCGCGGAGATCCTGGAGGTCCCGGTCGGGACCGTCATGAGCCGCCTGTACCGCGGCCGGAGGCTGCTCGAGGCCGCGATGCTCGAGTTCGCGCACGACCATGGCTACCTGCGCGACGGCGAGCCGACCAAGATGCGCAGCCGGAGCTCGAGTCCCAAGTAGACCCTGAGGAGGCTCAGCGTCACTCTCGGCAATCTCCAAAACCTCCGGAAATAACGTGACCCCGACCCGAGTTGAACAGAGGGGGTTACGAACGTGGGCTTGTCGCATAGAGTGATCTAGAAGCCTGAGCTCCGGAGGAAGGACGATGGATTGCAAAGAGGTCAGCGCGGTGGTGTTCTTGTTCTTCGACAACGAGATGGAAGAGGAGATGCTGGCCCCGTTTCGCGACCACGTCGGCGGGTGCGGCGATTGCGCCAAGCAAGTCGACTACACCCGCAAGCTGCTGTTGATCGTCCGCGAGCGGACGGTCCGTTGCAGCGCCCCCGATAGGCTGAGACACCGCATTCTGATCAGCCTGCCCCATCGCAGCAGCACCGTCCCCGGCCCGCACTGAGCCTCAGGAGCTCCCCCCATGAATTCGGCGATCCGCATTCCAGCAGGACGGCGTCCGTTCACTCGGCTCGGCGCTCGGAGCCGTCGGATGGCTTTCGTTCTGGCCTTGGCGGCGCTCGCCGGCCTCCCTGGTTTCGTGAGCGCTCAGGACGTGAGCCTGTCCTGCCTGGGAGGCACGCGCCTGAACGAGGCGGATCTGTCCCGGGGAACGACCATCGTCGTGGTCTGGGCCTCGTGGTCCCCGCGTTCCAAAGACATCGTGGAGCGGATCAACCCGCTGGCGGGCCGCTGGAGCGGCCGGGCGCGCGTCCTCACCGTCAATTTCCAGGAAGACCAGCAGGCGGTTCAAGGCTTCCTGCGCGGCCGTGACATGGGGGCTCCCATCTGCATGGACCCCGACGGCGCCTTCTCGAGGAAGTACAACGTCGCGACCCTCCCGGGGCTGCTCATCGTCAAGGATGGCCAGGTCGCCTACCGCGGCAAGCTGCCCGCCGACGCCGACCGGGTGATCGCCGACCTCCTGCGCTGAAACCTCTTTCCGCAACTCCTACCAAGGGGGGTTGCTTCTGTCGCGCTTTCCTGTGTAGTATCCCGACGCGCGACGTTTCGGATCGAGTCAATCTTTCAACCCCCTGTTGGGAGGTCTACGCGGGATGCAGTCGAAAAGGGTACATCTTGGCCCGAAAATCCTCCGTTGGCTCTTACCTCTCGGGCTGAGTCTCCTCGCGGCAGGCCTCTTCTTCACCACGAAGAACCTGGAAGCCTACAACCGCTCGCCGTACCCGATCCCCCCGGCCCTCCGCTTCAACGCGCGCATCACCCTCCCGAACGAAACCAGCCGCTGGATCGACCACGCCAAGGTGCCGGTCGAGTACAAGCTGCTGCGCGGCGAGACCGTGGCCGACGTCTTCGGCAAGCTGGGTCTCGAGGGCATCGAGCTCCGCGCGGCCACGGACGCCCTGGCGGCGAAGGTGAACCTTCACAGCCTCAAGGCTGGCAATCAGTACTCCGCCTTCTTCAATCCCGATTCGACCCTGGCCTCCTTCGAAATGACGCTGGCCGGCAGCGGCCGCGTCCAGATGGTCCGCGCCGACGACCGGTGGCAGAGCGACTGGCAGCCCTTCGAGCGCAAGGTCGAGCTCCGCGCCGTCCGCGGCGAGCTCAAGGGCTCGCTGGAGGAGTCGATTCGCGTGGCGGGCGGGCCCTCGACCCTGGCCTACCGCCTGGCCGACGTCTTCCAGTGGGATCTCGACTTCGCCAAGGACCTGAGGCGGGGGGACCAGTTCGAGGTCCTCTACCAGGAGGTCCGGCTCGACGGCAAGTTCCACGAGGTCGGCACCATCGTGGCGGTGGTCTACGACAACCAGGGCCGGCTCCACGAGGCTTACCGCTACGGCGATTCCGGGGTCTACTACGATGGCGAGGGCCGGCCGATGCGGAAGATGTTCCTCCGCTCGCCGCTCCGGTACTCCCACGTCACCTCGAACTTCAGCCGCCGGCGCTTCCATCCGGTGCTCAAGGAGTACCGGCCGCACTATGGCGTGGATTACGGCGCGCCCGTGGGGACGCCGGTGCAGGTGACCGCCAACGGCGTGGTGACCAGCGCGGGCTGGGACCGGGGCGGCGGCAACGTCGTCAAGGTGCAGCACCCGGGCGGCTACGTGACGGCCTATCTCCATCTCTCGCGCTTCGCGTCCGGCATCCGGCCGGGAGCGCGCGTGCGCCAGGGTGACATCGTGGCCTACACCGGCGCCACCGGCCTCGCCAGCGGGCCCCACCTGGATTACCGGGTGAAGCTCCGCAACGACTGGATCGATCCGCTGTCGCTCAAGAGCGTCCGTGACGAGGCGATCCCGAGCTCCCGGCTGGCGGCCTTCCGGTCCTGGCGCGACGAGCTGCGGTCCGGCATGCGGGGTGGCGTCATCTCGCCCGACCTCCGCATTCCGGGTCTGCCGGCGAGCCGGTACGCCACCAACGATGCCGTGAATGCCGCACCCCGGGCCTCGCGCGGAACGCTGGCCCGCTGATCCTGCGGTTTTCCCCGATAGTTCCGATGGTCACCGTAAAGGCGTGGTGCCGGGCTGACCTGGCCGGCGGCACCCTCGACATCTGGCCTCTCGGCCTGTTCCATCCCCAGGCTCGTACCGTCAACGTCGCGCTGAGCCTCGCGGTGACGGTGGAGCTGCGCCCGTTGGCCGGGAGCTATCGCGTGCTGCAGGGCGAGAGCCGCGTCGAGGCCGCCTCGGCGGCGGAGCTGGCCCGCCATCCCGAAGCGGCGTTGATCGGCGTGATCGCCTCGGCTCTCGAGCTGCCCCCCTTCGAAGCCGCTCTGGCCAGTGAATCTCCCCGCGGCGGCGGGCTCGGGGGGAGCTCCGCCATGACGGTCGCCTTCCTCGCCGCGGCGGAAGCGGCGTTCGGCCTTCCCCGTTCCCAGCCGCACGAGCGCGTGGCCCTGGCCCGCGACCTCGAAGCGAGGCTGATGGGATTACCGACGGGCATTCAGGATCACTACCCGGCGCTCCTCGGCGGAGCGCTCGAGATCCGGCCGGTGCCCGGAGGCGAGCGGGTGCGCCGTCTGGCCGTGGACCTCGAGGCATTGGCGGAAAGCCTGCTGATCGTCTACTCGGGGCAGAGCCATTTCTCGGCCGGCAACAACTGGCAGGTCGTGCGCCGGCGCCTGGAGGGGGAGCCGGAGGTCACCGAGTTGTTCGAGGGGATCGCCGCGACCGCCGCCGAGCTGGCACCGGCCCTGGAAGCGGGCGATCTGCGAAGGGTGGGGGAGCTGATGACCCGGGAGTGGAGCTACCGGCGGCGCCTGGCGGACGGCATCTCGACGCCGGTCCTAGAGGAGCTTCTGCGCGCGGCCGCGGCTCACGGAGCCTGGGGCGGCAAGGCCTGCGGAGCGGGAGGGGGCGGCTGTCTAGCCGTGCTCTGTCCCGCCGATCGGAAGCAAGAAGCCGCGGCGGCGATGGTGAGGGCGGGAGGCCAGATCCTGGAAGCCAAGCCCACGGGACGCCCCCTGGAGATCGTGGCCGGCTAGCCGGAAGGGGGAGCTGGAGATCCCTCTCCAGTCCCCCCGTTCAGAACAACACCCAACGAACTGTCAGCGGGTCAGCGGTTGCGGACGCGCTGAGCGAGGAGCTCGTAGGTGCGGTCGAGGCTCACGGAATCGGAGAGCCTGATCTCTTTCTGATCGCTCCAGCCGCCGCCGTTGCTGAGGCGGTAGAGGACCTTGTCCTTTTCCGTCCAGGCGACGAGCATGTCGCCGCCGTCGTCGGAGACGAACAGCCGCAGGCCGGTGGTGCCGACCTCGGGAGTGGGCCGGCTGGAGGTGGCCCGGAAGTGGATCAGATGGGTCGGCGAGGCGTCGGCTCTGGGCTGCGGATTGTCGATCTCGACGACCCTGGCCTTGGTGGTGTCGCCGCGGTCGCGCAGCCCGCGGCCGCCGAGACGAACGCCGATCTCGATGATGTTGGAGCGAGCGGCGCCCGCCAGGACCAGGACGTCGTCTCCGCGGTCCCCGGCGATCTGGCCGTAGACCTGATCGGCCATGTAGCGGACGACGTCGGCGTGGAAAGCGGTGCCGCGGGCGACCAGGTCCCCCTTGACCTTCTCGGCGAGCGCCTGGCGGTTGGCCGGGTAGCCGCCCTGCCGTCCGATCTCGATGATGTTCGACCGCGTGCCTTCGGCGAGCTGGGAGAGCTCCTCGGGAAGGACGTCGATGGCCAGGCTGGTGAGCCACCGGCCGGCGGCGGAAGCGAAGCCCACCACGATCATCCGCGCGTCCCTGCCGCTCTGGACGGTCGGCGCGTGAATGAGGCCGAGGGGCGGCGCGAACCTGGAGCCCGAGTCGCCGTCGGCCACGAAGTCGTTGAGGTGGTAGACGGGGTTCCAGCCGAGGTAGCTCCCTTCCTCGAGGATCACGGGCGTGTAGAGCAGCTCGAATTCTCCGGAGGCGCCTTCCTCTTCCCAGACCAGGTGGAAGATCGTGCGGCGCCGGGTCGCCGTGGCTCCATCCTCGCCGGCGACGGGGAAGGTGTCGCGGGTGATGGCGAGCTGGGGCGAAGACTTCGAGGAGAACGGGTTGCCGGTGATCTGAATGGGCTTGGACCAGCGCGCGCCGTCGAAGCTGGTCAGCATCAGGACGGAGTTGAAGGGAGTGACGCGGCTTTCCCAGACCAGGAACAGCGTGTCCGAGTCGTCCTCGTAGACCAGGGCCGGAGAGCTCTCCGGCTCGTCGCCCTTGGTGAAGGGCACGAGGAGCCTCTGGATGGGAGATCCCGGCTTGGTCACCTCGATCGCCAGCACGGGGTTGCCCGCCTCGGCGTCCCTGCCGCCCGGGAACAGGTCGCGGTAGCTGCCCACCTTGGCGAGGTAGACCTCGCCGCCGGAGCCGAGAGCGGCGGTCCGCTCGAGCGCCGATGCCGGGACGGTCGAGACGGCGAGGAGGCCCGCCGTCACGGCAAACCAGGAGAGAATGGCTTTTTTGCTCATGTCTGGATCCGTCTCAGGCGTGCAGGTTGATCATCTTCCGGATGTCCACTGTCATCAGGAAGCTGGGCAGGTAGGAAGCATTGGGGAAGAACTCCCGTTGCAGGCGGATGAAATGATCCTGGGCCGCTTCGGTGTCGCCGCTCAGGTTGGCCGCTTCGCCGAGCAGGTAGAGGGCGTTCTTGATCGCGTCGGTCTGCTCGGTCTGGTCCGCGATGCGCAGGGCGGCGGCCGCGTGGCGCCGCGCCTGCTCGTAGCGGCCGGTCTCGATGTGCGCGAAGCTGAGGTCCAGGAGCGGCGGCACCAGGTAGCGCTGGGAGCCGAAGCGCCGGAGGGTCCGGAGGCTTTCGTAGAGCAGGCTGTAGCCCTCCGGGTACCGGCGCTGCAGGATGCGGCAGTAGCCCAGGTTGTCCAGGATGCCGGCGCGCCAGACGCCGTGGCCTTCCGCCATCAGCGCCAGCGCCGTCTCGTAGCGCTGGCAGGCCTCGTCGACGAAGCTCTCGGCCAGCAGGACGTTGCCGATCCGGTTGTGGGAGGACGCCATCCAGTCGCGCCGCCCCAGGGTCTCGGCCCGCTCGAGGGCGATGCGGGCGTAGAAGAGGGATTTCTTGTAGTTCTTCGTCAGCTCGTAGTACCTGGAGATGTTGTAGGCGCCGAGCTGGCAGTTGTGCGGGTTGGCGTTGCGCAGCAGGATCTCGCGCAGGCGGGAGAGCTCGCTCTCGCCGCGGCCCAGCTCGATGCGCACCGCCGCGCGGTTGCAGACGCCGAGGTCGATCTGCCACGGCTCGCCCTGCTCCTGGGCCCATCCCAGCGCCTGGTCGAAGAGGGCTTCCGCCTCCTCGAGACGGCCGGCGTGGACCGCTTTCTCGCCAAGACTCCTCAACTCCTCGAACGTGCAGTCGTTCATTCCTCTGCCCTCCAATCCTGCCGGTCGATGGGGCCGGTCTCGTGGCGCTCTTCCTTGCTCCGCTTGAAGGCGATGAAGTCCTCGACCTCAAGCCGCGCGTCCTGGGGTAGGGCGTTGAAGTCCTGGATGAGCTTGACGTCGCGCGGCGTGATCGACTCCTGGGCGACGCCTTCGAAGAACTCGCCGATGCTCATCTGGAACTCGGCGAGGATGCGGAAGAGCGTGTCCAGGCTGACCCGGTACTCGCCCTTCTCCATGCGGGAGAGGTCGGACTGCTGGATCCCCAGGCGGGCGGACAGCTCCACCTGGGTGAGCTTGCGCTCTTTGCGAAGCTCCCGGATTTTCCTTCCGACGAGCTGGATCTGGCGGATCTTCTCGAATTGAGCCATGGGAGCGGTTGCCTGCACTGCTTTCTATGTCAGAATGGCATGTATGGATTGCTTGCCAGTGGATACTAACCCTCGCTCTTGGGCCTGTCAATGGACGCCCGCCGCGGGGTTCGCTTCCTTATACATGGCGGCGGCGGCCGGCGAGTGTGCCATGATGCCGCGTCCGCGGCCATGGAGAATGCGAGTGCGACATCACCTGTTCCTGCTCAAAGAGCTGGTCAAGAGAGACTTTCAGGGGCGTTACGCCGGCTCTTTGCTGGGTCTGGTCTGGTCGTTCGTCCAGCCGCTCTGGATGCTTCTGCTGTTCACGTTCGTCTTTTCGACGGTGATGAAGATCTCGCCGGTAGGCACCCGCACCAGCCATTTCGCCATCTTCCTCTTCTGCGGCCTGCTGCCGTGGATGGCTCTCAACGAAGGCGTCGTGCGGGCCTCGACGGCGGTCACCGAGAACGCCAGCCTGGTCAAGAAGCTGCGCTTCCCTTCGGAGCTCCTGGTGCTGTCGGTGGTGCTCGGCGCCCTGCTGCACGAGGCGATCGCGGGCGTGATCTTCCTGATCGCGCTGGCGCTGCTGCGCGAGCTGTCCTGGGGCGGGCTGCCGCTGCTGCTGGTGGCGGTGCCGCTGCAGGTGGCCCTGACCCTCGGCCTGGGGCTGCTCCTGGGCTCGCTGCACGTGTTCTTCCGCGACACCGCCCAGGTCGTGGGCATGGTGCTCACCGGCTGGTTCTATCTGACGCCCATCGTCTATCCGGTGACGCTGGTGCCGGAGAGGTTCCAGACCTGGATCAGCCTCAACCCGCTGACCGCCCTGGTGGGCCTGTACCGCCAGGCCCTGCTGGGCGGAGAGCTGGCCTGGGTGCCCGGCACGGCCAGCCTGGCCCTCGCGGCGGCTGTGCTAGCATCCGCGGGCTTCTGGGTTTTCCGCAGCCTCAAGCCCACCTTCGTCGACGAGATCTAGTGATCCCAAGTGATCCCAGAGATAACAGGAGAGTCCCCTTCATGTCGCAGATCGTTCCTGGGTGCAGGCGTCCGCTCGTCCCGGCGCTCGGTTTCGCAGTTTTCCTCTCCGTCCTCTTGACGGGGTGCAGCGGCCAGACTACCGCCAGGACGGGAGATCCGGCAGCCGGAGCGTCTTCGCCGGAAGCTCCCGCGGCTCCCGCAGCCAATCCGCCGGCGGCCGGCGAAACGTTGCCCGCCGCTGCTCCCCTCCCGGAGCCGCCGGACGGCAACTGGCTGGTCGACGACCAGGGGCGCCAGTATTTCGTCGACAAGGTTCCCAAGGAGGACGGCGGCTACATGTGGCTGGACCCGGAGAAGACCAGGGTCCAGGTCCGGTACGGGGCCGTCTACGACGTCGTCGGCCAGGATGGCGGCGAGTTCTTCATGGTCAAGATCTACCGGCCCGGCACGGAGGAGAGGCCCGGCCCCGTGGAAGTCACCCCTGAGCAGCTCAAGGAGGTTGCCGAGTCCTACCGCAACACCACCGGCAAGGCCGACCGGCTCCAGCTCGAGCCGTTCGGACGCGGCCTCCCGGAGCGCGGCCAGTGGCGCAACGGCTTCGAGATCGCCGACATGAACGGCGACGGCCATCCGGACATCGTCCACGGGCCCGCCCGCAAGGGGAACCGCAGGCCCCAGGTCTTCCTCGGGGACGGCAAGGGCAACTGGCGGCTCTGGTCCGAATTGAGATTCCCGCCGCTGCCCTACGATTACGGCGACGTCGCCGTGGCCGACTTCAATGGCGACGGCCGGCTGGACATCGGCCTGGCCGTCCACCTGCACGGGTTGATCGCCCTGGTGGCGGACGGCCCGACGAGCTTCAAGGAATGGGGCAAGGGCCTCGATTTTCATACTTCCGCCTCACCGCCCACGGACCAGCCGATCTTTTCATCGCGCGCCGTGGAGGCCGCCGACATGAACAAGGACGGCCGCCCCGACCTCATCGCGCTGGGCGAGGGGCCGCGCCTGGCGCAGGCCACCACCCCCGGAGAGCAGGCGATGAGGGGGGTGCCCGGCGGCTACGGCATGGCCGTGTACTTCAACCAGGGCGACGGCACCTGGCTGCGCAGGAGCGAAGCGGCAAAGGACAACGTGCGGCTCCACGGCGACAAAGTGGTCGTCGGGGACTTCACTCGGGACGGAAATTTGGATACAGTCCTGGGATCGAACGTTCTGGGTTCAAAAGGTATTCTGAGGATCGGCTCCGCGGACGGCTCCTGGAACCCGGCCATGCTGGACGGTCTGCGCTCCGGCTTCGTGGGCGCCGCCGACCTGGCGGACTTCAATGGCGACGGGCGGCTCGACCTGGCCGTGGGGTACCTCTCGCACGAGCTCGAGGTCTGGCGGACGGGGATCGACCTCTTTCTGGGCCGCGCGGATGGCGGTTGGGATCGCCGGGCGGTGGCGGTGGAGGACGGCCGGAGCTGGCTCACGGCCCTGGACAGCGGCGACCTCGACGGCGACGGCAAGCTCGATCTCGTGGCGCTCACCGGCGAGGGGCAGACCTGGGTGCTGCTGGGGAAGGGCGACGGTTCTTTCGACCGCGAGGAGACGCCGGAGATTCCGCTGCCGGCGGTCGGGGGCGGCTGCAGGGGGTACGACGTCAAGATCGCGGACCTGGACGGCGAGCCGGGAGGGGAGATCGTCATGACGTTCGCCGGCGAGCCCTCGGCATTGTTCGCGCCGAACCTGTGCGTGGACGAGGGGCGCATCCTGGCCTGGAAGGCCCGGCGGAAACCGTGAAATGGCGGGGCTGGACTCGAGATGGACGAAAATGGCAAAGAGGCTATCTTTCGGCTTGACAAGCGCGGCGGAAGATACCTATAGTGCAGAAGCATAATTTGCGGTGGAAGCCGCCTGAGCCTTGGAGGGCAGGCGCTGTTCGATAAGGAATCACGAGCTCAGCCGCGCCGGAACGATCTTTTGGAGCGGAGAAGCGTGGCGGCTCCTTAGGGTTTTTGACTCTTTAGAACGGGAGGTGATGTCCTTCACCGGAACACGCAGTTGGCAGTACTGGCATTTGCAGTTCGAACCAAGTTACTCAAGGAGATTGTCTAAATGAAAAAGCTTTGCCTCTGCCTGGCTCTACTGAGCCTGCTGGGAATGGGCGGCCAGGCGTTCGCGGTCATCGGCACCATTGATGACGTGCCCGCCGCGACCCTGCTGCTTCCCTACTTCGAGGTGGACCTCGCCAATCAGAACGGCGTGAACACCTTGTTCTCCATCAACAACGCTTCGGCCACGGCCGTGCTCGCGCACGTCACGGTCTGGAGCGACCAGTCGGTTCCGGTCCTCGACTTCGACGTCTACCTGACCGGCTATGACGTCCAGACCCTCAGCCTGCGCGAGGTCCTCCAGAACGGCAACCTGCCGCGGACGGCTTCGGACGGCCAGGATCTCCCGAACGACAGCATCAGCCCCCAGGGTCCGGCTTCCCAGGACATCAACTTCGCGAGCTGCGGCGGCACGCTGCCGTACGCCAACCCGGCGCTGAACGCGGCCTTCCGGGCTCACCTGCAGGCGATCCTCCAGGGCAACGCGTCGCCGAGCTTCGGCACCTGCTACGGCTCGAAGAAGAACGACAACGTCCTGCGCGGCTACGTGACCGTCGACACGGTCAACTCCTGCAACGTGTTCTTCCCCAGCCAGTTGGCCACCGGCTACGACGCCGTGCTGACCGACCAGAACGTCCTTTGGGGCGACTACTTCTACGTCAACTCGGCCCAGAACTTCGCCCAGGGCGAGACGCTGGTGCACATCGAGT
>DATFNZ010000037.1:0-12763 GCA_035266085.1 Thermoanaerobaculia bacterium
ATCTGAAGTCCTCCCGAGAAACCTCCCCGCAGTCCTCCTCCGATCGCGGAGGATTTCAGATAGACCCAGGTTGAACGAAGCCGCGGGGGAGTCCGGGTAGCCCTATGGAGATTCAATCGTCCGCAGGGGCCGTCGCGCGCCGACCTACCGACCTCCATGGAGGCCCCCGAAAGCCGCCGCAGAAAGTCCAGAATGCCGCTCAACGAAGAGATCTGCCCCATGTCCACGATCCTCACCCCGATTTCGTGTCGGCGATTATACCGCAACAGCCGGTTGGGATACACGAATCCCTGTCTCTGAAGGAGAGCGGTGAAATAGAGAGATAGGGCCATGAGTGACAAGATCATTGCGGCGGCGCTCTCGGCTCCTTTTGAGGTGCGGACTGGGGCGCGAGCTCCTCGACGAGGCGAAGGGCGTTCTGCCCGCAGACCTCGCACGTCCTCGGGTCGACGCCAGTAAGACTCTGGAGCAGCGACTGCCAATCGGATTTCGTGAGCTTCGGCGGTGCTGGAGGACCGGGAAGAACTTCACGGCAGAGAGCCAAGGCCTGCTCCCTGTGGCGGTTGGCCAGCAGGCCGTAGCAGCGGATCCGCACGAATCGATCCGGCAGGACGTGCAGGAGAAACCGGCGAAGAAACTCCTCGCCCGAGAGGGTCATCTCCCGGAGGCGTTGCCCCTGCGCATAGTCCTTCCAGGTGAAGGTCACTTCCTCACCCTCGAGGCGGACCAGGCGCTGGTTGGAAAGGGCCACGCGGTGGGGTGTGGCGGGGCTTTCTCTACTCGAGCACGCCTCCAAGCTGTTTGGCACCGGAGCGTAGCGGAGGTGCCAAACAGCCAATACGCCTATCGCTCGACGGAGGGCCATCTTCTCTAATCGGCTGGTTCCTAATGCGAGCTCCTAATGCGGGGGAGCTCCCGGGCGAACCTCTTGACACCTGCGCATGAGGGTTGCTAGTTTTACAGCTGGTGTTCAAGTTAACGCAGCAACACCTTAAGGAGAATTGCGGATGTTGAAAAGTCTCGCGTCGCTTGCCGTCATGGCTGTAGCTCTCCTGACCTCCTCGATGGTGTTTGCCAGCCCGGCTTCAGTGGGCGACGAGGCTTTCCTCGCCAGCCTTAAGGCTCCGCAGGCTGCGACGGCTCCGGAGGCGCCGGCTCTGACCAGCGCCGGTCGGGCGCCGGCGCCGGTGCCGATGGCCTGCACGTTTTCGTGCCAGTCATGCAGCAGCGGTGGCATAGTTGGCAAGCAGTTCTGCACCACCTGCAACGGTGTGAAGTCCTGCGGGTCCTGCGGCATGCTCTGCTCGTTCTGACCTTCGAATCCTCCTGGACCGCCCGGCCCTTGCACATAGCCTCCTTTAACCGCGGCCAACGTTTGAGCTGAGCGGCAGGCGCCGGGAAGGCGCTTGGCCCGCGAGGCGAATGATGACAGTGAGCGCCGCGCGGGCCAAGTGCCTTGCCGGTGGCTGTCCGCTCGAGCAAAGGGTTAGGCGTCAGCGCCATTGCGGGCAGAGACAATGAAACGCGCGCGCCAATCTCCAAGTCTGGGAAGGTTACGACCTACGCCCGGCGAAGATTTGCATCAGGGACACGGCGGGATAGCCATAGTAGGTATGCACCAATCACGACATCAACCGAGAAGCACCAAACGGGATACCAATCAGGCACACCAGGGTTTGTTACTAACCGACTATGCATCAAGTCGTACAGCCCGTGAAGTATCCAGAATGCGCCGACCACTACCGCTGACTGGCGGATGCTTACAAATGCGAAGACCAGGCCAGCTACCACGAACGGAATGCCGTACATCATTTCTTTGACGCCCAAGGCCTGCTCACCGGCTTGCAGAGCGAAAAATGCGTACAAGCTGGGCAGAGTGAGCAACCCTAGTGAATACAACCAATGCTGCCCATGAATGATTCGTGCCAAGACTATGGTGAGAACACCTACTGCGACACCAATGAGGGCTTCAATCACGACTCTCTCCGTTTGCTGACGCCTAACGTTAATTGGATTCGTTAAAGGTTTATTGTCAAGCCCAGCCGTAAGCGCTGATATCACTGTCCCTGTTATCACGTATACCTTACCCTTGCATTTGCCTGTGGTGGAAGAATCATTATGCGCAAAAGGTACGTAAACTACGATCAGGGAACGGGAGCCTATAGGATGCCGACCGGACGGGCCGTCTTTTCGAAGGGCAGATCGTCCAAACCTGCACCGCCGCCACGAGCTCCACCGCCTCCTCGGCTTTCATCGGCGACGGCATGCCTCCGAAGAGACGCCGCGCCGTGGCCGGTATTCGACTCGCATCCATCGATCTCAGACGGGCAGTCATCTGCACCTCCTCCGGCACGGTCGGGACCGCCCTCCTGTATTTCACGCGGCGTGCTTCTTCACCCAGTCGACATAGCGATTCATCCAGGTCTGCAGGAACGCCTTGCTGTCCGCGTTGACGAGGTTGCCGCCCTCGTCGAACAGCCCGTCTTTCACCTGGATGAACACCTCGGGTTGGCCCAGCGTCGGCATGTCGAGGTACGCCAGGATGTTGCGGAGATGCTGCTGGGCCATCGAGGTGCCGGGGGCGCCGACCGACGCCCCCATCACCCCGGCGGGCTTGCCCGCCCAGGCGCTCTGGCCATAAGGACGCGAGGCGTGATCGATGGCGTTCTTCATCACACCGGGGATCGAACGGTTGTACTCGGGCGTGACGAACAGGACGCCCTGGGCAGCCCGGATCTCCCCCTTCAGCCGCTGGACCGGCTCGGCCGGGCTCGCGTCGTCGTCCTGGTTGTAGAGCGGCAGGTCGTCGATCCGCGCCCACGTGAAGGAGAGCTCCGGAGGCGCCAGGGCGGCCATCGCGTTGGCGAGCTGGCGGTTGAACGAATCACGGCGAAGGCTGCCGACCACGACGAGGATCTGGTATTGGCTCACGTCGATCTCCTATGGGGAGTTGCGGTTTCATCAACCCAGGCCGGCCGTCCCTGCCCGCCGGAACGCCTGGCACCTGCTGCGCGCGCACCTGCTGCGCGCTGTCCCGGAGTTGGACGGGCCGTCCATGCTTTACCCGGCGGCACGCTGCGGCCGCCGGGCTTCTGCATTCCTGACGACTGTCAGTCCAATGCGACCTGCTGCGTGCACTCCGTGCAGGCGGAATCGCAACCCGTCCAGTCGATGCCGCCCTTGACCTTGGCGAGGTCGTTCCTGCCCAGCACCTGGGAGTCGAGGCGGATGACGGTGTCACGATGGAGACGCAGCTTCTTGTCGAGCTTCTTCATGGGAATCTCCTTTCTTGCCGGATGCTACCAGAGGGTACCAGAGGGATGGGGCCGATAACTCCACGAGCAGTCGTGACGCAAACGTCGCCCTGGAAGGGCGGGATTTGAACAGCCCGGGGTGGGCAACCCCGGGAACGCAGGTCCCACCTCCCGTACCAAGTCCCGAAGGGCCGACATTCCGTCGAGCGGTGGAAGGGAAGCCAGACCTTGGCTCTGCCGGGCGGTTCCGGCTCGTCGACGAGATCTGCCGGCCCTTCGGGGCTGAGAGGATATCGGCTACCGTTCCCGGGGTTGCCCACCCCGGGCTGTTCAGATCCCGCCCTTTCAGGGCGACGCTACGAATCAAGAGGCAGCCGTCTGCAGGACAGGCCTGGGCACTTTTCGCTGCTCCTTCTCGGCCACCGCCTCCAGATAAATGGTCCGCATCTGCTCGACGATCCGCGGCCAAAGCCAGCGAAGGCGAACTTCCGCCTTGGCGGCGGCGGCGAGGCACCGGCGCAGTTTCGTGTCCTCGAGGAGCCTCAGCACCGCAGCCGCCAACGCCTCGGAGTTGCGCGGAGGGACGAGCAGGCCGGTCCGTTCGTGCTCAAGGATCTCGGCCGGCCCCCCGAGGTCCGAGGCCACGAGGGCCAAGCCGTGGAGCATCCCCTCCAGGACAACCATTCCGAACGGCTCATACCAGCTTGGGATTACCTGGATGTCCGCGGACTGATACTACGCAGTGACCTCAGAAGGAACGAGCCACCCCGTGAAGTGGATACGGTCGCGCCAATGCTCCAGCTCCGGAGGGAGCCCCTCCTCGACCGCCGCTCCGGTGCCGTGCCCTCCCACGAGCACGAAATGGGTCGCGGGAGCCTTCTTCAGGATCAAGGGGATAGCCGCGAACAGCTCGCGGATCCCCTTACGCTCCACGAAGCGGCCGGCGAACAGCACGGTCAGATCCCGCTTGCGGGCGCCGCGCCGCGCCGGCCCGGCCCCGACGCGCTCATCGATTCCGTTGCCCAGCACCCGCACTCGGTTGCTGACAGTCGGGCACGAGCGGAGCAGGAGATCTCTCTCGTCGCGCGTCAGCGCGAGGATGCGGTCGGCCCCGGCGATCATCTCTTGTTGGTGACGCCACAGGTCCAGGATCTGCGGAGGCTCACGGCCAATCTCGTACTCGGCGCAGTTCAGGGAATGAACCGTGTAGACGATCGGAATTCCCGTCTGCTCGCGGATTTCGCGGGCGATCGGCCAGAGCTCGACAGGATGGACGTGGAGGATGTCGGGCCGCCACCGCTCGGCGAGTTGGACCGCTGTGGCCACGGCGTTGTCCTCGCGGGCGGGGAGGATCTCCAAGCGGCTGTTCTTCACCATGTCGCGCCGGAGCCCCTCCGGAGTCTCGGCGCGGTGACCATAACTCCAGAACCAATCGCCCGCCACCAGCAGGACCTTCACGTTGAGCCCCGCGCGCGAAGACGCCGTGGCCAGGCCGCCTACGGCGGTCCCCAGCCCTCCCCAGATGTAAGGAGGAAATTCGGCGGTCAGATGAAGGACTCGCATGGCCCATTGCTGCCGTCTAGATCAGTTCCTTGATCTGGATCTTGCGGAACGCCACGCGGCCCGTGTGGGTCTGAAGGCCGATGAAGCTGCCGGTGCCCCGGTTCGGGTCCGGGTTGTTGTAGCTCGTGATCTGCACGCCATTGAGGAACACGGCGTAGGTCTGGTCCTGGACGTTGATCTCGTACTCGTTCCACTCGCCGATTCCTTTCACGGGAAGATCGGCAGGAGCAGCTAGGCCGTAGATGGCGCCGGTCCTGTGGATCGGCGCGCCGTCGTCGCGGGCGAGCTGATCGATTTGCACCTCGAAGCCGAAGTGAATTGCCACGTAGGCCGTGTTGTCGTATCCCTTGCCGTTCGGATCGGGGAAACGGACAAACACTCCCGAGTTGTCGTCGTCCCGCCAACGCAGCCATTCGAGCTTGAGGATGAAGTTCTTCGGCGTCGGCTTGATGCACCAGAAGAGGCCAAGGTCCGTTCCCGGAAGTGACTCGAGCGAGCCGTCCACCACCAGGAATGTCCCCGGGTTGTCCCTGCCCGGCTGGTTTTTGATCTTTGACATGCGCCACAGGTCGGTCGAGGCGCCGTCGAAAAGGAGCTCGAATCCCGGTTCGGCGGTGAACGGAGGTACCACCATCCGGTCCGCCAGGCGCCGGGCCAGGGCGACGCCGGTCAACATCGGATTGGGCGATCCGACCGTTGGGAAAAGGGCCGGCCCCATCGCATAGGCGTTCGAGACGGAGTGAAAACGTCCGTTCTCGTCGGTCACCGAGGTGGCGGGGTCCTCGCCCATGGCGAGCGGGCCGGCCTCATGATGCGTCGTGCCCAGACCGTCTCGGCGTCCGCCGTCCGCCCGGCCGGTGTAGGGGAGGACCTTGCTGAGGTCGTCCCCAGGCTGGGCGAGGACCCAATTGCCCGCGGCGTCGAGCACCTCGAACGGCTTGCCGCCCGAGAAGACCTGCGCGATCTCGTCGCCCATGCGGTCCATGGCATTCCAGAGCGTCTGGTCTTTTTCCGACGGTACCAGGTGGACGAAGGCGCGCGGCACTCCGACCTCGTCCGTCTCCGCGCTGAGCGTGATCCGGCTGTCCCGACTGTCCGGCTGCATCTCGCCGATCCCCCGGATGGTGATCACGATCTGCGTGTCGTTGACCCGCAGCATCGCATCGAACGTGTCGACATCCGGAATCTTCTTGAACAGCTCGGCCTCGGAGTCGGTGCTCGGCCGGTCCAGCCCGGACGCCGTGATCTGCTGGTGGAACGAGCCGCGGGTCCCGTCCGTGTGGACATGGCGTCCCTTGACGAACAAAGCGGACGCCTGGAGCGCCTTCACGTTTGGATCGAGACCGGCCAGGCTCTCTCGGGGGATCCGGATCGTCAGGTTGGAGCGCAGGTGGGCCATGAAGTTGCGCCCGATCCGGTCGTAATTGGAGATCCCCTGGAAGGACAGCAGAGCCAGCCGCGCGCTCTCGATAGTCCCCAGAGCGATCACCACGTTGGCGTTGTCCCCGACCGGGATGCTCACGCGCTGCTTCTGAACGTTCGAGCTGTCGCCGCCGACCGGCTGATAGATCTCCGTCTCGACCGCGGTGACGCGCCCCTTACCGCCCTGGACCTCGGTGGTCAGCCGTATGACCCGGCAGTGCGGCACGACCATGAAACGCTTCTTGACGTCATCGACAGAGGGCATTCCCTTCGCCGCGTCGAAAGCCGCGGTCCGAGAGGCCGCCATAAGCAAGGGAATGGAGCTGAACTTGTTCAACGGGAAGAGTCCGGAGGCCGTGTTGCTCTGCACCGCGAGCGGCGCCTCCAGCTTGGAGATCTCCTTCTCCGCCGGCCTTACGTCCTTGAGATGGAGGGGGAGTTGTCTGAAAGGCACCGCCTCGGTCACCTTCCCCGCCTCGATGGCGGCAAAAAGCTCCTGCCGAAGCGCCAGGTGCATGGGGCCGTTGATGAAGTCGTTGGCAGCGTCGGTGCCGATCTGGGCGGCCGATTCGTCGAAATACCGGGTCTTGAGGTCGCTCTTGACCGTCGCAGGCCACAGCGCGTCCGGCATCTCTTCCTCCAGCAGCCGCGGGGACCATCCACCGAAGTACGCCGAGCGACCGCCGAGGCAGTAGGCCAGGCCTGTGAAGCCAGACCGTACGTCGGAGCGCCAGGGCAGACCCCAGACCTGCTCCCGCAGCACGAAGGGATCGGTCTCGGTCGGCCCCGGAACTCCGAGACCCAGCACGGGCAGGTTCTGCACGTGCTCGGTCAGCACCAACGAGCCCGCGTCCAGAACGAGAATACGGTGGCTGTGTGTCTTGTCTGCGGTGTGCAGATGCTGGGCCATCGCTACGCCGAAGCTGCCTCCACCGATCACGATTACGTCGAAAGGCCTGGCGTCGCTTTGGGGGGTGCCGTCGCTGCGCCGGACATTCCGGTCGGTGCTCCTCAACGCCTCATCCATGCCGTTGCAGATGAAGCGGCCGAGAACGTCGCGAGTGAAATCTGTCGTCTGTGGAACGCCGCTCGTCGCCATACGCGCCTCCTAGCTTGGGAACCGAAAAGGTGAAGAGATCACCGTACTTGTGGCACTATGCCGAGATTCTCATGCCTGTTGGGGGGTCCATTCCGCCAGCCGGCCTGCTATATAGGGTTTCGCTAGCCGCCTCGGTTTTCTGACAAACCTCGGTGTGCACTGCCGGCCAATCAGCCGGCAGCGCGCCTGGACGAGGAAGGACTCTGGTTTGGAAGGGAGGCACCGCCGTCAACACGGCGAAGAGGAATCCGATCGAAAATCCGACCGGGGGGTTCGTACCAAGAGTCCCGCGATCAGTTGCTGGCGAACATGGAAGGTGACAACTGCACCATGGAAATCCGGCTCACGGAGACGACCTTCCGAGAGCGAGCAACCGCCGCAAGCGCGAACGATCTGGCTCCTCGACCCTGCACCTAGGGCCTCCTTGACGCACTTCGCGGTCGCAGCCCCCCTACCCCACTTTCTCTTCCGAGAGCCCTGATCCGGTGCCTCCCCATCGGGCGAACAGCACCGGCACCAGCACGAGGTTCAGGAACGTCGAGGTGAGCAGGCCGCCGAGGATGACCTGAGCCATGGGGCTCTGGATCTCGTTGCCGGGCTGGCCGCCGGCGAGCACCAGGGGAATCAGCGCCAGGCCGGCGGTGAGCGCCGTCATCAGCACCGGGGCCAGCCGTTCGCGCGAGCCCTGGCTGACGGCGTCGAGGAGCGGCAGCCCCTCCTCCTGCATGAGGTGCTGGTAGTGCGAGACCAGCAGCACCCCGTTGCGGGTGGCGATGCCGAAGAGAGTGATGAACCCGACCAGGGAGGCGACGGACAGCACGCCGCCTCCCAGGGCGACGGCGAAGACGCCGCCCACCAGGGCCAGGGGGAGGTTCACCAGGACGATCAGGGCATGGCGGTGGTTGCGGAAGGCGAAGAAGAGCAACCCGTACATGCCGAGCAGCGCCACCCCAGAGAGATAGGAGAGGTTCCGCAGGCTGCGCGCGGCCTCTTCGAACTGCCCCCCGTAGGTGATCCGGTAGCCGGCCGGCAGCTCGATCCCGGTCTCCAGGGCCCGCCGCACACGCTCGACCGTCCCCGCGAGATCGGCGCCCGTGATGTTGGCGGTGACCATGGCCATCCGCTCGACGTTCTCACGCCGCACGAGGCCCGGTCCGAGGTCGAAACGTGGCCGGGCCACGTCCCCCAGACGGACCGTTTGGCCGGAGGGGGTCGGCACCGGCAGCGCCTCCAACTGCTCGCGAGACTCCCTCAGCCGCTCCGGCAGACGGACGACGACCCGCGAGACGACGCCCCCCGTGACGATCTCGCCGGCCTCCGTGCCCTGGAACAACGCCTCGACGGAGCGGGAGAGGCTGGCGGGGGTGAGGCCATGGAGCGACAGGGCGTCGCGGTCGAAATCGATGACCAGTTGCGGCACGCTCGCCTGCTCGGTGTTGGAGACGTCCACGAGCCCGGGCACGGAAGAGGAGAGCAGCGTCTGCACCCGTCCCGAGAGGCCGCGCAGGACCGCGAGGTCGGGACCGAAGATCTTGACCGCCAGGTTCGTCTTGCTGCCCGAGATCATGTGGTCGATGCGGTGGCTGATCGGCTGCCCGAAGGTGACCTGGACACCGGGGATCGTCGCCACGGCTTTCCGCATTTCCGTGAGCAGCTCCTCCTTCTGGCGCCCTTTCTTCAGCACGACTTCCATCTCGGAGGCATTGACCCCTTGAACGTGCTCGTCGCGCTCGGCCCGGCCCGTGCGCCGGCTGGTCGAGACCACCTCGGGGAAGTCGAGGAGGGCCGCCTCGACCTGCCGGCCCAGCGCGTCCCCCTCCTGCAGGGTGATGCCCGGCGGACTGACGACGGCGATCGTGAGCGCCCCCTCGTTGAAGGGCGGCAGGAAGCTCCGGCCGAGGAAGAAGAGAGAGGCGACGGCGGCGACGGTCACCAGGACGGTCACGGCGATCACCGCTCCGTGGTGGCGAAGCGACCCCTCGAGGAGGGGCCGGTAGGCGCGGTGGAGGACGCGGAGCAGCCAGGGCTCGGGCCGGTCGAGCACCTTGGAACGGGGGAGGAGCAGATAGCAGAGCACCGGCGTCACGGTCAGAGAGACCAGCAGGGACGCCAGGAGCGCCGCGACGTAGGCGAAGCCCAGGGGGCGGAGCAGGCGCCCCTCCATGCCGGGCAGCACGAAGAGCGGCAGGAACACCAGGACGATGATCAGCGTCGCGAAGAGGATGGCGCCCCGGACTTCCGACGAGGCCCGGAAGACGACCTCGAACGCGGAGCGGCGCTCACTTTCGGGCTTTGCCTTCTCCTGCCGGAGCCGCCGGAAGACGTTCTCGACGTCGATGATCGCATCGTCTACCAGGGCACCGATGGCGATCGTCAGCCCGCCCAGGGTCATGGTGTTGAGGGTGAAGCCGAAGAGCGACAGGACGAGCACCCCCGCCACGAGCGAGAGGGGGATGGCGAGCGCCGAGATCAACGTGGTGCGGAAGTTGCCCAGGAATAGGAAGAGCACCACCACCACCAGGATGGCGCCGTCGCGCAGCGCGGTGGCGACGTTGCGGATCGCGACCTCGATGAAGTCCGCCTGCCGGAAGTTCTCGGTCTCGATCCTCACACCCTTGGGGAGCGACTCCGAGAGGCCGGCGAGCAGGTTGTCGATCTCGCGGGTGAGCTCGAGCGTGTTGGCGTCCGGCTGCTTCTGGACGGACAGGATGACCGCCGGCTGAGTCTTGTAGGAAGCGGTGCCGCGTTGGGGCTCGGCTCCTTCGTGGACCGTGGCCACGTCGCCGATCCGCACCGGAGCTCCATTCTCCAGCTTGAGGACCGTGGCCGCGAGATCCGGGGCACCCTGAGCGCGCCCGAGCCCGCGGACGAGGTACTCCTGCCCGCGGTCGACGTGGAAGCCGGCGGCGGAGCTGCGGCTCGACTCCTCCAGGGCATCGATGAGGTCGTCCACGGTGACCCCTCTCTGGGCGAGCGCGAGGGGGTCCGCCTCGATCTGGTACTCGCGCACGTCGCCGCCGATCGGCACCACCTGGGAGATGCCCGGCACCGACAGCAGGGCGCGCCGCACCACCGTTTCGGAAAGCCGGCGCAGCTCCATGGGCGAGACGGTCCTGGAGGTCATGGCGATGAACGTGATCTCTCCCATGACCGAGCTGATCGGACCGAGCTGCGGAGGGTCGACGCTGGCCGGGAGCTGTGCCCCCTGGAGCCGTTCGGACACCACCTGCCGGGCGCGGTAGACGTCTTCCCCCCAGCCGAACTCGACCCAGACGACCGAGATGCCGGCCGCCGAGACGGAGCGGACCCGGCGGACGCCGGGAGCGCCGTTGAGCACCGACTCCAGGGGGAAGGTCACCAGCACCTCGACCTCCTCCGGAGCCATGCCGCCCGCCTCGGTGACCACCGTGACCGTGGGCGCGCTCACGTCGGGGAAGACGTCGAGGGGCTGGCGCAAGGCGAAGAACGAGCCGAAGACCAGCAGGAGGCCGGCCCCGAGCAGGATCAGGCCGCGGTGGCTGAGGGAGAACCGGATGATGTGATTCAGCATGGCGGCCCCCTAGTGGACGTGTCCTTCGACGGCGCCGGAGCCGAGCAGCGAGCTGCGGCGGATGGCGTTGCTCCCCCGGGTCACGATCCGCTCGCCGGACGCGATGCCGGTCACCAGCGCGAGGGGTCCCTGGCGGGCTTGGACCCGGACCTCCCGGCGATCGAAGCTCTCCCCTCCCAGTTGGACGTAGACCACCTCGACTCCGCTGTCATCCACCAGGGACGAGGCCGGGATCACGATTCCGGAAAGCTCACCCGGCAGCAGCACCTCGGCTTCGATGCGGCTTCCCAGGCGCAGCAGATCCGCGCTCCGCCGGACCTCCAGGATCACGGGCAGGGTGCCGGCGCTCGCGTCGATTTCCGGCGCCCGGGACACCAGGCGGAGGTCTTCACCTCGGATGAGGAACGGCTCCTCCCCCGCCCATCGCCGCACCGACAGCCCCGCCGGGGCTTGGGAGAGAGCTCCGGCCTGATCCGGCCGGAGCGCCAGCTCGACCCAGACGGGAGACGTCCGGACCACCCGGCCCAGGGACGCTCCGGCGGAGACGAACTGGCCGGGGCTCACCGCCACCTCCGCCACCCGGCCCGCGATGGGCGAGACGATCCGGAAGCTCTCCGGCCCGGCCGCTCCACCGCCGCGGAGGGCCGAGGCCGCGGCGCGCTCGCCGCGGGCGGCGTCCAGGCGAGCCGACAAGGCCTTCACCCGCGTCTCCGCCTCCTCGAAGTCGCGCCGGCTCGTGGCCTCGACGGCGAGCAGCTCCCGCAACCGGTCGAGCCTTGCCCGGGCCGTTCCCAACTCGGCTTCCAGCTCCGTCACGTCGGCCCGCAGCCCGGCGAGGCTCTGGTCGGCCGAGACCCGGGGGGTCAGCAGGAACAGCCGAGCCCCTCGCCCCACTTCCAATCCCGGGTGGGGCCAGCGCGCGGCGGTCACCACGCCGTCCACCGGCGCGGTCAGCGTCGCCACAGCGCCGGCTGGGGGGAGCACCTTGCCGGAGGCGCGAAGGGCCCGCTTGAGCGCGCCCTCGCGAACCCACTCGGTGGCGAACTCCGTTCGCCACTGCTGCTCCTTCAGGAAACCGACCGGCTCCCCGGCCGCGGCCTCCTCGCTCGGAGCGCCGGGGGGCAGCTCGACGAGGCGTCCAGGGGACGCCTCGGACCCGACCCGCACCTTGCCGGCGGGGATGTCCTCGCTCGCTTTCCGATTCTGGACCCGGAAGATCAGGTCGTAGGTGCCCTCGCGGGCGGGCTTGAAGAGGACGTTGAAGATCCCGGCCCGCAAAGGCTTGGGGGAAAGGAAGCTCTCCTCGCGGCCATCCGCTCCGCGCAGGATGCCGGTGACCGAGCCCTCGTTCAGGGCCGAGAAATCCGGGAGATAGGTGAAGTGCGCGTGCGAGGGGGCCTCCCGGCCCGCGATCAGTGGATCGGTCTCGGCGAACAGCTCGTAGTGCGGGCTCCAGGCCGTCACCGCCCAGCCCTCCGCCTCCTCTGCCTGCGCGTGCTGCGCGTGGTCGTCCGGAACGGAGCGCCCGCAGGCCGGCAGGCCCAGGAGAGCGGTGGTCAATAGCAGCGAGGTCAAGAAACGGCTCATGGCAAGTCTCCGGTGAAGGGCCGCCCCGTGGCGGCCTCCAGGTCACGGTGCGCGGCCAGGGCGGCCTCCCGGACCTCCAGGGCGGTGATCCGGGCCGCCAGCGCGGCGCGCAGGGTATCGAGAAGATCGGTCAGCCCGGACTCGCCGAGCTGGTAGGAAGCGGCCGCTCCGGCGAGCAGCTCCTTGGTTTCTTCGGCGGCCTGTCCGGCCCTGGCGGCCTCGGCTCGGAGGAGGTCGTAGGCGGCGAGGGCTCCAGTCCGCTCGGCCTCCGCGCGGATGCGGGCCAGC
>DATFNZ010000038.1:0-40049 GCA_035266085.1 Thermoanaerobaculia bacterium
GTTGGCGTTCGGGGTGTAGGTGACGGAGCCGGCGTTGAAGGTGACCGATCCCTTGGCACCCTGGGTGACGGCGGTGACGGAGAGCGCGTCGCCGTCGAGATCGCTGTCATTGGCGAGGACGCTGATCGTGACCGCTGTGTCCTCGTTGGTCGTCCCGGCGTCGTTGGCGGCGACGGGGTTGTCGTTGACCGCGGAGATGGTGATCGAAACCGTCGCCGTGGCGGTGCCGCCGTTGCCGTCGCCGATCGTGTAGGTGAATGAATCCGACCCGTTGGCGTTGGCGTTCGGGGTGTAGGTGACGGAGCCGGCGTTGAAGGTGACCGATCCCTTGGCACCCTGGGTGACGGCGGTGACGGAGAGCGAGTCGCCGTCGAGATCGCTGTCGTTGGCGAGGACACTGATCGTGACCGCCGTGTCCTCCGTGGTCGTCCCGGCGTCGTTGGCGGCGACGGGGTTGTCGTTGACCGGGGAGACGGTGATCGAAACCGTCGCGTTTGCGGTCCCACCATTGCCGTCGCTGATCGTGTAGGTGAAGGAATCCGCGCCGTTGAAGTTGGCGCTCGGGGTGTAGATGACGGAGCCGGCGTTGAGGGTTACTGATCCGTTGGCGCCCTGGGTAACGGCGGTGACGGCGAGCGCTTGGCCTTCGAGGTCGCTGTCGTTCGTGAGGACGCTGATCGTGACCGCTGTGTCCTCGTTGGTCGTCCCTGCATCGTTGACGGCGACGGGGTTGTCGTTGACCGCGGAGATGGTGATCGAAACGGTTGCGGTGGCGGTGCCGCCGTTGCCGTCGCTAACCGTGTAGGTGAAGGAATCCGCGCCGTTGGCGTTGGCGCTCGGGTTGTAGGTGACGGAGCCGGCGTTGAAGCTCACCGATCCCTTGGCGCCCTGGGTGACGGCGGTGACGGCGAGCGCGTTTCCGTCGAGATCGGTGTCGTTGGTGAGGACGTTGATCGTCACCGGTGTGTCTTCCAGCGTTGCCGCCGCGTCGTTGACCGCCACCGGCAGATCGTTCACCGGGGTGACCGTGACCGTAACCGTCGCGGAGGCGCCGAAGCTGGTGCTGTCGCGGATGCTGTAGGTGAACGAGCTCGTGCCGTTGAAGTTGGGATTGGGCGTGAAGGTGACGGAGCCGGCGGTGAAGGTCACCACGCCGCCGGTCCCCTGGGTCACGCTGAAGATGGTAAAGGGGTCGCCGTCCGGGTCCGAATCGTTGGCCATGACGTCGATGACGACGGGCGTGTCCTCAGGCGTCGTCGCGCCGTCCGCTACCGCCACGGGAAAGTCCCGGACGGGCGTGATCGTGACCGTTACCGTCGCGGTGTCCGTGCCGCCCTGGCCGTCGCTGATCGTATAGGTGAAGCTGTCGGAACCGTTGTAGTTGAGGGCCGGCGTGTAACGGACCGAGCTCGGGAAAACCTCCACGAGCCCGTGCGCCCCTTGAGTGGCGCCGGTGATGGTTCTGGGATTGCCGTCCACGTCCGTGTCGTTGGCCAGGACGCTGATGATCGCCACCCCATCTTCCTGCATGGTGAAGGTGTCGTTCACCGCGTCGGGCGCATCGTTGACGGGATTGATGGTGATGTTGACCCGGCCCGTGGCGGTGCTGCCGGTGCTGTCGGTGAGCGTGTAATTGAACCAGTCGGTGCCGTTGTAGTTGGCGGCCGGCGTGTAGGTGAGGGAGCCGTTGGCGTTGATCGCCACGGTGCCGTGGAAGCCCGGGTTGGCCGCCGTGATCGAGAGCGCATGGCCATCGGGATCGCTGTCGTTGGCGCGCGCGTCGATCGTGACGGGCGTGTCTTCGTTGGTCGTCGCGTTGTCGGTGACGGCGACCGGCGGATCGTTCACCGGGGTGATGGTGACCGTCACCGTGGCGGTGGAGTACTGGCCGTTGCCGTCGTTGATCGTATAGGTGAACGTATCGGTGCCGTTGTAGTTGGCCACCGCCTGGTAATTGATATAGGTCGCGCTGGCCCCCACCTGGCCGTGGGCGCCCTGCGTGACGTTCGAGATCCAGATCGTGTCGCCGTCGGGGTCGCTGTCGTTGTCCCGCACCTGGATGGAGACGAGGATGTCTTCCGCCGTGGTGGCGGTGTCGTCTACCGCGACGGGCGGATCGTTGACGGGACGGATCGTGAGGTGGATCGTGGCCGTGGCGGTGGCGCCCTGGGGGTCCCGGACGGTGTAGGTGAATGAATCGCTGCCGTTGGCGTTCGGGTTGGGGATGTAGCTCACATAGCCGAGGCTGGCGTCATAGAGGGCCGCCGTCCCCTTGCTGGCCTGCGTCACCGCGATGATCGTGACCCCTTGTCCCTCGGGATCGTGATCGTTGTCGGTGGGAGTGGTCAGGAGGGGCTGGTCTTCGTCGATCGTGATGAAGTCGTCGCCCGCGCTCGGCGGATCGTTGACAAATTCGACGGTGACGGTGACCGTCGCGGAGTCCTCGTCGCCGAGCTGATCCCGCAAGCGGTAGGTGAAGGTGTCCGTGCCCGTGAAGTAGGGGGGCGGCATGTAGGTCAGCGCGCCGCCGGCGCCGTTCGTCACCGTTCCGCCCTGACTGCCCTGGGTGAAGCTGACGATCCCAAAAGAGTGTCCGTCCGGATCGCTGTCGTTGGCCAGGACGTCGATTGAAACCGCTGTGTCGTCGGCCGTGGTGGCCGTGTCGTCCACCGCGTTCGGCGGGTTGCTGGCGGTGTTGCCGTCTCCCACGACCGCGAGGTCGAAGGCGGTGCCGAAATAGGTGGAGTGATCCGCCCGCACCGTTTCGCCGAGTTGAGTCTCGAGCGTTCCGTTGTAGAGGGAAGCCGCCCCGAGCGTGCTGCTCAGCGAGCCCTGGAAGATCGACGTGTCGAGCCCGGTCTCCTGGATGTACAGGTATTCCTCATCGCCGGAGGTCAGGGAGAGCAGCCGGACCGTGGCCTGGTCCAAAAACGTGGGGCTGGTGTTGTAGTAGTCGGACTCCAGGTGCAGATAGACCGTACCGCCTGGCGGGATATTCGTGACGTCGGCCCCGGCAGAGTCGACGATCCGGAGGATGCCCGGAAGGAGCGTGGCGGTGGTGGTGGCGGACCCCAGCGCGACTTCCACCGTGTCGTTCTGGCCGTTGGTGACCCAGGTCTGGAGAACGCCGTCTTGCGGTTCGGTGTAATAAACCATCCGGGTCGGCATCTGCCCGGTGAAGACGCCGGTGCCGGGGCCGGTCTCGAAGAGCTCGAGCGGCGCCTCCTCGCGCACGCCGCCGGTGGACTCCCGGGACCGCACGATGGCGGTCACGGTGTCCGCCGCTCCGGGGTCCGTGTCGCCGGCGGGGTAGAGCGCCCGGACCCGGACGTCGCCGTCAACCAGGACGTAATCGACGGGGCTTCCGGTCCGGTCGAGGATCTCGAGCAACCCGCTGTTGACGGACGCGGTGTCGGTCGACGAGGAGAGGCCGAGCGGGTCGAGGTGGCTGGCGGTCAGAACGTCCGGCGCCTGGACCTGGAGCCGGCCGTCGCCCGGGACGGCCGGGCCCGTCTCGACGTCGATGCTGCCGCGGAAATAGCCGTACAGCTCGAAGGAGGGGGTGTTGGCGGGGCCGAGGCTCACCGTTTCGGAGTCGCCGCTCTGGCTCACGATAGTGACCGTGGCCGTGCCGTAATAGGGGATGCCGTGGTCCCGCACCTCGATGTAGATGGAGCTGCCGGGGATGGCGAGCCCGAGGTCGGCCCACTGGCCGTCGGTCAGCCGGATCGTCGAGCCGATCATGCCGGCCGAGGCGGTGGGGCAGGGCGGAGTCGAGCAGCCCTCCAGGAAGGCATGGAGGGTGTCGCGCTGGAGGGGCGGACCCGCCTGCTCGGTGACCTCCAGCCAGCCGTCCTGCCAGGGCGGATAGGTGGCGAGCGTGCCGGGGGCGTAGATCGAGCCGGTGAAGACGCCGGGGTTTTCCGGGTCTTCCCCGAGGTTGACCCACTCCTCGTCGCCGCGCAGGTCGGAGGTGAGCCGGGCGGAGAGCGCGCCCAGACCGGCCTGAGCGCCATCGGTGGCGCGGACACGGACCTCGTGGAACTCGAAGATCTGCGCAACGGGCTGACCGGAGCCGTCGACGAGCTCGATCGTCACCGGCAGGCTCGACACCATCCTGGGCTCGACCACGGCATCGGTCTGCCCGTTGAGGTCGTAATGCACCACCCTGAGGGTGTCACCGGGCTCGACCTCGACGGCGCCGTCGTTCTGGACCGGGTCGATCCCCTGGATGGACTGGATCGATCCCTCGAAGATGCCGGTGTCGCCGCCGGTCTCCGTCAGGGTGACCGCCTCGGACTCTCCGTAGTTCCGTACCCACGCGGCGATGAGCACGACCGTGGTGTCCACCCCGGAGGTCGCGTTCGCGAGCACGTCCACCACCCTGACATGGATCCGATCACCCACCACATAGGAAGCCGTGCCGGCGCCCGCGGCGTCGAGGGCTTCGACGGTCGATCCCACCATCCCGGCGGTATCTCCCGCGGCGCCATACGCCGCCGTCAAGGTATCGAACGTCCAGGGATAGTGGCTCACGTCCCGCGAGGTCTGGAGCCGGCCGTCCGCCGAGGGAGGGGAGATCGAGAGCTCGATCGAGCCCTCGAAGACCCCCGTGCCCGCCCCCGTCTCGGCGAGCTCGATCGTCTCCGCGTCGCCGGACATGGCGGCCGAGACGTCCACCTGAACGCTCGCCGAGACGGCCGGATCGACGACCCGCAGGTAAGCCCGCGCGCCTTCGAAGTACGGCGCCCCGAGCGAGCCTCCCTGGGCGTCCAGGAAGTCGATGGTTTGCCCGGACGCCGGGCCGGCGAAAGCGCAAAGGACCAACAACAACAGCAACCACTGTCGTTGCAGCATGAAAGTTCTCCTCCCCCAAGGCATGGAGCCCGGGATAAAGATTGGACTACGACTAAGGTGTGCTTGCCGGCTGACTACGGGTCAGCCGGATGAAAAGTTGCAGCCGGTTTGAGGGAAAGTGAACTTTCCCGACAAAACGTTTCTCGCGAACGATTTGTTTTTACGACACTGCTCTTGGAGGGGATCGAGCTAAGATGCGCCTGGAGGGAGATTGACATGGCCGACGAGCACATCGCAACTTATTTGAACGATCATCTGGCGGGTTCGGCGGGTGCCTTGGAGCTCCTGGAGCACCTCGAGACGGCGCATGCCGGGAGCGAGTTGGGACAGTTCGCTGCCGAGCTGCGGGCCGATGTGGAGGCGGATGTCCGGGAGCTCGAGGGGGTCATGGAGCGCCTCGACGTCGACCAGAGCCGCGTGCGGCAGGCGTCGGCCTGGGTCGGAGAGAAGCTCGCCGAGCTCAAGCTGCGGTTGGACGACCGGAAGGGCGGGGACCTGCATCTGTTCGAATCTCTCGAAGCCCTGTCGCTCGGCATCGAGGGGAAGCGCTCGCTGTGGCGAGCCCTGGCCGCCGCGGCCCAGGACGCGCCCGCGCTTCAGGTGGCGGACTACGAGCGGCTGATCCTGCGCGCCGAGGAGCAGCGCGGCCGGGTGGAGGAGCGGCGGCTGGAAGCCGCGAGGAAGGCACTGGTTCATGACTGATTCGCTCGTCCTGTGGCGCCGGCTGGACCCGCCCGGCCATGAGACCGCCCGGCTGGAGGAGCAGGATGGCGCCTGGCATCTCGGCGGCACGGCGGTGTTCCTCCACGAGGGCCAACCCTGCCGGCTCGACTACCGGGTGATCTGCGACGCCCAGTGGCGGACGGTGTCGGGTCAGGTCGCGGGTTTCGTTGGCGATCAGCCGGTGGACGTGGAGTGCTCGGCCGATGGGGAGGGGCGGTGGCATCTCCAGGGAGTGGAGCAGCCGCAGGTCGCGGGCTGCATCGATCTCGATCTCAATTTCAGCCCTTCGACGAACCTGCTGCCCGTCCGCCGGCTGGGGCTGGCGGTGGGGGAGGAGGCGCCGGTGCGGGCGGCCTGGCTCCGCTTCCCGAGCTTCCGGCTGGAGCCGCTGGAGCAGGTCTACCGGCGGACCGCTCCCGGCGCCTACCGGTATGAGAGCGCCGGCGGCAGCTTCACGGCGGACCTGGAGGTGAACGGCGCGGGATTCGCCACCCGGTATGCGGGGCTCTGGGAGGCGGAGCCGGCTCTTTCCAAAAAACCGGCGGAGCCCGGCGTCGCCGACGGCGTCGAGCGCCGGCTGGACCCGCGGGCACTCGCTCTGGACCGGACCGTGGGCTGGATCACGGGCGCCGTCCTGTCCCTCGGTCTGCTCGTCCCCCTGGGCATCCTTCTGGCGGTGCCGGTACCCGGCTGGGTCAAGCTGGGGGCCGGCGTGCTCTGGGGCGGCCTGGCCCTGTTTCTGGCTTGGCGGGCCCAGCGCTGGCCCGAGATCCATCACCATCATGTCTCGTACAAGGTGGACGACCTCGGCATCGAGATCCGGAGCGGCGTGCTCTGGCGCGGCGTGACCAGCGTGCCCCGTTCGCGGGTACAGCACACCGACGTCTCGCAGGGACCCCTTGAGCGCAGGTACGGGCTCGGCAAGCTCGCCATCTACACGGCGGGGACGACGCACGCCCGGGTGGACCTGGCGGGCCTGGACCATGGGGCGGCGCTGCGCATCCGCGATCATCTCCTGCCCCGGGAAGGCAGCGATGGCGTCTGACCAGCGGCTCCATCCGCTGTCGTTCCTCTTCGGCATCGCCCAGCAGCTCAAGGCTTTCGTCCTGCCCGTCATCCTGCTGTTCTTCGCCGGCTCCCAGGGCTGGGGAGGAGGAGGATGGCAGCTCTGGGCGCCGCTGTTCGCGATCCCCTACGCCCTGGTCTCCCTGGGCCGCTACTTCTCGTTCCGCTACCGCTACGAGCCGAACGAGATGGTGGTCCGCACGGGGTTCCTGTTCCGCAACGAGCGGCACATCCCCTATGCCCGCATCCAGAACCTGGACGCGGTGCAGAACGTCTTCCACCGCCTGCTGGACGTGGTGGAGGTGCGGGTGGAGACGGGGGGAGGAGAGGAGCCGGAAGCCAAGCTGAGCGTGCTGCCCGTGGCCGCCTACGAGGAGATGAGGCGGCGCGTGTTCGCCGGCCGGGAAGCGGCGAGCGGAAATCCGGCTGCGGCAGCTCCCGCCGGGGCCGCCGATGCCGCCGATGCCGCCAAGACAGCCGGCGAGGACACGGGCCGCACGCTGCTGCGGCTGAGCCCCCGGGACCTGATGCTCTGGGGATTCATCCAGAACCGCGGCATCGTGCTGGTCGGCGCGGCCTTCGGCCTTTTGTGGGAGCTGAGGATCGCGGACCGCTACCTGGGCCGCGTGCTCGGCGGCGATTCCGCGAGCCGGAGCGTGGTCCGGGAGCTCTTCCGGTCGCTGTTCCGTGGCGGCGGTTTCCCCGTGGGCCGGATCGCCCTCGCCCTGGCGGCTTTCGCGGGGTTCCTGGTGCTGGTGCGGCTGATCTCCATGGGCTGGGCCCTGGTGCGGCTGCACGGGTTTCAGGTGACTCTGGCCGGAGAGGACCTCCGCACCCGCTATGGGCTGCTGACGCGGGTCACCGCCACCATTCCCCGGCGGCGGATCCAGACGCTGACGATCCTGGAAGGGCCGCTCCATCACCTTTTCCGGCGGGCCTCGGTGCGGGTGGACACGGCTGGCGGCGGCGGTGGCGGCGAGGGCGAGGAGAAGTCCGAAAGGCAGCGGGAATGGCTGGCGCCGATCGTGCGCCGGGGCGAGCTGCCGGGCTTCCTGCGCGAGGTGCTGCCCGAGCTGGACCTCGCGGCCGCCCACTGGCAGGGTATGGCGCCGCGGGCCTTCCGCCGGAAGGCCAAGAGCTGGCTCCTGATCGCCGGGGCGGTCTCGTTAGTCCCGGCCGTCTTCCTGCGGTGGTGGGACGTGGCCTTCTTCGCTCTCCTCGCGGCGTGGGCCCTCGCCGCCGCGCGGATCTACGTCCGCCACCTGGGCTGGGCGGTGACGGAGAGCGCCATCCTCTTCCGCAGCGGCTGGCTGTGGCGCAAGCTCACGGTGGTGAGGTTCACCCGCATCCAGGCCGTGGCGATGCACGAATCACCTTTCGACCGCCGGGCGGGCATGGCCCGCGTCCGGGTGGATACGGCGGGAGCCGGAAGCTCCTCCCACCGGGTGGACATCCCCTACCTCTCCCGCCAGACCGCCAGCGAGCTGTGCGGCCTCCTCACGAGGCAGGCCGCCCGGACCGAGTTCCGCTGGTAATTGACCCCGTGGTAAGTGACCCCGAAAGAGCGAATCCGGTTGCGTCCCGCGGCGATCGGAGTTACTGTCTCTATCTAGATTTTCGAAATTCCTGCAATTCGTTCGCCACCTTGCCTTTGCGAGTCCTTTAGGAGGAAGAACGCCATGCTGCCACGGTTGCTGCGGAGTCGTTCCGGTCTCTGGTTGATCCTCTCGAGCTTGTTGGTCCTGGTGAGCGCAGGTGAGAGGTCCGCATGGGCGGGTCTCGCCTATGGCAGCGAGGTGGAGCCCAACGGCACCTCGGCGACGGCGACCCCGATCGCCGGCACCAATGCGCTGATCAAGGCCAACATCTTCCTGGGCGGTGACCAGGACGTCTACAGCTTCACCGCCGCTGCGGGGGACCGGGTCTACGCCGCGACCCAGACGTCCTTCTCGGCCAGCGCCAGCACGGACAGCGTCATCGAGATCCTCGACGTGGATGGCACCACCGTCCTCGAGGGCGACGAGGACGACGGGAGCTTCGGCACCTTGTCGTCGACGGTCGCCAACCGCACGCTGCCGGCCGCGGGCACCTATTTCCTCCGGGTCCGGCACAGCACCGCCACGGGTCAGCTCCGCCCCTACTACCTGCACTTCCAACTGCGCAGCGGCAGCCCGACCCCTGAGACCGAGCCGAACGACACCCTCCCCGGGCAGGCGCTGCCGGCCTCGGGCTGGGTCAGCGGCTCGGCCAGCGCCGCGGCGGACATCGATTTCTTCTCGATCAACCTCAACGCCGGCGACTCGGTGTACCTGAGCCTGGACCTCGACCCCGAGCGCAACGGCGACGCGAACCTTCAACTGGGGTTTGGAACCTTTGACGGTTTCGTCCTGCTGGTCAACGACTCCGGCGCCGGCTTCGCGCCCTACACCGCGCCCGACTCCGAGGCCTATTTCATGACCGTGAAGGACGCCGGCACCTACTCGATCTTCGTCGGCGTTCCGACCACCGGCGGCGTCCCCGGCACCTATACGCTGAGCGCGACCGTGTATCCCAACGCCACGGAGGGGGTCAACTGCACGACCTACACCTCGACCGACGTGCCGAAGGCGATCCCTGACTCGGGGATCGCGACCTCGACGCTGACGGTGCCCGGCAACCCGCGGATCGCCGACGTCAACGTCGCCATCCAGTTGAACCACACCTTCATGCAGGACCTGGATTTCCACCTGATCTCGCCGGCCAACAACGACAACGGCTTCTTCTCGGACGTCTTCAACAACGCGACGGCCGGTCCCATGAACATGAACCTGATCGTCGACGACGAGGGCGCGATCCCTCCCGCCTTCACGGTGTCGTCGGGCATGGTCCACCAGCCGGAGCTCAACTACCGGCTCGGGTGGTATGACGGCGAGAACGGCGGCGGCACCTGGACGCTGGCCATCCGCGACGACTTCGCGGCCGACACCGGTACGCTCACCGGCTGGAGCCTCACCATCTGCGAGCCGCCGCCGTCGCCCGCCTGCGTAGCGGGGTTCACTCCCGTCACGGTGTTCAGCACCGACTTCGAGGCCGGCGCCGCCGGGTTCACCCATTCCGGCACCCAGGATGAGTGGGAGCTCGGCCTGCCCGCCACCGCGGCGACCACCACGGCCAACCCCGTGGCGCCGTTCACCACCTGCAACAGCGGCACGAGCTGCTGGAAGACCGACCTCGACAACACCTACAATGCCAGCAGCACCCAGGATCTGGTCTCGCCGGCGATCGACCTCACGGGCCTGAGCGGGCCGGTGGTGGTGAGCTGGGCGCACCGCTACCAGATGGACACCGCCACCAACGATCACTACAACGTCAGCATCCGCCAGGCGGGCAATCCGGCCAGCGCCGTCCGCCTCTTCGAGTTCCTCGACGCCGTGATGACCGACGCCGTCGGCACGCCGGTGGTGAACATCGGCGAGAGCGCCGGCTGGGGCACCGCCTCGGGTAGGGCTGACGCGTTCGCCGGACAGAGCACGGAGCTGGTCTTCCACCTCGACAGCGGCGCGGGCGTGACCAACTTCGGCGGCGCCGCGATCGACGACGTGACGGTGACCGCCTGCATGCTGGCGGCGATCGCCGACCTCTCGATCACCAAGACGGACGGCGTGGCCACGGCGGTTCCCGGCGGCTCGGTGATCTACACGATCACCGCCGCGAACTCTTCGGGCACCGGCGCCACCGGCGCCACGGTCGCGGACACCTTCCCGGCCACTCTTACCTGCATCTGGACCTGCACGGGCGCCGGCGGCGGCACGTGCACGGCGGCGGGCTCGGGCAACATCAACGACTCGGTCAACCTTCCGAACGGCGCCAGCGTCACGTATACGGCGTCGTGCACGATCGACCCGGCGGCGACCGGTACGCTGAGCAATACCGCGACGGTGACTCTCGCCGGCGATCCCAACACGGCCAATGACAGCGCCACGGACACCGACACGCTGGGGGCGCAGGCGGACCTCTCGATCACCAAGACGGACGGCGTGACCTCGGCGACGCCGGGCGGCTCGTTGACCTACACGATCGTGGCTTCCAACGCGGGTCCGAGCAACGCGCCGGGCTCCACGGTGGCGGACACCTTCCCCGCGTCGCTCACCTGCACCTGGACTTGCGCGGGCGCCGGCGGCGGCACGTGCACGGCGGCGGGCTCGGGCAACATCAACGACACCGTCAACCTCCCCGCGGGCGGCAGCGTGACCTACACGGCGAGCTGCGCGGTCTCGTTGGCGGCCACCGGCACGATCGTCAACACGGCGACGGTATCGGCGGCTGCCGGCATCACCGATCCGACCCCCGGCAACGACAGCGCGACGGATACCGATACGGTGGGAGCGGCTCCGGGCGCCGCCGTTTCAGGCACCAAGACGGCGAGCGCCGGCCCTTACACGGTGGGCGGCACCCTCACCTACACGGTCACGCTCACGAACGCCGGCCCGGGAGTGCAGTCCGACAATCCGGGCAACGAATTCACGGACGTCCTGCCGCCCACACTGGCGCTGGTCTCCGCCACGGCATCGAGCGGCGCCGCCGTGGCGACCGTGGGCACGAACACCGTCACCTGGAACGGCGCCATCGCGGTGGCCGGCTCGGTGACGATCACCATCAACGCCACGATCCTGCCCAGCGCCGCCGGCACGTCGGTGTCGAACCAGGGCACGATCTCCTTCGACGACGACGGCAACGGCACGAACAATGCGACGGCGCAGACGGACGATCCGGCCGCGACCGGCACCGCGAATCCCACCACCATCGCCGTGGCGGGAGGCACCACCCCGAGCGAGATTCCGACCCTCTCGTCGCTGGGCCTGATGCTGCTGGCGACGGCGCTGGCGGGTCTGGCCCTCCTGCTGATGAAGCGGCGGCAGCGGGTCTAGCAGTTAACTCCACGAAGGAGTTGGAAGGGCGGGGGCTTGGGTCTCCGCCCTTTTCGTTTTTAGGGCTCAGCCTTCTAGAAAGGTCGAAATGAGCCAAAACCCCCCTCGCAAACTCAAGCCCGGCGGGGGCTTGCAAGATCGCAGGAGGATTTTGCGTCTTATGGAGGTGTGAGAACAAAGGACTGCAGGGACTGCAAGGACCTCAAGGACGACAAGAGAAGGGCCCGTACCGGTCCTTGGCGTCCTTGGCGTCTTTGCAGTCCTTGCGGTCCTTTTCTTGAAAGGAGCCCCCCGTGAGCCAAGGCTTCATCCCGTCGCATGGCGGCTACAAGAAGCTGCTCTCCTACCAGAAGGCGGAGATCGTGTACGACGCCACGGTCTCTTTCTGCGACCGCTTCATCGACAAGCGCAGCCGCACCCATGACCAGATGATCCAGGCGGCCCGTTCAGGCAAGCAGAACATTATCGAAGGCAGTATGGCCTCGGGGACCTCCAAGGAGACCGAGATCAAGCTGACCAACGTGGCGCGCGCCAGCCTCGAAGAGCTGCTGGCCGATTACCGCGATTTCCTGCGGGTGCGGAGCCTTCAGGAATGGCCCATGGAGCACGCCTACGTGGCCCGCCTTCGGGAGCTGAACCGAATCCCCGACGCTACCTACGCGACGTTCCGCAAGGGCATCGAGAACCCTGACCCGGCGATCGCGGCGAATGTGATCATCGGCCTGATCCGCGTAACCAGCGTCCTGCTTGACCGGCAGCTCCGGCGGCTGGAGAGGGCCTTCGTCAAAGAAGGCGGCCTGCGCGAGCGCATGACCTGGGCTCGCCTCAAGGAACGGGGGAAGGCTGGATAATCAGCCCGGCGTCCACCGCGCCGGGTCCGCGAAGAGGCGGAGCGGCTCCGGGGCGGCGCGGAAGAGCGCCCGCGCGCCGAAGGGGAAGGGGACCTCCCGCCGCGAGCCGTCGAGGAAGAGCCAGCCCTGCTCCATCGAGGACTCGACGGCGAGCTCGCCGCCGGGAGGCAGGAAGCCGCTCGCCAGGAGGGCGGAGCCGCTGCCTTCACGGTAGAGCTCACGGGCGCGGAACTGGATGCGCCGCGAGCGCAGGGGCATCGGGCGGCCTCCCGCCGAGCGGAGCCCGGCCGTCGAGCCGGTCGCCGTCGCGATCCAGAGACCGGAGCTCCTGTGTTCTTCCGAGCGCCCGCCGAGGCTCAGGCGATAGCGGCTCGTGGCCGCCGGCCGCGCGTGGGTGAGGAGGACGTCGTTGAGCGCGGGCCGGAGAGGCTTGCCGTCGAGCTCGACGGCGAGCCGGGTGACGTGGAGCGGCTGGAGCGTACCTTTCGCGATCCGCTCGAAAATCCGGGCGAAATCCGTCCGCCGCGCCAGGGCGAGATGGCCGATGCTCGAGCGGGGGGCGGAGTTGACGCCGAGGAGAGCCGCTCCGGTCACCCATTGAGAGGCGGCGAGGAGGGTGCCGTCGCCGCCGATGGTGATCACCAGCCGAGCCGCCTCGAGGGCCCGCTCCGCTTTACCGTCGAGAGCGTCGACGGAGATCCGCAGCGGCTCGACGCCGCGTTTGGCCAGCGCCGCCTCGACTTCGAGGAGCGTCCGTTCCTGCTCGCGGGCCGCGTCCTCCACCTGACCGGCGAGCGCCGGCCTCGACTTGGCGAGCCGCCCCGCCATCCGCTCGCGCGCGGCGACCGGCGTCTTGAGCACGAGGACGCAGGGAGAGAGGGAAACCTGTTCTTGGGAGTCGGGCACGGAGGGAGCCTATCGCGCCGGTCGGCTTTGGTCGAGCGAGTCCGCGCTTTGACGCTGGATGCCGCCCACTGTACATTCGTTGTACATGGCTTTGCTGACAGACACCGAACGGGATTTCGTCACCGCGGTTTCGCGCCTGGCCTACGTCAATCCCTTCCTGCCCGAGCGGATCGATTGGGAGCGGCGGGCGCTGGGCGAAGAGCACCGGCCTTTCGATGCGGTCTGGCATGCGCGGGGCGATGTCACGGGGGAGAACCCCAACGAGGCGCGGATCGCGGAGCGGTCGGGAGTCCTCGCGGAGGGGCTGCGGGAGCGGCTCGCGGGGGGCACGCGCGCCACGGCGGAGGAGCTCGAGCTCTATCAGGACCTCGTCTTCTATCTCCTCTACTACCGCTACCAGGAGCGCCTCCACGCCTCCCTCACAGCGGGGAAGCGCCGGCCCGACTTCGGCTTCTATGACGAGTTCGCCGCCGACTGCGAGCGCTTCCTCGCGCCGGCTGCCGGCCGGTCTCGGCGTCCGCTCGACCCGGCACATCTCTTCGCCTGCTGCTTCCAGGTCCGCCGGGCTTTCCACTCCACGTTCCGCTCGATCCTCGGCGGCTCGATGCCGGTGGCGCGGCTGCGCGCCCAGGTCTGGCAGTCGATCTTCACCCACGATCTGCGGCGCTACCAGCGGGGGCTGTACCAGCGCCTGGGCGACGTGACCACCCTCGTCACCGGCCCCTCGGGCACGGGCAAGGAGCTGGTGGCGCGCGCCATCGCGCTGTCGCGCTATCTACCTTTCGATCCGGACACGCGCAGCTTCGGCGAGCGCCCCGAGGAGTCCTTCTTCCCTCTCAACCTCTCCGCGCTGTCGCCGACGCTCATCGAGTCGGAGCTCTTTGGCCATCGCCGCGGCGCGTTCACCGGCGCCGTCGGCGACCGTATCGGCTGGCTCGAGGTCTGCCCGCCGCTCGGCACCGTGTTCCTCGACGAGATCGGCGAGGTGGACGCCGCCATCCAGGTCAAGCTGCTGCGCGTCCTCGAAACGCGGAGCTTCCAGCGCCTGGGCGACACCAGAGAGCGGCGGTTCCGCGGCAAGGTGGTGGCGGCGACCAACCGCGACCTGGCGCAGGAGATGAGCGCGGGCCGCTTCCGGGAAGACCTCTATTACCGGCTCTGCGCCGACCGCATCGAGACGCCGTCCCTCGCCGAGCGCATCCGCGACTCGCCCCGCGAGATCCCCGACCTGGTCCTCTTTCTGGCCGAGCGGCAGGTGGGGGAGGAGTTGGCCCCCGAGCTGGCGCGGGAGGTCGTGGCCTGGATCGAGGACCGGCTCGGCCCCGGCTATCCGTGGCCGGGCAACGTGCGGGAGCTCGCGCAGTGCGTGAGCAACGTCCTGATCCGCCGCGAGTACCTGCCCGTGACCCGTGCCTCGGCGGAGGATCCCCGACGGGGAGTCGCGGAGGAGATCCTTTCTGCCCGGCTTTCCGCCGACGAGGTCCTGGGACGCTACTGCACGCTGGTCTACGCCGAGACCGGCAGCTACCAGGAAGCGGCCCGCCGCCTCGGGCTCGACCGCCGCACCGTCAAGGCGCGGGTGGATTTGGCGCTGGTGGCGAGACTGCGATCCGGCCGCCCTCTATAGGCGCTTTTCTCCGATGATGACCTCACCGTCCGTTGTTCGGAGCACAGCTCTCGCGACCGCTGTCTTCGGTGACCAATCAATACAGCCATGCTCGAAATATGAGGTTGGAAATCCTTTGCCGTCGACGAGCTCCTCATTGCTGACCGGAAGCCCAAGTGACGATTCCGAGCCGCCCAGAAGGTATTCGTAGTAGTAACCGATCCCCTTCCTAACATAGAAAGCCTGCCCGCGGAGCGCTCCACTTGCATGGCAGTAGATGACTCCGAGCCCGTCCATCGCCTTGGCACGAAATGAAGCCGTACCAGAGGGTGACACCGGAGCGGGTTCAATCGGTCCCACTCCCGCCCTCCTCCGTTGAGCAAGATCCAATATGAGCGACTCTGCTTCTTGGATGGACAGGAGGTTATGGCCGGGCGCGAAGTGGGCGACGGCGGCTCGGATGGCGGGAAAATCGCCACTGTTTGGCTTCCCATCCCAATCTACGAGAGAGGCACATTGGTACGATCTGAAGATTAGGGGCGGGCGAACGTCGTTCAATATTGCCTGTATGAGCTTGCCTTGATTCAAGGCTTCAGAGGCTTCCGCCTTGACCCAGGCCGAGGTCACGGAAGTGCTCGACCACAGCACGAGAGCGCACCGGGATATCGAGAGCTCTCTTTCGATCACCTCATCGAACGTGGCGCCAGCCCGAGGAAGAATCAACCTGTCCCACCAGACAGACCACCCGCTCTGTTCAAAGAGGCTTGCCAAAGCCTCGGCGGTCACGCGGTCTTCGCGGGCATAGCTCATGAAGAGGTCGGCCATTCACAAACCTCCCTGCGATCCTGGTGAGACGACCACCAAGCCCCCCTTGAAAACCACGACCGGCTTCTTCAGCTCCGAGATGTCTTCCAGGGGAGGGGCTGCCAGCACGGGGAGGGCCAGGAGGGCAACTGCCACGAGGAGCGCTGCCGGTACTTTCATGGCGTCAACCCGGGCGGAGAAGGCTGAACGCGAGGCCCTGGATCGGCTGGAAGAGGTAGGGGAACACCTTCCAGGCCAGGAGCAGGCCGAGCAGGGAGAACATCGGCTGGTGGAGGAACTCCCGGTAGCGCCGGGCCATCCCGTCGCTCATGAACATGGGCAGGATGGCGCTGCCGTCCAGGGGCGGAACCGGCAGGAGATTGAAGACGAAGAGCAGGAGGTTCAGCAGGAACAGGATGCCGACCGGCATCAGGGCCCCCGGGATCACGTCCGCGAGGCCGGACCGGATCAGCAGGCCCGCGATCAGCGTGAGGATCAGGTTGCCCGCCGGGCCGGCGGCCGCCATGACGGCCGCCCGCTTGGGATAGCGGTGGGCCCACTCGGGATCGTACGGCGCGCTCGCCCAGCCCATCATCCAGCCGTTGAGCGCGAAGGAGATCAAGGGGACGAGGACCATCCCCACCGGCTCCCGCTGGATGTGGGGGAGCGGATTGAGGGAGACCTGCCCTCCCTCATAGGCGGTCGAGTCCCCCAGCTTGTAGGCGGCCAGAGCGTGGCCCGCCTCGTGGACCGTGGTCGAGAAGATGAAGACCACGAACCAGGTCGCGCCCTCGATGAGCTGGTCTGGGTTCACGCCCGGCTCAGGTACTTGTTCTCGCGGGTGTCGATGAGGATCTTGGTCCCCACCTCGATGAAAGGCGGCACGCTCACCGTCAGGCCGGTCTCCATCTTGGCATGCTTGTAGGAGGCGCTGGCGGTCGCCCCCTTCATGCTGGGCTCGGTGTCGACGACCTCGAGGGTGACGGTGTTCGGCAGCTCGATGCCCACCGCCTTCTCGTCGTAGAAGTCGATCTGGATGACCGTGTTGGGCAGCAGATAGAGCATGGAGTCGCCGAGGACCTCGTCGTCGAGCGTGATCTGCTCGTAGGTGTCCTGGTTCATGAAGTGGTGGCCCGAGGGGTCGGAGTAGAGGTACTCCATCGGCTGGGTGTCGAGGATCGCCCGCTCGACCTTCTCGGTCGAGCTGAAGCGGTGCTCGAAGCTGTTGCCGTTGCGCAGGTTGCGCATCTTGGCCTGGACGAAGCCCCGGAGGTTTCCGGGCGTGACGTGGTGAGCGGTCATGACGCGGCAGATGTCGCCTTCGAAGAGGATGCACATGCCGGTGCGCAGTTGTGAGGACTGAATCAAGGTCGAAGCTCCCGTGATCGTGGTCTTGGGGTTGGAGACGGGCCGCCCGGTTGGACGGCCCGGCGACCCGTGATTGTACAGCTTCGCGGCGGGCCCCCACCACCCGGGTAAGGGTGGTGGGCTTACTCGTGCTCTTCCTGCCGGTGCTTCTGGGCCTCGGCGATGAGCTTGTCCTGCACCAGCCGGGGGACTTCCTCGTAGTGCGAGAACTCCATGTGGAAGCTCGACCGGCCCTGGGTCATGGCGCGCAGGATGCGGTCGTAGTCCAGCATCTCGGACATCGGCACCATGGCCTTGATGACCTGGGAGCCGTTGTCGGCGTCCATGCCCTGGGGCCGGCCGCGGCGGTGCGAGAGGTCGCCCATGATGTCGCCCGTGAACTCCTCGGTGGTGCTGATCTCCACCTTCATGACGGGCTCGAGGATGGTCGGCTTGGCGTTCGCCATGGCATCCTTGAAGGCCAGCGAGCCGGCGATCTTGAACGCCATTTCGGAGGAGTCGACGTCGTGGTACTGGCCGTCGAGCAGCCGCACCTTGAAGTCGACCACGGGGTAGCCGGCGAGGTAGCCCCGCCGCCGCGCCTCCTGGATCCCCTTCTCGACCGCCGGGCGGTAGTTGTTGGGGATGGCGCCGCCGAAGATCTCGTCGGCGAAGGTGAAGTCCTCGCCGCGCGGCAGGGGCTCGATCTTGATCCGGCAGTCGGCGAACTGGCCGCGGCCGCCCGTCTGCTTCTTGTGCCGTCCATGCCCGTCCGCGGGCTTCAGGATGGTCTCGCGGTAGGGGACCTTGGGCGGGTGCAGGAGGACGTCGACGTGGTAGCGGTGCTTGAGCTTGGCCACCGCGATCTCGATGTGGAGCTGGCCGTTGCCCGACAGCAGGTGCTCGTGGGTCTCGGGGTCGCGGCCCGCGTGGAGGGCGACGTCCTCGTCGATGAGCCGGTTCAGGGCCTCGCCGATCTTCTCCTCGTCGCCCTTGGACTTGGGCTCGACGGCGAACGCCATGGCGGCCTCCGGGACCTTGATCCAGGCGAGCTTCAGGGGCCGTTCCTTGGCGCACAGGGTGTCGCCGGTGACGGTCACCTTGAGCTTGGCGACGCCGCCGATATCGCCGGCGATCAGGCGGGGCGTGGTGCTCCCCTGCTTGCCCTGGAGGAGCATGAGGTGGCCGAGGCGCTCGTTCTCCTCGGCGCGGGCGTTGTAGACGGCGGAGTCGCCGTTGAGCGTGCCGGAGACGACGCGCATCAGGGTGATCTTGCCGGTAAAAGGATCCGAGAGCGTCTTGAAGACCAGCGCCGCCAGGGGGCCGGCCGGATCGGCGGTGAGGCCGGCTTCCTCTCCGCCCACGGTCGTGGCGGGGAAGGCGGTCCGCTGGGCGGGGGAGGGGACCAGGGAGAGGAAGGAGTCGAGCAGCGCCGACGGGCCGATGCCGTGGCTCGCGGCGGAGAGCGTCACCGGGAAGATCTGGCGGTGCGACACGGCCCGGCGCAGGCCCGCCTCCAGGTTCTCCTGGTTGAGGGAGCCGGTCTCGAAGAAGCCTTCCATCAGTTGATCGTCGGTTTCGGCCACGGCCTCGACCAGGCGTGAGCGATGGGTCTCGACCTCGTCGGCCAGCGCGGGGGGGATGTCCGTGGGGGTCGCCTTGCCGTTGCCGTCGCGGGTGAACTGGTAGGCCTTCTGCGTTACCAGGTCGACGATGCCGGTGAAGCCGGCCTCCTGGCCGATGGGGATCTGGACCGGCAGCACGGAGCGGCCGAAGCGCTGCTGCAGTCCGCCGAGCGTGCGCTCGAAGTCGGCCCGCTCGCGGTCCATCTTGGTCAGATTGAACATCAGCGGCTGCCCGATCGCGGCGGCGAACTCCCAGACCCGCTCGGTGTTGACCTCGACGCCCGCGACGCCGTTGATGCACAGGAGGACCGCGTCGGCGGCGCGTATGCCTTGCTGGGTCTCGGTGAAGAAGATGCCGTATCCGGGGCAGTCGAGGAGGTTGACCTTGTGCTGCTGCCAGGGGACGAAACAGGCAGCGACGCCGATGGAGATCTTGCGCTCGGTCTCCTCGTGGTCGAAATCGGTGAGGGTGTTGCCGTCTTCGACCCTGTGCAACCGGGTCGTGACGCCGCCAGCGTACAGAAGAGAGCTCACGAGTGTGGTCTTGCCGGTGTCGTTATGGCCTGCCACAGCCACATTGCGGAGTTTCTCCGGGCTATCCACCTGCATCGTCTGACCTCCTTAGGGCCTTTAGACCAAGGGGCTATGTCAAGGCGCGCAAATATACCATAGGGCGCGGCCGCAACCCCTCGCGCCGCCGATCGCCTAAATGCAAAAGTTACTTGCACTTACCGGTCACTTCCAGGTTTGACTCGGGGACTTGCGCCAGCCTAGAATGGCGTCGCGTAAAAGTATCTGCCATGCTGCCTCTGACACCGACCAAGCTCGGCCGCTACGAAGTTGTCGATGAAATCGGCAAGGGTGCCATGGGCGTCGTGTATCTGGCCCGCGACCCCCTGATCGGCCGGCTCGTCGCGCTCAAGACCTTCCGCATCGGCTACTCCGTCAAGGACCAGGAGATGGAGCAGTTCCGGGTCCGCTTCATGCGCGAGGCGCAGAGCGCCGGCATCCTGACCCACCCCAACATCGTCACCATCCACGACGTGGTGGAAGGCAGCGAGGACGGGCTCGCCTTCATCGCCATGGAGTACGTGCGCGGCACCAACCTCAAGCTGCTGCTGCAGGACGACCAGCCGCTGTCGCTGAGCTTCGTGACCGACACCATCGCCCAGGTCGGGGACGCGCTCGACTACGCCCACTCCAACCGCGTCATCCACCGCGACGTCAAGCCGGCGAACATCCTGATCACCTCGGACAACAAGGTGAAGATCACCGACTTCGGCATCGCCCGGCTCGACAGCTCGAACCTCACCCAGGAGGGTCAGCTCCTCGGCACGCCGAACTACATGGCGCCGGAGCAGATCCAGGGCAAGGAGGTCGACCACCGGTCGGACCTCTTCTCCCTGGGCGTGGTGCTCTACGAGATGCTCACCCGCCACAAGCCGTTCCAGGGCGAGAACCTGACGGTGGTGAGCCATCGCATCGTCTACGACCACTTCACGCCGCCGCGGGAGTACGTGCATCAACTGCCGCCGGGGATCGAGAAGATCCTCGCCCGGGCGCTGGAGAAGGATCCCGCCCGCCGCTACCAGCGGGCTCGCGAGATGGTGGACGACCTGCGCCGGCTGCTGGAGTCGACCGGGCCCCACGACGCCCTCAACGAGACGCAGAGCCTCTCGGCGACGATGATCCTGCCGCCTTCGGCCGTGCCGCCGCTGCCGCCCCCGCCAAGTGCCCCGGCAAAGCCGTCGCTGCTCAGCCGCTGGCGCAAGCCCGCTCCGCCGCCACCTCCTGCTGCCCCTCCCCCGATGTCCGGGAATGGCGGTAACGGCGGGAACGGCGGGAACGGAACGTCGAGCACGCAGACGGGCACGGGGACCCGGGGGAGCTCGGTCACGCCCGCGCCGTTCGTTCCACCGGCCTTGCCGGAGCTGCCGCCGCCGCTCGACCTCGCCGATACGGCCGAGATCCCGCTGGCCGCGGTGCCGCCTCCGGCGCGTCCCGGGATCTCGCTGCGCTGGCTGCTGGTGGGCGGCGGGGCCGCCGCCCTCGCCCTGATCCTCGTCTACGCGGGGGTGCTGCTGTGGAGAGGCTGGTCGAAGCCGGCGCCGCCGGCGGCCCCGGCGGTCGCGGTCCTGCAGGGACCGACCCTGGAGGAGAAGAAGGTCCAGGCCGCGGCGTTCTTCGATCAGGCCAATGCCGCCTTGCGGCGGGCGGACTTCCCGGCGGCCATCTCCCTGTACCGCCAGGCGGAGCAGCTCGATCCCGGCCGGCCGGAGATCCGCAACATGCGGCAGGCCGCCGAGCGGCAGTCCCAGGACTACCAGAACCTGCTGACCAAGGGACAGGAGATCGCCGCCAACATCGTCAAGGCGAGGGCGGCGCTGGCGAACCGGAAGTACGACGAGGCCATGGCCCTGGCGAGCCTGACGCTGTCGATCGATCCCAAGAACGAGGACGCCGCCAAGGTGCTGGCGCAGGCCCAGTCGCGCCGCGCCAAGCTGCGCACCGGTCCGGCAGTGCCCGAGGGAGGGGCTCGGACGGGTGAGGAGGTGGCGGTCACGCCGATTACCAGCGAGGCGCTGCCGAGCAGCTCGAGCGAGCCTGCGCCGGTGGTCGCGACCACCGCGACGCTCCGTGTCCATTTCCGCTCCGACCTGCCGAATTGCACGGTGATCGTCTCGATGAACGACCGGCCGCTCGTCCGGAAGACTTTCGAGGGCAAGGGAGGACTCTTCCGCCGCCGTTCCGGGAGTCTGCCCGAGTTCACGCAGACGTTCGATGTCCCCGCCGGGACGCGGCGGCTTCGTGTTCACGTGACGCCCACGGGGCGTGGAGGCCTGGTAGAGATCCTGGAGGGAAGCTTCTTGGGAGGATCTTCCCGCAACCTGGAGATTCACCTCGTCTCCGAGTCGCAGATGAGGGCTGGCCTGAACTAGGCCCTCGCCGCGGCGACCTCGCCCTCCGGTGACCAGACGGTCACCGCCCCCACCCCTTCGAACTGCGGCTCCAGGACATCGGCGGGCCCCACCGCCACGACCACGATCCGCTCCGGGTCGATGTGCCGCCGGGCCATCTCCAGGATCTCCTCGCGGGTGACGCCGGCGATCCGCTCCAGATACCGCATGTAGTAGTCGTCGGGAAAATCGAAGAGGGTCAGCGTCTCCAGCCGCTTGGCGACGTCGCCGATGGTCTGCATGGTGTAGGGGAAGACGCCGATCATGTAGGTCTGGGTCTCGTCCAGCTCTTCCGGCTCGACCAGGCCCTCGCGGATGAGCCTCAGCTCGTGGAGGACCTCGCGCGCCGCGGCGCCGGTGGACTCGGTGGCGACGGCCGCATTGACGAGGAAGGGGCCGGGGCCCATCCGCGCCACGAAGCGGCTCGAGGCGCCGTAGGTGTAGCCGTGCCGCTCCCGCAGGTTCATGTTGATGCGGCTGGTGAACTTGCCCCCCAGCAGAGTGTTGAGCACGACCAGGGGGATGTAGTCCGGGTGCGTGCGGGCGACGCCCGCGTGGCCGAGGCGCAGCTCGGTCTGGGCGGCGCCGGGCCGGTCCACGATGTGGACCGAGATCCCCGCGAGGTGCGGGGGCCGGACCTCGGGCCGGACGGGCGGCGGCGCCACGGGGCCGCCCGCGAAGGCTCTCTCGGCCTCGCGCAGCAGCTCCTCCGGATCGAAGTCGCCCACCCCGATGAGCACCGAGCCGTCGAGACCGTAGTGGCTCTGGTAGAACGCCCGCAGCGTGTCGCGGTCGAGCCGGGCGAGGCTCTCTTCCTCGCCGACCAGCCGGTGGGCATAGGCCGTGCCGCGGAAGACCTCGCGGGAGAAGCGGTCGTCGGCGAGGGCGGAGGGGTCCTGGCTGCGCCGCAGGATCTCGGCCAGGCGCTGGCGCCGGAGCCGGTCGATCTCCGCCTCGGGGAAGGTGGGAGAGGAGGCGATCTCGGCCAGCAGCTCGATGCCAGCCGGGCGGTGGTCCGCCAGGAGGCCGGTGGCGAGGAAGCCGACGTCCCAGTCGGCGCCCGTCGTGATGTAGCCGCCCAGCCTCTCGGCGGTGGCCGCGATCTCGATCGCCGACCGGCGGGCCGTGCCCTCGTCGAGGAGCGCCGCGGCGAGGGCGGCGATCCCCTCCTGGCCCGCGGGATCGAACTGGCCGCCGGCCGGAGTCACCATCTCCAGGCTCACCAGCGGCACGTCCGGCAGGCGCGCCGCGGCCACTTTGAGGCCGTTGGGCAGGCGGCTGCGCAGGAAGGACGGGAAACGGAAAGGACGGATCTCGCTTGGCGGCGGCGGGGCCGAGCGGTCCACCGGGGGGCGAGCAGCCATCAGGTCGCCTGCCGCGGCACGACGGAGACCACCACCCGCTCCGCCTCGGTGCACCACTCGGCCGCATAATCCATCAGATCTTGCGGGGTGATCTCGAGATAGCGGGCGGCCTCGCCGGACACGCCCGCCGGATCGTCGAAGTAGGTCGTGAACTGGGAGAAGAGGTCGGCCAGGCTGTCCAGCTTCTGCAGCGCGCCGTAGTAGTCGGTCAGCATGCGGTTGCGGGCCCGCTCGAGGTCGGCCGGATCGGGGGGCGCCGAGGCGGCCCGGGCGATGGCGGCCAGCAGCGCCTGCTCCAGCTCCTCGATGGCCACTCCCGGCCGCGCCGTGGCGACCAGCATGAAAGTGCCGGCGCTCTCGTACGGCCCCACCGAGGCGCCGACGTCCTGGGCGATCTGCCGCTCGTAGATCAGCTCCCGGTAGAGCGGGCTCGACCGGCCTCCCGCGAGCACGGACGCCAGCAGGTCCGCCGCGTACCAGAGCTTCTGGCCGTAGCCGGGGGAGCGGAAGGCGATGTAGACGCGGGGGAGCCGAACGTCGTCCTGCAGCACCAGGCGGCGTTCGCCGCCGAGGGGAGGCAGGGGAGCGGAGACGGGCGGCACCGGCGGCCCGGCGGGGATCTCGCCGAACCAGGCCCCAATCCGCTCCAGGGCGTTCTCGGGCTGGAAGTCGCCCACCAGGGTGAGCACGGCGTTGTTGGGCGTGTAGTAGGTGCGGAAGAACGCCTGCACCTCCTCCAGCGTGGCGGCGGCGATGTCTTCCGTGTAGCCGATCACCGGCCAGTGGTAGGGGTGGCCGTCGGGGTACAGCAGCTCGTGGAGCTTCTCGCCGGCGAGGCCGTAGGGCTGGTTCTCGACCCGCTGCCGGCGCTCGTTGATGACCACGTCGCGCTGATTGTCGAGGTTCTCCTGGGTGAGCGCCGGGAGGAAGAAGCCCATGCGGTCCGACTCGAGCCAGAGGGCGAGGTCGAGCTGATGGGCGGGCACGGTCTCGTAGTAGTTGGTGCGGTCGTACCAGGTGGAGCCGTTGGCCACGCCGCCCACCTGCTGGATGTAGCGGAAGTGGTCGTGGGTGCCGACGTGCTCGCTGCCCTGGAAGAGCATGTGCTCGAACAGGTGGGCGAACCCGGTCCGACCCGGCCGCTCGTTCTTCGAGCCGACGTGATACCAGAGGTTGGCGGCCACCAGCGGCAGCGAGGCGTCGCGGTGGAGGACCACCCGCAGACCGTTGTCGAGGATATGGCGTTCGAAAGCGAGTTCAGGGGTCGCGTGGGAGCTCATCAGGAGTTGTTGCACGAGGGGAACGAAGGTGGACCCGAGCGCCCGGGCAGTCTATTGAGGCCCGTCGCGGGGTGTCAAGACGAGGGGGCCCGGGGGGGTGGGGCTTCGAACGGTATGCCGTCCGGAGGGGCGGATTTGACCGGGTTCATCCCGCTTTTTTTCCTGCACGGATGTCTGCCGCTTGCATTACGCTAGGTTACCGCCTAAACTTTCGCCATGTCCTACCTGACCGAGCGGCAGAAAGAGATCCTGGAGTTCATCCAGGGATACCGCCGGGAGCGCGGCATCGCTCCCACGCACCGGGAGATCTGCGAGCGTTTCGGGTTCTCCTCGTATGGCACCGCCTACAAGCACCTGAAGCTCCTTCAGCAGAAGGGCTTCCTGCGCCGCGACTGGAACCAGAAGCGGGGCATCGAGCTCATCCGCGCCATTCCCGGAGCGGAGAGCTCCGAGCGGGACCTTCCCTTCTTCGGTCAGATCGCGGCCGGCCGGCCCATCGAGGCCCTCTCCGGCAGCGACCGGGTGACCGTGCCGGGACATCTCCTGAGCCCGCGCGGCGGCGACCACTACGTCCTGCGGGTGGTCGGCGACTCGATGATCGAGGAGGGGATTCACGACGGCGACTTCGTGATCGTCCTGCGCCGCGACCTGGCCGAGCCCGGCGAGATGGTCGTCGCGCTGGTGGGAGACGACGCGACGCTCAAGCGCTTCTACCCTGAGGGCCCGATCGTCCGCCTCCAGCCCGCCAACCCCACGATGCAGCCGATCCGCGTCCCGGCCCGGGACGTGCGGGTGCAGGGGGTGGTGGTGGGGCTGATGCGGAAGTTCTAGGGAGCGGCGGAAAGGCTCAACCAAGGACTGCAAGGACCTCAAGGACTGCAAAGACGGCAAAAAGGCTCTCTCGGCTTCCTTGCTGTCTTTGCAGTCCTTGAGGTCCTTGCAGTCCTTGGTTCTTGCCCCCTATATAGTTTCCTCGCGTCTCCTGTACAATGCGCGGCACATCATGGATCTTGATCGTCTCCTGAAGTTCATGACGGATAAAGGTGCGTCGGACCTGCACCTGAAGCCGACGCGTCCCCCTCTGCTGCGCATCAACGGCCGGCTGATGCCGATCGAGGCGCCGCCGCTCAAGCCCGAAGACCTCTCCGAGATGCTGCTGGGGATCCTCTCGCCGCGGCAGAAGACCAAGCTCGAGGAGCGGATGTCGGTGGACACCGGCTACGGCGTGCGCGGGCTCGCCCGCTTCCGCTGCAACATCTATATGCAGCGGGGCAGCATGGCCGCCTGCTTCCGGCGCATCCCCTACCAGATCAAGAGCCTCGAGGAGCTGGAGCTGCCGCCGGTGCTGCTCGAGATGTGCGAGCTGCCCATGGGCCTGGTCCTGATCACCGGCCCCACCGGCAGCGGCAAGTCGACCACCCTCGCCGCCCTCATCCGGTACATCACGCTACGCCGCCCCGTGCACGTGATCACCATCGAGGACCCGATGGAGTTCCTGTTCACGGACGACGTGGCCTCGATCTCCCAGCGCGAGGTGGGCACGGACACCGGCACCTTCTCCGAGGCGCTCCGCAACGCCATGCGTCAGGACCCCGACGTCATCATGGTGGGCGAGATGCGCGATCCGGAGACCGTCTCCACCGTCATCACCGCCGCCGAGACGGGCCACCTGGTGTTCTCGACCCTGCACACCAACAGCGCGCCGCAGACGGTGGACCGCATCCTCGACACCTTCCCCTCCGAGCAGCAGCCGCAGATCCGCGCCCAACTCGCCCAGATCCTCAAGGGGGTCGTCTCGATGAAGCTGGTCGAGAGGCCGGACGGCCAGGGGCGGGTGGCGGCGCTGGAGATCCTCCGCGCCTCCCCGAAGATCAACAAGATGATCGAGGAGGGCGAGATCAGCCAGATCCACGAGGAGATGGAGTCCTCGGTGGGCTACTACCGCATGCAGTCGATGAACCAGTCGCTGCTCGCGCTGCTGGTCCACGGCACGATCACCTATGCCGAGGCGATGCGCCAGTCGTCCGATCCGGAAGACCTTTCCCTGAAGCTCCGCAAGATGTTCCCGATGATCGAGGAGCAAGGAGGCGAGTTGAGCCCCACCACGTCGGATTTTTCACAGATCACCGAGCTGCAGCAGTTCAAGCGCCTGTACGAAGAGCAGGAGGAGAAGACCAAGCTCCGCCTCGGCGAGAAGGAAGAGCAGATCGCCGGCCTCCATCAGGCCATGCGCCAGCGGGACGAGCAGATCGAGGAGATCAAGGCCCGCGTCGCGGAGATGGCCGCCGAGCGCGAGCGTCTGCGCGGCGACTACACCCGCCTGCGCCAGGAGGCGCAGGAGAAGATCGACAAGCTGATGGAGCGCATCAAGGAGCTGAACCAGCGCCTGATGGGCGGCGAGTCCGGTGGGGCTCCGCCGCAGAAGACGGGGATCTTCCGGTAGGGAGACGGTTGGGGTCCTCGGCGGCCGGATTCAAGACAGGCCCCGCAGCAACCCCACCGCCTCCTCCTTCGTCCGCACCCTCCCATCCACCTGAGCCCGCCGCACCGTCGCGAGGGCCTTGCCTACCTCCGGTCCCGGCGGAATCCCCAGCAGCTCCTGCACTTCTTCCCCGGTGACGAGGCGCGGCGGGTCGAAGAGGACGTCGCCTTCCCGCCGGGCGAGCTCCACCAGGGGACGCAAGACGCTCAGCCAGTCGTCGGAGTCCAGGGTGCGGGCCCCGATCGAGCAGGCGGCGGTGGCCCAGAGACGCCCGGCCTGATGCAGGAAGCGGCGGCGTTCGGTGTCCTCCACGGGTAGCCAGGCGAGATTCAGCAGGATGGCCACGTCCGCGGCGATGGCGCGTGTGAGATAGCCCGCGTCGCGGAAGGACGCCAGGACGTCGGCCGGTTCGCGGTCGGCCCGGACGGAGAGGTGGAAGAAGGTCGCGGCGAAACGGGCGGCCTTCGCGTCCACCGCATCCGCGGCGCCCGGGTCGATCTCCCGCAGCTCGCGGATACGGTCCTCGAGGACCTCGAGCTCTACCACCGCGCCGCCGATAGGGCCCCGCTCGCCGGGAGCCCCGAGCCAGAGGCCGGGGTAGACGTCGAGGAATCCCAACAGGGCGAGCCCCAGATGGGCCGCCGGGTGATCGAAGAGGAGTGACAGCTCATCCCGCACCCGCTCCGCCGCCACTTCCATGAGGAGGGGAGCGGACTGCCGCGCCAGCAGCAGGGTCTCCGGCTCGGCGGTGAAGCCGGGCAGACGCAGTTGCAGGCGGGGGAGGCGCAGCACCCGCAGCGGATCGCCGGTGAAGCTCTCGGCCGTGGTGGCGCGCAGCTTCCGCCGCTCCAGATCCCTGAGTCCGCCGAAGGGATCGACGACCTCGCCCGTGCGGGCGTCGAGAGCGATCGAGTTGACGGTGAAGTCGCGCCGCGCCAGGTCTTCGTGGAGCGACGTGCCGGCGCGGTCCCAGAGGTCCACCGTCACGTCCTTGCCCACCAGCCGGTAGGCGGCGAAGTCCTTGCCGCCGAGCAGGACCAGCCGGGCCGGCAGCTCCGCCGCCAGGATCTCGGCGATCTCCAGCCCCCGCTCCGCCACCACGGCGTCGACATCATGGCTCGGCAGCCCGAGGACGTGGTCGCGCAGCACGCCGCCCACGAGGTGGCATGCGGTTTCTCCGCTGGCCGCGACCAGCGCCTGGACGGCGGGGTGGTGCAGGAGAGTATGGAAGGTCGGATCGGTCACGACCGGATGCTACACTGGCAACATGCATCGCGGAGCGGCGCGCCTCTTCCTCTTTGGATTTCTTCTCTTCCTCTTCGGTCCACCCTCCGGAGCCCAGCCGGAAAAATCGCCGCCGGAAGAGTCCTTCGGGGATGAGATCACCGTCTCCCTCGTCCCCATGGTGATCCGGGTGGTGGACACGTGGGGCCGTCCCATCCTGGGGCTCAAGCCGGAAGACTTCCGAGTCCGGGTGGGGAAGAAGGACGTCCCCGTCGCCGGCCTCGACTGGATCGCCGCCGGGGAGACCGAGCCCCCACCCTCTCCTTCCGAGCCCCTAGAAGCCGAGGGGGTCGAGATCGAAACCGCGGAAGCGCCGCTGCCCGGCCGGCTCGTGGTGATCTTCGTGCAGGCCGACCTCAACCCGACCCGGATCAGCGGCCAGCTCAGGCTGCGGCCCTACACGCGCGAGCTGCTCGGCTCGCTCCATCCGGGAGACCGGGTCGCCGTGGTCTCCTACGACTCCCATCTCAAGCTGTGGCAGGACTTCACGCCGGACCGCGGCGTCGTTCACGCCGCGGTCGACGAGGCGATGTTGTTCAGTGGTGAGCGGCAGATCGCTCCGGGAGATCCCGTCTCCCTCGCGAGCCATCTCGATCCGCAGGCGGCCCGCGAGGCGGCCTCTCCCGAACGCGCCCTGGAGGTCATGGCGCGCGCCCTGGAGCCGCTGCCGGGCGAGAAGATGGTGATCTACCTGGGCTGGGGCCTCGGCCGCTTCGGCAACGGCGGCGTAAAGATGACGCCCGACTACAAGCCCGCCGTGAAGGCCCTCGGAGCGGCCAGGGCGTCGGTCTTCGTCCTCGACGTCACCAGCGCCGACTATCACTCTCTCGAGGTTGGGCTCGAAGGGGTGGCGGAGGCCACGGGCGGGCTCTATCTCAAGACGTTTCGCCTCCCCAGCCTCGCCACGGACACCCTCGCGCAGACGATTTCCGGCTATTACGTCCTGAGCCTCGACCGCGCCTCGATCGGCGAAGAGGACGGCAAGGTGCGGATCGATCTGCGGCAGAAGAAGGGCACGGTGCTCGCCCGCTCGACGGCGCTGCGCTGATCCAACTCCAGCCCTTTGCCGCCGCGCCGTTGCTTCACAGCGCGGAACGGAGCTAAACTTCCACTTCAAGGCCATGGCACTAACTCACGAAGATGTAAGGAAAATCGCCACCCTGGCCCGCCTCCGTTTCTCTCCCGAGGAAGAGGCGAAGCTCACCGGACAGCTCGCCAAGATCGTCGACTACATCGATCAGCTCCAAGCCTACGAGGTCGCGGAGCCGGAGGCCCCCTCCCAAGGCGCGCGGGAGCTGGAAGACCGCCCTCACGAATGCCTCCCGCGGGAGAAGCTCCTGGCCAACGCCCCGGCGTCCATGGATGCCTTCCTGCTGGTGCCCGAGGTCAAGGGAGGGGGCGGCGGCGATGCCTGAGCTCTGGGAGCTTTCCGTCGAGGAGACCGCCCGCCGGGTGCGCGGGGGCGAGGTCTCGGCGGCCGAGGTGCTGGAGTCCTGCCTTGCCCGCACGGCCCACGTCGAGCCGCTGATCGCGGCCTACCTGGAGATCTTCGAGGACGAGGCCCGCGGCCGGGCGGCGGAGATCGACCGCCGCGTCGCAGCCGGCGAGGATCCTGGCCCCCTGGCGGGCGTGCCGGTGGCTCTCAAGGACAACCTGAGCCTCGACGGGCACGCGCTCACCTGCGCCTCGCGCATCCTCACCGGCTACGTGGCCCCGTACACCGCCACCGCCGTCGAGCGGCTGCTGGCGGCGGGCGCCGTGCCGGTCGGCCGCGCCAACATGGACGAGTTCGCCATGGGCTCGTCGTGCGAGAACTCGGCGTACCAGCCGACCCGCAACCCTTGGGACCTGCGCGCCGTGCCCGGCGGCTCGAGCGGCGGCCCGGCGGCGGCGGTGGCGGCGGGCAGCGTGCCGCTGTCGATGGGGACGGACACCGGCGGCTCGGTGCGCCAGCCGGCCGCGCTGTGCGGCCTGGTGGGCGTCAAGCCGACCTACGGGCGGGTCTCCCGCTACGGCCTGGTGGCCTTCGCCTCGTCGACGGACCAGATCGGGCCCATCGCCCGCAACGTGCGCGACGCCGCCCTGAGCCTGCGGGTGATCGCCGGGGCCGACCCGCGCGACTCGACGTGCGCCGCCGAGCCGGTGGAGGACTACCTGACGGGCATCGAGGAGGGGATCGCGGGTCTGCGCGTGGGAGTGATCCGCGAGGCCGATCCCGCGCGGCTCGGCGGCCCGGTGGCCGAGAACTGGCGGCGGTCGCTGGACCGCCTGGCGAGCGCCGGAGCGGAGCTGGTGGAGGTCTCGGTGCCCAGCCTGGACGCCGCGGTCGCCGTCTACTACGTCATCGCCACCTGCGAGGCCAGCGCCAACCTGGCCCGCTTCGACGGCGTGCGCTACGGCGACCGGTCTCCCGAGGCGGACAACCTGATCGACCTCTATTTCGACAGCCGCAGCGAGGGCTTCGGCCCCGAGGTGAAGCGCCGCATCATGCTCGGCACCTTCGCCCTCTCCTCGGGCTATTACGAGGCCTACTACGGTCGGGCCCGCGGCGTGCTGGAGCGCATGCGCCAGGAGCTCACGGCAGCCCTGGAGGCCGCCGACGTCCTGGCGACTCCCACCACCCCGTCGGCGGCGTTCCGGATCGGCGAGAAGGTGGACGACCCGCTCGCCATGTACCTCTCCGACGTCTTCACCACTCCCGCGAGCCTGGTGGGGCTGCCGGCGGTGGCCGTCCCTTCGGGGATGGACGAGCAGGGCCTGCCGCTGTCGCTCCAGGTCATGGGGCGGCCGTTCGGCGAGGCCACGGTGTTCCGCGTCTGCCGGGCCTTCGAGCGCGAGGTGGGCTGGGCGGTGGCGCCCAAGTTTCTCGGAGAGCGCGGGGAGGAGGCCGCCTGAGCATGAGCCGGATCTTCAGCAGGGTTGCCGTGTTCGCCGTCCTCGCCCTGCTGGGGCCGCTGTTCCCGCTGCCCGCCGGCGCCATCGCCCCGCCTTCCCGCACCGTCCGCGTGACGCTCGAGGAAGGGGTGGTCGCGACCCTGTCCGAGGAGCGCGGCATCCTGGTCGAGGCCATCCCGCGGCGCGGCGAAGGGATGAGCACCTTCGCCAAGCGGCTGTGCGGCGACGCCCGCCTGAGCGTCCAGATCGCCGAGGCGAACGGCGGAGCCAGGGAGCTCCTCGCCGGCATCCGCTACGCCGTCCCCTTCGGCCTGCTCTCCCAGGAGTGGCAGCTCAAGGCGGCGAAGGCTCTGTTCACCGAGGACCAGGGACAGGCCGACGGCTGGCGCCACAAGGCCCGCGGGACGGGGCCCATGCAGAGGGAGAGCCTCTGGCGCCTGTCGGAGTGGTTCACGGGCACGGGCGAGAACTTCCGCGCCATCCGCGAGTACAACGAGATCCTGGACGACGACGTGCCGAAGGGCACGGCGGTGACGATCCCCTCCGAGCTGCTGCTGCCCGCGTTCAAGACGGCGCTGCCCGTCCCCGAGAAGCCCTTCCTCCTTGAATACGGTGTCGACAAGGACGGCGAGTACGCCATCTACCGCCTGCGTCCCGGCGAGGCCCTCTACTCCTCGGTGGTGGTGAGGTTCACCGGCCGCGTGTTCGCCGCCGACGTCAACGCCCTGGCGGGCCAGATCGCCAAGCGCAGCGGCATCCCGGACGTCACCGACATCCACATCGGCTATCGGGTCAAGATTCCCATCGACCTGATGCAGCCCGAGTTCCTGCCCGAGGGGCACCCGAAGCGCAAGGAGTACGAGGAGAGCCTGCGCGCCAGCGCCCAGTTCAGCAACCAGATCAAGGTCCGGGGGCTCTCGGGCATCACCGTGATCCTCGACGCCGGCCACGGCGGCCAGGACTCGGGAGCCACCCTCAGCGGCGTCTGGGAGAGCCTCTACGTCTACGACATCGCCCTGCGCGTCAAGCGCGTCCTGGAGAGCCAGACCGCCGCCCGGGTCCTCCTCACCACCCGCGACGGCGGCGAGTTCCGCGTTCCGGAAGTGGACGTCCTGCCGTTCTCCCGCGGCCACGCCGTGCTGACCACGCCGCCCTATCCGATCCAGGACGCCAAGATCGGCGTCAACCTGCGCTGGTACCTCGCCAACAGCCTCTACAGGAAGACCGTCCAGGCCGACAAGGACCCCCAGAAGGTGGTCTTCATGTCGATCCACGCCGACTCGCTCCACCCCTCGCTGCGCGGCGTCATGGCCTACATCCCCGCCGCCGACATGCGGGACGAGAGCTACGGCAAGAACGGCCCCGTCTACACGGCGCGCAAGGAGGTCCAGGAGAGCCCGCGCGTCACCTTCCCGCGCGACCAGCGGACCCGCAGCGAGGGCCTTTCACGCGAGCTGGCCAAACAGGTGGTTGCCGCCTTCCAGTCCGGCGGCCTGCCCGTCCACCCCTTCAAGCCGGTGCGCGACAAGATCATCCGCAACAACAGCGAGTGGGTGCCCGCGGTGCTGCGCTACAACTCGATCCCCGCCAAGATCCTCCTCGAGGTCTGCAACCTGGCGAACGACCAGGACCGCAAGCTGATCCAGACCCGCGCCTACCGTCAGAAGGTGGCGGACGCGATCGTTCGCGGCTTCCTTGGCTACTACGGCCAGGACGCGGGGCCTGGGCAGAAGGTGGCGGAGACGGCGAAGTAATCAGAAATCCCACCCGGCATGAAACTCTGATGGCGGTTTTCGAGTAAGAAAACCGTGCCGGTGCCCGTCCGTGGGAAGAGGATGAGGAGGCATTCTCCAGCCCTCGCGGCGGACACCGGTCCGGGGTACTGCGTGCGCGCTTGAAGGAGGAGCGCGCACATCTTCCCAACGCTCCGAGAGGGCGGTTCTTACCGGGGAGCAAGCTCCGTGTATCCCGTCAGCTCGACGTACCCCCGGCCCTGGGCGGGACGGCCGCGATGGGTCCCTTCGATTCCTACCGCCCCCTCCCAGTAGCGGAAGGAGACGTCCAGCTCCTGGTCCGCCAGCAGGGGGAGGACCTCTAGATCCAAATCTTCCGAGGGGATGCGCAGGCGCCAGCGCTCGGGGTACCTGGCGCCGCTTCGGGGACTGCGCCACTCGCCGGCATCTTCGATCGTGAAGTCGCCGAGGCTCAGGGGGCGCGTCTCGCCGGCAGGGCCGATCAAGGTGCCGCTGCTCGCCGGATCGGCCTTGCCGTCCTTCCTGCGCAGCCGGTAGAGCATGACGTCCCAGCCGTCCGAGAGCTGGAGGGAGAACCAGTCCCATCCCACCTGGTCCTTGCCCAGCGAGCTGGTGCTCCACTCGCGGTCCATCCAGGCGAGGCCGGTCACTGCGAAACGCTCGCCTCCCACGCGGACGGTGCCCGAAGCAGGCATGCGGGTCAGGGAGTAGTAGTAGGACGCGTTTCCCGGCTCCGCGCTTTTACGGCTGAGCCCCCGCTCGCCTTGGAGGACGGGCGGCTTGCCTTGCTGGAGGATCAGGTCGATCCCCAATCCGTCCTCTGAAGTCTTGAGGTGGATGGGCGGGGCCTGGCCCCGGACGGCCTCGGCCGTCCAGTCCTTGAGCCATACACGGAACGGCTCCCCCTGGGCATCCGCCAAGCCGAGCGCGCCCCGGCTCCAGCGCTCGAAGGAGCGGAACGTGCCGCTCTGGACGTCGGTGATGGTGAAGTGGGCGAGCCAGGCCTGCCGAGAAGCCCAGGCGGACTCCCGAGCCGGCATCTCCGGCGCGAGGGCCGAGCGGAAGAACGTGAGCTGGAACCCGAACCGCCGGCCCTCCGCCGTCTCCAGGTTCCCCGTGTAGTACCACCACTCCGTTCGGAACTCAGGGTGCGGGCCGTGATCGGCGGGGAATCTGAATGAGCGCGGCCCCAGGGCGCGGGCATAGCATTGGTCGTTCGAGGAGCGCAAGGCTCCCGCGACTGACAGGGACGCCTTGGGATCGAGGTCTGGCTCACGACAGGAAACGAAGGCCAGTCCCGTAAGGAGGACTGCAAGCCTGAACGATAGATGGCGCCCGGTGTGGATCAAAGCAGGCTATGCCGGTGGGAGGAAAACGGGTAGGCAGAAGTGGATTTGTCGGCAAAGCTGACGGAAACGGTGTCCCACAAAGCAGGTGAGCTTCGGCTGAGACTCGGGAGACTTGAACAATCCTTGCAGGAACGGAAAACCGCTGCCGTCCGGCTCCCTGAGCTCGATCATCCTCAGAAGGCCGAAGCCATTCAGATGAACGGCTTTCGGGGAGCTCTCGAAGAGATCCCTGCTGAAATCGGTCAGTGTCTCGTTTTCGTTCAGCGTTACGAGGAGATCTTGATATTCCTCTGCCGAGAGAAGACCGCCCAACAAATGTGTTTCGAAAAAGCTGAGAAGAAAATCCCGCAGGAAAACGGCGGGCTCGGCGGGATGAACCAAGCTCAGAAACCCGAGTGGAACTTGGCGTAGAGGGCCAGTGGATGCAGAGAGCGATTCTCTTCAAACCACTTCCTCAATTCCAGCTGAACCTCATCATCCCCATCGACGGCCTTGACCGGCGCGCTCTGCTTGCTTGACCGGTTCTTTCCCCGAGGCTTCTTCTCTTTGGAGATGTCGACTTTCTTGTTCATGCGCGCTCCCGTTGCGTAAGGATAAGACAAGCAGGGCGGCCCGTCAATCTTCCCCTACTCCTCCCGCAAAGCCAGTGCCGGGCTCGTCCGGGCCATCTTGAACGCCGGATACACCCCCGCCAGCAGAGCCGCGGCCAAGGCAAGGAGGAGCGCCTGGAGGAGCACGCCCGGGGAGACCTCCATGCGGATCGTCCAGCCGAAGGAGCGGCGGTTGACGACGTAGATCATGATGGCCGCTAGGGCCAGGCCCACAGGCATCGAGAGGAGACCGGCGGCGAGGCCCATCAGGCCGGTCTGCGAGGTCACGAGCTGCCAGACCTGCCCGGGGGTGAGGCCGTTCGCCCGCAGCACCCCCAGCTCGCGGGCGCGCTCGAGCTGGAGCGCCATCAGCGAGGAGAGGACGCCGATGAAGGCGACCAGGCCGGCCAGCAGGCGGAGCACGCCGGTGATCAGGAAGGTGCGGTCGAAGATCTCCAGGGAGAGCTTCTTGAGCGAGCGGGTCGACTGGATCGCCAGCGCCCTCTCGGCGCCGACCGTCTTCCTCAAGAGATCCACCACGCGGTCGGGATCGGCTCCGGGCGCGAGGTCGAGCGAGAAGCCGGAGAGGGCGCGGTCGTTCCAGTGGCGGAGATAGGTCGCCCGGCTCATCAGGACGATGCCGCGGTCCGAGGCGTAGTCGTAATAGACGCCGGCCACGAGGAAGTCGCGGTCCCCCCGCTCCGTGCGGAGGCGCACCGTGCCGCCCCGGCCCACGCCGGTCCGATAGGCGAAAGGCTCGGAGACCAGCACCTCCCCGCCACGCTGGAACTTCGGCCAGACCTCGTCCGGCCGGCCGTCCTTGAGCTCGAAGGCGTGGATCCCCTGGTCGTCCGTGCCAATGACCACCAGGCGGACGGGGCCCTTTGGAGAAGGGAGCTCGACGCGCCGGATCAGGCTGGCCCGCAGGACTCCAGGCACGGCCGCCGCCCGGCGGGCCACCTCGGGTGCCAGCTCGCCGCCGCTGAAGCCGCCCGCCCGGCTGGGCACGGAGGCGTAGACGTCCGCCTGGAGCGAGTTCTCCAGCCATCGCACCACCGTCTGGCGGAAGCTGTCAATCATCACCCCGACGCCGACGGTGACCGACACCGCGATCACCAGGGCGGCGATGGCGACGGCCGTGCGGGAGAGGGAGGCGACGACGCCGCCGGTGGCCATCCGGCCCAGGATGCCGAGGAGGGCTCCCATGGGCCGGCGGAGGAGGCGCATCAGCAGGACGGTGGCGCCCGGAGCGAGCAGGGCGCAGCCCAGGATCACCGCGAATAGGCCGGCGAAGCTCGGTCCCAGATGGCCGCCAGGGATTGCCAGCACGACCCCGCCGAGCATCAGCAGGCCCACGCCGATGGCCGTGGCGCGTGGCAGGGCCCGGCGCAGCCGCGTCTCCAGAGACGAGCGGGTGAGCGCCGCCCGGGGAGACGCCTGAGTGGCCTCGATGGCGGGGACGAGCGCCGCGAGGAGGGTCGCGCCGATGCCGATGGCCGCGCCCTCCAGGAGCGTCGAGGCCGGGATGGAGAGCTCACGGACGGAGACCACGAAGTAGAGGTCGTTGATGGTCTGCGTGACCAGCCGCACGAGCCCGCGCCCCAGGAGCACGCCGGCCCCGAGGCCGGCTGCGGTGCCGAGCAGGGCGACCACCAGGGCCTCGCCGAGCACCAGCGAGAAGATCTCGCGGCGGGTCACGCCCAGGGTGCGCAGGGTGCCGATGAGGCCACGGCGCTGGACGACCGAGAAGGTCATGGTGTTGTAGATGAGGAAGAGCCCGCAGACCAGGGCGAGCATGGAAAGGGCTTCGAGGTTGAGCCGGAAGGCGCGCGTCATGTCCTCCGTCGTCCGCGTTCTGCCGGCGGCGGGGAGGATCTGGGCTCCCCGTGGCAGCACGGCGGCGGCGCGGGCGAGCTGCCGCTGCCCTTCGGGACCGTCCGGAACGATGAGGTCGATCCGGTCGAGCGTCCCCGTCCGGCCGAGCAGCTCCTGGGCGGCGGCGATGTCCATGACGAGGAGGTCGGCGATGGCCCGGCGGGTGTTCTCGTCCTCGGGGTCCAGCGTGCCCGCCAGCTCGACCCTCTTCCTGGCCCCTCCCGCCCGCACCGCGAAGGACTCCCCGGCCTTGATCCCCAGGTCCGCCGCCGTTCCTGCAGCCAGTACGCCGGCGCCGGGGCGGGTAAGCAGGGGGCCGAGGTCCACCGAGCCCAGGTCACGGCCGGAGCCGCCGGGCGTGCCGCTCAGGTAGGCGCGGAAGGGCGCTTCGGAGAACGGGTCGACACCCAGGAGGTGGAGCATCTGCGACGGCTTGCCGGGCTGCGCGGGGACCCTGACGTAGGCCTCGACGACCGGGGCCGCCCGCTCGATGCCGGCTTCCAGGACCAGACGGCGGAACGCGGCGTCGGGGATGCCGCCGGGGCCGCCGGCCACCTGGTGCGTGGCCCTGCCCGTTACGGCTTCCGTCGAGAGGGTGAAGGCGCGGCTGGCGCTGGCGTTGGCGAGATCGATCGAGACCACGACCGCCACCCCCAGGGCGACCCCCAGGACGGCGAGACCGAACTGCCAGGGATGGCGGAGGAGGTAGCGGAGGCTGGAGCGGGTGAGGAGGGTCAATCGATTCGCCTCTCGATCAGCCGGCAATCCTCGACGCGGAACACCCGGTCCGCCATGCCCACCACCTCGGGGCTGTGGGTGACCATCACCATGGTCTTGCCGGCCCTGCGGGTGAGGCGGTCGAGGATCTCCAGAACCTGCAGGCCGGTCTCGAGGTCGAGGTTGCCGGTGGGCTCGTCGGCGAGGACGAGCAGAGGATCGTGGGCCAGGGCCCGGGCGACCGCCACCCGTTGCTGCTCGCCCCCGGAGAGGCGGTCGGGATAGCTCTCCGCCCGGTCCGCGAGCCCTACCTCCGCCAGCAGATCGAGCGCCGCCTGCCGCTGCTCCGGGCGCACCTTGCCCTTGAGCTCCAGGGGGAGCAGCAGGTTCTCCGCCACCGTGAGGGTGGGGATGAGGTTGAAGAACTGGAAGACGAAGCCGATGTGGTCGCGCCGGAAGAGCGTGCGCTCCCGCTCGGAGAGCGAGGAGATCGCGACGCCGTCGATCACCACCTCGCCCGCGCTGGGCTGGTCGATGCCGGAGAGGAGGTTGAGCAGCGTCGACTTCCCCGACCCGCTCCGCCCGATCAGGACCGCGAACTCGCCCCTCCCGATGGCGACGTTGGTGTCGCACAGCACCATCCGCCGGCGGGTCCCCTCGTCGTAGTGCTTGGAGAGGCCGCGCAGCTCGACGAGGGGGGTGGGGGAGGACATGGCTCGGATGGTATAACGCCGTCCCTCCTTCCCATCTTCTCGCAGGGGGGCTTGTCCCGATTACCGTAGTCTGAGACACTCTTAGGACAATCCGATACCGCTCCGTACCTGACGACCGGTCGGCCCTTTGTAGTTTTTATTTTTTCCGCCGCCCCAAGCGGCGATCCATGGGGGGAAGATTTCATGAGCAGACCACTGCCCGAGCCTTGGCGTGTCAAAGTCGTCGAAAAGATCGAGCTGCTGTCCCGCGAGGACCGCGAGCGTCTCCTGATCGAAGGGGGCTTCAGCCTCTTCAAGATCCCCTCCGAGGCCGTTTTCGTCGACATGTTCACCGACTCCGGCACCTCGGCCATGTCGGACTGGCAGTGGGCCGGCATGATGCAGGGCGACGAAGCCTACGCCGGCGCCCGCAACTTCTTCCATCTCCAGCAGACTATCGAGGATGTCTTCGGCTTCCCCCACTTCGTGCCGGTGCACCAGGGGCGGGTGGCGGAGAACCTCCTCTTCTCGACCCTGCTCACCCGGCCGGGCATGATCGTGCCCAACAACTGCCACTTCGACACCACGCGGGCGAACATCGAAGTCAACGGCGGCACGGCCCTGGACCTGGTCATCGCCGAGGGGAGGAACCCGCAGTTCAACCACCCCTTCAAAGGCAACATGGACCTCGCCCGGCTGCGGCGCCTCTTCCAGGACAAGCACCAGGACATCCCGGTCTGCATGCTGACCCTCACCAACAACTCGGGAGGCGGCCAGCCCGTCTCGCTCGCCAACGTCAAGGCGGTCTCCGAGCTGTGCAGCGAGTTCGACATCCCCTTCTACATCGACGCCTGCCGCTTCGCCGAGAACGCCTGGTTCATCAAGACCCGCGAGGCGGGGCAGGGCCACCGGTCGGTCGCCGAGATCGTGCACGAGGTCTTCAGCTACGCCGACGGCTGCACCATGAGCGCCAAGAAGGACGGCCTGGCCAACATGGGCGGCTTCCTCGCCACCCGTGACACGGAGCTCCTGGAGGTCCTGAAGCAGAAGCTGATCGTCATCGAGGGCTTCCCGACCTACGGCGGCTTGGCCGGCCGCGACCTCGAAGCGGTCTCCCGCGGCCTGCGCGAGGTGCTCGACGAGAACTATCTCCGCTTCCGCATCGGCCAGGTCGAGAGCTTCGGCGCCATGCTCTCCCGGGCCGGCATCCCGATCATGAAGCCCACGGGCGGCCACGCCGTCTACATCGACGCCCGCCAGCTCCTGCCGCACATCCCGCAGGACCAGTTCCCGGCGCAGGCGCTCTCCGTGGCCCTCTACCGCGAGGGCGGCGTGCGCGGCGTCGAGATCGGCAGCGTCATGTTCGGCAAGGACCACCCGGAGACAGGCGAGCTGATCCCGGCCTCCATGGAGCTGGTGCGCCTGGCGATCCCCCGGCGCGTCTTCACCAACTCCCACCTCGAGTACGTGGCGGGAGTGCTGGAGGACATCCGCGACATGCGCCACGACCTTCGCGGTCTGCGCATGACCTACAAGCCCAAGGTTCTCCGCCACTTCTCCTGCCGCTTCGAAGAGGTCGAGGCGGAGGTGGAAGAGCTCGTCGCCGTCGTGGCCTGAGCCAGTCCTTTCCTAGGACGGAACCGGTCCGGGCGGCTCCGCGAGGAGCCCCCGGATCAGGTTTTTATGCGAGAAGTCTCCGAGGCTGAACCAGACGAGAAAGCCTTCACGGCCCAGGAGCCGGCGGGCGATCTCCTTGACGGGGAGCCCCCTATCCCGCAGCTCCCGGGCCTGCTCCCCCAGCTCTTCCCACCACCGGATCTTGGCCGCCAGCCGCTCCCGGGCGTTATCCAGGATGCCCGCGTGGTCGCAGATCAGGAGCTCGGGCTCCAAGGCCAGAACCCGGCGCAGGGAGCCGATGTGCTCCCTGACGTCCTCGATACGCCGGAGATAGCGGACCCGCTCGTGGACGTAGATATCCCCTGAGAGGCTGTGAAGAAATCTCGCCTGGGGGTTTTCAAGGTCACGTGCTCATGAGATACTTTTCTCATGAGCGATACTTTGTTTCCTATCCCCACGCCGGAAGCGGAATCGAAGCCTGAGCCACGGGCGGTGAAAGGGA
>DATFNZ010000039.1:0-67367 GCA_035266085.1 Thermoanaerobaculia bacterium
CCCCACCTGCTTCCCCTCGTCAGAGCTGGCGTGCAGTTCGAAGATGGTGTGCAGCAAGAGCGACACGAAGAACAGGATCTCAGCGAAGGGAAGAAAGCTGCCTGATCATTTGCCGTCCACAACTCTTGACAATACCTCCGCGGGCGGCCGTCCTCCCTGGCGAGCCAAAACAGCTAAACTAGTGTAGTGCGTCGCAATTAGGAGGTCTTTTGCCCCAGGGGAGAGGCAGACGTTCACCCTTGGATCATAAGGGCCTATCTGCGTGACGCACTACACTAGATGCCATCATGAGTCCAGCGGCGAACCAGATTCTTCAGACCCTGCCCCAACACCAAGAAGCCATACGCGCCTTCGGCGCCTGCCGGCTGGGCCTCTTGGCTCCCAGACCCGAGGTGAGGCTTCAACAAAAAGTGATTCGACTTCCTCGTCGAGTTCGAGCCGAGCGCCAAGACTTCGACAACTACATGGGCCTGAAGGAGCTCCTGGAAGATCTCTTCCTTGGACTGTAAAGCCTGACGGAGTTTCAGCTCGAGCGGTGCCTTCTCTGGACGCTTGTCGCCTCTCTTGGGGAGGCCGGCAGCTGCCCGCCAAGGTCGAGCAGACCCCTATTCTGGAAGATATGCGGTCGGATCTCGCCTTCCCGATCAGCTCAAGACGCAACACGGCAAAGCGGGGCTGATCCCGAGATGCTGCCTGTGCAGGACAGGCTCTCGCGGATCCCGATCCAGGGTCTGCGAAGATGAATTAAAATCCAACTGAGCGCTTTAAACGCCTAACGATTCACTCGTCAAGTGCAAAAAGAACTGACCATCAAGCCTAACGTATACCGTACTATCTCGAATTACAACTATCCAAAATGGTAGGTATTCCGATCTCGACTGGTCACAACTTTTCCACACCTGCGAGTCGCTAATCAATGCCGTTTCAAAATCCTCCGACTTAAGTTTCGCCCGCAACAATTCTTCCAGGGCTTGCGCCGTTTCGGCAAGATAGTCTCGTACAGAGTCTCGGTTTCCCTCGCGCAATCTAATAGTACCTAGTACTCCTTCGATACGCGCCTTCGAGCCCAATCTTTGGATGCTCCTGACAAGAGCTGTCTCAGCATCAATGCTAGCCACTCCCGTTATTTTGTCGCTATGACTGAGCGTAACTATGTAATAGGGCTTTCTCCCCTGCCCCAAAGGCTTCACCAACCTAGGTGGACTATAATCAGCGCTTCCAGGCAATCTCCCCCCAAGATGAACGGAATCGACGAGAGACAAGAAATTCTTCTGTATATAATTTTCTATTCCATGAAAAAGCGACGGCTTCACCGGGCTCGGTTCAAATATTTTCAGATCGAAAGCCTTACCAGAAGTTTTAGCTGCGACTACCGGAAACTGCTGAGTCAATAATTCGTTAACGCACTGACAGTCCCTGAATGCCTCCAGCCAATCAGTTATAGAAACATCTTTGTTCGGATTTCCCGAATTAGAACAGGTATCACCATCCTGATGAGAAGAGGGAGGGACACCATCCGAAGCCCAAGGATTGTGAATTTTAACGCCTACCACTTGATCCCTACCATTAATAAATTTAACGATAATTTCATTTACTATCACCCAATGCTCACCACCATTTATGAGCACTGCGGCCCCAATTCCACTTCCATCCAATGTGGCAGCAATCACTCCCATTCCCTCAAGAAAGCCAGCATTCTCATGGAGAGAAAATATTTCCTTGTGACTGTTGAGACTATGCTCAAGTCCCCGCGGGTGCATCTCCCACCCCTTTGCAGAGAACTTCTGATTTGCCATATTGAATAGTTCAGACTGCGTTAACTCTCCTACTGGAACACCCGCTTGTGGATCAGATAGCATCATCATCGCCACGGCGGCACCGCATCCCTTGCCACTATCTTGCCGATGATATGGAGAAGCAGCCGACTTTGCCATATCTAATCTCCCTTAACCTTGAAATCATACGAATTGAAAGTTGTCCTCATGCACTCCACAAGCCTAGAGCCCCCCCCTTCCTAAATTCCGCAGGAACTGGCACCGGCAGAGCAGCCCTATTCATACTCGCCAGATACTCAACAATTTCATCTGCACGGGAAGATAACTCATAGTACCAACAGAAATCCTTATCGCGGAGTACTTCGTCAAGATCATAGGAGGTCTTTTCCCCCGCAAAGAGACAATCTTCGCAAAGGTTACCAACTTCCAAGTTAACATCGGCAGCCTTGCCCACTAAGGTAAATTCCTTAAACTGGTCTTCGCCAAAGCGCCTAACACTTATCGTCAACTTCGTTATACTCTCAAATTTTAGAGAAACTTCGTTTGAGAGGCTTCGGGGCTCAAAGGTGCCACGAAGAGCCTTAGGAAATCTCCAGTCAACATTCGAGTTAAGACGTATGCACACAGACCCGTGAACTTTATCTCGGCGTTGAACGTTGTCATGCCTCAGCCTTTCTTATTTAGATTTCACCTGTCACTCGATAGCTTGCCCAATGCTTGACTGATGCGTTACTTTCTCGTAGCAGCAACACTTGCGCCAGTTGCAGAGACCTCCTCCCAAACAGGCCTTCAGTTAGATTGTGGTGAAAATTAACAAACAGCTCTTTTGTAACTGAATCATTGACTTCCCACTGTGAGGAGAGAACCGCTGGCACTCCACGAGCAAGGAGTATTTCAGCTATTCCGGTCATTCCTTCGACGCGGCGCCCATCTCCTGCCGATGTATTGCAAGCCGACAGGACGAGAAGTCGCAGGCGCGAGTCCGACAAGTCCGGAATGTTTCGTGCGGTCAAAACCATACCGTCTTCAGACGATTCAGCGCCAGCTAGCACGATTCCCGAGTTGAGAGGCGCTTCCGAGTTAAAGATCCCGTGGCCAGCAAAATGGACCACTTCACTCTCTCCGAGAGCCCTCACAAAAGCTGACCGAGTAGCCAAGCGACCAAGCAATACTCTGCGTTTAGAATATATATTGGCAATGTCGACGGCCTCCGACTCTGTGAATGGCAGCCGATTAAGTCGTACGCCGGCCGATTCTGAAAATTTTGGCTTTCCGAAGCCCAAGGTAGTGATAGACGCAGGGACGGAGTCCCTGCCTGATTTCCGATCTAGATCGGCCAGGAACCTAGAGGCGCTCAGCGCATAACCAAGAGGGTGGTTCTCGATCAAGTACCGCGAGGTTTGCCGGTCTCGGAGCGCAGCAAAAGGCAGGCTGTTTAGAGAGCGGTCGGGAACGAATATGAGCTCAGTCGCGGGTGGCAGCCCCTCAAGGGGGCCGCGCAGGAGGAGATCATAGAGCACTGGGGAAGCCCCCGAGTCCCTTCCAGCTTGTAACTCGCGAACAAAGCTCTCAAGACGTTCCTGCAATCGCTCTCTATCGACCGAAACCTCCCAGAGGCGTGTTTCTCCGGCATGAAAGCGCCAGATTAGGAGCCGCTCAGGCAGGACAAAGTATTGGAAAAGCGCAAGCCCTTTGGGGATTGCCTCTCGGATCTCCATTAGACTCCGAGCGCGGACGCATACTAGTGTAGTGCGTCGCAATTAGGAGGTCTTTTGCCCCAGGGGAGAGGCAGACGTTCACCCTTGGATCATAAGGGCCTATCTGCGTGACGCACTACACTAGGTACGCAGCCGTATGGCAGGGAGGGATTCGGCTCCTCTCGACGAACTCGAAGGCTCTCTCCGGATCGTGCCGGAGCACGGCGTAAAGTTGGACCAGCTCTTCAAATAGATCCTGCCACTCCTCGGCAAACGCAGCTTGATCCGAGATCTCTTTCGCCATAGCCTCCTGGTATCCAATCCCGATTACCAGATCATTTTCCGCCCCCATAAGGTCGCCCGATTGAATATTTGCACGAGCACGCTGAAGGCGAGCGTTCGCCGCATTGACGGGCTGCTTCAGCCCCTCATAGTATTGAATAACCTTTGATAGATTTAGAGGTTCTTGTCGACCCAATCCCTTTGCCTTAATTTCATTTTCAATAAGTAAAGACTCTACCCAGAAGGCTTCTCTCAGAGCAGCATCGTCTATTTGCTTGAAAGCCCTTCGCGCCTGCTTAAGGGCATAAAGTGCCTCCTTTCCACTCCACTCCGCTCGCAACCTGGATCCAAGAAGGAGGTTTGCAGCGGTACTAGAAGGTTTACCTCCGAACTTCCCAGCTACCAGAGCACCTTCCATCTGGAGGACCTCACCAGCAAAGACGAGACCTTCCGAGAGCAGAGCATCAAGACTCTCGAAAAGAAGATTATGCAGTCTGTGGGACTGAGGATATTGGCTAAGCCTCTGAAGCGCCTGAAGGCGTTCTGACCACGCCTGGTCGAGCCTGCCGGCACGACGCAGCGCGTCCGCAAGCAGGGCGTCCATAGCACCGGCATTTTCTATCTCTCTGGTAGCCTCGAACCATTTACGGGCTTCACCAAAGAGACCAAGAGCTATGTCGAAGTTTCCATGCACTAGCGCCAGTTGACCGCGGCACCAGAGCGCCCGGCCCCGGAGCGCTGGAAAGCCCGCAAGTGCAGGGTCCCTTAGAATTCTGATAAACCGGGCGTTTGCCAGATCGTGGCGCTTGGCGAAGTACTCGGTCGCACCTAGCCAGAGCCTCGTCCAGAGGAGCGCCCCCTTGCTACCAGCTTCCTCAAAAGCTGTTTCCGCTCGCCGGAGCGGGATCGCCGCTTCCATGTAGCGGGACTGATTGTAGAGAGAGACACCTTCCGCATATGCCTTATGGCCCGCCGACAGCCGACTTCCTGGACCACAAATCTCTTTCGAGATGGCGGTGGTCGCATCATCGATTGAGCGCTCGCCTTTTTGTTTTGCCAACGCCCGACCGATTTCGGAAATAGCCATGTAAAGCCGTTTTGCATCCTCAGAGGGACTCGCCTCGCAAGCGATAGCCCACCGTGAAAGCAGATCTTCCTGAACCCACTGTCGAAGTTGCTGAGGAAATTGTATCAGTGCCGTTTGCAGGCTTGCCTCGAAATCGCGGCCCGTCACAATCCCTAGCTTTCCCCTCAGAATCAACCACCTCTCACCCGCAGTCGGCTCAAGGAGTTTCCGAAGCCGCTGCTCGGCCTCCTGACGCCATTGCGGATCAGTCTCAACATCCAGGAAATCTTCCCAGGCCTTTTGGGCCGTCAGAGTGAGATGAAGACGCTCCGCCACTACCGCAACGTTGAATATGGCTTCGGGACTTCTGGGATTAAGTCGTAGCGCCTGTTGGGCTGTATCCAAGGCCTGAAGAAAAAGATAAGGCTTTCCTTCCGCGTCCGCCGCCGCAAACTGCGCTACCGATAGGTCTGTCAGCCAAGGCGACTCGCCCGGCGCCTTGCTGGCCGCTCGTGCGAAAAGATCGATTGCGAGGGAGTACTGAGAGTTGAGGAGGGCCAGCAGCCCAAGATTACCTTGAACCTCTGGCGATCTCTTAGCCGGAGACCTGTCGAGAGCTCCTGCCGCCCTTCGCAGGTCCTCCACCATTTCGAGCCGGTCTTTGCCGTGGACGGGCGCCCAAGGAAAGCCTCCGGTGAGCCGGCATTCGGATACACGATATGTGCCGACCATACGCACAAGCTGCTCGCGGTCCGGAGATCCAGAGGTTGATTCCGAAAGCTTGGTCACAAGGATGAGAAGGGTGACCAAACTACCCGCCCATAGAACACGCAACGGTGTATTCTCTCGGGTCATTTACACACGATTCTCGGCAGCGAGACAGCGCTGGTTCATGAGAGCATTCAGTCGGGCCCGGTTACGGATATGATACGCCGTTCCTCTCCCAGAATCCACGGAGGAGAAAGTTTTGCCCCATGAGCCATAGGCTGATATGGTCTTCAAGACCTCCATCCAAGAGTATGGACGGACCTTTTAGAGGAATTCCTCAACCTGGCATCGATAGAATCCCCTTAGGGAGGTTAAGGACCCGAGGCACCATTGGGCGAGGAAGAAGGTTTCGCGTCCAGGCTCTCTTTTATGCACTCTCGCTCATCTGACTTCCCGCCCTGTAGAATCTCCCTGCTATATGGCCACCCTACCCTCCCTCCCCGGCGACCTACCCCCTATGGACCTCTTCCTAGGACACCTGCAGCTCATCGAGGCGGTCATCGCCCATTGCTGCCGGCGGGCCCACTTCAAGCGGGAGGAGGCCGAGGACTTCGGGTCCCACGTCAAGCTCAAGCTCATCGAGGACGACTGCGCGGTCATCCGGCAGTACCAGGGGAAGTCCAACATCAAGACCTACCTCACCGTGGTGATCCGGCGGCTGCTCCTGGACTACCAGGACCATCTCTGGGGGAAGTGGCGGTACTCGGCGGAGGCGGAGCGGCTGGGGCCGGTGGCGATGCGGCTGGAGCGCCTGCTTGAGCGGGAGAAGTATACGCTGGAACAGGCCTGCCAAATCCTCCGGATGAACGAGAAGATCGAGATGTCCGAAGCTGAGCTCAGGGACCTCGCGGCCAAGTTGCCGCCCCGGATAGGCCGGCACGTCGTGGGCGAGGAGTCGCTGGCAGCCGAACCAGACCGGGGACCCAGGCCGGATGAACGAGTCGAGGAGAACGAGCGGGAGGGCATGAGCCGGCGGGTCTACATGACCCTCCAGGGGTGTCTCGCGGCACTACCTAAAGAGGACAGGCTCTTCGTCCGGATGCGGATGGAGTACTCGGTGGCCCAGATCGCCCGGATTCGGGGGGTCGAACAAAAGCCCCTCTATCGGCGTCTGGAGAAGATCTACAAGGAGTTGAGGAAGTGTCTGGGTACGCACGGGATCAGGCGACAAGACCTGGAGCAGGTCCTCGGATCTCTGAAACCGGAAATCTCTGACTTCTAGGCGTGCCTAAGGGAAACAGGGTAATCTTCTATAGATGTCCGTCTAATAGATTGGCCGGAATCGAGGCGGTTCACGAAAATGCAGGAATATGCACCCATCAACCAAGCAGAGCCTCCCAGAGGGCAGTGCCCTTCTGACGAGGACTTGGCGGCCTATATCGACGGCATGCTGGGGCCGGAAGAGGCCGATCGGGTCACCGCTCATCTGGCCACCTGCGAGGACTGCTACGCCATTTACTCCGGGGCGGTTCGATTCCAGTTGGAGTCCGATCCTGGGAATGTGGTGCAATTCCGGCGCCCCAGGGCGTTCGATCCTCGCAAGTGGTACCCCATCGCGGCCCTGTTGCTGGTGGGAATCGGAGCAGGCTCCTATCAACTCTTCGCTCCCCTGCCCGCGCTGGTGACGGCCGAGGTGACCAAGCCGATCCCCAGGCAGCAGACGCTGGCGGACGAGTTCTGGCTCGGCGAGACCTTCCGTGGAAGTGGAGACGACGAGGCGGCCCCCGTCGAAGAGGCGCCCTTCCGGATGGGGGTTCAGCTCGTGAATCTCCAGGTGGCCCTCAAGGCGGACAAGGCGGACCAAGCCCAGGATGTCATTGCCCGCATCATCGGGCTGCTCAAGGATCAGCTCTTCGCTAAAGATCTGGCGAACGCCTACGCTGGAATAACCGGTGCCCTCGGGGACTCGGCGAAAGCGCCGCACGATTTCCTCCCGGAGGCGTCGCGGCTGGCCGAGCAGACCCGCGAGGTCTTCCTCGCCGACGAGGATCCCTCCCTCGACCTCGGCCAGTGGGTGGAAGCCGGCCGGCTCGCGGCCATCGCGGAGGAGCCATCCTTCTTCCAGGAGAGCGAGAACCGGAGCTTCCTCCGGCGCTTCCTCTGGAAGGAGAAGCTCGGCATCGGGGACACCAAGCTCGATCCTGCGGCGAGGGAGAGTCTCCGGCAGATCGCGGCGGCCGCCTCCAAGGACGACCTTGCGGCCGCCGACTTCAAGTCGCTGCGCGGCCAGCTCGACCGCATCCTCGAAATCTACTATCCGGAAACGTAGCCCCCCTTCGAGCATCCCTGGACCGGCGATTTGGTTCTCTGTTAAGATGCCGGCCATGGACGAGCACCGCCCGGCTTACCGACTCAAAGCTCCCGGTTCGCCGGGATCGGGCAACCCGCTCCGCTTGCCGGGACGCTTCCCCGAGATCGACGACCATCTGGTCGAACCCGAGGTGACACGCGACGAGATCATCGGTGGCCGCCGGGTGGTGGCCGCTCCAGCCATGGAGCCTCATGCCACCCAGCACACCGAGCTCGACTATGTCCTCCGGGCGCACGTTTCTCCCGGCTACCGCGCGGCGGCGGACCTGCTCACTCGCCATGACGAGGAGTCGGACTTCGCCACCGACGTCTGCGTCCTCAGGAAAGGCACGAATCCGGAGACGGGCGGACGCTATCTGGAGGAGATCGCGTTCGAGGTGGTCTCGTCTCAGAACGAGGGGTACGTGACGGAGAAGGCCGTGCGGATGCACCGCCGGGGTGTACGGCGAATCTTTACGGTCTGGACCAAGGGCCGGCCGCGGGTCTGCGAGTGGTCGCCAGAGAGCCAGGACTGGCGCCCGCTGGACGCCGGCTCGCGAATCGAGGATCCCTGCCTCGTGGTGCCGCTCGCGGTAGCGGCGTTGCTCGATGCCGCGGTGGCCGATAATGCCGTGGCGGAGGCGCTCATCGCCAAGGGCAACGCGGCCATCCGGGAGCGGGAAGCCGCGGCGGAGGCTAAGGGCGAGGTCAAAGGAGAAGCCAAGGGCAATGCGGAAGGCCGCTCCGAAGGCACTGCCGAGGCTATCCTCAAGGTCTTGGCAACCCGCGGTGTCGCCGTGACGGAGGTGCAGCGGCAGGAGATCTTGCACTGTCACGACCTCGATCGGCTGGGTCGGTGGCTGCACCGGGCCGCCCTGGCGTCCTCCGGCGACGACATCACGCCGGAATCCTGAGCCGCGGGCCCGACACCTGAGCTGAGGCGCATCTCCCGGCGCTGCTTCGCCGTCCCTATCTTCAGCTTCTGCGACCGAGGGAACGCCGTCTTCCCTCGATCCGACGCCTCAGCGCCGGAGGGAAGAGGATGTTCCCTTCCATCGGCAGAACGGCGGAAGGAGGGAACGCCTCTTTCCCTCCTTTTGCCGGCTTGCCGAAGAAGGGAACGTCGCGCTCCCTCCGGAGGTGTGGCAGAAGAAGGAGGGAACGCCTCCTTCCCTGGAGACGACGTCTCGGCGATGGAGGGAAAGCGGCGTTCCCCCGGTCTCTGAGACGCCGCAAGGAGGGAACGTGATCTTCCCTCGATCGCCGAGCCGTTACCGAGAGGGAACGTGATCTTCCCTCGATCGCCGAGCCGTCACCGAGAGGGAACGTGGCGTTCCCGGGGTCGCCGAGACGCCGTAGAAAGGGAACGCCGCTTTCCCTCTGGCGGCAAGACGCTGGACCGAGGGAACGTGGTGTTCCCTCCTTCGCCGCGGCATCTCCGATGGCGGCGAAGCGTCGCTGTTAGCGCGTCTCCTCCGGCTCGGAAAGAGCTTCCAGCTCTTCCACCTGCCGCAACACTTCCTCCCGCCGCGCCTTGAGCTCGGCGGCGAGGCGCCGTCGCGTCCTCAGGAGGAGGAAAGCCCTCGCTTCCGCCCAGAAGACGGCTCTCTGATCGTGGAAGAGCAGGGCGCCGTAGGCGGTCAAAGGCGCCAGGAGAGCGACGGCGGCGCCGATCCAACAGCCTCCCAGGTATCTGGAAGCGAGCCAGCCTTCGGCGATCCAGGCGAGAGGGAAGAGGATCAGGGCTCCGAAGACGCGGTAGGTGGCGGTCTGGTCGGGCTGGCTGGTGACACGGCGGACGATCGGGCCGACGATCCGGTAGACGGGCCAGGTGAGGATCGTGCCGACGATCGCCACGGGCAGGTGGATGAGGAGGCGCAGCAGGGCCCGGATTACGAAACGGAGCACCGGCGAGGGCGGATAGGCGGCGGCGACCTGGTCGTCCCGGAGGTCGCAGGCGCGCAGGAGGCGGTCGTACTCTCGGACCGCCCCGGCCACGGCGGCGACCCGCTCGGGGTGGCGCTCGCGCAGCCCGCGGTAGCGCTCCAGGAAGGCGCGCCTGTAGGTGAAGCCCTCGGAGAGTTTCCCCCGCCCCGGCAACTCGGGCGCGCGGCGGCGGTAGAGGTCGGCGGCGCGGGCGATCAGGCGGGCGTCTTCCCAGGTCTCGTAGTTGAGGGTGACGTCCTTCAGCTCCTCGTCGATGCGCGCCGTCAGAGTCCGGAAGGCCGCCACCGGGGCGCTTTCGGCCATCGCGACCTCGGGCGCCGGATCGATGGGGTCCCCCATCTGCACGAGGGCGCGCGAGCGGAAGGTGTCTTTGGCGTCGAAGAGGAGGCCGACCGGCACGATCCGGGCGCCGAGGCCGGGGTGGCGCCGCTCGGCTTCGAGCACGATGCGGGCGGCGCCCGTCTTCAGCGGCTGGAGGGCCGGCTCGCTGTGGCTCTTGCCCTCGGGGAACAGGGCCAGGCAGCCGCCCTGGGCCAGCAGCTCGTAGCAACGGACGAAGGTCTCGGCGTTCTTCGAGGTGTCCGCTCCCTCGTCCTGCTGGCGGTAGACGGGGATGGCCTGCGCGAGCTCGACGAAGGGGCGGACGGCCGGGTTCTTCCACAAGGTGCTCTTGGCGAGGAGCCGCGGCATCACCGGCAACGGGCCCATCAGCAGGAGCGGATCGATCAGCCCGTTGACGTGGTTGGCGACCAGCACCAGCGGCCGGCCTCCGGGAATGCGCTCGGCCCCGACCACCTCGACCTCGCGGAAGAAGATCTTGAGGAGGAAGCGGACGAAGGCGCGCAGGAATCGGTCGGCGGGCGTCATGCGGCGGCGGACTCCGGGCCGCCAGAGCCCTCATCACCCCGGCCCTCTTCTCCCAGCCTCCCTCCCACCAACCGGGAGAAGAGGGAGAACGGCTCCCCGAGAAGATCCTTCTTCAAGCCCCCTCTCTCCCGGCGGTCGGGGGGGAGGCTGGGAGAGAGGGGGTTGGGGGAGTGAGGGGCCAGCTCTCCGCCTCCGCGTGCCCCCGCTTCTCGTCGATGAAGGCCATGCCGATCAGGCCGGCGACGAAGAAGACGGCCGTCGAGAGGATGGCCGTCCGCTGCGAGCCGGTGGCGGTGGAGATGAGGCCGAAGATGAAGGGGCCCAGCATGTAGGCCCCCTTGCCCGCCAAGCCCCAGAAGCCGAAGAACTCGCCGCTCTTCTCGGGCGGCGAGAAGAGCCCCACCATCCCCCGCGAAGCGCTCTGCAGGGAGCCGATGCCGAGGCCCGCGAAGAGGGCGATGACCCAGAAGAGCCCCTTGCTCTGGCAGTACCAGGTGCCGACGCAGACCAGGATCCAGATGACCAGGGTGGCCTGGATGGTGCGGGACGCCCCCACCCGGTCCTGGATGAAGCCGAAGGCGAAGGCTCCCAGCGCGGAGGAGAGCTGGAGGGCGATGAACAGGTAGATCACCTCGGCGGAGGTGAAGTGCAGGGTCCGCTCCGCGAAGATGCCCGCGAAGGCGATGACCGAGGTGAGCCCCATCGAGTAGACGAAGAACACCGTCAGGAAGCGGACCAGCTCCGAGAAGTGGCGCACCGAGTGGCCGGTCGCCGCGATGCGGACGAAGCCCGCGCGGACGTACTCCATCGCCGTGCTCGTGCCCCGGGGCGCCCGCTCGCGCAGGAAGAGGAAGGTGGGCAGGGCCGCCACCAGGAAGAACAGGGCCGTCGCCACCCAGACGAGGCGCAGGCTGCCGAGGTTCTCCAGGGTGTAGCCGCCCTTGAGCAGGGGCATCACCACCACCAGGCAGGCGAGGCCGCCGAAGTAGCCCAGGCCCCAGCCGAAGCCGGAGATCCGCCCGACGTTCTCGGGGGTGGAGATCTCGGGCAGGAAGGACGACGCCAGGTTCTCGCCGAAGGAGAAGCCGACGAAGGAGAGGACGAAGAGGACGAGCCCCAGCACGGCCCGCCCCGGCGTGACGAACCAGAGGAGCGCCGTGCCCACCACGCAGATGGCGTAGGTGAAGGCGAGGAAGAGCTTCTTGCGTCCCGAGTCGTCGGCCACGGCGCCGATGACCGGCGAGAGCAGCAGGACGAACAGGTTGCCGAGCAGGATCGCCAGCCCCCAGAGGGAGTCCCCCTTCCCCTCCGGCGCCACCAGACGGGTGAAGTAGATGCCGAAGGCGACGCTGACGATGATCGTGGTGTAGCTGCTGTTGGCGAAGTCGAACATCGCCCAGCTCACGATCTCGCGCTTGGAGGCCGGTGGAAGAACCGCGGACGGCTCGGCTGCCATGATCGGTTTTTCGCTCCTCGGGCACCTCTAATCGAGAAGAGGCGCGCGGTCCAGGGTTGGAGGTTGCGGGGGGTACGCTGCAACATCCAGCCGGGGCTGTCAATTGGCCTCTTCAAGACGGGGGCCCTGTGCTACCCTCCGAGGTAAGTTTTCTAAGCGCTGGTCAGGCGTAAGACCCTGGTACTGGCGCCCAGGAGAGATCAGATCATGGCAAAAGAAAAGAGCACCCTCGACACCGTCGCCAACATCGCCATCATCCTGGTGTGCGTGATCGCGGCGGTGGTCCTGATCCGCAACCAGTTCTTTCCGCCCCGCCCGCCGGGCGCGCCGCCGCAGGTCGAGAAGGGCGAGAGCTACGACCAGCTCAAGGCCGTCGTGCCCGCCGGCTCGAACCGCGCCCTGGTGGTCGCCGTGTCGCCGACCTGTCACTTCTGCAACGACAGCATGCCGTTCTACAAGACGCTCATCGACCAGCGCAATCAGAAGTCGTCGCAGGTGAAGGTGATCGCCGCCGTGCCCGACGAGGGGGCCAAGGCCGAGGAGTCCCAGAAGTTCGCCAGCGCCGGCGCCAACCCGGACGGCATGGTGCACATGGACTTCTCCGCCATCAAGGTGCCCGGCACCCCGACCCTGCTGCTGGTCGACAACGACGGCAAGGTCCTCGACGTCTGGGTCGGCAAGCTCGACGCGAGCCGCGAGAAGGAAGTCCTCGCGGCGCTGTAGGTTCCTTCCCCGCCCTCACCTCCCCCTGCGGAGGTGAGGGCTCCTCCCATTCGTGGCACTTCTCTTGCTTAATGCCCCACCGAGGGCAATGGCGCCTGCATAGAAAAAAGGAGTGCAACATGGAGATCGATTCCCTCAGGAAACTCTACGTGGACGAGCTCAAGGACCTGTACAGCGCCGAGAAGCAGATTCTTCAGGCGCTGCCGAGGATGGCCAAGAAAACCAAGAACGCGCAGTTGAAGCAGGCGTTCGAGCTGCACGTTCAGGAAACCCAGAAGCAGGTCGAGCGTCTCGATCAGGTCTTCGAGATGCTGGGCAAGAGCCCCCGGGGCAAGAAGTGCAAGGGGATGGAAGGCCTGCTCGAGGAAGGCAAGGAGATGATGCAGGAGGACATGGAGCCCGAGGTGATGGACGCGGCTCTCATCGCCGCCGCCCAGCGGGTCGAGCATTACGAGATCGCCGGCTACGGCACGGTGCGCACCTATGCCCAGATCCTCGGCGAGGACCAGCACGTCAAGCTCCTCCAGCAGACCCTCGACGAGGAGGGGAACACGGACAAGAAGCTGACCCAGCTCGCCGAGAGCTCGATCAACGTCGAGGCGATGGCCGAGGCCTGAAGAGCCCCGGAGCACCGCTTTCACAGGGAGGTTTTACAGGCAGCGGAGAACCCGATGAGCCGAAAGGGGCGTCCGGATGGACGGAAGCGGCAGGTGAGCCAGTCGCTTCGGGAGTATGCGCGCGGTCTCGCCGGGGGTCTCCTCTTCAGCCTGCCTCTCCTCTACACCATGGAGGTCTGGTGGGCCGGGTTCACGGCCCGGCCCCCACGCCTGCTCGGTTACTTCCTCGTCGGCTTCCTGCTCCTTTTCGCCTACAACCGCTACAGCGGCCTGCGCCGGGATGCCTCCTGGCTGGAGGTCGCCTTCGAAGCCTTCGAGGAGATGGGCCTCGGCCTGCTGCTGTCGGCCCTCATGCTCTGGCTGCTGGGCCAAATCCAGACGGACATGACGATGAGCGAGATCGTCGGCAAGGTGGTGGTGGAGGGCGTCACGGCGGCGATCGGGATCTCCGTGGGCTCGGCCCAGCTCGGCGGCTCCGGCAACGGGGATGACGATCAGGGGATGGGCGGGGGAAAGGGGGAGAAGGACGAGCCCGACACGGGCCTCGCCGCCCAGATCGCCCTCGCCGCCTGCGGCGCGATCCTGTTCGCCAGCAACGTCGCTCCCACGGAGGAGATCGTCATGATCGCCGCCGAGGCGTCGCGGTGGAAGGTGCTGGGCCTCTCCCTGATCTCGCTCGGGCTGTGCGCGCTGGTGCTCTTCCACAGCGGCTTCCGGGGCTCGGACGAGCTCATCCCGAAAAAGGACCAGGGCTGGATCGCCATGCTCTCGCGGACGGCCATGAACTATGCCGTGGCGCTGGCGGCCTCGGCGTTCATCCTCTGGTTCTTCGGCCGTTTCACCGGCATGTCCGCCGCCGCCTGCCTGGCCCAGACGGTGGTCCTGGGGGTCGCGGGCGCTCTCGGCGCCTCGGCGGGCCGGTTGCTGCTACAGTCCCCTTCCTCATGAGCCGCGTCGAGAAGAACCGCCTGGAGTGGGCCGTCTTCGGGCTGGGCCTCCTCCTGGTGCTGGGCGTGGTGGGGTTCCTGGTCTGGGACGCCGCCCTCGGAGAGGACTCGCCGCCGGACCTCGCCGTCACCCTGGGCGCGCCCGAGCGGCGCGGCGACGGCTGGGCCGTGCCTGTCACGGTGCGCAACCGTGGACAGGAGACGGCCGAGGGAGCCCGCGTCGAGGTGGTGCTGGAGCTGCCGGACGGCGGGCGGGAGGAGGCGGGGTTCGACCTCGCCTTCGCGCCCCGCGGCTCCACCCGCGAGGGTTGGGTCCAGTTCCTGCATCCTCCCGCCACGGGCCGGCTGACCGGGCGGGTGACGGGTTACGAAAAACCCTGAACGGCTCCACGACAGTGTGATAGGTTCCGCTCCCCCGACCATGACACAGAACGCCTCTCGAGAATCCGGGATCACCCATCTCTCCGGCCTTGCGCTCGGAGCGCTGGGCGTGGTCTACGGTGATATCGGCACGAGCCCTCTGTACGCCCTCCGCGAGTGCTTTCTCGGTTCCCACTCGGTGGAGCCGAACCGCCTCAACGTCCTGGGCGTGATGTCTTTGATCTTCTGGTCGCTGATCATCGTCATCTCGATCAAGTACCTGGTCTTCGTCATGCGGGCGGACAACCGGGGCGAAGGCGGCATCCTGGCCCTCATGGCCCTGATCCGGACCGATGGCAGGCGCGGGTGGATCCTGATCGCGCTGGGCCTCTTCGGCGCGGCCCTGCTCTACGGCGACGGCGTGATCACCCCCGCCATCTCCGTGCTCTCGGCCGTCGAGGGGCTCGAAGTGGCGACGACCTTCTTCGATCCCTACGTCGTTCCCATCACCATCGCCATCCTGGTCGGCCTCTTCCTTATCCAGAGACGGGGGACGGAGGGGATCGGCAAGCTCTTCGGACCGGTGATGGTGGTCTGGTTCACGACGCTGGCCGTGCTCGGGCTGCGCTGGATCGTGCGCGAGCCCTCGGTGCTCGCCGCCGTCAATCCGGCGTACGCCGTCCGGTTCTTCGCCCACAACGGGCTCCAGGGGTTCCTGGTCCTCGGCTCGGTGTTCCTGGTCGTCACCGGCGGCGAGGCGCTCTACGCCGACATGGGCCACTTCGGGCGGCGTCCCATCCGGATCGCCTGGTTCACCCTGGTGCTGCCGGCCCTGATGCTCAACTATTTCGGCCAGTGCGCCCTGCTGCTGCACGCTCCCAAGGGCGTCGAGCACCCCTTTTACAGCATGGCACCCTCCTGGGCTCTCTACCCGTTGGTCGTGCTGGCCACCCTCGCGACGGTGATCGCCTCCCAGGCGGTGATCTCGGGGGCCTTCTCGCTCACCCGCCAGGCGGTGCAGCTCGGCTACAGCCCGCGGTTCGAGATCGTTCAGACTTCGGACGAAGCGATTGGACAGATCTACATTCCGGCCGTCAATTGGGTGCTCATGATCGCCACCATCGGCCTGGTGCTGGGTTTTCGCGAAGCGACCAACCTGGCCGCCGCCTACGGCATCGCCGTCACCACGACGATGGTGATCACGACCGTGCTGGCCTACGTGGTGGAGCGCGAGCTGTGGGGGTGGAGCGCTCTCGCCGCCGGCACCCTGACCGCCTCCTTCCTGGTGCTGGACGTCGCCTACTTCAGCGCCAACATCGTCAAGATCCCCCACGGCGGCTGGTTCCCCCTGCTGGCGGCCGGCATCATCTACCTCCTGATGGCGACCTGGAAGCAGGGCCGGAAGATCCTCGCCGACCGCCTCCGGGAGGAGGCGTTGCCGCTCGAGGACTTCGTCCGCAACATCCGGCCGGACTCGCCGCCGCGGGTCCCCGGCACGGCGGTGTTCCTCACCACCAACCCCGCGGGCACGCCGACGACGCTGCTGCACAACCTGAAGCACAACAAGGTGCTCCACGAGACGGTCGTGCTGATGACGGTGATCACGGAGGAGGTGCCCTGGGTCTCCGTGGAGGACCGGGTGGAGGTGGAATCGCTGGACAAGGGGGTCTACCGGCTGACGGCCCGCTACGGCTTCACCCAGGACCCCCGGGCCCAGGACGTGCTCGACTGCGCTCGGGAAGACGGCCTCTTCCTCGACATGATGAAGACGACCTTCTTCCTCGGCCGCGAGACGCTGATCCCCAGCAACCGGGGCGGCATGTTCCTCTGGCGCAAGAAGCTCTTCGCCGTGATGTCGAGGAACGCCCAGCGCTTCACCGACTTCTTCCGCATCCCCCCCAACCGGGTGGTGGAGCTGGGGATGCAGGTGAGCCTGTAGGGCTCACCTGCCCCGGCAGGCCGCCTACACTCCCGGCATCGCCCGCTTCAACGGCTTCAGCAGCAGCGTCAGCACCACGGCCATGAAGAGCGACAGGGCGCCCAGCATGGCGAAGAAGCTGGAGTGCGGCATGTCGTCCCAGAGCACGCCGACGCCCGTCAGCTTGTTGCCGATGGCGGTGGCGAGGAACCAGCCGCCCATCATCAGCCCGCGCAGCCGGATCGGCGCGACCTTGGAGACCAGCGACAGGCCCATCGGCGAGAGCATCAGCTCGCCCAGCGTCAGCACGCCGTAGGCGCCGATCAGCCACCAGGGCGACACCTTGCCGACATCGCCGCCCGCCTTGCCGGCGAGGTACATGACGAAGTAGGCGGCGCCCGTCAGGCACATGCCGATCGCCATCTTGGTGGGCGTCGAGGGCTCCTTGCCGCGCCGGTCGAGCCACTGCCAGAACCAGACCAGCGGGAAGGTCAGCAGGATGACCCAGCCGGGGTTGATGGCGTTCGAGATGATGCCGGAGACGCTCCACTCGGTGTTGTCGTTGGCCCAGTAGGTCCAGGTTGTCTGGTTCTGGTGGAAGACCATCCAGAAGACGATGACGATCAGGAAGATGACGATCAGGGCGCCGATCCGGCGGGCGTCGGAGATCTGGTCGATGGCGTTCCCGGTCTGATGGCTGACTCCCCGGGGCGGCGCGTCCACGGCCACGGCGGCGGCGGAAGACGGCTCCTTCGGCAGGGGCTTGCGGTCGGTGACCTCGACGTCGCGCTTGAACTTCCAGAGGATCAGGACCGAGATCACCATGCCCAGGGCCCCCATGAAGAACGCGGGGTGATAGCCGAACCTCCGGGTCATGAACTCGGCGACCAGGGGCGCCAGGAAGGCGCCGACGTTGATCCCCATGTAGAAGATGTTGTAGGCGCGGTCCTTGAGGTGGCTGCCCTCGGGGTAGAGGTTGCCGACCATGGTCGAGACGTTCGGCTTGAAGAAGCCGTTGCCAATGACCAGGCAGGCCAGAGCCGCGAACATGACGGGGACCGAGCGGACGGCCAGCAGCCCATGGCCGGCCATGAAGAACAGGCCGCCGAGCATGACGGACTTCCGGTAGCCGAGCTTGCGGTCGGCGAGCCAGCCGCCGATCAGCGGGCTCGCGTAGACGAACATCAGGTACCAGGACCAGACGCTGGTGGCACGGTCCCGGGGCCAGCCGAAGCCCTGCTCGCCGTTCATGACGTACAGCGCCCACATGCCTCCCACCGTGTAGAAGCTGAAGCGCTCCCACATCTCTGTGAAGAAGAGGACGTAGAGCCCTCTCGGGTGCTTGCCTTCGGCGGCCACGGCTCCCACGGCCGGACGGGTGATCGCGCTCACGCTCATCGATACCTCGCTTTCAGAGCTCTAATGGACGTTCCCCATCAGCTTGCGGATGGGCTTGATCAGCAGGGCCAGGATCAGGCCGGCGCCGGCCGTCGTCGCGAAGACGGCACCGAAGAGCTGCGGCAGGGGGAACTTCTCGAACTGTCCCGCCACCAGGCCCGCCATCAGGTTGCCGAGCGAGATGGACATGAACCAGATGCCCATCAACTGGCTGACCTTGCGGTGGGGAGCGAGCTTGGTCACAGTGCTCAACCCCACCGGCGACAGGCAGAGCTCGCCGAAGGTGTGGAACAGGTAAGTGAGGATCAGCCACATGGGGCTGACCTTGATCGCCTGGCCGTCGGGCCCGACCGCCAGCATCGAGGCCCAGACCATGACGCCGAAGCCCAGCCCCAGGAAGACGAGGCCGAGCGAGAACTTGGCCGGCGCGGAGGGCTCGCGGCGGCGGGCGGAGAGCCGCAGCCAGAGCCAGGCGAAGACCGGCGCGAAGGCGATGATGAACAGGGGGTTCACCGACTGGAGCACCGAGACCGGCATCTCCCGGCCGAGCATCACGCGGTCCGTCAGGTCGCGGGCGAACAGGGTCAGCGAGGAGCCCGCCTGCTCGAAGCCGGACCAGAACAGGGCCGAGAAGAGGAACAGGACGAAGATCGCCAGCATCTTCTTCTTCTCGAGGCCGTCCAGGCCGCCGCCCGTGAACTGGAACACGAAGTAGAGCAGGGCCAGGCCGACGATGATGATGCCCGTGCCGCCGGCCAGCCTCTCCACCGGCACGTCGATCACCCCCGTCCAGAACAGGGCGATGAGCACGACCGCCGTGGCGACGGAGCCGATAAGGACCCGCAGGGCTTTCGAACGCTCGATCGGGTCGTCGCCGGCGTTCGGGCGCAGCCCGGCCTGGCCGAGGTACTTGCCGCCGAACGCGTATTGGATGAGGCCGAGCACCATGCCGATGCCGGCGGCGGCGAAGCCCAGGTGCCAGTTGACGTTTTCCCCCAGCGGTCCGCAGACCAGGGGCGCGACGAAGGCTCCGAGGTTGATCCCCATGTAGAAGATCGAGAACCCGGCATCGCGGCGCGCGCCGCCCTCGGGGTAGAGCTCGCCGACCATGGCGCTGATGTTGGGCTTGAGCAGGCCGGTGCCGATGACGATCAGGACGAGCCCCAGGAAGAACGTGGAGACGTTGTCGATCGCCATGCTGAAGTGGCCCGCCGCGATGATGCAGCCGCCGAGGAAGACGGCCCGCCGCTGGCCCAGCAGGCGGTCCGCCAGCCAGCCGCCGGGCAGGGCCAACAGATAGACGAAAGCGGTGTAGAGGCCGTAGATCGCGCCGGCCCGCTCGGTCGGGAAGCCAAGCCCGCCCTTAGCGACCGAGGCGGTCATGAACAGCGTCAGAAGCGCCCGCATGCCGTAGTAGCTGAAGCGCTCCCAGAATTCGGTGAAGAACAGGGTGGCGAGGCCACGGGGGTGTCCGAAGAAGGAGCCTCCCGGCAGCGCGGCCGAGGAGGAAGCGGGGCTGGCGGTCGTGGGGGTCGGGTCTTGGGCCATGGCGTCGCTCGCGAAATGGGTTGACGTTCTGCAGTGCCGGAGGCAACCGGACTGCGCTTCTTCAAACTCCCTCGGACTCGGGACGCGAGCTTACCGCACCCGCCCGTCTCCTGACCCACTACCTGGTCAATCCTGAACCATCTCTGGCCGGCCTCCGGGGCAGATCCAGCAATCCAGGTGCCAGTCGAGAGCCCGTAGAGGACGGGCAGCCGGCTGTCTTCCCCAGAGGACGGGCTGTTCACGGAAGCGTTCACTCCAGAGGGCGGGCTGCGGAGAAAAAGCTTGTTCCATAAGGTTTTGAGCGGTGGCATCGCCCTTGCCTTGTCCTAGGAGCGGACACGGTAGCACCCATCCGACCCGCGGCGGGACATTGCCGCGCGGCATACTGGGGGAAGCCGGGCTCCCCCGCCCGGCTTCCCTCCCCTCCTCCTCGTCATAGAATCCCTGCGACTCCGGAGGAGATGCGCCATGAGCTCGCCCGACCCCCAATCCGAACTATCCGAATTGCGGGACTCCATCGCCGAGGTGGACCGCGCCCTGCTCGAGCTGCTGCGCCGCCGCATGGACCTCGCCGCCGAGGTGGGCCGGGAGAAGGCGGCCGCGGACCGCCCGGTGGTGGTGCGCGACGTGGAGGACCGGGTGCTCACCCGCGCCCGCCAGCACGCCGAGGCCTGCGGAGTTTCCGAGGAGGTGATGGAAGCGGTGTTCCAGGCCATCATCCGCGGCTCGGTCGAGCGGCAGTACCGGGTCGGGATCGCCCTGCGCGAGCAGCGCGGCGAACGGGTGCTGATCGTGGGCGGCGCCGGCGGCATGGGCAACTGGTTCCGCGGCTTCCTGGAGCTCGTGGGGCATAGCGTGGACCTCGCCGACCCCGCGCTCGGCAGGCTGCCGCGCGCGCCGGGACGCTTCGCCGGCCTCGGCGAGGTGGCGGACCTCGACGACTACGCCGCGATCCTGGTCGCCGTGCCCCTCGGCCGCACGCCTCAGATCCTGGAAGACGTGGTGGAGCGGGCGCCGAAAGCGCTGGTGGTAGAGATCGCCTCGATCAAGGACCCGCTCTCGGCATCCCTGGCCCGCGCCCGCGAGAAGGGAGCGCGGGCGCTCGCCCTGCACCCGATGTTCGGGCCCGGCAAGTCGCTCTACGAGCCGCTGACGTTCGTGCTCGCCACGCAGGGAGACCCGGCCGACGAGAAACGGCTGCTGGCCTCCCTCCTCTCGCACCCCTACACGCGGCTGGTGGCCGTCCCCTTCCCTCACCACGACCGGCTGATGGGCTGGCTGCTGGGCCTCGCCCACTTGACCAACATGCTGTTCGGCGCGGCCCTCACCCGCTCCGGCATCGATCCCGCGGAGCTCCACGCCTGCGCCTCGACGACGTTCACCCGCCAAGCCGCGACCGCCCTCTCGGTGCTCGCCGAGGACCCCGACCTCTACCTCGACATCCAGCACCTCAACCCCCACCGGCACGAGGTCTACGCCGCCACGCGGGAGGCGCTGGCCCAGCTCGAGACGCTGGTGGCGGAACGCGAGCGCGAGGGGTTCCGCCAGACCATGAACGAGGCCCGCAGGGCGTTAATGGGGGAAAAGATCGTGTAGGGGCGGCCCTCAGGAGCTCTTCTTCGAAGCCTTTTTCGCGCCTCCTGCGGCCTTCTTCCCGCCCTTCGTCTCGCTCTTGGCCTCGCTTTTCTTGTCGCTCTTCGCAGCCGTCTTCTTCGCCGCGCTCCCGCCGCCGGCGGAACCCGCCGCCTTGGAAGCCGCCGAAGACTTCTTCTTGCTGCGCGCCACGGCGATCCCCGCGATCCCCGCGGCGACCGCACCTACCGCCGCCGCGGCCGAGGCCAGGACCGTCTTCTTGCTCGGGCCTTTCTTTGCGCCGCCGCCTTCCTTCGAAGCGGTCTTGGTGGAAGTGGTTGGAGTGGCGGCAGGCACGACCGTATCGAGCCCGCCGGCCGTCCCCGTGGACCCAGTGGCCCCCTTCTTGCGCGTCGTAGCCATCAAGAGCTCCTTTCTCAATTGTTTGGAAGAAGAACGACCTGCTGGCATGCTCGAAAGCAAGAAGCGTGCACGGTTTCTCTTCAAGCTCCGCCAAGCGCCTGGAGGAGATCCGCCGCGAGGTCGTCCGGATGCTCGAGGCCGATCGACAGGCGGACCAGATCCTGGGGGGCTCGGGATTGCGGCCCCTCGCTCGACGCGCGGTGCTCGATGAGGCTCTCGAAGCCGCCCAGCGAGGTGGCGCGGGTGAACAGCCGCGCCCGGGAGACGGCCGCGAGCGCCGCCTCCCGCCCTCCCACGGCATGGAAGGAGAGCATGGCGCCGAAGGCGGTCATCTGGCGGCGGGCGATCTCGTGCCCCGGGTGGGAGGGCAGCCCCGGGTAGTGGACGGCCGAGACGGCCGGCGAGGTCTCGAGAGCGCGGGCCACGGCGAGCGCGCCCGCGCTCTGGGCCGCCATCCGGCAGGCGAGGGTGCGCACGCCCCGCAGCACCAGCCAGCAGTTGAAGGGCGAGGCCACCGACCCGAGGATGTGGCGCAGGTGGTGGAGACGGTCGTACAGCTCGCCCCGGCGGGCGAAGACCAGGGCGCCCCCCTGCACGTCGCTGTGGCCGCCGAAGTACTTGGTCGTGGAGTGCAGGGCGACGTCGGCGCCGAGCTCCAGGGGCCGCTGGAGCATGGGGGTGGCGAAGGTGTTGTCGACCACCGTGAGCGCGCCGGCGCCGCGGGCCAGGCGGACGGCCGCCGCGAGGTCGACGACCTTGAGCAGGGGGTTCGACGGCGTCTCGAGCCAGACCAGCCGTGTCTCCGGGCGGATCGCGGCCGCCAGCGCCGTGAGGTCGTCCATGGCCACGAAGTCCGACCGGATGCCCCAGTTGGGGAGGAGCTCCTCGGCGGCCAGGCGGAAGCCGTAGTAGGCGTCGTCCGGCAAGACGGCATGGGACCCCGGCGGCAGGGTCTGCAGCAGGGCGACGCCCGCGGCCATGCCGGAGGCGAAGACGAGCGCCGCTTCCCCGCCCTCGAGAGGGGCCAGGGCCTCCTCGAGCTGCTCCTGGTTGGGGTTCGACTCGCGGATGTAGGTATGCCCGCCCAAGGGCGTCCCTTCGGGGTCGCGGGCGAAGGTGGTCGAGAGGTAGATGGGAGGGGCCACCGATCCCGTCGCGGGGTCGATCCGGTGGCCCGCGTGGACGACGCGGGTCTCGAATTTCATGGCCGGAGCCTAACGCGGCGGAGCGGAAAAGAAAAAGGGCCGGCGCTCGCGAGCGCCGGCCCTCGGAAGAGGCGCCCACGCAGGGGCGCCCCCTATACGGACGGACGGGATCAGGGGATGCTCGCCCCGCCGGCGCAGCTCTGGATGGCGCCCTTCTGCGAGTCGGAGATGATGCCGCCCTTCTTCAGGTTGTTGGTCAGGTGGGCGACGCAGCTCACGAAGCCGCCGTGGTTGGAAGCGCCCACCGCGCAGTCGTTGATCTGGTCGGTGATGCGGCAGCCGGTGGCGAACGTCGTGTTCGGCACACCCGAGTTGCAGCCGCCGACGACCACCGTGGCGCTGGTCGACGAGCCGATGCACTGGTCGCGGCCATCGGGCACGCCGTCACCGTCCGAGAACCAGCCTATGTCGATCATCTCCTGGCGGGTCAGATCGACGCCGTGGCCGAGGTCGGAGTTGATGGAGGGCTCCATCAGCAGGTTCGGGAAGGCCACCGGATCCCAGTGCGAGATGGACGAGCCGGGGACCACCGGGCTGGGCGCGTTGAGCAGCACGCGGCCCTGCGGATCGGCGCCGGCGCGGACGGCGAGGTTGACGCCGAGCGTCACGTTGACCGTGCCGCTGGCGAGCGCCGCCTTGAGCGTGTTGCCGTCACCCAGGGTGACGCGGGCGGAGGGGATGGTAATGGTCGGATCGACGCCGGTCATGCCCCCCGGCGGGCTGCCGGGCGCGTTGTCGGCCACGATCATGGCGATGGCGCCGGCGTTCTGCACGTTCTTCGCCTTGATCGCGAAACCGCAGGTGCCGCGGTCGACCATGGCGATCTTGCCGGCCACTGCGGCGGCGTTGGTGATCGCCGAGCAGCCGTCGAAGGTGCTCGGTCCGGCGACGTCCGCCGCATCGAGGGCCTGCACCACGTCGCCGGTCGTGCCGGGGGACGCGATGACGGGGCCGAAGCTGGCCGTGCCGATGCGGAAGGGGCCGAGGCCCGCCGGAGCGTTGACGGTGAGCAGCGGCGTGCCGAGTTGCAGCACGCTCGGGGCGGCCGTGGTGACGTTGATGCCGTCCCACACCACCTTGTTGGAGTTGATGGCCGAAGCGGCGCGCTCGGCGTTGCTGGTCATCTCCGACCAGTGCTTGCCCGTGGTGGTGTCGAGGGTGTAGATGGAGAAGATGTCCGTCAGGTCGAGCGGCTGGGTGCCGTTGGCCTCGGTGACGAAGTTGGCGAAGCCCAGGCCGTGACCGAATTCGTGCAGCAATACGGTGACCAGGTCGATCAGGGTGCCATGGTTGGCATCCAGGCCGTAGTAGAAGCCCGAGCCGGTCAGGCAGTTGGGCTGGCCGAGATTGGCGTTGAAGCGGGCGACGATGTCGTCATTGACCGTGCCGTTCGGGCCGGGGGCCAGGTCGGCGCCGGCGAGCTTGTTGGCGAGCGCCACGTGATACCAGGTGTTGTCGTACTCCCGGCCGGGGAAATTGGAGAAGATCTGGATCGCGCCGGCGGAGCCCAGGGTCGCGCCGGTCGCCGTGCAGGTCAGCGGATCGAAGCTCGCCTGAACGTAGATGGGCACGGCGCTGTCGAGGATCGAGCCCCAGACGCTGGCGGCGAACTGGAAGGCGATCAGCCGCTGCTGGCCGACGGTGGTGCCGGGGTTGCCGCCCACGGGGGCCGCCGGGGTCGGGTCGTTGAAACCCTCGTTGGGGCCGTCGCCGTTGACGATGACGATATTGGCCGCGCCGAAGGCGGGCACGTTGGCCGCGAGCAGGAGAGCCGCGAGGGCAAGGAAGGAGAAGAGCTTGGTGGTGGTCTTCATGGGCTACTTATCCTCGCCCGCCGGGGCAGCGGACTGGGTGGCGTTCGCGCCGTCGACACAGACCTGGCTGGCCGAACCATTCGCATTGAGTTGAACGAGCCAAACATTCAGATAATCTTCGGTCAGCACGGCCGAAATGGTGCCATCGGCCCAATGGGTGAACTGCGGTCCGGCCGTGGCGGCCTTGGTGGCGACCTGGGCCGACAACGCCCGAGACTCGGCGGCCGTGGGCTGGCGGATCTTGCCGGTCGCCGGATCGATGGCAACCTGCAGGCCATTCCCCGGAACCTTGGCGGCCCGGCCGCGGGCGAACGCCGGCGCCGTGGCGATCCCGAGCGCGAACGTCGCCGCGAGGCCCAGAGCGCCCATCCGGACGACTCTCTTCTGCATCTTCATCATGAACCTTCCTCCCTTGGAAAGGGGTTGATCGAGGCTCGCACCAGATGGGGCTCGGCTCTCTGCCGAAGACACACCTGGGGCGTACAAAAAGACCGAACAGGTCATTCTCTGAGTGTGGAATCTCGGTAAAACCGAGGCAGGCAATGGAGCCTTTGGAGTTTTTAAGAGATGGGATGCTGAAAAAAGCAAATCGGCTGCCGTCCTTCGTCCGTGCTTTCGGCGGCCTGGCTGTCTCCGAGAGACCCGTGGCTTTGCGTCACCGCCTCACGACGGTTTTGCCTTTTCCTGCGTAGACTGTAAATACTGGGGTTCCCGATTACCAAAGTCAAGGGGCTGATCTGATTCCATTGCAGATCATCCTTGCGGCATATTCGCAATATTATGACTTCCAAGGTTTACCTGATTTTGAGCCGAAAGCTCCGATGAAACCGGGTTAATTTTACAAATCAATCCGGCCGCTCCACCCGGTACCCGCGGTCTCCAAGGGCCTGCCGCAGCTCCTCGATGTGCTGCTCGTTGCGGGTCTCGAGGGTGATGTCGACCTGGGCCTCCCAGAAGCCGGCGTGCATGAAGACGCGGTCGTGCTGGATGCGCACCACGTTGCCGCCGTGCCGGCCGATCACCTGGAGCAGCTCGGCCAGGGCGCCGGGCCGGTCGGGGACGTGCGTGCGGAAGCGGACCAGGCGGTGGTTCTCCGCCAGGGCGCGGTCGATGATGTGCGCCAGGAGGGCGATGTCGATGTTGGCCCCCGATAGGAGCATCACCACCTGGCGCCCGGCGGCGTCGGGGATGCGGCCGGCGGCGATGGCGGCGAAGGTGACCGCGGCGGCCCCCTCGGTGACCGTCTTGCCGGTCTCGAGCAGGCGGATGATGGCGTCGCGGATCTCGTCCTCCGAAACGGTGACGATGCCGTCCACGTAGCGGCGGATGTACTCGAAGGTCCGCTCCCCGGGCCGCTTCACGGCGATGCCGTCCGCCACCGACCGCACGGCCTGGCAGGTCAGGACGCGGCCGGCCTCGAAGCTCTCCGCCATGGCCGGGGCGGCTCGAGTCTGCACGCCGTAGATCCTCACCGACGGCCGGGTCTCCTTGACGGCGGCCGCGATTCCGGAGATCAGACCGCCGCCGCCGATGGGCACGACGAGGATCTCGGCCTCAGGCGCCTGCTCCAGGATCTCCAGGCCGAGCGTCCCCTGGCCGGCGATGACCTGCTCGTCGTCGAAGGGGTGGACGAAGACCAGCCCCTGCTCGGCCTCGAGCCGCCGCGCCTCTTCATAGGCCTCGTCGAAGATCTCGCCGGCCAGCACCACCTGGCCGCCGAGCCGGCGGGTGTTCTCGATCTTGATCAGCGGGGTCGTCCTGGGCATCACGATGGTGGACGGCACGCCCACTTGGGCGGCGCTGAAGGCCACCCCCTGGGCATGGTTGCCGGCCGAGGCCGTGATGACGCCCCGGGCCACCTCCGAAGGGGGGAGGCCGCTGATCTTGTTGTAGGCGCCGCGGACCTTGAAGGAGCCGGTGAGCTGCAGGTTCTCGTACTTGAACAGGGCCTGCACGCCCAGCTCGTCGGAAAAGATCCGGGAAGCGACGCAGGGGGTGTTCACCACCACCTGGCCGATCCGCACGCGCGCCTGCTCGATGTCTTTGAGACCGATCACCGTTCCCGCCTCCAGAAGATGGAACCGCCGCAGTGTAACAGGAGCGGCGGGAACGGTGCGCGAAGGGAAGGCTTACTGGAGCGCGGGCGCCGCGGCGGAGCTCGCCCGCATCAGGAGGGCCTGCGCCATGCTGGAGCGGACCTGGCCCGCCATTCTGCCGTCGAGCTCGACGGCCTTCTGGAAAGCCTTGCGGGCCGAGTCCATGTCACCCTTGAGAGTCAGGATGGAGCCGAGCTGATCGTAGGCGCGGGCCCGGCCGTCGGGCGAGGCCGAAAGGGAGAGAGCCATGCGGGTGACCTGGATCGCGGCATCCAGCTCTCCGGCTCCGCGGTAAGCGCGGGCGGTGCCCAGCAGGCACTCGGGGCAGGAGCCGCCGGCCAGCTCGCTGGCCCGCTCGAACGCCGCGGCCGCGCTCTTGAACTGCTTCTGCTGGATCAGGAGCTCCGCTCTCTGCATGGCCCTCAGGGAGTCCTCCCGGACGATCGCGTCCTCGGCCCAGGCGGAGGAAACGGCGCAGGTGAGGGCCAGGGCCGTGAGGGTCGAAAAGGCGCGGAATCGAAGGGACATTGCGGGCTCCTTGAGCGATATGTATTTAAGCTGGCGTCCTAGTTGTCTTTCCTGATGCTCGGCCTTACCGTCGCCAGCCTGACGGTTCCTGGCTAAGGCAAGACGCATGCCAGTCGGCGGCGGAGCCGAGCGAACCTTTCACCGGCCGCCGTCGTAAGAGTCGTCGTAAGAGAAAAACTTGAGGAGACCTCTCGATGATTACTTTCCCTCCCCGTTCGTTCCGCTCACGACTCCTGATGGGGGCGTTCTCGGTGCTCGCCCTGGCGGGCAGCGCCGCTCCCGCAATGTCCCAATCGACTCAGACCGCCCAATCGACCCAGACAGCCCAGGCCGCGCCGCCCGCCTGGGTGGCGAAGAGCGACCAGAACACCCAGATCCTGCTCGACACGCTGGCCCGCTTCAGCCCCGAGGGCGCCGGCGAGCTGGGCATCGACGGGCTCGACGAGGAGATCACCGATCTGAAGCCGGGCTTCGAGGAGCGCGCCCGGGTGGCCTCGAAGAAGGTGGGCGAGGAGCTCCGGCGCCGCTTGGCTGCCGAGACCGATCCGCCGGTGAAGCAGGACCTCGAGATCCTGGTCCGCGCCCTCGAGGCCGACCAGGAAGGGTCGGAGCTCGGGAGGAAGTACAACCTCCCCTACTTCAACATGACCCAGACCATTTTCGGCGGCCTCCGCGCACTGCTCGACGACCAGGTGGCAGCCAGCCGGCGGCCGGCGGCCCTGGTGCGGCTGCGCAAGTACACCGGGCTCGCCCCCGGCTACAGCCCGGTGACCCGGCTGGCCGAGGAGTACACCCGCACGAAGCTGAAGCAACCCGGCCTCGCCGGCCCCTTCAAGGACCGGGTGGAGCGCGACCTCGCCAACAACCAGACGGTCGTCGCCGGCATCGGCGAGCTGTTCAAGAAGTACGGCATCGCCGGCTACGAGGAGCCCTATGCCCGGCTCAAGGAGCAGCTCGCGGCCTACGACGATTTCGTGCGCCAGGAGATCCTCCCCCGCGCCCGCACCGACTTCCGCCTGCCGCCGGAGCTCTATGCCTACCGCATCCGGGAGGTGGGGGTCGACATGCCCGTCGAGGAGCTGGTGAGCCGGGCCAATGTGGCCTTCCGTGAGATCCAGAACGAGATGCAGGCGCTGGCGCCGCTGGTCGCCCGCGAGAAAGGGATCGAGGAGACCGACTACCGCGCCGTGCTGCGGGAGCTCAAGAAGCGGCAGATCACGGGCGACGCCATCCTCCCCCACTACCAGGAGCGCATCCGCTCGCTCGAAGAGATCATCCGCCGCGAGGGGATCGTCAGCCTGCCCGACCGGCCGATGAAGTTCCGCCTGGCGAGCGAGGCCGAAAGCGTCAACAGCCCCGCGCCGTACATGCAGCCGCCGCGGATGATCGGCAACACGGGCGAGATGGGCGAGTTCGTGCTGCCCCTGCGCGTTCCCGGCGCTCCGGGCCAGGAGAATCTGCAGCTCGACGACTTCACCTACGACGCCTTCTCCTGGACGCTCACCGCCCACGAGGGGCGCCCTGGCCACGAGCTCCAGTTCGCCTCGCTGATCGAGAAGGGGGTCTCGAAGGCGCGGGCCATCTTCGCCATGAACAGCGTCAACGTCGAGGGCTGGGGCCTCTACTCCGAGGCCGAGGTCAAGCCCTACCTCCCCCTCGACGGCCAGCTCGGGGTCCTGCAGAGCCGTCTGGCGCGCGCCGCGCGGGCGATCCTCGATCCGGGCCTGCAGAGCGGTAAGGTCACCCGCGAGGAGGCCACCCGCGTCCTCCGCGAGGAGGTCGGCCTCTCGGAGGGTATGGCCCTCCAGGAGGTGCAGCGCTACACCTTCCGCAGCCCCGGTCAGGCGACCGCCTACTTCTGCGGCTACCTCCGGCTGATGGAGCTGCGGGCGGACGTGGAGCGCGCCCTGGGAGCGAAGTTCGACCGCCGGAAGTTCCACGACTTCCTGCTGGCCCAGGGCGTCCTGCCGCCCTCGCTCCTGCGCAAGGCGGTGTTCGAGGAGTTCATTCCGCGGCAGCAGAAGGGATGATTCTGGCATTCCTCTTGCTTTAGATACTTGTGCAAGGGCCGGGTGGCAAGTCGCCCGGCCCAAGTTGTCGACATCTCGTAAGACACCCTAAGGAGGACAACCATGAGCAAGAGGAATCTCACCATCGCGACGGCCGCTTTCGCCGGCCTTCTGACGCTGGCACCCGCTTTCGCCTTGCAGAACCAGGGCGCCACCACCGGCTCCTCGACTGCCGGAGCTCCCCAGAACGAGGGCAATACCGAACATCAGGGCATGGACCATGGGATGGACAAGAAGGGCTCCATGCAGGTCAGCTCCGACGACCGCAAGTTCATGATGGAAGCCGCCAAGGGTGGCATGATGGAGGTCGAGATGGGCCGTATCGCGGCTCAGAAGGCTTCGAGCGCCGACGTCAAGAGCTTCGGTCAGCGCATGGTAGACGACCACGGCAAGGCTAACGACCAGTTGAAGCAGCTCGCCTCTCAGAAAGGCGTGACCCTGCCCACGACCCTGCCCGCGGACATGCGGAAGGAGATGGACAAGGTCTCGAAGCTCTCGGGCGCCGAGTTCGACAAGATGTACATGAGCCACATGCTCAAGGACCACCACAAGGACATCTCGGAGTTCGAGAAGGAAGCCGCGAAGGGGGCCGACTCCTCGCTCAAGTCTTTCGCCCAGACCACTCTTCCCACGCTGCGCGAGCACCTGCAGATGGCGCAGAGCATCGCGCCCAAGGTCGGCGCCAGCGACAGTGGCGACGATCACGCCATGCACGGCAAGAGCGGCAGCGGGCAGTAGCCCTTCAGGACGCCCCGGAGAACATCCCAGGATCCGGAACCCCGGGTCCTGGGATTCCGCTTTCATCCCTCCGCTACAATCCTTCCCGTCATGACCGATTTCACCCTGGATCGCCTGCCCCGTACGCGCCAGACCCTCGAGACCGGCATCCGCGAGGGCTTCCACCTCGGGGCCCAGCTCTACGTCTCGCTCGGCGGCGAGGCCGTGGCGGACGGCGCCGTGGGCGATAACCGTCCCGGCGAGCCGCTCACCCGCGACCACCTGATGATCTGGCTCTCCTCCAGCAAGCCGGTGGCGGCGGTGGCCATTGCCCAGCTCTGGGAGCGCGGGCTGCTCGAGCTCGACGATCCGGTGGCCCTGCACATTCCCGAGTTCGCGGCCAACGGCAAGGAGGGGATCACTCTCCGCCATGTCCTCACCCACACCGGCGGCATCCGCATGCTCGACACCGGCTGGCCCAAGCTCCCCTGGGAGGAGATCATCGCGAAAATCTGCGCCATGAAGCCCGAGCCCCGCTGGGTGCCGGGCCGCAAGGCCGGCTATCACCAGGCGTCGAGCTGGTTCGTCCTGGGCGAGGTCGTCCGGCGCCTGTCGGGCCATCCCTTCCCGGAGTACGTCCGCGGGGAGATCTTCGAGCCGCTCGGGATGGCGGACTCCTGGATCGGCATGCCGCCGGAACGCTATCGTTCCTACCAGGAGAGCGGCCGCCTCGGGACGATGTGGAACACCGATGCGGCGGAGCCGAAGCCTCACGGGTGGGACACGGAGGAGCGCTGCGTCCGTCCCAGCCCGGGCGGCAACGGCTACGGCCCGATGCGCGAGCTCGGGCGCTTCTACGAGATGCTGCTCGGCCGCGGCGCCTGGCAGGGCCGGCGGATCCTCCTGCCGCAGACCGTCGAGGCCTTCACCTCACCCAGCCGGGTGGGGATGATGGATGCCACCTTCAAGCACGTGCTGGACTGGGGATTGGGGTTCATCATCAACTCCGTCCAGTACGGCGCGGAGACCGTGCCCTACGGCTACGGCCATCACGCTTCTCCCCGGGCCTTCGGCCACAGCGGCTACCGCTCCTCGACGGGGTTCGCCGATCCGGAGCGGCGGCTCGCCGTGGCCCTGGCCTTCAACGGCACGCCGGCCGACGACGCTCACGAGCGGCGAATCCGGGGGGCGCTGGACGCCGTCTACGAAGACCTCGGGCTGATTCCTCAATAGCCCTTGGCCGCCGGGCACTCGCCCGGCGACTTCAAAGAAACGCCGGCGCTCCGCCGCTCGCAATCGTTGCCGTAGGTCTTGTTGTCGCACCCGCAGACCGGATTGAACTCCCGGGTGCAGATCTCCGGGCGAATCGCGCAGCTCCCCGGGGACTTGCAGGCGCCGGCCTTGAAGTCACAGAAATTGGCGGCCCCGCAGTCCTCGTTGGTCTTGCAGACCTGGGAGTTGTTGCCCGAGTTGCCCTCGCCATGGCCGCAAGCCCCCTTCTTGGCCGGGCGGGCACCCGCCTTCAGGAGCTCGCACTCGTTGGCGTAGGTCTTGTCGTCGCATCCGCAGACCGGTGGACCCTGCTTCGGGCAGGTCTCCTGGACCGTCACGCAGACGCCGGCCAGGTCGGCGACGTTGCACTTGCCGAATTCGTACTGGCAGGCCTGCCCCGCAGGGCACCTCAGGCCTCCGATGCCGCCGCAGGTCTGGGGGGGAGTCGTCTGGGCCTGGCTGGCTCCGGCCAGGAACAGGAACAGGGCGAAGCAGGTACAGAGACACGACGCTGTCTTGCGAGTCATGGTTCTGCCTCCTCGGTAGAACCGCGTCGGCATGCCGTGGACGACCGGCGGGCAAGACGGCGCGGCAGGGTTATATTTTAGGAACGATGCAAAAATCTTGCCCCGCTAGGAGGCGAGGACGAAGGCGAGCCCCTGCCAGATCCACCACAGGCCGACCAGGCGGAACACCCAGAGCAGGTTTCGGACGCCCAGCAGGAAGAAGTTGTGGACGGGGAACGGCACGCTCAGGGGCGCCTGCTCCCCGGAGGCGAAGTAGCCGAGGGCGGCCACGTTCACGGTCACTCCCACCACCAGCTTGAACCACGCGGTCGCCAGGGTCACGGGCGCCGGCTGGCCGGCGGCGGAGGCGGCCAGGGCCGTGAGCAGGAAAAGGAGGGGGACGAAGATGCCCAGGCGCAACGGCCACCGCCAGGCGTGTAGAAAGGTAAAAAACTTCGAAGCCGGCTTCCGGTGCCCGGGGCAGCAGCGGGCGCGCAGCGTCTTGCCGCCGGCGAGCAGCTCGAGCGTGGAGCCCGCCGGCCCTTCCGGCAGGACGCGGTTGCACCAGACGCACTTCCAGGGGAGCACCCGGGCCATGTAGGGCCGCGCCAGCAAGCGATGCGCGATCATCAGCGCCAGCCCCGCGGCCAGGCTCAACCCCACCGGCTCCGGATGCCGCACGAAGAGGAACAGCACCAGCGGAATGAACAGGAAGAGCAGGACGCCGATGCCATAGGCCCACCAGCGGCCGACGGGCTCCGCCGGGACAGGCTTCGGGTGGGGGATGGCCATGGGACGTCGCAAGCGGACGCGGATTATTGCATAGGAACCCCGGCGCCGCCGATCGGCCCGGCTCTTCAGAGATCACTGGCTCGCGGCTTGCAAATGCGGAACTTCGTCTGGTTTTACCGAATTCAGGGGAGGTCCGCCATTTCCGAGCTGACAGCGATGTTCCGCGGCGGTGCGGAGAGCAGAGGGGATTCAGGCCAGGAGGCCCGGGAAGCGCTCGCCGCGGAGTTCCCGGCCGCGGGGCTCCGCTGGACCCTCCAGGGAGCGGGAACGCCGTCCCTCCCCCCCCTGTCGATCCGGGAGTGGGAGTCCCATTTTTTCAACTTCTACGAGCTGGACGCGCTCCTCGACGAGCTGGCGGAGCGGACCGCCGGCCCCTTCGCCCTCCTTCTGCTGGCGAGGGAGGACCGGCTGGTGGGCTTCGCGTGCGAGGTCCTCACCCGCTGCCAGCGCCTGATGGACCGGCGCAACCCGGCGTCCCGGGGCGAGCTCTTCGACCGCATCCTCGCCGGGCACCGGGCCCTGCACGACCTTTCGAAGCCCCTCGTGCGCGCCGACTACAACCACGCCCTGGACACCTGGCACTGGACGCTCCGGCTGGCCCCGGAGGCGGGCCTCGCCGTGCAGCTCGCGGCGCTGTTCCACGACGTCGAGCGCCTGGTCTCGGAGGCCGACGCGCGGATCGAGCACAAAGCGGCCGACTACCAGGCCTTCAAGGACGACCATGCCCTGCGGAGCGCCTGGATCGCCGACCAGGCGCTGGCCCGGGCCGGAGCGGACGCGCAGACCCGGCGGCGGGTGGGCCGGCTGATCGCGGAGCACGAGCGGCCGGCGGCGGCGGACGATCCGGAGGCCGGCGACATCGCGCTGCTCAACGACGCGGACGCGCTCTCCTTCTTCTCCCTCAACAGCGTGGGCTATCTGGACTACTTCGGGCCGGAGCAGACCCGACGCAAGGTCGCCTACACCCTGCGGCGGCTCAGCCCGGCGGCGCGCCGGCATCTCGCCGGCATCCGGCTCCGCCCGGAGGTGGCGGCAGCCCTGGCCCGCGAGCTGGGCACGGCCGCGGTCCGGGAGCGCGTCGCATGAAGCTGGGGATGCCATGAAGCTGGTGGTCTTCGGTCTGACGATCAGCTCCTCCTGGGGCAACGGCCACGCGACCCTGTGGCGCGGACTCTGCCGGGCCCTGGCCAAACAGGGCCACCGCGTCGTCTTCTTCGAACGGGACGTGCCCTACTATGCCCTCCACCGCGATCTGCGCGAGCTGCCCGGGATGGACCTGCGGCTCTATCCGAGCTGGGAGGAGGCGCTCCCCGCGGCCCGGCGGGAGATCGCCGACGCGGACGCCGCCATGGTGACCTCGTACTGCCCGGACGGCGCCGCCGCCTCGGACCTCGTGCTCTCCTCCTCCGGCCCGGTGTCGGTCTTCTATGACCTCGACACCCCGATCACCCTCGAGCGGCTGCGCCAGGGCGAGGAGGTCTCTTACCTGCCCGCCCAGGGGCTCGGCGGCTTCGACCTGGTGCTCTCCTACACCGGCGGCGCCGCCCTGACCGAGCTCCAGGAGCGGCTCGGCGCCCGGCGGGTGGCCCCGCTCTACGGCAGCGTCGACCCGGAGACGCACCGCCCCGCCGATCCCGTGCCGGCCTTCCAGGGCGATTTCTCCTATCTGGGAACCTATGCCGCCGACCGCCAGGAGGCCCTGGAGCGGCTGTTCCTGGAGCCGGCCCGGCGGTTGCCGGCGAAGCGCTTCGTCATCGGCGGCGCCCAGTATCCCGTCGACTTCCCGTGGGGCTCCAACGTCTTCTTCGTCCGCCACCTGCCGCCCGCCGACCATCCGGCGTTCTTCGGCTCGTCGCCCCTCACGCTCAACGTGACCCGGGGGGCCATGGCCACGATGGGCTACTGCCCCTCGGGGCGTCTGTTCGAGGCGGCGGCCTGCGGCACGGCCGTGCTCTCCGACGCCTGGGAGGGGCTCGACCACTTCTTCGAGCCGGGCCGGGAGATCTTCACGGCGGCGACGGGCGAGGAGGCGATCGAGATCCTCTCCCTCCCCCGCGAAGAGATCGCCCGCGTGGCCCGCGCCGCCCGGGAGCGGACGGTGGCGGAGCACACGGCGGAGCGGCGGGCGGCGGAAATGATGGAGATGCTGTCATGAGCATCTGGGGCATCGTTCCCGCCGCCGGCACGGGGAGCCGCATCCAGCCTCTCGCCTTCTCCAAGGAGCTGCTCCCCGTGGGCAGCCGGTTCGACGGCAGGACGGAGCGCCCGAAGGCGGTCTCGGAGTACCTGCTCGAACGGATGATCCTCGCCGGCGCCGCCAAGATCTGCATCGCGATCTCGCCGGGCAAGTCCGACATCGTCGAGTACTACGGCGGCAGCCTCGGCGCGGCTCACATCTGCTACGTGGTGCAACCGGAGCCGTTGGGGCTCTGCGACGCCCTGTTCCGCGCCCTGCCGCTGATCGGCCCGGGCGACCAGGTGCTCGTGGGGCTGCCGGACACGGTCTGGTTCCCCAAGGACGGCCTGCGCCGGCTGGACGGCGACGCCCTGTCCTTCCTGCTCTTCCCCGTCCGGCACCCCGAGCTCTTCGACGCCGTCGTGACGGGTGACGGCGGCCGCGTCCTGGAGATCCAGGTCAAGCGCCCCGGGGCCTCCAGCTCCTGGGTCTGGGGGGCCTTCCGCATGCCCGCCCGGGTGTTCCAGGAGCTGCACGACCTGTGGCAGGAGCGGGGCCGGCAGGACGCCTACGTCGGCACCCTGGTCAACGCCTGGCTCGCCCGCGGCGGCGAGGCCCGGGGGGTCAACGCGGGCGAAGCCTACGTGGACGTCGGGACCCTCCACGGCTACCGCGAGGCCATCCAGCTCCTGGAGAAACGTGAGGTGTTCGCTTGATCGAGGCCGTGAAGCTGTGGAACGAGCCCAACAACAAGTCGCACTGGGACTTCGAGATCGATCCCGAGTGGACGCTCTTCGCCGGCATGGCCAAGCTCGCGGCCGACGCCATCCGGAGCGAGAACGCCAGCCTGCCCCGGGTGCTGGGCGGGATCTCCCCCATCGATCCCAAGTTCATCCGCAACATGGCTGACCAGGGGGTGCTCGCCAACGTCGACGCCGTCGCCGTCCACGGCTTCCCCCTCGACTGGAACCACTGGCAGATCAACGAGTGGCCCGACCGGCTGGCGGAGATCCAGGCCCTGACCGAACTCCCCGTCTGGGTGACCGAGGTCGGAGTCTCGACGTTCGGCGCCGAGGAGGTGCAGGAGTTCGGCCTCCGCCGCACGGCCGAGCTGCTCATCGGCCGGGCCCCGCGCATCCACTGGTACAGCCTCTACGACCTGCCCCGCGCCTGGCCGGCCACCACCCGCCACCGCGAGGCGGAGGGCTCCTCCTACTACCGGCATTTCTATATGGGGCTGCTGCGCGAGGACGGCACCCCCAAGCTGGCCCTCCGCCACTTCGCCGACTACACGCCCGAGCTCGGCATCTGCCAGTGGTTCCACTTCGAGGACCACCGGCTGGACGACGCCGTGCGCTGCCTGCGCCAGCTCGGCGTCAAGAAGCTCCGCACCGGCCTCTCCTGGGCCGACAGCTTCCGGCCCGGCGCCGACGCCTGGTTCGACCGGCAGATGAAAGCCATCGAAGAGTTCGACGTCACCCTCACCTACTGCTTCACCCCGGAGCACCGCGGCATTCAGCCCCACCACACCAGCCCGCCGCTCTGCCTGGAGGAGTACGCCGACTTCTGCGCCCGGATGACCCGCCGCTACGCTTAATCCGCCTCGTAGTAGTCCAGTCCCAGGTGGGTGATCTGCTCCTCGCCCTTCATGAACCGCAGGGTGTTCTTGAGCTTCATGAGCTGGATGAACAGGTCGTGCTCCGGGTACAGCTCGGGGAGCGTCATCGGGCTCTTGAAGTAGAAGGAGAGCCACTCCTGGATGCCGTGCATGCCGGCGCGGCGGGCGAGGTCCAGGAAGAGGGCGAGGTCGAGCACCAGCGGCGCGGCCAGGATGCTGTCGCGGCAGAGGAAGTCGATCTTGATCTGCATCGGGTAGCCGAGCCAGCCGAAGATGTCGAGGTTGTCCCACCCTTCCTTGTTGTCCCCCCGGGGCGGGTAGTAGTTGATCCGCACCTGGTGGTGGAAACCCTCGTAGAGGTCCGGGTAGAGATGGGGCTGGAGGATGTGCTCCAGCACGGAGAGCTTGCTGACCTCCTTGGTCTTGAAGCTCTCGGGGTCCTCGAGCACCTCGCCGTCGCGGTTGCCCAGGATGTTGGTCGAGAACCAACCGCTGAGCCCGAGCAGCCGGGCCTTGAGGCCGGGGGCCAGGATGGTCTTCATCAGGGTCTGGCCGGTCTTGAAGTCCTTGCCGCAGACCGGCACCCGCTTCTTGTCCGCCAGCTCGCGGAGGGCCGGCACGTCGAGAGTCAGGTTGGGCGCGCCATTCGCGAACGGGATTCCCAGCGACAGGGCGGCGTAGGCGTAGACCATGCTCGACGGGATCGCCTCGTCGCTCCGCCGGAGCCCCTCCTCGAAGGCGTCGAGCGACTCGTGGACCTCCGAGCAGCACTTGTGGATCTCGGTCGAGCCGCACCAGACCATGACCGAGCGGTCCACCCCGCGCTCGCGCTCGAACCCCTCGATCTCCGCCATGAGCTGGTGGGCGAGCTCCCACTTGGTGCCGCCTTCCTTGATGTGGGTGCCGTGGAGCCGTTTCACGTAAAGGGGATCGAACACGCCCTTCATCGGCCGGATGGCCTCGAGCTCGGGACGGAGCTGGTCCAGCAGGCGGCTGTCGAGCACCTGAGCCTCGCTGGCGGCGGCGTAGGCGTCGTCCGGAAAGATGTCCCAGGCGCCGAAGACGAGATCCTCCAGCCGGGCGAGGGGCACGAAGTCGACGATGCGGGGCACCCGGTTCTCGGTCCGCTTGCCGAGACGGATGGTGCCCATCTGCGTCAGCGAACCGATCGGCTTGCCCAGGCCTTGCTTGACCGCCTCGACCCCGGCGATGAACGTGGTGGAAACGGCGCCCAGCCCCACCAGCAGAACGCCCAGTTTGCCCTCCGCCGGCTCGATGTGAACGCCCTTCTGGCCCATGAGAGTCTCCTCCGGAAACGGAATACAACCTTCTACAATGCCGTGCAACCCATGTGCCATGAAGGTGTTAGAAAATGACATCCATGAACGATCCCCGTCCTGTCGTCTGCGTCGACCTCAACGGTGTGCTCGACACCTACACCGGCTGGAAGGACGAGAAGCACTGGGACCCACCGCGGCCCGGGGCCGGCGACTTCCTGCGGGACCTCAACGAACGGGGTTTCCGGGTTGTCGTCTTCACCACCCGCTGGGGCGACGACGCCCGCGCCTGGCTCGCCGAGCATGGCCTCGACCGCTGGGTCTCCGAGGTGACGGACCGCAAGCCCGCCGCCCATGTCTTCGTGGACGACCGGGCCGTGCGCTTCCGGGGCGACTTCGCGGCGACCCTGGAGGAGATCCGGGAGTTCCGGGCGCACTGGGAGGAGCAGGACTGACCTACTTCCTCGCGAGAGCCCGGCGGAGCCGCTCGGCGTAGCGGTCGATCTCCGAGCGCATGCCGGCGGACTCCGCCGGCGCCACGTGCTCCAGGGCCTCGGCCGCCAGGGTGTGGCGGCCCACCTGGAAGGCCAGGTAGGCGGCGGTATAGAAGCCGAGCTGGACCGGCTCGGCGCGCGGCGTGCCGGCGCGGCGGGCCACGGCGTCGGCGAGGAGGTCGAGCTCGGCCTCGCCGAGGTCCAGCTCCACGGCGGCGCCGGCCAGGTCCCAGGCGGGGTCCTGAGGGCCGACGAGGTCGTTGGCGCGGTGGTGGTCGAGCGCATCCGCCTTGAGGATCTTCCCCTCGGGAGTCACCAGCCACTCCCAGGCCTGCATCTTGTTGTCCGTGAGGACGGGGCGCTCCAGCCGGGCGACCTCGGCCAGACGGCCGTGCCAGTCCTTCGCTCCGGCCGCGGCGTGGGGCCCCAGGGCGCGCTGGGCGTTGAACGCCAGCATCTCGAACAGCTTGACCGGCGTCGCGCCCCGCTCCTCGGGAGGTACGGCGAAGCGCGCGGCGCGGCAGGCGAGATAGCGGGCCACGGCGTCGAGCAGGGCCAGGCGGTCCACCTCCGGCGCCATAGGCAGCGGGCGGACGCCTTCCAGCCATGGGCCCACCAGGAAGCCGTGCCGCAGCCCCGCCACGGGAGGGATCAGGCTCGCCCGTTCCAGTTCCTCGGCCATGGCGAGCTTCTCGCGCCCGTAGCGGCCGAGCCCGGCGAACTTGAGGAGCCAGCGCCCGCTGGCCGACGGCAGCAGGTACTTGCGCCGCTCGCCGTGGACGTCCGCCGCCGGCCACCGCGAGCGGTCCGGGAACAGGCGCTCGCGCCAGCGCCCGGCGCCGAGGTCCTCCAGCGGCCCGTCAGGCTCTCCCGTCAGATCCTCCACCCAGCGCACGAGCGGCCAGCGGGCTTCCGGCGAGGTGAAGACCTGCTCGAACTCGACCACGTGGCGGCGCGCCCGCTCCCAACGGTCCCGGTGGCGCCCGCTGGCGTAGGGCCCAGGTCTGCCGCAGTGACTGGGAAAGAAGGAGATCGCCTCGGGCGCCACGCCCCGGTCCTCCAGCCAGTCGCCGACGCAGCCGAAGGAGCTGCCGGAGAGCCCCGGCCCTTCGTCGGCCACGGCATAGCGCGGCCGCTCGTCGTTACTTTCCAGCAACTCGCGCCCGGCGCGCTGGCCGATGGCGAGCTTGCGCGAGAAGGGGTGACCCGCCGGCCGAACGCTGACGACCGTCGCCTCCTCCCCCGCGACCGCGGCCACCGCCGCCGCGAGCCCCGTGCCGATGCTGCGGATGCCGACGACCCGCAAAGGTCCGGTCCCCTCGCGGCGCAGCGCCTCGGCGGCGCAGAAGTAGGTCTCGGGATAGAGGCCGTAGAAGGCGTACCCCTCGGGGATGGAGACGGCGATCTCCGCCGGCAGCTCGAGGGCGAGCAGGGCCTCCACGGCACGCTCGACCGGCGCCGTCGCGAAGCTCACCTCCTTCCCGGGAGGCAGCGCGCCAAAGGTGCGGAAGGACGGCAGCAGAACCTCGGCCGCCGCGCGGGTCAGCCGCGAGGCCGCCTCCCCCACCGGACTCGGCCGCTCCTCGCCGTGGAGCGCGAGCTGGTGGTCCAGCAGCCCCTGCTCCAGCTCCCCCGCCTCGACGAAGAGCTCCGCCAGGATGGCGTGCCGCTCGATCCGCGGCTCGACGGCCTCGAGCCTCTTCAGACCGGCGCGGATCCTCGCAGCCTTATCACGAGGGTCTTCGACCCGCTTGGTGTCGCCGTAGACGAGCATTCGCGTTCCGGAACGAATGCAAAGGGCGAGCCGAAGCCAAATACTTGACATGTCAACTATTGATCCTGTAATCTTCGCTCCCATGGAAGAGATGAGCCCGCTGCAGAAGGAGATCCGGCAAGGAAAGCCCTTCCTCTCGCGGGGTCAGGAGGTCGTCGTGGCACTGATTCGCACCGCGGACCTCGTCCGGCGCGCCGTCAGCCGGGTGTTGGAGCCGTACGACATCACGGCTCAGCAGTACAACGTGCTGCGCATCCTCCGCGGGGCGGGCGAAAAGGGCCTGCCCACGCTGGAGATCGCCGACAGGATGATCGAGCACGCCCCGGGGGTCACCCGGCTTCTCGACCGCCTCGAAGCCAAGGGCCTGGTGCGGCGTCAGCGCTGTCCGGAGGATCGCCGCCAGGTGCTCTGCTGGCTCACCGGCGACGGCACGGGCCTGGTGGAGCGGCTCGACGAGCCGATCGATTCGGCGGACGCCGAAGCGGTCGCGATGCTGAGCCCCGAGGAGCAGGACCGTCTCCTCCGGCTGCTGGACGCCGTCCGTTCCGAACACCACTGAGAAGTACCCAAGAAGACAACTTTTCAAGGAGGAATTGTCATGAATCGCAAGCTGTTTGCCGCCGTTGCCCTTTCCGCCCTCGCCACCCTGCCGCTCCAGGCGGACACGTTCGCCGTCGACACCGTCCACTCCGAGATAGGATTCCAGGTCCGCCATTTCGTCAGCCAGGCCCGGGGCCGGTTCAACGAATTCTCGGGTACGGTCGAGATGGACCCCAAGAACCTGCCGGCCTCTTCGGTCGACTTCAAGATCAAGGCCGCGAGCATCGACACCAACCAGCCCGACCGGGACAAACACCTGCGCTCCGCCGACTTCTTCGACGTGGAGAAGTTCCCCGAGATCACCTTCAAGAGCAAGTCCGTCAAGTCCACGGGTGAAAACACGTTCGACGTCACGGGCACGTTGACCATGCACGGCGTCAGCAAGGACGTCACGCTACCCGTAACGTACTCCGGCCAGATCAAGGACCAGCGGGGCAACGTCCACGCAGGTTTCTCGACCTCCGTCACGATCAACCGCAAGGACTTCGGCGTCAACTTCAACCAGGCCCTCGACAACGGCGGCGTGGTGCTGGGCGAGGACGTGAAGGTCAACATCGACCTCGAGACGATCAAGAAGGATCCCGCGAAGGCCGGCAAGTAAGGAAACGTCCCATCCCTCCTCTCCTCCGGGAGAGGAGGGCTCCCCGCCATGAAGACCAACGCCGCCCGCCTGCTCGACTCCCTCGGCATTCCCTACGAGCTCCGCGACTACGAGGTCGACCCGGAGGACCTCTCCGCCGAGACGGTTGCCCGTAAGGTCGGCCTGCCTCCGGAGCAGGTGTTCAAGACCCTGGTGGCCCGAGGGGACCGCACGGGCGTGCTGCTGGCCGTGGTGCCGGGCGATGCCGAGCTCGACCCCAAGGCGCTCGCCCGCGTCTCCGGCGACCGCAAAGTCGACCTGGTGCCTCTCCGGGAGGTGCAGCCGCTCACCGGCTACGTGCGCGGCGGGGTCACCGCCCTCGGCGGCAAGAAGGACTACCCTGTCTTCGCGGAGGAGACGATCGAGCTGTTCGACGTCATCTCCGTCTCGTCCGGTGCGCGCGGCACCCAGCTCCTGCTGGCGCCGGCCGACTACCTGCGAGCCGTCCGCGCCAAGGTGGGGGCGATCTCCAAGGCGAAGGAGTGAGATAGAATATTGGCAGGGCTGCATGCGTACGCCTCTCCAGGGCGCCCATCGCCATGGCCAATCCCGACCCCTCCCGCTCCCTGACCGCCGCCGACCTGATGCGGCAATTGGGTTTTCGCTTCCCCGCCGGGCCCGCGCTCCAGGTGTCGACCGCGAAGGCGCCGGCGCCGCCTCTCGCGGACAGCGCCGCGGCGCCGCTCGCCAAGTCGATCCGCTCCGCTCCTGTCCGGCGCATGCTCCACGTCACCAACGGCGACATCGCGGCGGAGCTGATCCGGGCCGCCGGGATTTCCGGCGAGGTTTCGGTGACGGCCGACGTGCTGCACGAGGGTCCGGCACCGGGCGGGCTGCCGCCGGAACGGTGGCGGAAGGTCCGTGCCCGCCACCTCGCCGAGAGCGGCTACGAGGATTACGAATCCGCCCTCGCCACGCTCACCCGCTGGGACCACACCCTGGAGGATTACCGCTCCTACGACGAGGTGATCCTCTGGTTCGAGCACGACCTGTTCGATCAGCTCCTGCTGATCCGCGCGCTCGACGTCTTCGCGGGCCGCAACCTCGGCGGCACCGAGCTGTCGCTGATCTGCATCGGCGAGTACCTGGGCCATCTCGCACCTCCCCAGATGGCGGCCCTCCTCGAGGGCCGGCAGCGGGTCAACGAGGGACAGAAGCTCCTGGCGCGCGACGCCTGGAGGGCCTTCTGCTACCCCGACCCCACCCGCCTGGAGGCGCTCCTCCACCGCGACACCTCCCCCCTGCCGTTCCTCGCGGGAGCGTTGCGCCGGCACCTGGAAGAGTTCCCGTCCATCGCGAACGGCCTCTCCCGCTCCGAGCGCCAGACCCTGCGCGCGCTGGCCGATGGGGCGTCGACCTTCGAGGAGCTGTTCCGGGCCACCCAGCGCATGGAGGAGCGGGTCTACATGGGAGACAGCTCCTTCCATCGCATCCTGCGCGAGCTCGCCGCCCCGCCCCGCCCCCTCGTCCGCCTGGAGGCCGCGCCCAGCGCCGCCCTCCGCGCACTGCGGGTGAGCCTCACCACGAGCGGCCGCGAGGTCATGGAAGAGCGGGACGACTGGGTGCGCAGCCGCGGCATCGACCGCTGGCTCGGCGGCGTGCATCTGCAGGGCTCCGAGGCCGCCTGGCGGTGGGACGGCAAGGCGGGCCGGCTGGTGAAGACGTAGCCAAGACCAAGGACCTCAAGGACTGCAAGGACACCAGGGACGACAAGAACAAGGGCTCTCTTGATGTCCTTGAAGTCTTTGCGGTCCTTGGTTCCTCCTCGACCGTCCCAGCCCTGGAATACCCCCGCTCCGCCGCTCTGTTTTCTCCGTTCAGATTCGGAGATCCAACCTCATGCAAGCCCGCCGACGATTCACCTTCTGCATTGCCGTCCTCTTTCTTTTCCTCGGGGCTGTTCCCGGGCTGGCCAGGCCGCGGTCGATCCTCGACGACGAGCAGTTCCGCGAGGAGGCCCGCAGAGGGCTGGACCACCTCTACGACATGGACTTCCTCGCCGCCAATGACGAGTTCGCGGCCATCGAGCAGCGCTATCCGGGCCATCCCGTGGGCCCGTTCCTCCGCTCCCTGGCCCCCTGGTGGGAGATCCAGGTCGATCCCGAGGACGACTCTCACGACCAAGCCTTCTTCGACGCCATGGCCGAGGTGATCGAGCGCAGCGACCGGCGCCTGCGGGCCGACAAGAACGATCTCGACGCGCTGTTCTTCAAGGCGGGCGCCCTGGCGTTCCGCGGACGCCTGCACAGCGACCGCAAGAACTGGCTGCGCGCCGCCCGCGACGGCCAGAAGGCCATGCACCTGCTGGAGGAGGTCCGCAAGCGCGACCCGGGGAACCCGGACCTGCTCCTGGGCGTGGGTCTGTTCAATTACCTGGCGGACGTCGCTCCCAGCAAATACCCCATCCTGAAGCCCTTCGCCCGCCTGTTCCCCAAGGGCAACCGGGCGAAGGGGCTCGAGGAGCTCGCCCAGGCCGTCGAGAAGGGGAAGTTCGTCCCCACCGAGGCCGCCTTCTGCCTCCTCCAGATCAACTACATCTTCGAGCGCGACTACGCGACGTCGCTCCACTATGCCCGCTGGCTGCGGCAGCGCTATCCGCACAACTCCCTGTTCCACATCTACGAAGGGCGGACCTTCGCCCGGCTGAACATGTGGGAGGAGGGGCGGCGGGACCTTCTCGACGTGCTGGACAGGCACTCCAAGGGGTGGACCGGCTACCGCGGAGACGTCACCCAGCAGGCTCTCTACGTGCTCGGCCGGGACGAGGTGAAGTGGAAGCGCTACGACGATGCCCTCTCCTACCTGTCGCGGCTCGAAGGCCTGCCCAACCGCAGCCGGTCGGACGGCGACTACCGGGCCTACGGACGGCTCTACCGCGGCATGGCCCTCGACGCCCTGGGCCGGCGCGAGGAGGCCCTCTACTGGTACAACCGGGCCCTGGGAACGAAACCTCCCGGAGAGGTGCGCAACAAGGCGCGGACCTACCTCAGGGCGCCGTTCGCGGGGTAGCGCTCTTGCGGCGAAGGGTATAGATCAAGCCGCCCACCACCAGCGCGATCGCGCCGCCGATGAGGTTGGCGGGCGTCGCGCTGGCGGCGAAGATGGCGCAGAGCAGCACCGCGGCGATGGGGATGACCGGGCCTCCCGGGAGCCGGAACGCTCCCGGCGGCGTGCCGAGCTTCCGCCGCAGGAACGGCACCGCGAGGGCCGTCCCGAAGTAGGTCGCGAGCCGTGCCACGGCCGAGAGCACGGCCAGCTTCTCGAACGATCCCGAGAGCGCGAGCGGCAGGGCGATGGCCGTCTGCAACAGAATGGCCGCCGCCGGCGTCCGGTACCGCGGGTGAAGCGAGGAGAGGAAACGCGGTCCGAAGCCGTCCTGGGCCAGCGCGTAGAGGTAGCGCGGTCCGGAGAGCACCGTGTTGCTGTTGGTGCCCAGGATGGAGATCACCCCGCCGACCGTCATCAGGAGACCGCCCCAGCCCCCGAGGAACCGCTCGGCCGCGTCGGCGAGCGGGGTCGCCGAGCCCACCACGCCCGGCAGGGTGCCCAGGGTGACCCACTGCACGGCCGTGTAGATCAACGTCACGAGGACGATCTGGACCACCAGGGCGAACGGCACGTCCCGGCGCGGATTCTTGAACTCCCCCGCCGGCGCCGCCGTGTTCTCGAACCCCGCGTAGGCGAACAGGAGGAGCAGGATCGCGTCGCCCAGGCTGCCCGCGCCCGGCTTTGGGGCGACCGAGCCCACCAGGCCGTTGGAGACGAAAAAGACCCCTACCGCACCGAAGATCAGGAGCGGCAGGGTCTTGGTGATGGCCAGGAACACCGCCGTGCGCACTCCCGACTTGACGCCGATGATGTTGATGGCGGTCAATAGGAGCAGGGGAAGCGTGATGGTCAGGATCTTCCCCGTGCCGACGTTGGCGGCCGGCCAGAGATAGCCCACTGCGCGGGCGAAGCCCACCGACAGCGAAGCCACGGACGCCACCCGCGCGAGCCAGGTCATCCACCCGACCTCGAACCCGACGAACTCCCCGAACGCCTCCCGGGTATACAGGTAGGCGCTGCCTGGACGGTCGAAGTGGGTCGCCGCCTCCGCGAAGCAGAGCACCAGCAGCAGCACGGCGAAGCCGGCCAGCACGACCGCCCCCACGCTCATCCAGCCGCCCAGGACGGCGGCCGCCGCGGCCGGCAGCAGGTAGACGCCGCTGCCGATGACGTCGTTGACCGAGAAGGCCACGATCTCCCATCGGGAGACGGCCCGGCGCATGCCGAGGTCCGAGGGAGCGCCAGGAAGAGGGCTGGAGTTGATCAAGCCCGGAGATGGTATCCGAAATTCAGTGCGCCAGGACGGGCCATCGCGACCAGTCGTCCCGGTACGCCAGAAAGTCGCGGCTGGAGCACTGCAGTCTCGAGTCCTGGACGCTGAATCGGACGATCAGATTGCCGTCGCTGATGCTGCCGACCCCATGAGCCTTGTGCTCGCTCCACAAAGTGCGGCGATCGACCACGACGAACGGCTCCCACCGGCCCGAATTCCGGATCGCGAAGACATAGACGAGATCAGGGGTACGCGCCAATTCGAGTTGATCGAGGGAGATGCTGAACTGGGCTAGACACCCGGTTCTCTGCGGCTGTGCGGTCGCCGCCTTCACCTGCACTCTCCAGAGGTCCCCGTCCTCGTCCCTGACGACGAGGATGTCTTCGCCGACGTCGACCTCAGGAACGGCGACGTTCCAGCCGCGCCACAGAAACTCCGACATGACCGCCATCTGACCTGCGCGGCCGACATAGAGGTTTTGCCTCCTGGACATGAAGGGCTAGGCGGCGCGGGATTCGAAGACGACCTCTTCATCCTGCCTGCCAGAGGGCATGACGAAGACAAAACCACCGAGATCCTGGATCTGCTTCTCACTCAATCCCGTCAGGAGCATGACGATCTGCGCCCACATCGGACCCTGGATTTGATTCCAATCCCAAGGCTTTTCGAATCCCAGGAAGACACGGTCGGAGGGCGCAGTCCAGCCAGGGATCTTTGACTTGAGCATCGCCTCCGTCCTGTGATCCAGCAGGAACGTGGCTCCGGTCATCTGCTTTCCGACATCCACCAAGATAGGGGGCATCGCTCCGTCCTCCGATCCGGAATGTAGCACAGTCCGGGCACGCCCGGCATGCCCGGAGGGAACTATACCTCGATGCGTGCTCCGGCCGTCTCCGGCAGGGTCCAGACCCAAAGGCCCGCCAGGGCGGCGAAGCCGGCGGCCAGCGAGATGCCTCCGGCGAGCCCCCAGCGGCCGGCTACGGCGGCGATGACGAGAGGCGCCACGAACTGCACGCCGCGGGTGAAGTTCATGATCACCGACATGGCGGCTCCCCGCACCCGGGTCGGGAACAGCTCTGAGAAGTACGGGCCGTAGCAGGACCAGGTGCCCGTGCCCACCCCGGCGACGAACATACAGGCGAGCCCCACGGCCGGCCGCGCCGTGAAGACGTCCCAGAACAGCGTCACCATCACCAGGCCGGCGGCCGTGACGGCGCAGTAGAGGGCGAAGGCGCGGCGCCGGCCGATCGCGTCCGACACCCAGCCGAACGTCAGATAGCCGAGCAGCGAGCCGGCCACGAACGTCAGCGTCCACCAGCCCGAGCCGAAGATCGACAGGCCCCGGTCCTTCTGGAGATACCGCGGCAGCCAGACGACGGCGAACCAGTAGGCGGACATGTTGAGGATGGTCAGCACGAAAGCCCGGGTGAACAGCCCGGCCATGTCCCCCGCCATGAGCTGCGCCAGGATGGGCCGCCGGGTATGGACGGCGTCGAGCTCGCCCGCGCGCAGCCGGCGGCGGTGCTCGATCCAGAGGTCCGACTCCGGCAGCCACCTCCAGGCAAGCAGGACGAGGACCGGGGCCGCCGAGAGCAGGAAGACCGTCCGCCATCCCACCTCGGGCGCCACGAACGAGCCGACGATGGCCGCGAGGCCCAGGCCCACCGGCGCGCCGCTCTGGGCGATGGCGCCGTAGCGGCCGCGCAGCGCCGGCGGGAAGGTCTCCCCCAGCATCGCCTGCCCCGCTCCCCACGTGCCGCCGATGCCCAGGCCCGCGAGCGCCCGGGCGGCGAGCAGCGCCGTGAAGCCGGGCGCCACGCCGCAGGCGACGTTGGCCAGCGAGAACGCCGCGATCGACACCGCCATCGACGCCCGGCGCCCGAGGCGGTCGCTCATCCAGCCGAAGAACAGCCCGCCCACGCCCGTCATCCCAACGCCCACCGCCGTCAGCGTCGCCAGGTCCCCCTCGGAGAGCCCGAAGGCGTCCTGGATGGGCGGCAGCAGGAACGACAGGAGCATCAGCGAGTAGAAGCCGGTGCACCAAGCTCCCCAGGCGAAGGCGAGGATCCAGCGGTGCGCCCCGACCGGGCGTTCGTGGTCGCTGAGGCGCGCGGGCATGGACTGCGGGACCTTGTGCAAAGTGCTGGAGATGGTATCAGGAAGGCCCGGGAACAACCTCTCCCCGGCGGCGGTTGATCGGAATGTCATGAGATCCGCCCTCTTCCATCCCCTCGCCGGCCTCCTCGTCCTCCTCTCAGCCGCCGCGGCCATACCGGCCATCGCGCAGACCGATCCCCGCCAGGAGCTCCTGCGGCTCATCAACGCCGAGCGCCGGACCGTGGGGGCTCCGCCTCTGCGCCTCTCCGCGCCCCTCACCCGGGCGGCCCAGGAACAGGCCGCCGAGGTCGCCCGGCGCAACTCCCCGAACCTGCGGACCGGCTCCGCCGAGGAGATGTGGGAGCGGCTGGAGCGCGTGGACTATCAGGCCCATTCCTGGACGGAGAGCCTGGCCAGCTCGCCGGAAGGCCCCGCAGCCGTGCTGAGCAACTGGCGCCGGAACGACTCCGCGGGCTACCGCGAGCTCCTGGCCTCGGAGGTCCGCGACATCGGCATCGGCATCGACCGCCTGCGGGGAATGCCCCTCTATGCCTTCATCTTCGCCGTGCCGCAGGCGGACCACTTCGCCCGCGGCACCGCGGGGATCCGCGACATGGAGAAGGTGCGGGCCGAGATGCTGGCGCTCGTCAACGCCGCCCGCAAGAAGGCCGGCGCCCCGCCCCTGCGCACCAACGAGCGTCTCGACCAGGCGGCTCAGCGCCACGCGGAGGACATGCTGGCCCGCGGCTACTTCGCCCACCAGAGCCCGGAAGGCAAGACCGTGCGGGAGCGCGCCCAGGCCGCCGGCTACAAATGGCGGACGATCGGCGAGAACATCGCCGAGGGGCAGTTCTCGGTCGACGAGGTGATGGACACCTGGATGAACAGCCCGGGGCACCGGCGGAACATCCTCAACCCCGACTTCAGGGAGCTCGGCATCGGCCTCACCCGCGGCAAGACCGGCAAGGAGCACCGGGTGGTCTGGGTGCAGGCGTTCGGGACGAAGCAGTAGGGCGTGGGGCGTCGGCGTCGGTCACCTCGACGTCCGTTCCGCGCCTTCGGCGCGGCCCTCACTCCCCAACCCCTCTCTCCCCGCCTCCCTCCCGTCCGCCGGGAGAGAGGGGCTCAAGATCTTTCTTCAGACAGCTCTTCAAACAAAAGTAGACAAACCTCTCCCTCTTCTCCCGGTGGAAGGGGGGGAGGCGGGGAGAAGAGGGCCGGGGTGATGAGGGCTCCGCTGCGGGTGGCGAAGCTTTCCGCGTTCAGTTGACCCGCCGCTGCCGGGCCTCCAGGATCACCTGCTCGATCGCCTCGTGGTCCGGCGCCTCAGGCTCCAGGCGGAGGTAGTGCTCCAGGTCCTCGATCCCCCGCGCCGGATCCCCCCAGCGCAGCGACAGCAGGCCGCGGTCGCGCCGCGCCCCCACGTCGTCCGGATCGAGGAGCAGGACGCGGTCGAGGGCCCCGATGGCCCGCAGGTACTCCCCCCGGTGGAGATAGACGCCGCGCAGGTTGTTGAGCATGCGGGCGAGGATCTGGCGCGGGCTCGACGGGCGTAGCAGCCGGGCGTCGAAGGGCAGGGTGCCGCCGCTCAGCCGCTCGAGCATCTCCCGGCAGTCGTCCTGCGTCAGGAGCCGGCCGCCGTCGAACGGGTCGATCAGGAGCTGCGGGTGCAGGGAGTGCCGCAGCAGGAAATGCCCGGGAAACCCCACGCCGTCGAGGGGGACGCCGGCCCGCCGGCCGACCTCGATGTAGATCAGGGCCAGGGTGATGGGAATGCCCAGGCCCCGCTCGAGGACCTCGTTGAGGAAGCTGTTGCGCGGATCGTAGTAGTCCTCGGCGTTGCCGCGCAGGCCCACCTCGTCGGTGAGGAAGCCGGAGAGCCTCTCCACCCGGTCCAGGGGATCGCGCAGGCCCTCGATACGGAGCCGCAGCCGCTCGCCCATCTCGTCCAGCCGGGCCAGCCACGGATCGGGATCGAGACCCGGCTGCTCCTCGGCGGCGATCCACAGGGCCGCCTCCGCGAGGCCGATCCGCTCGTCGGGCAGATGAGCGATCTCGGCGAAGCGCTCGCGGGGGGAGGTCTCGGACATGGCGTCAAGCATACCGGATCGCTTCGACCGGATCGCTTCAGAAGCGGCTGGCGTCTTGTTATCGTAGGCGCGGATCACGACAGGAGGAGGAGACGAAATGGACAGGATCAACGTCGGCATCCTGATCTTCGACGACGTCGAGGTGCTGGACTTCGCTGGCCCGTTCGAGGTGTTCTCGCGCACCCGCCTGACCCCCGGCGTCGAATCCCGACGGTCTGAGGAGAGCGCGCCCTTCCGGGTCTTCACGATCGCCAGGAGCCGCGACCCCATCACCGCCACGGGCGGCCTCGTCGTCGTCCCCCGGTTCGGGTTCGCCGACGAGCCCAGGATCGACCTCCTGGTCGTGCCGGGCGGCTTCGGCACCCGGCCTCTCCTCGACGACGAGGAGACCCTCGACTGGATCCGCGGCACGGCGGCCAAGGCCCGGCAGGTCTCCTCCGTCTGCACCGGCGCCCTCCTCCTGGGCAAGGCCGGCCTTCTGAAAGGCCGCCGGGCCACCACCCACTGGGCCTCCCTCGACGCCCTGGACGCCCTCGGCGCGGGCGTCACCGTCGAACGCACCTCCCGGGTGGTCGACGACGGCGTCATCACCTCCGCCGGCGTCGCCTCCGGCATCGACATGTCCTTCTACATCGTCGAGACCCTCTTCGGCCGCGCGGTGGCGGACGAGACGGCGAAGTACATCGAGTACAGACGATGACATGAGCGTTCGGTAATCAGATTCTGGCATTTCCTCCTCCTATTCCCGCCCCCTCTTCTGACCCTGAGTCAGGAGCACGCAAATCCTGGAATTCGACCTTTCGGGATCTGGTTATGCTCAATACCGAAGACCACCAGCCCCCCGGCATGGCGGTCCGGCAAGGAGAATCAGATGACTGAAAGAATGACGCTTCCCGTTCTGCCGCTGAGGGATTTCGTGCTGTTCCCGGGTGTCACGACGCCCATCAACGCCGGCAAGCCGGCGACCCTGAAGGCCATCGAGGCAGCTTTGAACACGCCCGACCGGCTGGTGTTCGCGGTCTCCCAGCGTGAGGACGTTCAGCAGGTCACCCCCGAGTCGCTGCACACGATTGGCACGGTGGCCCGCATTGGCCAGCTCCAGCGCGGGCTGGCGGGCATGCAGCTCCTTCTCCACGGCGAGTATCGCGGCATCGCGATGAGGATCACGGAGAAGGACGGGCATCTCCAGGCCGTTCTGCGCGAGGCCGAGGAGATGCAGCCTCTCAATTCGCAAGATCCGGCGTTCGTCGCCCTGTTCCGCGAGCTGCGGGAGCGGGCGGCCGAGCTGGGCACCAAGTCCGGGCTGCCGGAAGAGGTCGTCCACCAGGTCCTCGAAGGCGTCGACGACCCGAGCCGCCTGGCCGACCTCGTGGCCGGCTACACCGACCTCGCCAAGGCCCAGCGCCAGATGCTGCTGGAGACCCTCTCGGTCGAGGAGCGGATGCGGCGCGTGCTGGTGCACGTCCAGCGGCAGCTCACCGTCCTGGAAGCCCAGGAGGACATCAAGACCAAGGTCCAGGAAGAGCTGGGCGACCGGCAGCGCGAGATGCTGCTGCGCGAGCAGCTCAAGGCCATCCAGAAGGAGCTCGGTGACGGCGACAACTCCGGCGACATCGAAGAGCTTCAGCAGAAGCTCGCCGCCCTCGAGCTGCCGGCAGAGGTCCGCAAGGAAGTGGACCGCGAGCTCGGTCGGCTCGGCCGCATGGGCCGCGAGGCCATGGAGTCGCAGGTGATCCGCACCTACCTCGAGACCATCGCGGAGCTGCCGTGGAACACCCGCAGCCCCGAGCACATCGACATCCCGACGGCCGCCGACACTCTCGACGAGGACCACTACGCCCTCGGCGACGTGAAGGACCGCGTGCTCGAGTTCCTCGCCGTCCGGCAGCTCCGGGCGGAAGAGGAGGAGGCGGAGACCCGCAAGGCGGAGGCTGAAGCCGCCGAAGCCGGCGCCGCTGGGATTGCCGGCATCGACGGCATCGACATCGACGGCGAGGCCGCGGTGGACGAGACCCTCGAGCCCGTCAACCCCGTGACCGCCGAGGAGAAGAGGAAGGCCAAGGGGCCCATCCTGCTCTTCGTCGGCCCGCCGGGCGTCGGCAAGACCTCGGTCGCCAAGTCGATCGCCCGGGCGATGGGGCGCAAGTACGTCCGCATCTCGCTCGGCGGCGTGCGCGACGAGGCCGACATCCGCGGCCACCGGCGCACCTACGTCGGCGCCATGCCCGGCCGCATCATCCAGGGAATGAAGCAGGCGGGCGCCAAGAACCCGGTCTTCCTGCTCGACGAGGTCGACAAGGTCGGCGTCTCGTACCAGGGCGATCCGGCGAGCGCGCTGCTCGAGGTGCTCGATCCGGCGCAGAACGACTCGTTCACGGACCATTACATGGGCGTGCCGTTCGACCTCTCGGAGGTGCTGTTCATCGCCACGGCGAACTTCATCCAGAACATCCCGGGGCCGCTGCTCGACCGCATGGAGGTCGTGCAGTTCTCGGGGTACACGGAGCGCGAGAAGCTCGCCATCGCCCAGCGCTACCTGGTGCCGCGGCAGCTCAAGGAGAACGGCCTGAGCCCGGAGCGGATCGCGCTCGGCGAAGAGGCCATCGCCGAGATCGTCACGGGCTATACCCGGGAGTCCGGCGTGCGGCAGCTCGAGCGCGAGCTGGGCAAGCTGTCCCGCAAGGTGGCCCGCAAGATCGCGGCGCGGGAGGTGGAGCGGATGGACGTCGACGCCGCCAAGGTGCGCGAGCTCCTCGGCCGGCCGAAGGTCCACCCCGAGCGGGCGGCCCGCCAGGATCAGGTCGGCGTCGCGACGGGCATGTACTACACCCCGATGGGCGGCGACATCATGTTCGTCGAGGCTTCGACGATGCGCGGCAAGGGTGAGCTGGTGCTCACCGGCCAGCTCGGCGACGTGATGAAGGAGTCGGCGCGGGCGGCGTGGACCTACGCCAAGTCGCACGCGGAGTCGCTCGGCATTCCCGCCGAGTGCTTCGACCGCGACCTGCACATCCACGTGCCGGCGGGCGCCATCCCCAAGGACGGCCCCTCGGCCGGCGTGTCGATGGCCACCTCCATGGTCTCGGCCCTGTCCGGCAGGCCGGCGCGGTTCGACCTCGCCATGACCGGTGAGATCACCCTCTCCGGCCGGGTGCTGCCGATCGGCGGCGTCAAGGAGAAGGTTCTGGGCGCCGTGCGGGCGGGGATCACCGAGGTGGTGCTGCCCCAGGCCAACGAGGCCGATCTCGAGGATCTGCCGCAGGAGGTCCGCGACACCCTCAAGATCCACTTCGCCGAGGACCTCGGCGACGTGCTGGCCCTCGCCCTCCGGGGCGCCACCTACCGCGAAGGGCGCCTGCTCTTCGAGAGCAAGCTGGAGGACGGCACCTTCGCCAGCGTTCCCCACTGACCCTCACCGGGCCGCAAGGCTCGCTCCTCCAGCCGCCGCTCACCGGAGCGGCGGCTTTTTTCTTTAGGGCCGATCCAAGGACGACAAGGACTGCAAGGACCTCAAGGACATCAGGGACAAGAACCCGACCTCATTGCAGTCCTTGTTGTCCTTGCAGTCCTTGATCACCACCCCGATAGGGCCCCAGCGCTGCCACGAACTCCGGCGGCAGCGGGATCGGCCGCAGATCCCCCCGCGCCACCGCCACCAGGACAGCATAGCCTTCCGCCGTCATCACCCTCTCGGGACCCTGCTTGCGCACCTCGAACTGGAGACGCAGCGACGAGTTGCCGACCTGCGAGACCCACATCTCGACGTCCAGGCGGTCGTCGAGCAGGGCGGGGCTGCGGAACTCGAAGTGGAGCGCGGCCCTCGGCAGCCAGAAGTCGAAGCGCTCAAAGAGCTGGGAGAAGGGGAAGCCGATCGACCGGAAGAGCTCGCTCTCGGCGATCTCGAAGAACCGCACGTAGGCGCCGTAGCAAATGATGCCCGCGAGATCGATGTCGCTCCAGCGGACGAACTCGCCGACGCGGTAACGCCCGGGCGTGGCGGGGAGATCTTCCTGGGGCGCCGTCATGCCCCAACACTATCACCGGGCGAGGAGCAGCCGCCCACTGCTCCTCGCCCGCATTCGATTCAGTTGTCAAAGAGCCGCCCACTCGTGGTGAATTACCCGAAGCGCCGGGCACTATAATCCCGCCCACTCAATTCAGCAAGACTAAATCCGCCAAAAGACTTCCCCACTCTCCCAAAAGACTTGTAGCGGCGGCAAAAGACCTTTTGCCGCCGCCAAAAGAGCAATTGGCTCGAGATTTGAGTCAAAAGACGGGAGAAAAGCCTTGATGGGCACAGGAAAAGAGTAGTAGCCTCCCATTTACGCCAGACGGGACGAGGAAAAGACTCTTTTCCCGGAGCAATTGAGTTGAAACTGCGGAGAATTAACCTTTTATCCGGAGAATAGACTCTTTTCTGGGCCCAATTGATTTTTTCCGAGAGCCAAAAGGTCTTTTACCCGAGTCTGGATGGCTTTGCGCTCTTTGACAACTGAAGGATACAAGAAATCGGGGCTCTCCCCGTCTTGGGGGGACATAAGGAAGAGCCCCGTCCTTTTTTCTACGTGCCGCCGGCCCACTTGGAGCCGCTGTTGCCGTTCAGGCTGCGGCGCAGCTCCGCGCGCAGGCTGTCGGCCTCGGGATCGGCCACCATCGTGGGCATTACGCCCATGGTCTCGCCCAGCTTGCCGGAGAGGAGCAGGGCGAGCAGGTTCTCCACCAGGCTGCCGCCGCCCTTGCCGTCGGAGGTCATCTGGATCTTCGGCACGACGTCGGACCCGGACTTCTCGATCGCCTCGGCGAAGCGGCCCATCACGTGCTGGATGAGCTGGAACTGCGGGCCGCCGTAGGCGCGCACCTGCTCGTCGAGCGCCAGCGCCTGGGCGACGCCCACGCGGGCCGTGCGGTCGGCCTCGGACTCGCCGACCAGGCGGATCCTCTTCGCTTCGCCCTCGGCCAGGATGCGGATCTTCTCCGCCTCGGCCGTGGCCAGGGCCTGGATCTGCGACGCCTGCTGCTGGGCGCGGGCGTATTCGGCCTTACCCTGGTTGGACTGCACGGCGATGGCGATCTCCGACTCCGTCAGCGCCTGCTGCTGGCGCGCCCGGCTCTCGGCCTCGCGCAGCTCGCGCTCCTTGACGGCGGCGCGCTCCTGCCGGTTGTAGGTCTCGACCTGCTCCTCGGCGATCTGGCGCGAGCGGAGCTGCACCAGGATCTGCTCGATCTGGCCACCGCCGTCCCCGGAGGTCGGCGTGCCGATCAGCACCTCCTGGAGCTCGAGGTTGTAGATGACGAACTTCTCCTTCATCTGCACGCCCGAGAGGTCCTGGATCTCGGCGCGGTCCTGGAGGAGCTGGATCAGGGTGCGGGTCTGGCCGACGTTCTTGAAGTAGGCGCTGACCATCGGGTCGAGCGTCTGCTCGACCAGCTTCTTGACGTCGCCGAAGCGCTGGATAACGAGCGGCGCCTTGCGGTAGTCGATGTGCACCACCACCGACAGCGGCAGGCTCGGCTCGAAGGCGTCCTTGGTGATCAGGCTCACCTCGGAGAGGTTCTCGTCGAAGCGGTGCGCGCCCGTCTCCGTCCGGTTCCACTTCAGGATGAAGTTGGTCGTCGGCACCATGATGACCTTGCCCGCGTAGGTGTTGAAGGCGTACTTGCCGGGCAGCAGCGGCTCGTTCCAAACGCCCCGCTCCCCCACCGCCACCAGCTCGCCGTGCTTGTAGTCCCGCCCCGAGAGGTCGCGGCCGGTCTCGCCGGTGTACGAGACGACGACGCCCACGTGGCCCACCTCGACGACCGTCTTGGGCACCAGCTCCTCGGTGGCGAAGAGGCGGTTGATGTAGTAGGTGCCTTCCACCAGCACCTGGAGCTGCCGGCCGCGCTGGCCGCCGGCGGTCAGGAACTTGTCGGCGTCCTGGAAGCTGTTGTGGTACGTCTCGGGATGGGCGGGGTCATGGCCGACCCGGTAGGCGATGATCTCGCCCGCGGGGATGGCCGGCCCGTCGTGCACCGTGACGATGCCGATGCGGTCCTCGGCGCCCAGGATGATGACCGGGTGATAGCCCTTGCGCTCGCGGATCAGCTCGCCCATCTTCTCGAACACCTCCTGCTCGCCGCGGTCGAGGGGCAGGTAGTAGATGCGGTCGCGGGTCAGCACCACGAAGAGCGCGCCGTTGATGGCATAGGTGCCTTCGCGCAGGACCATGCGCTGCGGTCCCTTCTGGCCGCCCGCGCGCAGGAAGGCGGCGGCCTCCTGGAAGTCGTTGGCGCGCAGGTTGGAGGCGAGCGTCTGGGTCGGCGGCAGCGACTGGCCGTCGCGGGCGAAGACGTAGCCGATCTCGCCCTGCGGGATGGTGACCAGCGGCAGCCGATGGATGCGGTACTGGAACGGCTTGAGGAAGTGCCAGCCGCCGCGCAGCAGGTCCGGCTGGAAGCCGGCCTCCCCCTCCAGGGCGATCAGGCCGGACCGCACGGAGCCCTTGCCGCTGATCAGCTTCTCCAGGACGCCCACGCGGTTGTTGGGGATGTAGACGAGGGAGCGGAAGATCACGATGATGAGTGAAAAGCCCAGGATCAGGGCGGCGACGTAGACGAGGGACATTTTGGTCTCCAGTTTCTGGTGGGATGCGTTGTCGGGATCGGCGGTCTCAAGACTCGGTGCTCCCCCGGCTGGCCTCCATGGCTTCGCCCCGCCGACGGCGTTTCGGGGAGGCCAGGGTCTGTAGGGGGGTATCTATTGCTACGTAGCGCGCGCGGGAAGGTTTTCTGAAAATCTTCTCCGGGCCAACGGTCCGGGTTCCCTCAGCCCGGCCCATCGGGCCGGGTTGTGGGATCAACCGCGGATTTCCCGGACGCCGCGCCGTCTCTCGGCCCAGGGCGTTGCCCTGGGCTGAGGAATCACGGCCCGTTGGGCCTGCCGTCCCCACCCCCAGGACTTCAGGCCCATCCGTAGCTGTTCTGCTGGAGCTTCAGGGCGCAGACCACGTCCAGCACGGTGACGCCCAGAACGGCGGCCGCGGCCAGGGCGAGGCGGTTCCGCTGTGCGTCGTAGGACCTGGCCGCGGCCCCCAGGACCGCCAGATCCATGACATCCCCGGCCACCCGCCCCCAGATCGGGCCGACGGGCCGGGCCTGACTCAGCGCGCCCACTCCCGTCAGCGTCTCCCGGGCGCCCAGCGTGCGGAGAAGCCCCGTCCGCGGCCCCAGGCCGATCTTCTCTCCCAGCCATCCGGGGGCCACCATCTCCGTCAACCCCAACCCGATGCTGAACCATGCCAAGCCTCTCGCCAGTCGCTGTGCATCCATGTCGCCACTCCTTTGCCAGTAAGAGTTTCAAGGTCCACCCTAACGCCGCGGCAGCGATAGAGCCGGATTTGATACTAAGCAACCCCTATGCCGGGTTGTTCATTCTCTTGTTCCTTGCCATGGCTGAAGCTTGTGCGTATCTATCGGCAGATCTATGTGCGTATACCTAATGTCCCGCGAATGCTTGAGATCGTTATTAAACCTCGACCCGCTATTCAAATTAAGATAAATGGGCTACGATCCTGGATATAATCGTACACTTGCCGTAAGGGTCCTCTGCCGTGTCAGGATTGAGGAGTGGGGATCAGATTCCGCCCGCGGTGAGGGAGTCCGCGGACCGGCTGTCAGCTCAGCGTTCACTGCTGGGCACGCTGAGCTATCCCTTCGTCGTCCTGGTCCTCGGGCTGGCGGCAGGCCTGCAGAGGCGGACCCCCGTCTTCTTCTACCTGGCCCTGATCGCCATCCTGGCCCTCGCCGCCCTGCGTGTCCATCTGGCCCGGCGGTTCGACCCGATCTACCACGCCAGCCCCCGCCGCTGGCGGATCTGCTTCTACTCGGCCCTGATCCTGAAGGCTCTGCTCCTCGGCTGGCTGTTCTTCGCCGTCATCACGAGCCTCGGTCCCGGCGCCGAGTCGTTCTTCGTCCTCACGATCCTCGCCGTGATCGCCAGCATGGGGATCATCCTCTACTCCCACGCACCCCGCGTCGTGTTCGTCTTCGTCGTCGTCATGGTCCTGCCGGCGCTCCTCGCGATCGCCGGCGTCCTCGGCTCGAGCGGCTGGAGCATCGGCCGCTGGGGGTACCTCTGCCTGGCCTTCTTCTTCGGCTACATGCTGATGCTGAGCGCGCAGCTACGCCGCGAAAGGTGGGAGCGGCTCACCAAGTCGCATCTGCTCGCGCTGCGCACCACCGAGCTGGAACGAGCCCAGGAAGAGCTCCGCGAGGACCGCGACGAGCTCGAGCGCCGGGTCGAGGAACGCGCCAAGGAGCTGCGCAAGGCGAGCCTGGACTACCGCCGGATCTTCGAGAACGCTCACGACCCCATCCTGATCTTTACGCCCGACCGCGAGATCGTCCTCAACGTCAACCGGCGGGCCTGCGAGATCTATGGCCTGAGCCGTGAAGAGTTCATCGGCATGTCGCTCGAAGCCGTCTCGGAGGACGTGCCGCGGGGGCGCCAGCAGGTCGCCGAGACCCTGGAGCGGGGGGTCTTCTACAACTTCGAATCGATCCAGTTCCGCAAGGATGGCACCCCGATGTTCCTGGAGATCAACGCCTCCGCCATCGAGTACGATGGCAGGCCGGCCATCCTCAGCATCAACCGCGACGTCACGGAGCGCCGCAAGGCCGAGGAGCTGCGTCTGGCCAAGGAGGCGGCCGAGCAGGCCGACCAGGCCAAGAGCCGGTTCCTGGCCAACATGAGCCATGAGATCCGCACCCCCATGGCAGGCGTCCTGGGGCTCATCGGCCTGCTGCGCAAGACCGGCCTCTCGGCGCAGCAGAGCGACTATGCCGAATTGATCCAGAGCTCGGCGACGTCGCTGCTGCGGCTGATCGACGACATCCTCGACTTCTCGAAGATTGAGGCCGGCGGACTGGTGCTCGAACGGGTGAGCTTCGACCTGAAGGGCACACTTCACCAGATTGTGGAGCTGCTGCGATTCAGCGCCAGCGGCCACGACACCGAGCTCAACCTCGTCCTCGGCGAGGGCGTGCCGGAGTGGGCCTGGGGCGATCCCGGGCGGCTGCGCCAGGTGCTCACCAACCTGGTGGGCAACGCGGTGAAGTTCACCACCGCCGGGACGGTCGACGTCGAAGTGCGGCGGCTGGCCGACGGCCGGCTGAAGTTCGTCGTCCGGGACACCGGCATCGGTATTCCCGCCGAGGCCCAGCGCCACCTGTTCGGGCAGTTCTGCCAGGCGGACAGCTCCACCTCGCGGCGTTTCGGCGGCACCGGGCTGGGTCTGGCGATCAGCCGGCGGATCGTCGAGCAGATGGGAGGCGAGATCGGGTTCGAGAGCCAGCCCGGAGAGGGCTCGACCTTCTGGTTCATCCTCGAGCTCGAGCCGGCATCCCCCGTGGCGGCCGCCGCCCCGAAGACCCAGCCCGGCACGCGGCGCAACGGCCGGCGGCACAACATCCTGGTGGCCGAGGACAACGTCATCAACCAGCTCGTCATCGTCCAGCAGCTCTCGGGGATGGATTACGACGTCCATGCCGTGAACAATGGCCGGGAGGCGTTGGAGGCGCTGAAGAGCGGCTCCTTCGACCTCGTCCTGATGGACTGCCAGATGCCGGAGCTCGACGGTTATGAGACCACTCGCCGCATCCGGGAGAGCCCGGCCCGGCAGGTTCCCATCCTGGCGCTGACGGCCCACGCCAGACGGGAAGAGCTGGACCGCTGCCTGGCCGTGGGCATGAGCGATTACATCACCAAGCCTTTCCTGGAGGACGTCTTGCGAGAGAAACTGGAGCACTGGCTGAACCAGAGGGGGGCCCGGGAGCCCGCGGCTGCCGTCCCGGCGCCGGAGACCTCGACGGTGCTCGACGGCGCCCGCATCCGCGAGCTGCGCGAGCTGGGCCGGGTGACGGGACGGGACGTGCTGGGCGACATCGCGACGACGTTTCAGTCCCAGGCCTACGTGGCGGAGATCCGCTCGGCCCTCGCCCTCGGCGACTGGCCGCTCGCCAAGCGGACGGCCCACGCCCTCAGGGGCAGCAGCGCGGCGCTCGGAGCCATGTACCTGTCGGGGCTGTGCGCCGAGGTGGAGCACATGCCGCGCGGCTCCGCGGCGGAAACCCTCGCCGTCCCCCTGGCCGCTCTCGATCAGGAGTACCGGCGGGTGCTGTCCGCCCTCGTCGCCGCGGCTCAGGAAGCGTGCTGACCGTTATCTGATGACCGTCATCTCCTGACCCTCAGAAGCGGTACAAAACCCCCGTCAGCAGGATGTAATCCGGAAACGTGGCGTCGCCCTCCCGGCCGCTGTAGGGGTTCGCCTGGCGGTTGCGGAAAAAGCCGATCGGCACGTTCAGCGACCAGGTCGAGCTGCCGTTCGAGTAGGCGATGCCCGGCTCCACGAACATCTCGTGGCCCGGCCGTCGCCAGCCGTGGCTGTCGCCGATCAGGTCGTAGCGCGGCAGTCCCTCGATGCGATAGGCGAGGCTGGCGGCAAAGCCCGACTTGCCGAACGGCACCACGGCGCCCATCCGGACCAGGAACTGGTCCGGCACCGAGTTGACCAGCAGGCCCTCCTGGGCGAAAGCCGGATTGTTCCCGAAACCGAGGCCGACGATGATCGACGGCGTGCCATTGGTGTCGCGCGGGTTCGCCAGGTAGGTGCCGGAGGCGAACAGGGTGGCCTTGCTGAGCTGGCGGAAGGCCTGGACGTCGAGCAGGATCCCCCAGCCGCCGTCGCCCGGCTGCACCGACTGGTCGACCGCCTTGACCGCCGAGTTGGTGCCGTCGATGTTGGGATACTCCTGGGTGACGTCGTGATCGCCCGTCGGCGCCTTGACCCCCAGGCCCAGGGAGACGTTGTGCCGGCTCTCGGGGGCGAAGGCCCAGTAACGTCCCGTCAGGCTGACGTCCCCCAATCCGCTCGCTTCCTGCTTGGCGTAAGGACCCGCCGGGCGGATCGGCGTCGGCACCGCCCAGGAAGACTTCACGACCGGGATGCCCAGGGTGAAGCTCAGACGCTCGGTCGCCGCGTAGGAGACCCCGAGGTCGAGCGCCTGCTGGGTGTTCTTGACGTTGCTGCCTTCCCGCTCCCGGAAGCGCTGATGCTCGGTGCCGCTGTAGTGGGTGTCGGAATCGAGCCCGCGATAGGAGAGGCTCACCTGCCACTCTCCCTTCTCGGGCACCAGCTTGCTTGCCGCGCCAAACACGGGCGCGGTCTGGCGTATGAGGACTCAGCCCTGGCCGGCGGCCGGACGGGAAGCGATCAGGCCGGCGGTGAGAACGAAAACGGCGATCAGGGCCGGAGCTGGACGTCGAAGCATGGAATCGATCTCCTAGGTAATCATCTATCTATAAGGGTATTCAACCTTACCATGGGAGACCTGCGGCGAAGGCCCGGAGGGAGCGATCTCCAACCGGGCCTTCAAGCGTTCTGGGGAGAGTCCTTACAGGCTCCAGGAAAGGCCGGCGGCGAACTCCCGACCGCTCAGGTCGAGCTCGCCGAACCCTTCGAAGTCGTCGGCGAGATCGTCGTCGACGCGGGTCCAGCGCCCCTCGGCGAAGATCGAGAGGTTGCGCGAGATCGGCGCTTCCAGGCCGGCCAGCCAGTAGTAGCCGAAGCCGACGCCGCTCGACTCCAGGTCGGCGGAGAAGATCGGCCGCGACGGGGAGTCGAAGTCGATGAAGTCGCCCGACTCCTCGAGCCGCCAGGGATAGGCGCCGCCGCCCGCTCCCAGGTAGGGCTGGATCGCGGTGTCCGAGCCGGTCAGGTGCAGGACGAGGCCCAGGGTGGCCGAGGCGACATCCAGCGTCGTGTCGTGGCGGATCCGGTCGCCGAAGTTGTCGTCGAAGTCGCGGTAGGAGTTGGTGGAATCCCCCTCGTAGACGGAGCCGGAGAACATCAGGCTCAGCCGCCCGCTCAGGGGCAGAACGTAGTCGAGCCCGAAGCTCGCGTTCTCGAAGTCGTCGATGGAGCCGGTGAAGTCCCGCTCCTTGTTCTGCCAATACTCCGAATCACCCTCCGGCTGGAAGGCGCCGAGATGGATGCGGAAGGCACCTTCCCTCTCGGGCTCGTACCGGTGGTGACGGCGCTGGGCGAGCGCTGGCATGGCCATGACGAGAAGCCCAGCGAGGGCGATGAAGACTCTTGTCTGTCTGGAAATCATTTTTATCTCTCCTTTGTGACCCCTACGTCAGCCCCATGGGAGCAACGGCGATGCCAGGGGGTCTAAAGGCAGTAGACGGCGGGAAAAGCCCTTTGTTTCAAGCTTTACCGTTTCCTGGCGAGGACGAGCGGAGCGCCGGGCGGCCTCCCGTGAGGACACCCGGCCCCTTCTTGGTGAAGAAGCCGGGGGCTGGCCTGGCAGGTTTTCCGGACACCCTGTACGGCGGATCGCCGCTACGGGCTTTTCCTGGCGGCGGTGCAGGACGTGGTCTCGGGGTGGCTGGCCGTCTCGGCCGCCGCTTCCGGGGGGAGGCCAGCCAGGAACTCCGTCTGGCTGAAGGCAGAAGCCACAAGATTGTGGTTCGCCGCCGGCGTGTACACGGCGAAGCGGCGGGCCATGTCGCCCGCGCCCTCGTCGACGTCGAGCACCCTCACCGGCGTGGCGCAGGAAAGGTCGAACGCCGAGAGAGTGACGGAGCGCATCTGGCGGTTCTCCCGGGTCCGCCAATGCACGCGGCCGGCCTTGAGGTCGTAGACGATGCTCCACTTCGTATGGGTGCCCTGGGCCACGTCATCCAGGGTTTCGAAGGCATAGCGGACGGGATTGGCTCCGCGGGCGGCGTACTCCTCCACCCGCGCGGAGGCCCGGGCGAACCGCGGCAGAGAGCCGACCCCTTGTACCTCCCGGGACCCACCGCGGCTCTGCTCGCGGAAGCGCAGCGAGTCGGCATAGGGATCATTGGTGAGAGCCTGGACGGGCAGTCTCGGTCCGGTGTGGACGACCGGCTTGCCGTCGAGGTACTCGACGGTCGCGCAGCTCCCGCTCTTGTCGCACGCCATGTAGTGGATTTTCGCGTCAGCCGAGACGCGCAGCCGCCCGACGTTCTTGGCCACCTCGCCGACAGTGGCGAAATTGTCGAGCTGGTACTGGATCCATTCGAGGCACCCGAGGGCCGGACGGGCGTCCGGCGCAGGGTATTGGGTCTGGTCGAGCCACATCAGCTCGACGGCGAGCCCCGCCTCGTTCATCCCCCCGCTGGGGAACTCCCTGCCATACTGGTTGAAGGTCAAGCTGCCATACCTGGAGGTCCACCGGGCCGGCTTTTCCGGTGGCGACAGCGCCGCGGTCTTGGCCATGCCACGCTTGTTGACCACCAGCAGGCCATCGCCCACGTTCCAGTCGTAGTTTTTGCCGAAGACGGCTTCCCGGCCCTTCCGCAGGCAGAAGGTCGTACAGGCCCCAGCCTCGGGAACGGGCAGGGCGGCGAGGGCGAGACAGAGGAGAGCGGACGACTTCTTCAGCTTCAATGGATCTCCTTCCAGGCGAATGCACCTGGAAGAGATTACCAGGGGGATCGCTTCACCTCAATCGGTGAATTTGGCACCTCACTTGCAATCTGAACTGCGCGGGCAGAAGGCTCATGGAATCAACTAACCTGAAGGAGGCAACGAATGAGCAAGAAGCTGATGATGGTCGCCCTGATGTTACTGCTCGTGCTGGGTGCGAATGCGGCCGTGTTCGCCCAGACGGGAACGGGAAGCGGAACCGGCGCGTCCGGGGACACGGGCTCGACGGCGTATGGGGACACCCAGCGTGACGACGACGGCCCGGACCTCGGCTGGCTCGGACTCATCGGCCTCGCGGGTCTGATGGGCCTGAAGCGCCGTGAGGCTCACCGGGACGTCAGAACGACGACGACGGCTCCGACCGGCCGCTAGCCGAACCCGGGCCGATTACCGAACCCGAACAAATACGGGACAATGAAGGGCGGGGATGCTGCATTCCCGCCCTTGTCTTATAAGATCGGCTCAAATTTCCTGGGGAGGCCTCATGGTCCAGATCTTCGACAAGCACACGGGTGCCGAGCTCGGCTCCATCACCGACGAGCAGTTCCAATTCATGGCCGACCGCCTGGAGGAGGAGTCCCGGGAGGACGACGACTACTACCTCAACCGGACGACGGTGGACTTCTTCCAATCCGAGGGGGCCGATGCCACCCTGATCGAGGTCCTGAGCCGGGCGCTCGGCGACCGTGACGAGGCCGAGATCCGCTGGACCCGCTCCTGATACCTTTTACACTTCAGCCTGGTGGCAGGATCACCCGCAGGTCGTGCGGGCGCGTCCGGTAGCGGAGGGGCGGCGTCATGGAGGTCACCTCGCCGTCGAGATACACCGCCACGGCCTTCTGGTGGGTCTCGACGGTGAACTCAGGCAGAGACCAGCGGTCGAAGCCCCGGGTCAGCTTGAGATCGCGCACGAGAGAGAGCAGCGCCAGTCCGGCGAGGCCCAGGCGGCTGGGGGTCCTCGCGATGTAGAGGTAGAGGTCGCCGCTGTCGAACCGCTCACGGGCGCCGAAGTGGAAGGCCCTCATCTCGTACTCGTTGTTGCCCACGAACATGAAGCGGGTCTTCCGGCGGACCTCGACGCCCTCGCCCTTCACCCGTAGGTGGAGGGACGGGAGCTTCGGCAGGACCTTGATCAGGGCTGAGATCGTCGCCAGCCACTTGTTCCGGTCGAGCTTTCGCCGCTCCCAGTCGCGCACCTTGACGACCGGCGGATAGAACCCCAGCACCGAGTTGTTGACGAAGACCTCGCCGTTGACCTCGCCGACGTCGAGGGCCTTGACCACACCCTTCGGGATCAGGGCCACGGCCTCGGCAAGGTCGGTCGGGATCCGCAGGTCGCGGGCGAAGTGGTTGAGGGTGCCGAGCGGCAGGACGCCCATCGGCACGGGTCCTCCAGCCAGCACCGAGGCCACCGCCCGGATCGTGCCGTCGCCGCCGCCGGCCACCACCGCGTCGGCGCCGCCGGCCACGGCCGCGCGCGCGGTGTCGCAGATCTCTTCGCCGGGAATGACATGGACGTCGGCCTCGGTTCCCTCTTGGAGAAACGACCGCCGGAGGCTCTCGGCGCTCACCTCTCCCGTCACGACGGAGCCCGCCCCACGATTGACGATCACGGTGACTTTCATCCGGACCAGGTCCTAAGCAATCCATGTACCCACAAGCTCTGATCTTCCTCCTGGCCCTCCTCTCCCAGACCGCGTCCATCGCGGGGCCGCCCTCTCCTGAGGTCTTGCGCCAGGAGCTGCTCGCCCGCTTCAACCAGGAGCGGGCGGCGGCCGGCGCCGCCCCGCTCAGCCTCGCCGGGCCGCTGAACCTGGTGGCGCAGGAGAACGCCCGGGAGATCCAGGAGAAAGGGGGCGTGGTCTACGACGAGAAGTCGATCCCGGCGATCCAGCGCCGGCTGCGCAAATCGGGCTACGAGGCCCATGGCTGGCACCAGGCGTTCGCGGCGGGGCCGGACGATCCCACCGCCCTGCTGGCCTGGATCAAGGCCCAGTATCCGGAGACCTTCCAGTCCCTGATGAACGCCGACTACCAGGAGCTGGGAATCGGCATCAGCGAGATCAAGGGCACCCCGCTCTACACCTTCTTCCTGGCCTGGCGGGAGAGCGAGTCGTTCGCCCGCCAGACGGCTGGCCTCACGGATCCCGCGCGGGTGCGCGCGGAGATGCTCGCCCGGGTCAATGCCGAACGGGCGGCGGCCGGCCAGCCCCCGCTCAGCCTGGAATCCCGGCTCAACGCCGCGGCCCAGAGCCACGCCGAGGACATGCTGCTGCGCTCCTACTACAGCCATGCGTCGCTCGAAGGGAGCGGCCCCGGAGACCGCGTGCGCAAGAGCGGCTACACCGCCAGGATGTCGGGAGAGAACATCGCCCGCGGCCCGCTGTCCGTCGCCGAGGCGATGGACAACTGGATGGCGAGCCAGGAGCACCGCCGCAACCTCCTCCACTCCGGCTTCACCGAGCTCGGCGTCGGCGTGGCCGTGGGCAGGAACTCGGTGGGCTACACGGTCCTCTGGGTGCAGGACTTCGGGCGTCCCGCTACCTAGCCCCTATTACATAGCCTGCCCTCTATAGGGACTTCCGATACTGGCCGAAGGCGCGGGTCGCCAGGAAGGCGCAGACGAGGGCGAAGCCTGCCAGCAGGGCAAGGCAGAAGGCGATCTCGGAGGAGGCCCGGCCCTCGAAGCCGTCGCGGGCGGCGGTCACGGCCCAGTTGACGGGATTGAAGCGCGAGACGGCGCCGATCCACCCCGGCATCAGGTTGCGGGACATGATCATGCTGGAGAGGAAAGTCATGGGCAGCACGGTGAAGTTCATCACCGCGATGACCAGCTCCTGCCGGCGGGCGAGGAGCGCCAGGGCGTTCGAGAACGAGGCGAAGGCGGCCCCGAGGAGAAAGGCGGCGAGGAACACGACCAGGAGGCCCGTAATGCCGCCATGGGGACGCGCGCCGAGCAGACCGGCGACGACGAGGATGATGCCCGCTTGGAGGATCACCAGAAACGCCGAGTGGAGGATGCGCCCGGCGATCAGGGCGCTGGGGGAGACGGGAGTCGCCAGCATGCGGTCGAGCACGCCGCGGTCGATGTCGCCCAGGAGGCCCATCCCCGAGTAGGCGGCTCCGAACAGGGCCGTCATGATCGAGATGCCCGGCGCCAGGAACTGGACGTAGGACCCGCTCTCGAACCCGGGGATCGTCGTCACCGACCGGAAGAGCTGTCCGAAGAGCAGCACCCAGAGAGCCGGCTGGACGATCGAGATGACGACGAACACCGGCATCCGCAGCGTCGCCCGGAGCAGGCGCAGGAAGAGATACCAGGTTTCCTGGAGGAGCTCCACTACATGTCCCTGCCATAGGCGTGACCCGTGGCGGCGAGATAGACGTCTTCCAACGATGGATTCGCCATCTCGCCGCGGAGGCGCCCCTTGAGCTCGTCAGGGGTCCCCTCGGCCACCACCCGGCCGCCGTCCACGATCGCCAGCCGTTGCGCGAGTTGGTCGGCCTCCTCCAGGTAGTGGGTGGTCAGGAGCAGCGTGAGCCCGCCCTGGGCCAGCCGGCGGACCTCCTTCCACATCACGGTCCGGCTCTCCGGATCGAGCCCCGTCGTCGGCTCGTCCAGGAACAGCACCTCGGGATCGTGGATCAGCCCCATGGCAATGTCCAGACGGCGCTTCATCCCGCCGGAGTAGGTCTGGGTGGGGCGGTCCGCCGCGGTCTCGAGCTGAAAGAGGTGCAGCAGCTCCTCGACCCGGCCGCGCAACCGCGCCGACGGGATGCGGAACAGGTGGCCCTGCAGAGTCAGGTTCTCCCGGCCGGTGGCGGTCAGGTCGCACCCTGAGCTCTGGGCCACGTAGCCGATCCGCCGCCGCACCTCCAGAGGCTGCCGGACGACGTCGAAGCCGGCGACGCGGGCCGCGCCGGAGGTCGGGTCCGAGAGGGTGGTCAGAACGCGGACGGTGGTGGACTTGCCGGCGCCGTTCGGTCCCAGCAGGGCGAAGACCTCGCCCGAGCGGACGGCGAACGACACCCCGCGGAGCGCCTCCACTCCGCCGGGGTAGGTCTTGCGGAGGTGCTCGACCTCGATCGCGTGCACTTGGGCTCAGTTCGAGCCGGACACGGGGAAATCGTT
>DATFNZ010000040.1:0-53237 GCA_035266085.1 Thermoanaerobaculia bacterium
GCCATCTGCAGGCCGGCCTCGCCGTCCTTGGCCACCGTCACCGAGTAGCCCTCGTACTGGAATCCGTCGCGCAGGGCGATGGACATGGCTTCGTCGTCTTCCACGATCAGGACGCTGGGCATGGATCAGGCCTCGAAGGGCCGCTCCCTCGTCTCGGCGGAGGCGGCAAAGGGGGCGGCTGCCGGCAAGCCCGCCTCGGGCGAGTCGATCGGCAGGTGGAGCGAGAAGGTGCTCCCCTCGCCCGGACGGCTCTCGACCGTCACCTTGCCGCGGTGGGCCTCCACGATGTGCCGGACGATGGATAGCCCCAGGCCGCTCCCCTTGACGTCGTGCACCAGGCCGGTGGAGACGCGGTGGAAGCGGTCGAAGATCTTGCGCTGCTCGTCGCGGGCGATGCCGACCCCCTGGTCGCGGACGGAGATGACGATGAAGCCGCCGTCCCGCCGCAGGGAGACGGTGATGTCCCGCTTGCCGTTCGAGTACTTGACAGCGTTGTCGAGCAGGTTCGACAGCGACTGGGCGATGGCCCCGGCGTCGATCCGGGCCGGGGGCAGGTGGGTCTCAGCGCCCTCGACGATGACGTTGAAGCCGTCCTGGCGCAGGCGGATCTCGAACGTCTTCAGGGTCTCGCAGACGACCTCCCGCACGTCGCAGCGCACGAACTGGTAGGTCTTGCGCCCGGAATCGATGCTGGCGAAATCGAGGATGTTGTTGATGAGCTGGGTCAGGCGCCGGCTCTCGGTCTCGATGTAGTCGCCGTACTCGCGGGCCTTCTCCGGGCCGTCGAACCGCCCCAGCCGCAGAAATTCGGCGAAGACGCGGATCGAGGCGAGCGGCGTCCGCAGCTCGTGCGAGACGTTGGAGACGAACTCGTTCTTCATCTGCGACAGCTTCATCTCCCGCGAGGCCGTGCGCAGGGCCAGCAGGAGGCCGCCCAGGAGCACGGAGGCGAGGGCGGCCGAGAGGCCGATGTTGACCAGGAAGCTCCGCCTTGCCACCACCGCCGGCGTCGTGTGGCGGCTCACGAGCCCGACCTTCCAGTCGGTGAAGACGAACGAGAACGGCTTCTCGGCCTCGGGCCGCTTGCCGGACGCCGCCCGGAGAGGGCCATTCGCATAGACGATCTGCCCCGAGGCATCCTGAACGGAGACGATCGGCTCGTCTTCGTTCCCCGACCCGAGGTCGGCCAGGCCTTTCTTGACGGCCATGGGCAGCACGGTGTTCTTGAAGTGAGCCTCGTCGATCACCATGCCGGCGAGGCCCACCAGCCGGGAGGAGTCGTCGGTGACGGGGTAGAGGAGGATTCGATAGCCCGGGTCTTTCTCCTCGACCATGACCCGCACGCGCTCCAGGACCGCTCCCTTGTGGGCCAGAAGCTTCCACGGCGAGATCGCGACATGCACGGCGCGCAGCTCCGGAGACCATTTCGCAGGCTCGAAGGTGGCGCAGGAGGAATGGAAGTACTGGGGTTCGTCATCGTTCAGGAAGCTCTGGACGAACAGGCGGTTGGCCCCTTCGACGCCCTTCTTCTTGAACAGGTGGGCCGCCTCGTCGAGCTGGTTCTCCGTGAAGACGGAGGCGGGCAGGTCCAGCACCCGCTGGGCGCTGTCGCGATAGTAGTAGTCGACGTTCTGGGAGATCGACTCCAGGAGATTATTGAGCACCGCCTTGTGGACCGTGGCGGAGGTCTCGTCCAGACGGGCCAGCCAGCGGTACTGGAGCGCCAGCAGGACCAGCAGCGGCACGAGGACCGCCACGAACCCGACCCAGAGGGTATGGCGCTTGGGCAACGTCGCAAGCTTCATGACAGGAAAAGTCTAGAGCAAATTGCTCTCACCGGCTCCGCCGACATCCCGCTTTACAAATAAGTTACGCCGTTTCGGGGTTTTACCGCATCCCGACCTTCACGCAGGCCCTTCCCAGGTAGATCTCGTCCCCTGCCTGGATGCGGACGCCCCGGCGGTCGTGGGCGCTGACGTCGATGGTGCGGCCGGCACGGTAGATGCGGGTGCCGGAGGCGTTCTGCTCGGCGCGCAGCCAGTAGCCGCCGCCGGCATCGTCCCAGGTGATGCGGGCGTGCTCGCGGGAGACGGTGGTGTTGACCTCGCCCTCCTCGCGGAAGGCGACGTCGTTGCGCCGCCGCACCCGGCCGTCCGGGTCCATCACCTCTTCGAGGCGGCCGAGGTGGATGCGGGGGAGCCCCTCGAAGTCGTAGACGTGCTGGGTGGCGTTGCCCTTGAGCACCGTCAGCTCCAGGACGGGCCGGACGGACGGGGAAGCGGCCTCGGCGGTCGCCGGAATGCCAGAAGGTGGCGGCGGCGTCTGCCGCGCCTCGTACTCGATGAAGAAGCGGCGCTCGCCGAACTCGGGCCGGGGCTCGTCGAAGACGATCTCGACCTCGAAGTGGGGGGGCACGGGGCAGCCGCGTTCGGCGAGGCGGCCGGCGATCTCGTTCTTGAGGTCCCAGCCGTGCCGGGCGGCGGCCTCCAGGCCGGCCCGCTCCTGCGGGTCGGTCGCCAGCAGGTGGATCCGCAGGTGGTCGAAGGGGTAGATCCGCTTGCCCTCGCCCACGGCGATCACCTTGGACTCGGCCTCGTCGAGCACGGCCCGGCGGATCTCCAGGGGAGAGGTGCCCTTCATCCAGGGCTTCATCCAGTCGCGCACCTTGCCGAGCATGTCGTCCATCTAGATCCTCATTGTTCTCAAGGTTGGTGGATCAGCCCGAGACCGGCCGCTTCCTTGACGATCTCGCCCGCGGCCGGGGCGGCGAGCCGGCCGCCGTAGCCGCCGTGCTCGACGACGACGCCGAAGGCGATTCGCCGGCCGCCGGCGGCCTCGTAGGGGGCGAAGCCGATGAACCAGGAGTGCGACCGCTTGTCCTTGACCTCGGCGGTGCCCGTCTTGCCGGCGATGGCGGGCTGGACGCCGGAGAGGAAGCGCGCCGCCGTGCCCTCCGTCACCACCCGGCGCATCGAGCGGGTGAGGATGGGGACGAGGCCGCCGTCGAGGATCCGCACGGGCTCGGCCCGCCGGGTATTGCTCTCATCCAGGATCCAGCGCCCCTCGGGCATGGCGCCGCGGTTCGCCACGGTGGCCGCCACGCGGGCCATCTGGAAGGGCGTCGCCACCACCTGCCCCTGGCCATAGGAGGCCTGGGGCAGGGCGTCCTTGAGCTGCTCCGCCGTGCTCGGATTGGCCACGGAGATGCCCAGGGCCCGGGCCGTTTCCAGCAGGGCCTCGGGGCCCACCATGTAGGTCCCGAGCTGCGCGAAATAGGCGTTGCAGGAGACCACGATTCCCCGCTCGAGGTTGGCATCGCCGTGGGGGGCGTGGTCGGTGGGGTCGTCCCGTACCGGCCGGCTCCAGCCGCGCACGAAGTTGCCCACCCGCCCGCCGGGCAGCGTCTTGCAGAGGAAGGTGCGGCGCGGGACGTCCGGGTCCTTGCGCAGGGCCGCCATGGCCGTGACGATCTTGAAGGTGGAGCCGGGGGGGTAGATGCCGTAGCGCGCCCGGTCGATCAGGTTGGGCGTTGCGTCTTCTCCCTCTTCTTCCGTCATTGCCATCGGCAGCCGCTTGGGCCACGGGTAGCTCACGGAGGCGAGCAGGTCGCCCGTGGCGGCGTCGAGCACCACGGCGGCGGCGCCGTGCCCCTCGGGCCGGGCGTACTTCTCGAGGATCTCCGCCGCCCTCTTCTGCAGCCGGACGTCGATCGTCGTCCGCACCGTGCGGTCGCGGTCGCGGATCTTCTTCACCTCGGCGTGCTCGGGCTGCCAGCGGTGGCGCAGCAGGGGGACGAGCTCGCTGTAGTCGAGCTGGATCTCGCGGCTGATCTCGCCGTTCGGCTGCAGGACCTCGACGACGCCCGCGAAGTCGTCGTACCCCTGGAGGCGGATGCGCGAGTCGCGCTCGGTGTAGGAGGTGTTGGTGGCCCCCCAGTTGACCCGGTTGTTGAGATCCCCCAGGAGATGGAAGGTCACGCCCTCGAAGGGGTAGTACCGGTCTCCGCGCCGCGGGCGGTCCGGCGGGTCGAGCGTCGCTCCCAGCCGGTCGAGGACCGCCCGCCGCTTCACCAGCTCCGCGGGGTCGCTGGTGGCCAGGAGCACGCCGTTGCGGTCCACGATGTTGCCCCGGGGGATGCTGCGGGCGATGTCCACCAGCCGCGGGTTGTACAGGAAGCGCCGGTAGCCGTCGGCCTGGACGGTCAGCGCGCCGCGGGTCAGGAAGCGATCGGGCTGGAGCACCTGCACCTGCGCCGCCCGCAGGACGATGGCGGCGAGCACCAGACCGAGCACCGCGGCCGTCCACCTCGCCGCGCCGTGGAACCGGCGGGTGGCCGCCGAGTCTCCTGAAGGATCCGATGAATGGGCCGAGATGGCCAGCAGCATTCCCAGGATCAGGAAGTTGGCGAGCATGGCCGTGCGGCCCGAGCTGAGGAACGGCGAGACGACGCCCGAGAGGGGAAGCACGCCGAGCACGCCGCCCGCGATCAGCAGGGTCTGGAGCGCGATCAGGACCGTGAGCCCCAGGGCCAGGAAGAAGCTGTAGATCCCACCCGCGCGGAACGCCGCCCGGAAGCCGCGCCAGACGAGCAGCGCGTAGAGCACCAGCACCACCAGGAGCCCCAGGAAGCCCAACTCCTCGCCCACGCCCGCCAGCACGAGGTCCGTGTGCACCTCGGGCACCCGCTGCGGCTGGCCGAGGCCGAGGCCCGTGCCGGTCAGGGCGCCGCCCGCCAGGGCCCACAGACCCTGGGCCAGATGGTCGCCGCCCCGGAACCCGTTGTCCCAGGGCGAGAGCCACATGGAGAGGCGCCCGCTGACGGTGTGGGGAACGCCGAGCTTGTAGCCGACGGCGAAGGCCGCCACGATCACCGCCGTGCCCGCGAGGGCCATCCACGGCTTGCCGAGGGCGACGCAGTAGAGGACCAGGAAGAGGAACGACAGGATGAGGGCCGGCCCGAGGTCTCTCTGGAGGAAGAAGAAGACCAGCACCAGGCCGATCGCCAGGAGAGGCGGCAGCAGGTACTCGAGCTTCGGGATGCCCAGCTTGCGCAGCAATCCCGGCAGGGCGGCCCGCGTCTCCGGCAGCTCGCGCAGGAACTCCCAGCGGTCGAAGAAGTAGCCGGCCAGGAACAGCACGACCAGGATCTTGATCGCTTCGACCGGCTGGAACCCGAACAGGTTCACCTTGGCGTCGCTGCCGCCGGGGCCGCTGCCGAAGAGGATCAGGACGACCGACAGGCCGAAAGCCCCGAAGAGCGGCGCGAAGCTCCGCCGCCTCATGGGCGAGCGCTCCCAGTCCACCAGGCTGCCGGCGATCATCAGCAGGGAGCCGCCGAAGACGCCCTGAACGAAGGTGCGGAAGATCGGCAGGTCGCGCAGCGGATCGCGGACCGAGACCATCACCGCCAGCCCGATGCCGGCCAGGACCAGGAGCGCCGGCAGCACCAGCTCGTCGCCGCCGAAGCGCCGCACCCGCCAGACGACGTGAGGCAGGGCGAAGGCGAGCAGGAAGACGGCCGACCAGAGCCAGAACGAGGAGCGGAACTGACCCGGGGTGCGCACTACCAGGCGCGGCTTGATGTCGCGGAGCTCCCGGAGCGTCAGGAGGGGGATGGAGACGTTGCCCGCGTCCTCGGGGCTCGCCCGGCGGCGCGCCGCGTCCAGCCGCTCGCGGAAGCTGGTCAGCCGGCGGTCGCGCTCGATCTCGGAGGCAGGGACGCGAATGCGCGAGATTTCGCCGACGTTGGGCAGCTTGCCCAGGTGGGCGCGCTTCCAGATCTCCTGCGCCACGAACGAGCGCTCGGCCGAGCTGTCGAGGACGTCGAGCACGGGGAGGAGCTGCTCCGATCCCCGGAGGGCGTTCAGGTTGACGATCTCGCCCGCGGCGATCTTCTGGTCGACGCCGTCGAGCGGCTTGGCGGTCGCCAGGTAGACGAGGACCAGCGCCAGGAGGACCACGAGCGCGCCGGCGGCGAGCAGGACGGCCTCCCGGTTGCGGACGGGACCGCCGGCGAGGCCCGGAACGACCATGCCGCGGTCGAGCGGGGAAGCCGCCTGGCGCCGCCGGTCGGCGGCGGTGCTGCGAGTTACGGCCATGCGGTCGTCTCCAGGGAAAATCCTCTCACCAGATCCCGAGCTCCTCGAGCCGGTCAAGGATGCCCCGGAGCTGGTTTGCCGCGTCCTGCATGTTCTCCCGGGCCTGGGCGAAGCTCCCGGCCTCGCGGTAGAGGCCGATCGCCTGGGTGAAGTGGTCGCGGGCGCTCTCCAGCAGCTCCGTCTCCTCGTCGGTCCCCCGGGCCCGGTTGGCCTGGGCCAGCAGCTCCTTGGCGCGCATGCGGTAGCCGTCGGCCAGCATGGCCTTCTCGCGGCGGCCCATGGGGTAGCCGTGCCGCTCCAGCTCGCTCAGCGACTCCTCGAGGCTCTTCAGGTCGAACTGCTCGTAGGCGTACACCCGCGCCAGGCCCAGGTACGGGTCCGGCCAGTCGGGGGCCAGCTTGGCGGCGTCGCGGAACTCCTCGACCGCGGCCCGCACCTTCTGGCGCGCCGGGTCCTTCTGGCCGCGCGAGCGCAGGGTCTGGGATTCGATACGGTCCAGGTGGGCGCGGGAGTAGACCATCTTCGCCCGCGTCTCCTTGTCCCGATAGTTGAGGTCCAGCGCCGCTTTCAGCCGGTCGTGGGCCTTCTGCCATCCCTTCTCCGTGGTGACGGGGGAGTCGCCGTGGTAGCTGGCGAGGATGCTGTCCGCCGACTTGAGCAGGGCCTCCCGCAGCTCCGTGCGCACGTCGCCCAGGCCGGAGCCCGGCAGGCTGAAGGCGGAGATCTTCTGGTAGCGGCTCCACAGGTCGTCGAGATTGGGCGAGGTCTCGGTGGCGAGGTCGCGCCGGATCTCCGAGGCCGCCTTCCGCACCCAGACCTGCGAGGCCAGGAGGAAGGTCCCGACGAGCAGGAGCAGCACCCCCGCGGTCTGCATGCGGAGCCGCCGGCGGCCCGTCGGCGGCGGCGCGGGCGGCGGCTGGGGGGGCAGGATCTGAGCCGCCTGAGCGGCCGCGGCAGGCGGCGGGGGCGGCGGCGGCGGGACCACGAGAGCCGGCTCGGCCGTGCGCCGGGTGGCGCCGAGGGCCGGGTCGTAGGGGACGGCCGGGCGGTCCGTGCGCCGGGTCTCCGAGGCGCGGAAGGCGCCCGAGTCGTCGAGCGGCGGCCGCGCCGTGCGCCGGGTGGCGCCGATATCCTCGCCGGCCGGCCCGGCGGGGCGCGGCGCCTCGCTCGGCAGCGGCTTGCCGTCGTTCCAGGCTTCGAGGTCCGCCCGGATCTCCGCCGCGCCCGGATAGCGGCGCGCGGGATCGAAGGCCAGGCTCTTGTAGATGATCTTCTTGAGCCCGGGAGAGACGCCGTCCGGCAAAGGCCGGGGCGGCTCGCCCGAGCGGATCTTCCCCTCCAGCTCCTCGGGATCGTCGCCCGAGAACGGCGGATAGCCCGCCACCATCAGGTAGAGCACGACGCCCACGGCCCACAGGTCGGAGTGGCGGTCCACGCCGCCGCGGTCCAGCCGCTCGGGGGGCGTGTAGGGGAGGCTGCCGAACAGGTTGACGGTGAAGCGCCGGGTCTGCGAGAGGTGCTTGGCGATGCCGAAGTCCAGCACCCGCACGCGCTCGCCCTCCTGGAGCCGGAGGTTCTCCGGCTTGATGTCGCCGTGGACGATGCCGTAGAACTTGCGCCCCTCGACCTCGGCCGAGAACTGGTGGCAGGCCTCCAGCATCTCGCAGAGCTGGTGGGCGACGTAGGAGGCCTTGTCCTCGGGCAGCGGCCCGCGGGTGAGGATCTGCGCGAGGTCGGTGCCGGCCACGTACTCCATGGCGACCCAGAAGAATTCGCCGTCCTGCCCCCACTCGTAGACCGCCGCGACCTGGGGCGCCACGTGCGAGATCTGCTTCTGGAGGGCGGCGCCGTTCTTCTCCGCCTGCAGCATGTCGGGGTCCGTGCGGTTGGCGCGGATCACCTTGAGGGCCACCTCGCGGCCGGTGTCCGGATCCCAGGCGAGATAGACGTCGCCCATCCCGCCCCGGCCCAGGAAGTCGCGGATCTCGAAGCGGCCGACCTGCTGCGCGGTCATCATCGACGGCTCCGTCCCGGCTGGCGTGCCGCCGCCGGCGGCGCCAAGGCGGGAGCCGGAGCCGGCAGGCGCACGGCCTCGGCGCGGCCGGCGAGGCCGAAGGAGTTCCAGGCGAACACCTCGTCGGCGCGGCCGGGCTCGGACAGCGCGACGCCGCCGCCGGCGTTGCCCTCGATCCGGTTGTCGATCAGCGCCGGCCGGGCGCCGCCGCGCACCTCGACGCCGGGCCGGGGGGGAGCGCCCGGCGCCCGGCCGTTGCGGAAGATCAGGTTGTGGAGCAGGCGCGGCGCCGCGCTGCCCTCGACGAGCACGCCGCCGCCGGGGTTGTCGTGGACGTAGCTGTAGCGGACCGTCGAGAGGTCCGCGCCCGCGACCTCGATGCCCGCCGTGGCGGCGCCCGTGATCTCGACCCCCTCCACCTCCACCCGGGAGTCGGCCAGCCGCAGGCCCACCTGCAGGACCGACTGGGGATCGCCCGCGATCCGGAAGCCCTCGATGCGGGCGCCCTGGACCCCCTGGGCCGTCACGGCCGGCACGCCGCTCCCCGGCGGCGGCAGGATCACCGCCGCCCCGGGAGCGACGCTCACCAGCTTCACGCCGTTCCGGAGCTGAAGGGCCTCCCGGTACTCCCCGGGAGACACGAGGATCGTCTGCCCCGGCCGGGCCTGCCCGAGCGCCTCGCCGATGGTCGCGGTCCCTCCGTCTCCCACACCTACCAGCAGCGCGCTGCCGCCGGCATCCTCGGAGCCCCCGCCGAACGCGGCGAACGGGTTCCAGGCGGTCTGTCCGAAGGCGGCAAAAGCGGCGAAGGCGAAGGCGCCGAGGATCAATCCATAGAAGAGGAAGGCGGCGCGGCCGACGAAGGCGCGCAGGAAACGTCCGGGCCCCGCGGAGCGGGCATGCCCGGCGCCGCGCAGGGCGGGCCGGGAGGCCGCCTCGGGCTGGCGCCGCCGCACGCTGTCGGCGAAGCGCTCGCCCTCGACCAGCACCACCGAGACGTTGTCCTTCCCCCCGGCGGCGTTGGCCTGGGCGATCAGCTCCCCGACGGCCGACTGCGGATCCCCGGCGTTGGCCTCCACCACGGAGAGGATCGTCTGCGAGGGCACGAGGTCCGAGAGGCCGTCGCTGCACAGCAGCAGGGCCGAGTCGGGCTCGAAGGTGACAGGAGTGATGTCGATGAACCCCTCTTCATCCGGCTGATGGGGGGCGGAGCCGACGTCGCGGAAGATCTCGTTGCGCCGCGGGTGGCTCATCGCCTCCTCTTCCGAGATCTCCCGGGCGTCCTCGCGGGCGCCGACGGGGGAGTGGTCGCGGGTGATCTTGCGGATCTCGCCGCGCCGCAGGAGGTAGAGGCGGCTGTCGCCGACGTGGCCCACCGTGGCCTGGGCGCCGTCCACCACGGCGACCGTGAGCACGCAGGCCATGTTGGCGAGCGCCGGGTTCGCCTGGGCCTGATCGTAGATCTGCTTGTTGGCGAGGGCGATGGCCTCGCGGATCAGGCGGCCGGCCTCGGTGGTGCGCCGGGAGAGGCGGGCCTGCAGGATCTCGAGCGCCGTCTGCGCCGCGACCTCGCCGCCGGACTCGCCGCCGACGCCGTCGATGACGGCGTAGATCCCCCGCTCGGGATCGCAGAGGACGCGGTCCTCGTTGTTCTGCCGCTCGCGGCCCGGATCGCTGCCGGCCGCGGCCAGGGGGCGAGCGCTCACGCGGGCCAAGCTACTTCTTCTCCCGGACGGCGAGCGCCGCGAGAGCGCCGGCGACGACGAGCACGGCCGCGAGCAGCACCAGGCGGGCGAAGTAGAGGGCCGTCACGCCTTGGCGATCCTCTCGAAATCCAGGTAGATCACGCCGGCGAGGCCGATGCGGGCCTTGTCCGGCAGGTTCTCCCAGCGGTCCAGGTCGCGCACGCCGCCGTCGAGCGCCTCGAGGCTCGAGGGCAGGGGAACGCCGTTGACGGTGGTGCCCAGCTTGGAGAGGTCCTTGATGCGGAAGGTCCCGGCGGGGGTGCGCTGGAGGCGCGCATGCTCGCGCGACACGTCGAGCGAGGTGTCGAGGGAGAGGTCCGCCCAGACGTCCGGCGCCTGGCGGCCGATGACGATCTCGTCCTTGGTCACCAGGAAGGTGTGGTTGCCGCGGTCGTCCTTGTAGAGCAGCCGGGCGAGCGCCTCGGGCGCCGCGGTGACCGCCGATGGCAAGGTGCCCATCGGCGCCGTCGAGTCCCGCACGGTGGTCATCTGCCCGAGCCGCCGGGTGGTCGAGATGCGGTGCGTCTTCGACCCCGCGCCATACCCCGCCTCGGGCGGCCTGGCGAACTCGGAGACCACCTCGACGTCGCCGGGGTTGAGCGTGCCGTTGGGGTCCTCCTGGAAGCGGATGGTCCACTTGCCCTCGGCGCTGACGTACTTCGGCGCCTGCGGCGTGCCCTCGTTCTTCTTGCGCAGGAAGCGGGAGAACGCCGGCATGGAGCCGCGGTTCATCCGATCGAGCTCGCCGTCGAGCAGGGCCCTGGCTTCCGCCTCCAGCTCTCCGAACAGCGTCCGCAGGTGGTCGTAGTCGTCCGGATGGAGATAGATCTGGTAGAGGCTGGGCGCGATCGTCTTCGTCACCAGAGGCTCGAGGCTCTGGCGCATGTTCTCGCCGATGGCGACTATGACGTCCCTGCCCGTGACGCGATCCTTCGTCGTCAAACGCTGACCCTCCCCGGGGTACCGCGAAGCCCGCCCGGACGGCGCCGTCCGAAGGGCGAACCTGCCCTTCGAGTATACCTGTACGAGAAGAGGGGCCGGGGGGTTGCGGGGCTGGGGGCTCCGGTTCAACGAGAATGCCGGCGCTTGATCCGTGCTTTGACCTCGGAGCTGGCGTTCTCGGCGAGATTGGGATTGTCTCCTTCAATGACTCCCATAAACCTCATCGCCGTGCTCAGGATACGCAGTTGGGATTCATCCTCATCCTGATCCTTGGAGTTCTGGAGTGGCCTCTCGGCCTTCTTTGTGGAAAGAGGATCGTCCATAGTCTTGATTGTAGTCTCTGGAATGACGAAGGTCAGTTGGCAACTTGCACCACGTCAGTTACTAACTGACCAAATGCAAGTTGGCAACTGACTATCTGACCTACAGCAGCCGCATCTCCAGCGACCGCAGCACCGCCTGCGTCCGGTCCCGCGCTCCGAGCTTGCCGAGGATGTTCGAGACGTGGATCTTCACCGTCCCCTCGGCGGTGCCCAGGGCGTCGGCGATCTCCCGGTTGGTGCAGGCGGCGGCCATGAGGCGCAGGACCTCGGTCTCGCGAGGGGTCAGGGGCTCCATCAGGACGGGGGAGGAGCCGGCGAGGGGTGGGCGGGATTCGATCCCCTTCATCAGCGATTCCGTCAGCGCCGGCTGCAGGAACGTCCCGCCCGCGGCGAGCGTCTCGATGGCCCCCACGAGCTGCGCCAGGGAGACGTCCTTGCGCAGGAAGCCCTTGGCACCCTCGCGGATCGCCTCCAGGGTGAGCGCCCGGTCGTCGAACGTGGTGAGCACCAGGCAGGGGGGCGCCTCCGGGTTCTCCTGGAGGGCGCGCAGGACGCCCATCCCGTCCAGCTTCGGCATCCGCACGTCGAGCAGGACCACGTCGGGCTTCACCTCGGCGATACGGCGCAGGGCCTCCTCGCCGTCCCCGGCCTCGGCGGCGATCTCGATGCGCGGGTCGAGCTCCAGGAGCTTGCGGATGCCTTGACGGACGAGGTTTTCGTCTTCGACCAGGAGGACGCGGAGGGTCAAGCTCCCCTCCGCACCGGCACCAGGGCCGCCACCGAGAAGCCCATCCCCGGCCGGGTGGCCACCTCCAGGCTGCCTCCGGCGCTCTCCAGCCGCGCCCGCATGCCGGCGAGGCCCCGGCCGGCGGCGACCGCCTCGGCTCCCCGGCCGTCGTCGCGAGCCCGCACCTCGATGGCGCCGTCCTCCTGCACCACGTCGAGCCACAGGTTCTCCGCCTGGGCGTGCTTGGCGGCGTTGGTGACGATCTCCTGGCAGCAGCGCAGGAGGAGATGGGCGACCTCGGCGTCTTCCACCAGGAAATCGTCCGGCAGCCGGAGATGGACCCGGGGACGGGGGATCTCGTCCGTCAGCGCCTCGAGGGCCCGCCGCAGGTCGAGCCGCTCGGCCCGGCCGAGGGTGTCCACGATCTCGCCGATGTCCGTCAGCACCAGCCGGGAGAGGGACTGGGCTACCTGGAGCGGCTCCCGGGCCTCTCCCTCGGCCCGGTGGGAGGCCACCTCCAGGTTCAGCGAGAGCGCCACCAGCCGGTGGCCCACGGCGTCGTGGAGCTCGCGGGCGATCCGCAGCCGCTCGGCCGCCCGGCTGCTCTGGCCCAGCAGCTCGCGGGCCGAGCGCAATTCGGCGTTCGTCCGCGTCAGCGCCTCCAGGGCCTCGAAGGCGAAGAACGCCAGGATCTGGAAACCCAGATAGGGAGGGGTCAGCAGAATCGCCGGCCGGGGCGACCAGTGGATGCCGATCGCGAGGGCCAGGAGAGCGGTCTGGACGGCGATCCAGGCTAGGCCCGTCCGGCGGGAGACCCGGGACGCGAGCTGCATGGCGATCAGCACGAGGAGCGTGCCTTCGTAGCCGTCGCAGAGGAGGAGGACGAGGGCGATGACGCAGGCGGTCTGGAACGCCAGCATCCCCATTTCGGCCCGGCGCGACAGTCTCCCGCCGGCAGTCATCCAGAAGGTGGCGGCGAAGAGGAGCCACGCGGCGAGCCAGCCCTCGAAGAAGCCCGGCTTTACCGGCGAGTGGAACCAGATCGGCAGCCCGACCCCGAACCACGCCGCCAGCCCGCCCCAGCGCAGGAGACGACTGTATTCGGGAGCCACCATCGCCCGATGATAGCGCCGGCTCCAGCTCTCCCGCATAGGCCGAAAGGCATAGTCCACCCCTACCTCCGGCGCCAGATGCGGGGCGAAGTCCCACCTTCTAAGATGGCGGTGAAAGGAGACCCCCATGCCTCTCTCCCGCCGAACCGTGCTTCAAGGAGGAATGCTGATGGCCGCCACGACTCTCGCAGGAAGCTCTCCTCTGCAATCGCAATCCCCAGCCCAACCCCAGCCCCAGCCGAAGGTCCCGGACCGCGGCCCGCGCCTCGACGCCGACCTCGTCCGCGAGTTCGTCATCGCCGGCCACGCCAATCTAGACAAGGTCAAGGAGATGCTGGAGCAGCAGCCCGCCCTGATCAACGCCACCTGGGACTGGGGCGGCGGCGACTGGGAAACGGCCCTGGGCGGCGCCTCCCACATGGGCAACAAGCCGATCGCCGAGTACCTGCTCTCGAAGGGCGCCCGCATGGACGTCTTCTGCGCCACCATGCTGGGAAAGACCGAGATCGTGAAGGCTTTCCTGGCGGACGACCCCAAGGTGGTCGATCTCAAGGGACCGCACACCATTTCCCTGATCCGCCACGCCCGCGCGGGGAAGCAGGACGCCATTGCGGAGATGCTGCTGGCGCGTGGAGCGAAGGAGTAGCCGAATCGGTCCCAGGATGAGTGGCTACGGTCCCTAATTGAGTAAGTTTAGTCTGGTACTGTGTGAAAGCAGTCCTTACTTGATGGGCTCCGGTCCTGTATCTACTCACTCGGGTCCTTGTTTGATTGGGTTGCGTCCTGATTTGATTGACTTTTGTCCCAGGATGATTGACTTCGGTCCTTATTCTATCCATTTGGTCATCAGATACCGGCCGTGGTCCACGAAACCTGCCCGGCGGTAGATCTCCTGGGCTCTTTCCTTGTCGCGTTCGACTTCCAGGTGGAGCGCACGCACTCCCAAACCGCGGCAAGCCTCGGCAGCCAGCTCGATCGCTCGTTTGCCGAGGCCGCGTCCACGGTGATCCGGTGTTACGTAGAGCTCGTCGACGAATGCGTCACGGCCGCGGAACTCCAGGCTGAAGCCGAAAGCGAGGAGGAGATAGCCGACGACCGTCCCGCCGTCGTCCATCACCCACAGCCGGCCCAGGTCTGGATCGTCCAGCAGCCGGCCCAGATTCGCCCGCGACTCCGCCTCCCGGAGCTCGTAGCCGTCCTCGGCGAAGAAGGCGCCGTGAAGGGCCAGCACGGCTTCGAGGTCGGCGGTCGTGGCGGGCCGGAGCTCGGTCATCTCGCAATCGTACCGCTCCGCGATATCGTTCCCGCATGAAGATCATCTCCGTGAACGTGGGGCTGCCCCGCCCGGTGCTCTGGAACGGCCGGCGGATCATGACCGGCATCTTCAAGGAGCCGGTGGAGGGGCGGGTGAAGGTACGCAAGCTCAACCTCGCCGGCGATGGCCAGGCGGACCTCTCCGTCCATGGCGGGGTTCAAAAGGCGGTATACGTCTACCCTTCGGAGCACTACCCGTTCTGGCGGCGCGAGCTGGAGCTGGAGGACCTCCCCTGGGGCTCCTTCGGCGAGAACCTCACCACGGAAGGCTTGTGGGAGGACGAGGTCCACGTCGGCGACCGTTTCCGGATCGGCACGGCGGAGGTGGTCGTCACCCAGCCCCGGATGCCCTGCTTCAAGCTGGCTCTGAGGTTCGACCGGGAAGACATCGTCGAGCGATTCCTGGAAAGCGGCCGCCCCGGCTTCTACGTCGCCGTCGTCCAGGAAGGCGAGCTGGGCGCCGGGGACGCCGCCGAGCGGGTCCACGAGGACGAGAACGGGGTCAGCGTGGTGGACGTCGTGCGGCTGTACCTCGATAAGGATCGGAGCGATCCGGACCTGTTGCGCCGGGCCGTGGGGGTGGCGGCGCTGCCGGAGAGCTGGCGGGGGCATTTCAGGAAGCGGCTGGGGGCGGCCTGAAAGACGGCCTATAGTTGAAGTCATGCCTTCCGAGACCGGGCCCTGGAGCCCCGGGGACCGCTTCCCCCTCACCCGCCGCTCCGTGGTGATCGCCGCCCGCGACGCCGATCCGGAGGTGCGCCGTCAGGCCTGGGAGGCGCTGGCCGCCAGCTACTGGAAGCCGATCTACAAGGTCCTGCGGTCGCGCTGGCGGCTGGAGCGGGAGGCGGCGGAGGACCTGACGCAGGAGTTCTTCGCCTCGGCGCTGGCGAAAGGGACGTTCGAGCGGTACGATCCCGCCAAAGCCCGCTTCCGGACGTATCTCCGCACCTGCCTCGACGGCTTCGCCGCCAACGAGCGCAAGGCCGCCCGGCGCCTTAAGCGGGGCGGCGGGCAGGAGCCGCTCTCGCTCGACTTCGAGGGGGCGGAGGAGGAGCTGCGCCGCCATGGCGCCGGCGAGGGGTTGGACGTGGAGGAGTACTTTCATCGCGAATGGGTCCGCTCGCTCTTCGGCCTCGCCGTCGAGGACCTCCGGCAATGGGCGGAGAGGACCGGCAAGCGGGTGTGCTTCCAGCTCTTCGAGAGCTACGACCTGGAGGGGCCGGACGCGCCGGAACGGCCGTCGTACGCCGGGCTCGCCGCCGAGCACGGCCTGCCCGTGACCCAGGTGACGAACCACCTGTCCGCGGCCCGGCGTGAGCTCCGCCGGCTCGTCCTGGAACGGCTGCGCGAGCTGACGGCCTCGGAAGAGGAGTTCCGCTCCGAGGCGCGGCTGGTGCTAGGGGTGGATCCGGGGTGAACGGCCTCTCCGACGCGGCGCTCCGGCACCTGCAAGAGGTGGCCGACCTGCCGGACCTCTCGGGCACTCCCTACGAGATCGTCGAGGCGATCGGGCGCGGCGGCATGGGCACCGTCTATCGGGCCCTGGACCGCAAGCTCGACCGCGAGATCGCCCTGAAAGTGGTGCAGGCCCCCGGAGGATCAGGGGAGGACGTGGAGCGGCTTCTGCGCGAGGCCCGCGTGCTGGCCCGTCTGGAGCACCCCGGCATCGTGCCCGTCCACGACGCCGGCCTGCTGCCGGACGGCCGCGCCTACTACGCCATGAAGCGCGTGCGCGGCCGGCGGCTGGACGAGTATGCCGCCACCGTCTCCCTGCCCGAGCGCCTCCGCGCCTTCGAGCGCATCTGCGAAGCCGTGGCCTTCGCTCATGCCCACGGCATCATCCACCGCGACCTCAAGCCGGAGAACGTGATGGTGGGGCCGTTCGGGGAGGTGCTGGTGATGGACTGGGGAGTGGCGAAGGTGACCGGTCTCCCGCCTCTTTCCCCCGGAGAGGACGGCCGGAGAAGTGAGGGCACCGCCCACGGCACCATCCTCGGCACCCCCGGCTACATGGCCCCGGAGCAGGAGCGCGGCGAGGTGGAGCGGATCGACGAGCGGACCGACGTCTGGGCTCTCGGGGCCCTCCTGGCGTTCCTCCTCGCGGGCGCGGCAGTGCCCAAGCCGCTGGAAGCGATCCGCCGCCGGGCCATGGCGGCGAAGCCGGAGGCGCGCTATCCCAAGGTCGAGGAGCTGGCGGCGGACCTTGCCCGTTACCTCGCGGGCCTGCCCGTGGGCGCTTACCGGGAGGGGCTCCTGGAGCGGGCCGGACGCTTCGCCCGCCGGCACCGCATGCCGATACTCCTGGTCCTGGCGTACCTGATCATGCGGTTCCTCCTGATTCTTTGGTTCGGCCGCTAAAGGAAATCCCGGCGACGTTGAATAGGACGATGTCGGCTTGAACGACGATATTTTCGGAGGGACACGCGAATGAGCAAACCCGTTTTTGGGCTCCTGCTGGGCGGTATCCTGGGCGTCTTCGATGGACTCTCTGCGTTGATCTCGGCACCGCAGACGAGGCCCGAGATCATGGGCATCATCATCGGCTCCACGATGAAGGGCGTGATCGCCGGACTGCTGATCGGCTTCTTCGCCCGCAAGGTGAAGTCGGTCCCGCTCGGCATCCTCTTCGGGCTCGCCGTGGGCGGCCTGCTGGCCTACGGTGTGGTGCTGATGGGGAACCCCTACTTCTGGGAGATCGTGCTCCCCGGCAGCCTGGTCGGCGTCATCGTGGGGTATGCGACGCAGAAGTACGGCGAAGCGCCGCGCACGTCCCCGAAGGTTTCTTGATGGATTCGACCCTGAAAGGAGATTGGCAATGAATCGGAAGGGAGCTCTTCTCCGGGGGATCGCCGCGGCCGCGCTGCTCGCGCTGGCCGTCCCCCAGGCTTGGGCGGACGACGCCCCGGCGGCGAAGATCGACGCGAAGACGGCTTTCGACAAGCTCAAGGGCCTTGCCGGTGATTGGAACGGCAGCGCAAAGGGCGGCGTGGACGGACAGGAGCTCCCGTCGGCGGTGGTCTATCGGACCGGCTCGAACGGCTCGGTGGTGACGGAGACCTCCTTCCCGGGCACCGACCACGAGATGATGACCGTGTACTTCCTGCAGGGGAACGACCTCGTGGCGACCCACTACTGCGCCGCGGGCAACCAGCCGCACTTCAAGCTCGACCTGGCGAAGTCGTCGCCCACGGAGCTGGTCTTCGCCTTCGACGGCGGCACCAACCTCGATCCGGCCAAGGACGGCCACGTCCACGACGGCAGACTCGGCTTCGCCGCCGACGGCAAGCTCGACAGCGCCTGGACGTTCTACGCGGGCGGGGAGAAGAAGGGGCAGCACGAGTTCCATCTGACTCGCAAGTAGCGGCCCGATCTTTGCACCTGTTTAAGGGAGAAGATCGATCCCGGCGCGACAGGCCGGGGTACCCGGTCCAGGAGGTGCCGCATGGCGGAAATCAGGGTTCAAAAAAAGAAGGGGATACCCGTCTGGGCGATTCTTCTTGGACTGATCCTTCTGGCTCTGCTCATCTGGGCCTACCTGAGGATGCGGGGCAACGACGTGCCGGAGGCGCCCAGCGACCAGGCGGTTCTCGAGTGGACTGCGCCCGCGCTCGTCGGTTTCAGCTTTCCGGAAGCGCGCTGCGCTTGACGCGGGCGCTTCCTCTAAGGTGAAAAGAGCTCCACGTAGGCGCTCCGGAACACTGGGGCGCCCTCTTTTTATCTTTTATCCGCCTGTCTCACCGAGTTCGTGGAGAACCCTCTCGATCAGGTCTTCCGAGAGCCAGACACCCTTGGTCTTCAATTCATGGACCAAAGGTGCCACCACGGGAAGCACACCCCGCCGTTTCGCCTCGACAAGAACTCCCAAAGATCCCCGAACTTTGAATCCCAATCTCTCCGCGGCCAGGCGGGCCTGCCGGTCGTCCGAGAGAATCCTCTCCGCCCGTCGGTCGACCGCGAGCCAGATCGCCGCGGCTTCGCCTTTGTCGAGCTCCGCTCTCAGTGACCGGAACAGATGCGCACCAGAGTCGTGTGGCACGACGTCTACCCAGTCACCACCCCTGACCTCCACGCTGCCCGCCAACCCCTCTCCCTTCTGGACCACCTCCTCATATACCAGATCCGGGATCAGGATCCGGTCGTAGAGAAGCGGCAGGAGGTCGATTTTCCCGACCAGGCTCAGATGGATGAGAGGGCCGGCATCCGCGACGACGATCACGAGAGCTCGCGCGCCAACTCGTCTGCGTCGTAGTCGAAGGGTGTGATGTGGTGCTTCCCCATGAGGAGGAGGAAACTGGCCAGCGGTGTTCCCGCCAACTCGGCGGCCTTGCCATAGCCCAGGCGGCGAGACCGTACCTCCTCCAGGAGCCAGAGGAGGCGCATTTCTTCAGCGACCTCCCGAGGCTCCCAAGGACGGTGCTGGAAGGCTTCATCGGGAAGATCGACATGGACGGTGCGTGCCTTGGTCGATCGCTGGCTCATCCCGAGAAGTATATCCAATGACCGAAGAGGTTTCTTGCGGACACCTGTCCGCCCACCCACCGGACACCTGTCAACCGCCCGCGTCCGCGGACAGCCGTCCGATCTCCTAACTAACTGTCTTCCAGTCACTTACAGCCGCGACCACCCCTGGCACCGCCGTTGCTCTATAGGGTCGTCGCCATGATCCAAGAAACCAACTCCATGGACCAGATCGTCACCAGAGGGCCGGGACTTTCCCGGCGGACCAAGGTGTGGCTTGCCGTCGCCGTCACGCTGGCCGTTGCCCTCGTTCTCCTTTGGCCCGCCGTCCGCCGCTGGGCGCGGGCCGAGCAGTCGGTGGACCTCTCACGCCTGCAGGTCGCCTCCGTGGTGCGGGGCGACCTCGAGCGGGACGTGTCCGCCCAGGGCCGCATCGTCGCGGCCAATCATCCGAAACTGTACAGCCCCACCCAGGGGATCGTCGCGCTGGCCGTGCGGCCGGGCGAGTCGGTCAGGGTAGGGCAGGTGCTCGCCACCATCGACAGCCCCGAGGTCGAGGCGGCGCTCGCCCAGGAGCGGTCCCGCCTCCAGTCCCTCGAATCCGAGCGGTCGCGGACGGACCTCGCGACCCGGCAGCAGAACCAGGCGGACGGCCAGACGCTCAAGCTCCGCCGCGTGCGCCTCGACGCCGCCCGCCGGGACCTCCAGCGGGCCGAGAAGCTGAGCGCGGACGGCCTGCTCAACGAGGTGGAGCTCGAGCGCGCCCGCGACGCCGTGCGGGTGGCCGAGGTGGAGCTCGAGCAGTCGCAGGACGGCGGCAAGCTCTCCCGCGAGGCCCGGGACTTCGAGGTCCAGGACCGCCGGCGGCAGGTGGAGCGCCAGCGTCTGGTCGTCGCCGACCTGGAGCGCCGGCTGGGCGAGTTGACTCTGCGCGCCCCGTTCGACGGCATGGTGGCCACGATCGACGTTCAGGACCGCGACGCCGTGGCGCCCAACGCGCCCGTCCTCACGGTGGTGGACCTCTCGGAGTTCGAGGTCGAAGCCCAGATCCCCGAATCCTATGCCGACGAGGCCACGCCGGGAACGCCGGCGGTCGTCAGCTTCGGCGGCCGGGACTACCCCGGGGAGCTGACGTCCGTCTCGCCCGAGGTGCAGGCCAGCCAGGTACAGGGAACGGTCAAGCTCAAGGACGTGCCGCCGGGTCTGCGGCAGGGCCAGCGGGTCGCCGTCCGCCTGGTGTTCGAGAAGCGGCCGGGCGTGCTCAAGGTGCCGCGCGGGCCCTTCCTGGAGGGCGGCGGGCGGCAGGTCTACGTCCTGGCCGACGGTCTCGCGACCCTGCGGCCGATCGAGGTGGGGGCGACCAGCGTCTCCGAGGTGGAAATCGTCAAGGGTTTGAACGAGGGAGATCAGGTCCTGCTCTCCGACATGGAACAGTTCAACGGCGCCGAGACCGTGCTGGTGCGGCGGTAGGCGCGGGGAGATAAGAAATGCTCAAGATGGACAACGTCACCAAGATCTACCGCATGGGCATGGTCGAGACCCGGGCCCTGCGCGACTTCTCGCTGGAAGTGGAGGAGGGGGAGTTCGTCACCATCACGGGCCCGTCGGGCTCGGGGAAGACGACGTTCCTCAACGTCTCCGGCCTGCTCGACGCCTTCGAGCAGGGGCACTACTGGCTCGACGGCATGGACGTCTCCCGGCTCTCGGACCGCGAGATGTCGCGGGTGCGCAACGAGAAGATCGGTTTCATCTTCCAGAGCTTCAACCTGATCCCGGACCTCGACGTGTTCGACAACGTCGACGTCCCCCTGCGCTACCGGCGCCTGGGCGCCCGCGAGCGCAAGGAGCGGATCGAGCGGGCCGTCGCCCAGGTCGGGCTCTCGTCGCGCCTGCGCCACCTCCCCTCGCAGCTCTCCGGCGGCCAGCAGCAGAGGGTGGCCATCGCCCGGGTGCTGGCCGGCGATCCCAAGCTGATCCTGGCCGACGAGCCGACGGGCAACCTCGACTCGGGGATGGCGCGGGAGATCATGGACATCCTGGAGCAGGTCAACGAGTCGGGCACCACGATCATCATGGTGACCCACAACCCCGAGCACGCGGCGCGCGCCCACCGGCAGCTCCACATCGCCGACGGGCGGATGGTGGACCTCGAGCGGATCGCGCCCTTCCCCCTCAACCGGCCCGAGTCCCGGCAGGCGGCGAGCTGAAGGAGACGGCCATGCTGCTCTACAACCTCCGCCTCGCCTGGAAGAGCGTCCGGCGCCACCCGGTGCTCTCCACCCTGATCGTCCTCGGCATCGCCCTGGGCGTGGGGGTTTCGACCACCTTCATCACCGCTTATCACGTGCTGGCGAGCGATCCCGTGCCCGGTAAGAGCGGCGTCCTCCACTACGTGCGGATGAACTCGTGGGGCTTGCCCGACAGCCCCTTCCGCGACGGGCCGCCGCCCCAGCTCGCCTACCGCGACGTCCGGGAGATCCTGAAGAGCGGCGTCCCGGCGCGCAGCACGGCGTCTTTCCCTTCGCGCATGACGGTCTTTCCGCCCAACGCCAAGGAGCAGCCTTTCCGGGAGAGCGTGCGCCTGATCACCTCGGACTTCTTCCCGATGTTCAACGTCCCCTTCCGCTACGGCGGCCCGTGGGACCGGTCGGCGGACGCCAAGCCCGAGGCCGTGGCGGTGATCAGCTCGGCACTGAACGACCGGCTCTTCGGCGGCCGCAACGGCGTCGGCCGCACCTTCCGCCTGGACGACCGCGATTTCCGCGTGGTCGGCGTGCTCGACCGCTGGCGCCCGCGGGTCCGGGCCTACGACATGGTCGTCGATCCGCTGGGTGAGCCGGAGGCCGTCTTCGTGCCCCTGGAGTGGGCGGGGCCCATGGAGGTCAGCCCCACCGGCTCACAGTCCACCTGGCGGTCGCCGGAGCCGGGAGAAGAGGATCTGCCGTTCATCGACCGGCTGGTGCTGGGGGAGGTGCTCTTCATCCAGCTCTGGGTTGAGCTGCCAGACCAGGCGCGGGTGGCGGCCTTCGAGAGCTACCTCGACTCCTATGTCGCGGAGCAGAAGAAGCTGGGCCGCTTCCCCAACAAGCCGGACAACCGGGTCACGCCCGTTCTCGACCTCATGACGGAGCTCCGGGTGGTGCCGCCGCAGACCAAGGCCCTGGCCGCCATCTCGCTGCTCTTCCTGGTGGTGGCGGCGCTCAACCTCATCGGCCTGTTTCTCGGCAAGTTCCTGGCGCGGGCCTCGATCGTGGGCGTGCGCCGGGCGCTGGGGGCGAGCCGGTGGACGATCTTCGTCCAGCACCTGGTCGAGTGCGAGCTGATGGGGCTCGTCGGCGGCTCGCTGGGCGTGCTCCTGTCCCTGGGCGGGCTGGCCATCCTGAACCGCGTCTACGGGGATGGTCCCGACGGCGTGGCCTTCTTCCAGCTCGACGTCCCGATGGTCTTCGCCGCCATCGCCCTGTCTCTCGCCGCCGGGGCCATCGCCGGCATCTACCCCGCCTGGCGGATCTGCGCCATTCCGCCCGCCCGGCACCTGAAGAATCAGTAGGAGACCCTCATGGAATTCGGACCCATCTTTCGCTCTCTGCTGCGCAATCGGGCGCGGGTGGTGGTCATCGTCGCCGAGGTGGCGCTGACCCTGGCCATCGTGGCCAACTGCATGAGCCTGATCCTGGACACGCGGGCCCAGCTCGCCCGTGAATCGGGTTTCGACGACGACCACATGGTGCTGGTGCGCAGCAACCCCTTCGCCGAGAGCCTCAACGAGGAGGAGGTGCTCAACCAGCTCGTCGATTCCGATCTGCGCACCCTCCGCGCCCTCCCCGGCGTGCGGGCCGTTTCCAACACCTCCCTGGAGCCCTGGGGGCAGGGCGGCTCGATCACCTCGGTCCGCCTGCCGGGCACCCGCGGCGAGCCGCTGCGGGCCCAGTTCTATTCGGCCGACCCATCGATCTTCGATACCCTGGGCATCCGCGTCGTCCAGGGGCGGGGCTTCACCCGGGAGGAGCTCGAGCATGGCGCCGACGCGGGTCCCACCGAGACGCTGCCCGTGGTGATCAGCAAGACCCTGGCGGACGTGGCGTTCCCCGACGGCAAGGCGGTTGGGCGCGAGCTTGCCTTCGCCGACGAGTCTCAGCGGCTCCTCGTCGTGGGGCTGATCGACCGGTTCTACAAGCCCCTCGGGGCGGCGGCCGACCGGGTGATGCTGACGCCCGGCCGGACCGTCGGCTTCGACTACGGCTCGTCCTACCTGGTGCGCACCGAGGGCGATCCCGGCGCGATGATCCCCCGGATGGAGAAGGCCCTGCTGGGAGCGGAGAAGGGGCGCTTCCTGCGGCTGCGCACCGTGCCCGAGATGCGGGAGGAATTCCACGGCCGCGACCGCCTGCTGGTCGCCTCGCTCAACGGCGTCATGGCCCTGCTGGTGCTGGTGACGTCGCTGGGGATCGTGGGGCTGACCTCGTTCTCGGTCGCCGAGCGCCGCCGTCAGATCGGCACCCGCCGGGCTCTTGGAGCCGACAAGGGGGACATCGTGCGCCACTTCCTGCTGGAGAACTGGATGGTGACCAGCCTCGGCGTCGTCCTCGGGGCGGCCCTGGCCTACGCCCTCAACTTCGGCATGGTCACCTGGGTGTCGGGCGCGCGGCTGAGCGTGCCGGTGGTGGCCGTGGGAGCCCTCGGCCTCTGGCTGATCGGCATCGCCTCGGCCCTGGGCCCCGCCTTGCGGGGGGCCCAGGTGCCGCCGGCGATCGCGACGCGGAACGTGTAGCTAGTCGAGTCCTCCCGCGGGCGGGCAGTAGTGGTCCGTGCAGGCGATGATACGTCCGCTAGCATCGCACCAGCAACTGACGCAGCACTGAGAGCCGTCCGGGTAGGTCGTGCAGATCGGACAGGCACCGCCGCCACCGCCGACCGCCTCCGCAGGGGGAACGGAAAGAGCGCCAGCGAGCGCCGCGAGCGAGAGGGCCAGGAGAAATATCTTCCGCATCGTTTGCCTCCATTCAGGTCTGTTCATGGTTTGACGTAGCACTGAATAGAGTGCGCGCCGGGAATCTCATGGGGACAGGAGGTATATATAGAGGATGCCCATGCTCAAGGTTCTCATCGTCGAAGATCAGCCGGCCGTCTCGACCGCCCTCCAGGTCCTGTTCGAGATCCGGGGGATCCCCTGCGTCACCGCCCGCTCTCCCCACGAGGCCATCCGCGTCCTGGACAAGGAGGCTTCGGAGATCGGGGTCGTCGTCCAGGATATGAACTTCAGTCCGGACGCGACTTCCGGCAAGGAGGGGGTCGCCCTGTTCCGGGAGATCCGGCGGTGGCATTCGAGCCTGCCGGTGCTGCTGATCACGGCCTGGACCTCTCTCGAGACCGCCGTCAAGCTGGTCAAGGAGGGGGCGTCGGACTACCTGGCCAAGCCCTGGGACGACGAGAAGCTCCTCGCCTCCGTGCGCAACCTCCTCCGGTTGCGCGAGCTCCAACTCGAGAACGCCCGGCTGCGCCACCGGGCGCGGCGGAGCTGGGAGGACCTCGCCGAGCGCAACGACCTCGCGGGCGCCGTGTGGGTGAGCGAGAAGATGCACGCCGTCGTCACCCTGGCCCTGCAGGTTGCCCGCGGGGACATCCCGGTGCTCGTCACCGGCCCGAGCGGCGCGGGCAAGGAGAAGCTGGCGGAGCTCGTCCAGGCCAACTCGCGGCGCAAGGAGAAGCCCTTCGTCAAGGTCAACGCGGGAGCGCTGCCGGACGAGCTCCTGGAGAGCGAGCTGTTCGGCGTCGAGGCCGGGGCCTACACCGGCGCCAACCGCCGGCGGGTCGGCCGCTTCGAGGCGGCCGACGGCGGCACCCTGTTCCTGGACGAGATCGGCAACCTGTCGGCCTCCGGCCAGGCCAAGCTCCTGCGAGTCCTCCAGAGCGGCCAGTTCGAGCGGCTGGGCAGCAGCGAGACCCGCCAGGTGGACGTCCGGCTGATCTGCGCCACCAACGCCGACCTGCGCCGGGAGATCGAAAGGGGCCGCTTCCGGGAGGACCTCTTCTACCGCCTGAACGTCATCGAGCTCCATATTCCGCCTCTCGCCGAGCGGCCGGAGGACGTGCTCCCCCTCGCCGAGCGCTTCCTGCGCGACCTCTCGCCGTCGCCCACCGGCGCCATCTGGCGGCTGGACTCGGAGGCCCGCGAGCGGCTGGTCCGCCATCCCTGGCCGGGCAACGTGCGGGAATTGGAGAACACCCTCCGCCGGGCCGTCCTGATCGCGCCCGCGGAAACCATCCGTGTCGAGGACCTCGGGCTCGGCGCCGCCCCGGCGGGGAGTGCGCCGGCCGCCGCGGAAGGAGAGGGCGGCAACGAGCTCCTGCTCGCCGAACGGGTGCGCATCGAGCGGGCCCTCGAGGAGGCCGGAGGGATCGTGGCCAAGGCCGCCGAGATCCTCGGGCTCTCCCGCCAGGCCCTGTACCGGAAGATGGAGAAGCATGGGCTGGCCGTCGAGCGCCGGCTGCGGGGATGAAGCCCCTCCGCTTCGCAGACCGCGTCCGCCTCGCCTTCGTCGCCGGGCTTCTCGCCGTAGTCGGCTTCGCCATGGCGGCGGCGCACTGGTTCCCCTCTCCCTGGACCGTGTTCGCGGCCAGCGTCTGCTTCGGGCTGCCGGTAGGGTGGTGGATCCTGGACCGGGTCCTGCTCCCCGCGACCCGCGTCCTCCAGGCCCTGCGCGACGGCGTCCAGGGCTTCCGCGACCACGACTTCAGCCTGCACCTGGCGGTCGACCGCAAGGACGAGCTGGGCGAGCTGGTGACGCTCTACAACGACGTCGGCGACGTGCTGCGGGAAGAGCGCAACGCCATCATCCAGCGCGAGATGCTGCTCGAGACGGTGTTCGAGGCGACGCCGATGGCGATCGTGCTCACCAACGAGCGCGGCCGCGTGATCTTCGCCAACCGCACGGCGCGGGAGACCTTCTTCACCCGCGGACGGCTCGAGGGGCGGGTTTTCGCCCAGATCCTGGAGGAGTGCCCCGAGGCGCTCCGCGAAGCCCTTTCGAGCGGGCGCGACGGGCTGTTCTCTTTGGAGAGCAACGGCGAGGAGGAGGTGTTCCACGTCGCCCGCCGCGCCTTCGAGCTGAACGGCCGGCGCCATGACCTCACCCTGATCAAGCGTCTCACTCCCGAGCTGCGGCGGCAGGAGGTGGACGTCTGGAAGCGGGCCATCCGCACCCTCTCCCATGAGATCAACAACTCGCTGGCTCCCATCGCCTCCCTCGCCCGCTCCGTGCGCCTGATGGCCCGCAACCCCGAGCACGCGGACCGCCTCGATCCGGCCCTCGACGTCATCGAGGAGCGCTCCAACCATCTCAAGGAGTTCCTGGAAGGCTACGCTCGCTTCGCCCGGCTGCCCCAGCCCAACAAGCGGGAGGTGAATTGGGAGACCTTCCTCGCCGAGCTGCGCCAGGTCACCCCCTTTGTGCTGGAGGGGGCGCTCCCCACCGCGCCGGGCCGCTTCGACCCGGCCCAGATGCAGCAGGCGCTCATCAACCTGCTCAAGAACGCCCACGAGTCCGGCGGCCCGCCGGAGGAGATCCGCCTGTCCATCGACGCCTTGGGGGATGGCGGCGTCCGCTTCCGCGTGCTGGACCGGGGGACCGGGATGACCGAGGAGGTGATGCGCAAGGCGCTCCTGCCCTTCTACACCTCGAAGCCCGGCGGCTCGGGGCTGGGGCTGCCGCTCTGCCGCGAGATCGTGGAAGCCCACGGCGGCCGCCTCCGTATCGAGCACCGCGACGGCGGGGGGACGGCGGTGGTGTGCTGGGTGCCGGCGGCCTGAGACGTGTTAACCTTTCGACGTGACCTCTAACGTCCTCCCATCCCTGCTGCTCGGCGCCCTCCTCTTCAGCGCCTGCGCTTCCACCGTGCCCACTCCGCGCGCCCAGGCGGGGAACGAGGCCATCCGCGAGCAGGACGTGGCGGACGCCCGGCTGGAGAAGGACGTCCGGCTGGCTCTTCTCGACAAGCTCGGGGAGGATGGTCTCGGAGTGACGGTCGACGCCGCCGGCGGACGGGTGAGCCTGATCGGCGCGGTCGACAAACGCACCACCCAGGAGCTTGCCGAAGAAGTGGCGAGGTCGGTCCCGGGCGTCCAGAGCGTGGACAACCGCCTCGCTTCCCGCGAAGGGTCGTCCCAGTCCACCTTGCCCGGCAGGGCCGTCGGCTACGCCGAGCGCGAGATTGGCGACGCCGTGCTCGAAATGCGGGTGGGCAGGAATCTGTTGGGAGAGATCGGCCGCTACGCGCTGGACCTGGAGGTCGAGGCGACCGACGGAGTCGTCAGCCTGCGCGGCACGCTTCCCGACAGGGAGCGCAAGTCGCTGGCCCTGCGGGCTGCCCGGGACACCTCGGGCGTCAAAGAGGTCGTCGACCTGGTGAAGGTACAGTAAACCGGTCCGCACCGGTCCGTTCGAGCCGCTCAACCACTACTGATTTTCAAGACTGGAGACTGCCGTGTCCCTGGCAAGCTGGTTCCGCAATTTGGTGTCCCCCCGCCCGAAGGTCCAGGAGATCGAGCTCGGCCGCAACGACGTCTGCTGGTGCGGCAGCGGGAAGAAGTACAAGAAGTGTCATTTGAAGAAGGACGAGCTGAAGCGGGTGGAGGCCAGCTACTCGGCCCAGATGACCGCCCGTCTTCAGGCCGGCAATGGCGTCACGCCCGGCAAGGCCAAGCCCCGCAGGCTCGAGAAAGCTGCCGAGCCCGCGGGGAAGAGGTAGAAGCCATCGGGGCTCAAGTCCCGTTCAGCCGGAAGGCCTGGCTCAGGTACGAGGTCTCGCCACCCACCTCGTCCCGCACGGCCACTCCGAGCGTGCCGGGCCCTTTGCGCATCACCATCTCGATCTCGTAGGTGAACTCCCGCTGCCCGGCGGCGGCGGGATCCACCGCCACCCGCACCGGCACGCTGGCTTGCCGCACGGGCGTGGTGCCCCCTGCCGCGTCCTGGGCCGCCACGAAGACGGTCAGCAATCCCTCCCGCAACGTTTCCCCGGGGATGAGGGCGAGGCTCTTCAGGGGCACCTTGACGGAGATGCGGGTCTTGACCTGGTCCTTGCCGGCCGGGGTCTGGCCGGTGATCTCGATGCGGGCGCCCAGCGGGTTCTCTCCCACGCCGTGCACGAGGCGGCTGCGCAGGCGCCCCGCGATCTGCTCCTGCGGAGTCCGCAGTCGGTACTTCGTGCGGTGCCGCACCTCCAATCCCGGCCGGGAGACTTTCACCTGGATCCGGCGCAGACCGTCGTTGCCGGACGGCGGTATATAGCCCAGCAGGTAGTAGCTCCGCAGGTCCTCCACCATCGCCCGCAGACCGGGCTCGAACTGGTTGCCGTTGAGGAACGCCCGCCCACCCGTGTCGTCCGCCAGGAACGACAGCGGGTCCTGCAGATTGGCGCGCTCGCTCCACTCCGTCAGGACGGTCTGATAGCGGACCTGCGTGCTGGCGCTGGTCCCCGTCTCGGCGGCGGCGCCAGAGGCTTGGAGCATGTACATGCTGACCCCGTAGGCGTTGGCGCGCGCCGACAGGTCCTCCCAGCGGCTCGTGGTGTCGAAGCGATGGATGTCCATCCGGGCCTTCTGCGGATTGAAGCGGTGGGCGCGGCTGCGCTCGTCCATCTCGAGCGTGTCCATGGCGTGCGCCTGGCCCTGCTGGATGCCCTGTCCGCCGCAGAGCTCGATTCCGTACTCGATGGCCTCGGCGCCGGGCCGGAGCGGAATGCCGTCGCTCAGGTGGAGGATGGCCTTGCGGCCCGGGACGCCGGCCAGGGAGTCGACGAACACCTCGAGGGAGCGGATCATCTGCATCACCTCGGAGAGGGCCTTCTCCGCGTATGGCGTGTAGAGCTCCTCGGTGAAGAGGCAGGGCCCTTCCTGGGCGTCGTACTGGAGCTGCTGGAAGACCTCGTCGCGGTCGCTGCGCGCCAGGAGCTGGCGGGGGGAGATCGTATCGGCGGCGGCCAGCGCCGCCCAGAGGGCCTTGCGGTTGGCGGTGAACGGCAGGAGGACCCGGCTGGCGCCGTCGAAGCCCACCAGCATGACCTGGTCCTCTGGCCGCAGGGTCTCCTGCAGGACCCTGGCGAGTTGGGACGTCGCGTTCCGGCGGCCCGTGACGCCGATCCGGGTCTGGTCGATGAAGACGACGAGGTGAAGGCCCTTCTCTGCCGGCTCGGCCGCTCCCGGGACGGTGTCCGCGGGATCGTCCGCCGGCAGTGGCGAGCCGTTCTCGATGCGGCTGAAGTTGCTGAGCTCGACCGGCCGGCCGTCCTCGAAGACCTGGAAGTCCTTGCCGGAGAGATCCTTGACCGGCCGGCCCTCACGATCGGTGATGTAGACATCGAGATTGACTACCTGCACTTCCACCGCGGTACCGAAAACTGGTGCTGGCGGCGCTTGGGCAGCCGCAAGCGGGGCCGCCAAAACCAGAGCCAGCGTGCCCGGCAGAATCCATGGTGAGGCTTTCTTGCCCATCCCCAACCCTCCGATCTTGCAGAATGACGGTACGCACAAAGCAAGAGCGGTGCCGCATCGAAGATACAGTGGGGAAGTGAGGGCAGCGTCTCCCTATGGGGACGGTGCCGTCCTGGGTAGAAGCCCAAGGACAGCAAGGACACCAAGGACACCAAGGACGACAACCGGAGAGAGATCTCCGTGTCTTTGCAGTCCTTGCAGTCCCTGCGGTCCTTGCCTTTCTCGCTCCACCTTGACACCCGCCCGCCGCCGCCCTACCATCTCCTTGAAAAAACCGAACGCTCGTTCCGTTATTCACCGTTCTGCAGCTCACGGGAGACCCGATGGCGAAAAAGCGAACTCAGGCGGACAAGTCCGACGCCTCGGCCCGCAAGGTCCTGAAGGCGGCGCTGTCGTTGTTCGCCCGCCAGGGCTTCCGGGCGACCACCATGCGGCAGATCGCCCGGCGGTCCGGACTGTCGGTGGGCAACCTCTACCACCACTTCGGCGGCAAGGAAGAGATCTTCAAGAAGCTGATCGACCAGTACTGGGAGGTGCTGCTCGACCCCGAGCTGCCGCTCAACAAGATCTTCGCCGCCGCACGTTTCCCCGAGGACCTCGAGTCCATGGCGGCGGCCATCGAGCAGGTGGTGGGGGACAACTCCGCCCACATCCTGCTCATCTACATCGACGTCATCGAGTTCAAGGGCAAGCACATCAAGGCCTTCTACCAGAACATGGCCGACCGCTTCGCGGCCACCTACGCCGACCGTCTGGCGGAGCGGCGGGCGGCGGGCGAGCTGGGGGAGGACGTCGATCCCCTGGTGGGCGTGATGCTGGCCACCCGCTGGTTCTTCTATTTCTTCACCGTCGAGAAGTGCTTCGGCGTGCCCATGCACTTCGGCCTGGACTCCCACCAGGCCGTCCACGAGTTCTCCAAGATCCTGCGCCGCGGATTCGATCCGCGGGATGAGACGAATTCATGAATCGGATGCGTCCTTTGGGACGCGAGGAGAGGACATGCTGAGGAAGATGGCGATTCTGCTCGCCCTGGTTCTGGTGGCGGGGGTGGGGCGCCTCGAAGCCCAGATCTCGACCGCGAGCGTCGAGGTGCAGGTCACCGGCACGGATGGGGCTCCCCTGCCCGGGGTTACGGTGACGCTCGAGAACACGGAGACGGGACTGACCCGCGTCGAGGTGACGGGCGAGCAGGGCTCGGCGACTCTGCCCGCGCTGCCGCCGGGGACCTACAAGGCGTCGTTCGAGCTTCAGGGCTTCTCGCCCGTGAACCAAGAAGGCTTCGAGCTGCGGGTGGGCCAGACGGCGGTGATCCGGGCCACCCTGAGCGCGGCGGTGACGGAGTCGATTACCGTCAGCACGACCGTGCCCCTGGTGAACATCTATAAGACCGACACCTCGACCAACATTGTCCCCGAGCAGATTGAATCGCTGCCCGTGCCGGACCGCGACTTTCAGCGTCTGGCCTTCATCGCTCCGGGCGTGCAGCGCGAGCGTGGCGGCTTCCGCTTCATCGGCGGCGGCCCGGTGGTGGGAGCGGGCGGCAACGCCAGCCAGTCCACCGTCCTGGTCGACGGCGTGGACTTCACCGATCCGGCTCTGGGGCTCTCCAAGATCCGTTTCAGCCAGGACGCCATTAGCGAGTTCCGCGTCATCAACAACCGCTATGACGCCGAGGTGGGCGGCACGGCGGGCGGTGCCCTGTCGGTGATCACCCGCGGCGGCACCAATCAGGTCAGCGGTTCGGCCTTCGGCTTCCACCGGGACGACAACCTGCGCACCAAGAGCGCCCTGGAGCGTGAGCTCAACGGCTACTCCCGCGACCAGTACGGCTTCACGGTCGGTGGCCCCATCGTGCCAGACCGCACCCATTACTTCGTCTCCGTGGAGCAGATCAACGAGGACAACATTGCCTTCTTCCGGCCCGGCGGCGCCTACGCCTCCCGGGCCGACGACGTCGCGCGCCCCTTCGACCAGACGCTCGGCTTCGTCAAGCTCAACCAGAACCTCTCCGACGGGCAGTCGCTGGCTGGCAACTTCGCCTACGAGCGCGATCGGGAGAAGAACTTCCGCGCGGGCGGTCTTAATGACGTCTCGACCGGTCAGGACCTCAACCGCGACAACTGGAACGTGACTCTGGAATACCTGGCCGTGCTCTCGAACGCCCGCCTGAACGAGCTGCGCGCTCAGGGCGGCCGGCGCAAGTTCGACGAGCCCGTGAACTCCACGGCCGTGGGCGAGTGGTTCTCCTCTGGCAACACGCTCCAGACCGGCGCCAACATCCTGGGCGACCTCTTGGGCGACGGCCAGGGGTATGAGCTGCGCGACACCTTCCACGCGGGCTTCGGGACGCACGACGTGAAGGCCGGCGCCTCGTTTCTCTACCATGAGGAGCGGTCGCGCATCGACACGTTCCAGTACGGGCTCTTCACTTATCTGACCGACACCCGGGCCATCCCCGTCGCCTATCTCTACGGGGAAGGTTCGAGCGACGTGACCTATGACACCAAGCGCTACGCCGTCTTCCTCCAGGACGACTGGCGGCCGCGGCCGAACGTGACGGCCAACCTGGGCGTGCGCTACGACCTCGACGACGGCGGCAACAACCCCGGCTTCACCCATCCGCTGGTGCCCAATCCGCGTAAGAAGGACACCAACGACGTCCAGCCCCGGGTGGCCTTCTCCTTCGATCCGGGCAACAACGGCAAGAACGTCTTCCGGGCCGGCGCCGGCCTCTTCAACGGCCGCTACCTCCTGATCCCGGCCGGCATCGAGCGGCAGCAGAACGGCATCACCGGCCGGGTCTCGCGGACGCGAGTCAACGGCGCCCTGCTGGGCCTGAACGTGCCGCCCTTCGTCCTCGATCCCAACAACCCGACCGGGACGGGCGTGCTCCTGCGGCCTGACCTCGGCCTGATCGCTCCCGAGCTCGACACGCCGGAGTCCACCCAGGCGAGCCTGGGCTGGACCCACGCCCTCGCGCGCCGCTTCTTCCTCGACACCCAGGCGGTCTATTCCAAGGGTCGGAAGGAGATCGTCATCCGCGACGTCAACTTCGGCGGCAACTCCAACCCGGTCCGCCCGAACGCGACCTACAACCAGATCAACACCTACACCAACGAGGGCCGCAGCGAGTACAAGGCCCTCATCCTCCAGCTCAACGGCTCGCTCGAGCGGGGCGACCTGATCACCGCCGCGGTGACCTTCGCCGACAAGAAGAACATCTCGGACGACTTCAGCCCCGTATTCCCCTTCGGCTACCCGAACGACCCGTCGAACATCGACGCCGAGTACGGCAGGAGCCAGGCTGACGAGCGCTACCGGGTCGTGCTCACGGGCATCTTCCACCTGCCCTGGGGGCTCACGGCCGCCCCCATCTACGAGTACGGCTCCGGCCAGCCGTGGAACCACCGCCTGGGCTACGACTTCAACGGCGACGGCAAAAACTCCGACCGTCCCGCGGGCGTCGACCGCAACGACGAGGACGGCCCGGTGTTCCGCCAGCTCAGCCTGCGCCTCACCAAGAGCTTCCGGTTCTTCAGCGATCAGCGCCTGGACGTGATCGCCGAGGCCTTCAACGTCACCGATGCCACGAACTACGACGTCAACTCGATCGACGGCGCCGAGTTCTTGTCGGGCTCGACGCCCAACCCGAACTTCGGCCGGGCGCGGGCGACGCTGCCGGGACGGGAGATCCAGCTCGGCCTGCGGTGGGTATTCTGAGGATGCCGACGATGGCGGAACGAGTCGTCATCGTCACCGGCGGCGCGGCCGGCATCGGCCGCGCCACGGCCCGCCGCTTCGCCCAGGACGGCGCCAAGGTCGCCGTCTGGGACGTCAAAGCCCCTGACGACGGCGGCGAGGGGGTATTCCAGAAAGTGGACGTCACCGACGCCGCCGCGGTCGAGGCGGCCGTGGCGGAAGTAGTGGAGCGGTGGGGGCGGATCGACGTGCTGGTCAACAACGCCGGCATCCTTCGCGACCACCAGCTCGTCAAGTGGAAGGATGGCCGGAAGCTGGCCGAGATGTCGGAGCAGGACTTCGACGCCGTGGTCTCGGTCAACCTGAAGGGGGTCTTCCTCTGCACCCGGGCCGTGGCGCCGCGCATGATCGAGGGGGGCGGCGGGGTGATCCTGAACGCCTCCTCGATCGTCGGGCTCTACGGCAACTTCGGCCAGACCAACTACGCCGCCACCAAGGCCGCGGTGATCAACATGACCAGGACCTGGGCGCGCGAGCTGGGGCGTTACAACATCCGGGTCAACGCCGTGGCCCCCGGCTTCATCGCCACCGAGATGGTCACCGCCATGCCCGAAAAGGTGCTCCAGGGGATGGTCTCCCATACCCCGCTCGGCCGCATGGGCAAGCCCGAGGACATCGCCGAGGCCTACTTCTGGCTGGCCTCGGACGCCGCGGGCTTCGTCCACGGCACGGTCCTCTCGGTGGATGGCGGCCTGGTCGGCGGCACCTGATGGTCCACGGGGACCTCCTCGGCGAGAGGGCCCGCCTGACGCCGGACAAGACGGCCCTGGTCTACGTCCCCACGGGCGAGCGGTTCACCTACCGGGAGCTCGACGACCGGGCCGTCCGCCTCGCCCGCGTCTGGCGCGAGGGGTTGGGGCTGGCGAAAGGCGACCGCTTCGCCGTGCTGGCGGACAACCGGGTCGAGTACCTCGACGCCTTCTTCGCCGCGCCCAAGGCCGGGGTGATCCTCGTGCCCCTGGGCACCCGCCTGACCCCCCGGGAGCTGGCGGGGATTCTGGAGGACGCCCAACCCGCGGGGCTCCTCTACGGTGCCGAGCACGCGGAGACCGTGCGGGTCCTCCAGGATCTGGTCTCCCTGGATCACTGGGTCGCTTTCGACGAACCGATCGCGTCCAGTCATTTCGCTCTTCGCGACCTCGCCGTTCCCGATGGGCCGTGGACCCGGGAGCGGTGCGATCCCGAGGACCTCTGGTGCCTGCTCTACACCTCGGGCACGACAGGCAAGCCCAAGGGCGTCATGCTGCCGCACCGCATGGTCGTCTGGAACGGCTACAACACGGTGATCGGCTGGCAGCTCCGGGCGGACGACGTGAGCCCCATCTTCACCCCGCTCTATCACGCCGGAGGGCTTGGAGCCTTCCTGGCCCCCATCTTCACCATCGGCGGCACCGTCGTCCTCCATCGCGGCTTCGAGGCGGCGGAGGTCTGGCGGACGATCGAGCGCGAGCGCTGCACGGTCGTGCTCGGCGTGCCCACCATCTACAAGCTGCTGATGGAAGATCCCGGCTTCGAGACGGTCGACCTCTCCAGCGTCCGCTGGCTGATCAGCGGCGGGGCGCCGCTGCCGACCTGGATCATCGAGGCCTACCAGCGGCGGGGCGTCGTCTTCAAGCAAGGGTATGGGCTGACCGAGGTGGGAGTGAACTGCTTCGCCATGACGGTTGAAGAGTCCGTCGCCAAACCCGGCTCGATCGGCAAGCCCCTGATGTTCACCGAGACACTCCTGATCGGGGAGGACGGCACGGAGGTGCCGGTCGGCGAGGTGGGGGAGCTTCTGCTCCGTGGTCCCCACGTCAGCCGCGGCTACTGGAACAACCCGGACGCCACCGCCGCCGCCCTGGACGAAGACGGCTGGTTCCACACCGGCGACCTCGCCCGGCGGGACGCGGAGGGCTTCCATTTCATCGCGGGCCGGAAGAAGGACATGATCATCAGCGGCGGCGTCAACGTCTATCCCGCCGAGATCGAGGGCGAGCTGCTCCTGCACCCGCAAGTCCGCGACGCCGCCGTGGTCGGCATCCCGCACCCCACCTGGGGCGAGGCCGGCGTTGCCTTCCTGGTGGCCGGCGGCGAGCCGCCGGCGCCGGAGGACCTCGCCGCCTTCCTGGGGGAGAAGCTCGCCAAGTACAAGATTCCCCGCGAGTTCGTCTTCGTGGAGGCCCTGCCGAGAACGCCCTACGGGAAGGTGGTCAAAGGGGAGTTGCGGGATGGGTATCTGAAGGAGCGATCATGATTGCCCACCGCCTCACGGGCAATCCGGACGCCCCGCCCGTGCTCCTCCTCAATGGCGGCCTAATGACCATGGGCGCCTGGGAACCGATCGCGGGCCGTCTGGAGGGCGATTTCCACGTCCTCCGCTGCGATTTCCGCGGCCAGATCCTCTCGCCCGGCGAGCCGGAGCCCAGCCTGGAAGCCCATGTTGCGGACGTGATCGCCTTGCTCGACGGTCTCGGCCTCGAGCGCGTCCACGCGGCCGGCACCTCGTTCGGCGCCCTGGTGGCCCTGAAGCTCGCGGCGCTCCATCCCGGACGCGTGGTTTCCGTCGCGGCCATCACCGCCACCGAGCGGATCACACCCGCGGTCTGGGAGGGATCGGTCCGAGCCCGCGAGGCCGCCCTCGAAGCGGCGGCGGGCGGGGACGGCGGGCGGGTGCTCGACCACGTGATCCCGGTGACCTACAGCCCCTCCTACCAGGAGGCCTGGGCCGAAGTCCTGAAGGTCCACCGCAAGCAGACCGCTCTCCTGCCCCCCATCTGGTTCCTGGGAATCGCCCGCATCCTCTCGTCCCTGGAAGGGCTCGATCTCACGCCCGACCTGGCGCGCATCCAGTGCCCGGCTCTGATCGTCGCCGGCGAGGAGGACCGCATGTTCCCGCTCGAGCACTCCCAGGCCCTGGCCGCCGGCATCTCCGGCGCGCGGCTCGAGGTCGTGCCGGGCGGCAGCCACGGGCTGGTCATCGAGAAGCCCGCGTGGGTGGCCGAGATCCTCAAAGACTTCCTGGCACCGCTCGCATCCTGAAATCACTCACTCCTGGAGCCTTTCATGCCCCGATACGCCAAGCTCGTCTCCACCGGCAGCTACCTCCCCGAGCGGGAGATCTCCAACGACCTCCTGCGCGAGCGCTTTCCCGAGCCCGCCGAGTTCGTCGACAAGATGGAGGCCTCGACCGGCATCCGCCGCCGCTGGTGGGCGCCCGAGGACTGGGCCACCTCCGACCTCGCCGTGCGGGCCGCCCGCCAGGCCCTCGACGCGGCGGGGCGCAAACCCGAGGATGTCGACCTGATCATCCTGGGCACCGACTCGCCCGACTTCATCACCCCGGCCACCTCGGTCGTCGTGCAGGAGAAGCTGGGGGCGAAGAACGCCGGCACCTTCGACGTCGGCTGCGCCTGCGCCTCGTTCCCCACCGGCTTCGCCACGGGCTCCGGCCTGATCGCCGCCAACGCGGCCCTCAAGACCGTCCTGGTGATCGGCGTCTACCTCATGCACAAGCTGGCCGATCCCCAAGACCCGGCCCTCTTCTTCTACGGCGACGGCGCGGGCGCGGCGGTCCTCGAGCCCTCCGAAGAGCCGGGCTTCCTCAACTCGGCCTTCCAGGCGGACGGCGCCTACGCGAATTACTGGGGGATCTACTCCGGCGGCACGGCCGAGCCGGCGAGCGCCGAGTCCCTGCAGGCCGGCCGCACCACCGTCAAGCTCGTCCAGCGCTATCCCCCGGAGATCAACCACGAGGGCTGGCCGCGTCTGGTGCGCCGCCTCGCCCAGGAAGGTGGTTTCGAGACCTCCGAAATCGACTTCCTGATCTTCACGCAGGTACGGAAACCTTCGATCGAGCTGGTCATGACTGATCTGGGCCTGCCCCTGGAGCGTACCCATACCGTGATGGAGGACTGGGGCTACACCGGCTCGGCCTGCGTGCCCATGGCCCTCCACGACGCAAGGGAGAAGGGGAAGATCAAGGATGGGGACCTCGTCGTGCTGGTCGGCTCAGGCGTTGGCTACAACCAGGCGGCGGTGGCGTTCCGGGCATAGGTCCCTTCTTCCCGCATATTTCTCCGGGGTACAACCCGTTCGTACACCAATCTCAAATCGCAACTCAATGTGGGCCGCGGTTCCACGGCGGCGCAATACGATTACGACTTCAGCGATTGGAGCGTATACAACACCGGAGGAGGGGACGCGGACGGGGTCGGACACTTCCGGGCCAAGAACGACACGGGGGTCATTCAGCGGAACATGATCACGACCTCCTGCACGGGAACGGGTTGCTGCTCGGGCTACGGCTACTCGTGCCAGTGAGGCGCTGAAACAAATGTCCTCCCCGTGTCACTTCCTTAAAGAATGTGCCATGGAGCCCTCGACGGGCAACGGGGAGGACATCCAGTGGACCATCCCTCGGAAGATACCCTCAAGCGCTTTGCCACGGGGAAGGCCTCGCGGGAAGAGGGTCGTGTCGTCGTCGCGCACCTCATCAAGGGCTGCGCCTCCTGTGCCGCCAGGCTCAAGGCCTTGATGGAGCCAAGCCAGGTCGCCAGCCAGTCCTACGAGCTTGCCCTGGGGCGCCCTATCCCCGTTGGGCCTGCTTCGCCACGGCCTCCGCGGCCTTTCGCGCCGCCTCGGGGTCTCCCAGGTAATAGTGAGCGAGCGGCTTCAGGTCGTCATCCAACTCGTAGACCAGGGGGATTCCCGTGGGGATATTGAGCCCCACGATCTCCTCCTCCGAGATACCGTCCAGGTGCTTCACCAGCGCCCGCAGGCTGTTGCCGTGGGCGACGATCAGCACCCGCAGGCCGGCCTCGAGCTCGGGGACGATCTTCTCGTGCCAGTAGGGGAGGAAGCGGGCGACGGTGTCCTTGAGCGACTCGGCCACGGGCAGCTCCTCGGGTGAGAGGCCGTCGTAGCGCCGGTCGTGCCCGGGGAACCGCGGGTCGTCGCGGTCGAGGGGCGGCGGCGGATCGCCGTAGCTCCGGCGCCAGATCAGCACCTGCGGATCGCCATACTTCGCCGCCGTCTCCGCCTTGTTGAGGCCCTGGAGCGCGCCGTAGTGCCGCTCGCTCAGGCGCCAGCTCTTGTACTCCGGCAGCCACATCAGGTCCATCGCGTCCAGCGTGATCCACAGCGTGCGGATGGCCCGCTTGAGCAGCGACGTATGGGTCAGGTCGAAGGTGTAGCCCCCCTCCCTCAGCAGGCGTCCCGCCTCCTGGGCCTCCTCGATCCCCTTCGGCGTCAGGTCCACGTCCGTCCATCCCGTGAACCGGTTCTCCAGGTTCCACACGCTCTCTCCATGACGGAGCAGCACCAGCTTGATCATCGCGTATCCCCCTTCGTTGGCACGCCGCGCCCGCAGCCAGGACGCCGCGGGGAGAGGATATCAGGGGCCGCGGCGCGCCGGCTTGCCGCCAGCGGCAGAGAGGGCCAGCATCGCGTTGCTTCCTTGCCTTGCTGCTCGGCTTACCGGATGACGCTACATGGCGTCATTGGTTTCGGCGCCGCCGTGCCATCGTTAGGCGATAATACCAGGAGAGCCTGGAAGGCAGGGTGCGGATTCGCCGTGCCCACAAGGAGACCGAGGCATGACCACTGACCGTGCTGCCGAATATCTGGTCAGCCTGGTACGGGAGCTTTGCAAGCTGCCGCAGGAGACCGAATGGGCCGAGTTCAAGGTGAACGACGCCGGGCCGCAGGAGATCGGCGAGTACGTCTCGGCACTGGCCAACTCTGCGGCACTGGCGGGCAAAGCCTTCGCCTATCTGGTGTGGGGTGTGGCGGATGGAGACCACGCGATCGTGGGCACGCGCTTCGCGCCTCGCGCGGCTAAGGTGGGCAACGAAGAGCTGGAGAACTGGCTGCTACGCCTTCTGGCGCCCAAGATCCATTTCCGATTTTTCGAGGTGACTGTAGACGGACAGCCGGTGGTGCTGCTGGAGATCGAGCGGGCCTTCCGCCACCCCGTACAGTTCCAGGGGCTGGAGCTGATCCGCGTCGGTTCCTACAAGAAGAAGCTGAAAGACTTTCCGGAGAAGGAACGGGCGCTGTGGCGCATCTTCGACCGTGTGCCCTTCGAGGATGGAATTGCTGACCAGCGGGTGCGCGATGAAGAGGTGCTGCGCCTACTGGACTATCCGACCTATTTCGACCTGCTGAAGCGGCCTTTGCCGGAGAATCGCGACGGCATCCTGAAGGTGCTGACCGACGACAGTCTGGTCCGCCCATGCGAGGCGGGCGGCTGGGATATCACGAACCTGGGAGCCATTCTGTTCGCGAGGCGGTTTGAGGACTTTCGATCGCTGAGGCGCAAGGCAATGCGCGTGATTCAATACCGCGGGACGAGCCGTGTGGAAACCCTGAAGGAGCAGGTCGGTGCGAGGGGCTACGCATGTGCCTTCGAGGGGATGATCGGCTTCATCAACGGCTTGTTGCCGTCCAATGAGGTAATCGAACAGGCCCTGCGCAAGACGGTGCCAATGTTTCCGGAGCTCGCCGTGCGGGAGCTCGTGGCAAATGCGCTCATCCACCAGGACTTTTTCGTCACAGGCGTCGGGCCGATGGTGGAAATCTTCGACGACCGTGTCGAGATCACCAATCCGGGTGCGCCGCTGGTGGACACGCAACGGTTCGTGGATACACCGCCCAAGTCGCGAAATGAGGCATTGGCTTCGCTGATGCGTCGTCTCGGCATCTGTGAGGAACGCGGCAGCGGCTGGGACAAGGTGGTGCTCCAGACAGAACTGTACCAACTGCCTGCCCCATTACCCGAGGCCACCGACGACCACACGCGGGTGGTGTTGTTCGCGCCACGTCCGCTTTCGAGGATGGACAAGGCCGACCGTGTGCGGGCCGTCTATCTTCACGCGTGCCTGAGGTACGTGAGCAGAGAGCACCTGACCAACACCTCGGTGCGGCAGCGGTTCGGGATCGAGCCACAGAATATCGCGGCCGCCTCACGCCTGATCCGGGAGGCGGTCGAGGCCGGGAGCATCGTACCTTACGATCCCGAGGCGGCGCCCAAGCTCATGCGGTACGTGCCGGCTTGGGCTGCTCCACATCGAAACCGCCGTACTTGATGGGTACTTGATGAGAGGGGGTGCCGGACCCAGGTGTCAGCGCCAAAAACATCATGGCTTCAAAGATTTAGCCAACTTGACGGGTACTTGCTGGGAACGGTTGATTACCGGGTAGCGGAACCGGATTCTAGGGTATCCGCCCCAACTTCCCCAGTCTGTCCAGATGGGCCAGGATCTGCCGCTCGGCCAGGGGCCAGGCCTGCTTCGGCACGTCGTCATAGACCGTGGGGAGCATCTCGGCCGGCCGGCGCTTGCCTTCCATCCAGGCTTCGAAGATGCGCTCCTCGCGCCAGAGGCGGTGGCTGATGTACTCGCGGAGCTTGGCCTCGGCGTTCTTGATGGCCGGGCCGTGGCCGGGGAAAAGGGTGCCGGGGCGCAAGGCGGCGAGCTTGCCGAGCGAGCCCAGATAGTCGTCCATGTCCCCCTCGGGAGGATCGACGACGATCATGCTGACGCCTGAGACCATGTCGCCGCAGAGCAGCGAGCGCTGGTCCTCCTCCAGGAAGCAGAGATGACCCCGGGCGTGGCCGGGCGTGTGGATGATGAAGATGGGGTAGTCCCCCAGCATCACCCGCTGGCCGTCGTGGAGCTCGCCGTCGATCCTGATGCCGTGCGGCGCCAGGCGCTCGGCCGTGAGCGGGTGGGCGAGCACGGGTACGCCCAGGGAGGCGCGCAGGCGCTCGACGCCGCCCACATGGTCCGGGTGGTGATGGGTGAGCCAGATGGCGGTCACTTTCCGGCCGAGCTTTTCGCGCGCCGCGGCGAGGGCCTGCTCGAGCCGGTCGAGCTCCTGGCCGGCGGAGGCGCCGGGGTCCACGAGGACGCAGTCGGTCGTCCCGAGCAGGTAGGCGTTGGTCGTGGCGGCCGGGGGGAGGGTGTGGGTCAGGAGCGGGAACATCGCCACCCCGGGACGCATCTCGACCCGGCGCATGGGACCGAGATTGGTCTCGGCGGGGTCGCGCAGGCGGTCGAGGCCCTTGATGGGGCCGTCCTGGCTCAGGACCTCGAGGATGTGCAGGATGGGCGGGGCGGCCAGCACGTCGCCGCGCCGCCAGGCCTCCCAGGCCTCGGCGGGGGAGATCCAGGTGCCGTACTCGCACTCGCCGGTATGGATCGAGGGCTCGGCGGCGGCGTCGGCGGGCCATTCGAGCAGGAAGAACCGGTTGTCGAAGCGGACGGGAGCGAACGGCGGCGTCACCCAGCGGCCGGCATAGACGAGCTGAGAGGCGGACAGCTTCACCTTCAGATCGGCAAGGATGTCGGCGAAGGAGCGCTCGCCCGCGAGCAGGGCCCGGCGGCGTTCGGGGAGCTCTTCGGGATCGACCGCGGGAGTGGAGAGCAGGATGCCGGTCTCCTCGAACAGCTCGCGCAGGGCGCAGGCCGCGAGTCCGGGAAGGAGGTCCGGGCTCGGCTCGTCCAGGTCGCGAAGGGAACGCGGGGTGCCCGCCGCCGGGGGGGCGTCCGACGCGAGTTGGGGCTCGCCCGAGACAGGGAGCTCCGCGTCGGACCGCGAGATCCCACCGCCGGGGAAGGCGTGCCAGCCGCCCATGAAGGGCAGGTTCTCCGACCGCTTGATCCAGTAGACGTCGACGTCGTCCGGGCCGGCGCCCTCCCTTCGCCGCCAGAGCACCACCGCCGCCGAGACGCGGGCAGGCGGCAGGCCCGATGGGCCTCCCAGGGCCTGCCCGATGACCTTTTCATAGACGTTGCCGGAAGGATCGCTCGCCATGGGGCGGCTTATATCATGGGGTCAAGCCATGAACCTCAGGCGATCAGCCCTTCGGCCTGTGCAAGCTCGGCGGCTACCCGAATGACTTGGCGGAACAGGTATGGGTGAAAAGGAGTCGGAAGTCTCTGGTCGAGTTGCAGTGTTCGGATGGAGCGGTTCAGCTTGCGAGTCAGGGATCTCAGTGCCGGAAACGAGGGAGCGCCGGCGGAAGGGCCGAAGCAGTCGAGGATGCAGCGCAGAATCCCGTCCTGCGTGCCGCCGTGGATATGGGGATCGTGACCGTTCAGATCGCTCAGGCTGGCCTGGAGTCTGTGGTTCCTGGACTCGAAGATGAAGAATTGATGCCCTTGGCGCTGCGTCAGGGCGTAGGCGATTCCCAACTCGAAAGGCATGTTGAACCTGGGTACGCGAAGCGGGCCCGAGAGAGTTACCCGACTGAGGTCGTGGAGGGAGACTCCGCAACTGTCGATGAGCTCGTAGATACGTTCCAGCCGGTTCCTTCCTCCGCCGGGGATCTCGAGCACGCAGTGCGGCACCAGACCCACCGCGGTGAGCCCGCCGATGAGGGTAGTAAAGAGGCCGGAGTATCTGGTGTCAAAGGGAACGTTGAGAAAAACGTCCTGCGGGACCGGAGGGGTCTGGTCAGGCAAGAGGGTGTCAGCGCTGTTTGGACTTCTTGGTGACCTTCGCTGAGCTCGGAGGACTCACCTTGACGGATTTCTTACCTATGTACCCCAGATCGGTTAGGACCTTGGTTACGAGGGCCTTGTCCTTCCGGGTCACTCCAACCCTGTCGCTGATCTGCTCAGCCGTCAAAGGGGAGTAGACGTACTTCTTGGTGGCCTTACTCATGATCGCCATACCCGAATTCTAACACCTACCGGGAAAATTGTCTCCGGCACGCGGAACTCTTCTGGTAGCTCCGCACGATTGCGCCAGAGGTGCCGCCACCCCGAGTCTACGCGGGCGGCTGGAAATAGTGAACCGGGGTCCCCAGCGTTAGAATGTCCAGGCGCCGTCACCCGCCCGTCACGGCCGGGCGGCCGTTCGTTCAACCTCGATCCCAAGGAGAGTCCCCTGATGAAGCCTCCAGAGACCATCCGGCTGACCCCCGGCAAGCGGGTGCTGTTCCTGACCAAGGATCCGGACCTGATTCGCCGCCAGTTGACGGGGGAGCTGGACCTCCGGATGGAGGACCTGAGGATCGAGGATCTGCTCGACGACATCAACACGGACGCCATGACCCCGGCCTGGGTCTGCTTCAGCCACCGGCCGGAGGACATCGCACGCGACGCCTACGCCGGTCTGATCGTAGACGGCAAGCGCCTGTTCGAGCGCAACGCGTTGATCAACGGCAACTTCGAGGCCATCGCCTCCGGCTTCCGCAAGGGGGTGGGCAGCTCCCGCGAGACGGCCGTGCAGGCCGAGAAGTGGTCCGGCATCCGCATCGCCATCGCCGCGTCGTTCGCCCCCATCCACGCCCGCAACAACATCAGCCAGGGCGTGCTGATGGGCGGCCACGACGTCATGCGCCGCCTGCAGGCGGGGGAGGGGATCCCGCTCGAGGAGTTCTGCCAGGGGTGGGACCCGATCACGCAGATCGTCATCCGCCAGGGCGGTCTGTTCCCGTTCTCGAAAGCCCTGGCTGCCGGCGAGATCGAGCTGCCCAAGCCCGCCACCGGGCCGCGGCCGATGACCATGGCCGAGAAGATCCTCGCCCGCCACATGCTGGGCGAAGGGCCGCACTACGTGAAGCCCGGCGATGCCGTGGTGGTCAGCGTGGACGGCGGCTATACCCACGAGTTCACCACCGCCCAGGTCCACTACTTCCTCGAGCAGGAGTACGGGAAGGACTACAGGGTCAAGGATCCCGGCAAGTTCGCCGTCTTCGAGGACCATCTCATCTATGCCGACGAGGTGCCGAAGATGCGGGCCTTCGTCGATAAGATCGAGACCCTCCGCGAGCTCCAGCGGGATTTCCAGCGTCACACGGGCGTCCGCGACTACTCGGCCAAGGACCGGATCTCGCCCGGCATCTGCCATGAGGTGGCCCGCGAGCAGTTCATCGATCCCGGCGACTTCATCCAGGCGACGGACAGCCACACCTGCATGGGCGGGGTCAACAACGCCCTCACCTGGGGCGTCGGGGCGACCGAGTACGCGGACTTGATCCACCAGGGGTTCACGCAGGTGGAGGTCCCGGAGTCGATCCGCTTCGAGCTGACGGGCAAGCTCCAGCCGGGGGTCACGGCCAAGGACCTGATGCTCTACATCCTCCTCAACCACGCCCGCCCTCAGCTCACCCTCGACCGGGTGATGGAGCTCGCGGGGCCGGGGGTGACGACCCTGTCGATGGACGAGCGGGCCACCCTCACCAACATGGCGACCGAGTGCGCCGGGAAGACGGCCATCGTGATCGCCGACGACGAGACCTGGCGCTGGCTCGCCGAGTGGCGGCCGGGGGTGGACGTCGAGCGGCTGAAGGCGCGGGCCGTGGCTCCGGACCCGGGCGCCGAGTACGCGGGCGGCGTCCATACGATCGACCTCGCCACCCTGCGGCCCATGGTGGCCCATCCGGGAGATCCGGACCGCGGCATCCCTTCCGACCCCACGAACGGCGCCTGGGTGAACGAGATCGGCGAGGTGCCGATCGACATCGCCTATGGCGGGAGCTGCACGGCGGGGAAGATCGACGACCTGATCTTCTACCACCAGGTCGTCAAGGAAGCCCTGGACGCCGGCCTGACGGTGGCCCCGGGCGTCAAGTTCATGATCCAGTGCGGCTCGCAGGCGGTGGAGAAGTTCGTGGTGGACAACGGCCTCGCCGACACCTTCCTGCGGGCCGGCGTGCAGCTCATCCACCCCGGCTGCGGCGCCTGCATCGGCTGCGGCCCGGGCGTCTCGGAGAGCGCCGACGAGGTCACCGTCAGCGCCATCAACCGCAACTACAAGGGGCGCTCCGGCCCCGGCAAGCTCTGGCTGGCCTCGCCGCTCACCGTGGCGGCCTCCGCCTTCACCGGCAGGATCACGGCGTATACGCCGGGGATGTTCGCGCGGCTGCGGGCGGAGCGGCCGCCGGTCCTGGTCTAGGCTCTACAGGCGCCACCTCACCGCGAACCCCCACACCTGATCGGTGGCGCTATACGTCCCGGCGCGGGTGGGATTGAGCAGCTCCTGGTTGCGGGCGCCACGATCGTCGTGCTCGTGCAGGGAGTAGCCCACGTCGAAGGAGATCTGGGGGAAGCTGTAGGTGAAGCCGGCGGCGTAGACCATGGCGTCGCCGCGGGGGAAGCCGGGCTCCGCGGTGTCGTCGGGCACGGGGGAGGGCTCGGCGGCGACGCCGCCGAAGAGCATGAAGTTGTCGGTGATGTCCCCCTCGACACCCAGCCGCAGGCTGGTGGTGTCCTTCCAGTCCCGGGGAGTGCGCACGGTCGGTCCGTCGAGGAAGACGTTGGGGTCGTAGGTCACGTCGGTGGCTTCGAGGCTCGACCAGCTCTGCAGGCTGGCGTCGACCTCGAGCCGGAGCTCGGGATAGGGCGCGTACCAGATCCCGGCGCGGACCTCGCGGGGGAGCTCGAAGGACTGCCGGGAGCTGCCGTTTACCACCCGTGCCCGGATCGCCGCGTCGAGGCCCGGGATGCCCTGCGGCACGTCGCGGGGCTCGTAATTCACGTCACCGTTCCCCTTCAGCCGTTCGGGGCTCCTGTAGACGGCGCCCCAGCCCCAGGACGGCGCGGCGTAGTGGACGGCCAGATCCCAGGCCAGGGCGTCGACGTCGGCGCTGGCGTTCCTCTCCACCTCGACGTCGATCGGCAGGTCGGGAAGCTGGCCGGCCTGGATGGGCAGGATGGCGTTGTCGTTCTGCTCGAGGGTGCCGAAGGCGTAGCGGACGCCGCCGCCGACACTCCAACCCTCGCCCAGGTCGTAGGCCAGGACCGGGTGCACCTCGTAGACCCTGAGCTCGGTGCGGCGGGTCACGAAGCGGCCGGGGAACAGCCGGGTGTTCCAGTCGAGGCTGTTGTAGAAGGGCGAGTCGATGCCGATGCCGAGGGCGAAGGGGCCCTCCCGCTGCTTCCAGGTGGCGTAGACGAGGGGCGGGAACTGGATGATGTGACGGGCGGCAAAGGTGCCGGTGGCGCTCTGGTACTCGTCATCGGCGTTGTTGAAGTCGAGGCCGGCCTGGAGCTGGAAGCCGTCCAGCCTGGTGATGGCGGCGGGGTTGTAGGTGACGGCCGAGGGCTCGGAGGCACGGGCGGTGAAGGCGCCCACTTGGCCCATGGCGCGGCCTCCGTGCTGGAAGAGCCCGAAGCCGGACGCGGAGGCGAGGCTCGCCCCGGCCAGAACGGCCGCAAGACACAGCAAGACGACGCGGCGTGGGTGTCGCATGTCGGTCCTATCTCCTCGATCGATGATCGAAATGGGAAAGCGGTGGATGCCGGCCTTGAGCTCGCCGCCGGTCACTCCACCGCCAGGATCTCCGGAACGATCCGGCTGTCGGCCACGGTGAGGATAGCGAGGGTCAGGGGCAGATGGAAGCGCCGGGGCCCGCAGGCTCCAGGGTTGAGCAGCAGGCAGGAGCCGTGCCACGCCATCTCGGGCCGGTGCGAGTGGCCGTAGACGACGAGCCGCGCCTCGCGCGTCCAGACGGGGTCGGCGTCCTCCCGCCGGTGCACCATGCGGAACGGGAGCTCGCCGAGGCTGCCCGCCAGCGTTTCGGGCAGGGCGGCGGCCGTGGCGCCCGAGTCGGTGTTGCCGCGAATGGCTTCGACCGGCGCGATCCGGCGGAGCCGCTCGAGGATCTCGAGGTCTCCCACGTCGCCGCCGTGCAGAATGCGCTCGCACCCCGCCAGGAGCTCGAGCACCCGCGGCCGCAGGAGGTTGTGGGTGTCCGAGACGACGCCTACGCGCACGTGCCGCCCTCCGCCGCTCCCATCGCTCCCATCGCTGTCTCGCTCATCTCGGTCGAGTCCCCTCCTGCAAGTTCGGAGCCGTCCGCCGGGTTTCTCTGCATGGAACTTGCAATCCTTCTTTGATGGAGCCGCCGGGGTCCGAGCCCGCGGTCAAGCCGCCAGCATGCATTCCACACCGGCTATCAAGAGAACGCGGGAGATCGGCTCCTACCAGATCCTGGAGGATCTCGGGCCCGTGCCGCGGGGCGCCGCCTACCTGGCGGTGGACACGCGCTCGGACCGCCCGGTGGTCCTCAAGGTGATCCCGCCCGCCTGGCCGAGCCTATGGCAGGACGTCGCGTCATGGGAAATCCTGCTCGCGGAGACCGAGGCCCTGGGACGGATTTACCACCACGGCGTGCCGAGCGTGCTGGAGATCGCGGAGCACGAGGGCTCGCTGCTGATCTCCTGCGCGCACACCGAGGGGCGCACCCTCCATGAGCTGGTCGCCGAGGGCGAGAGGCCGGACCGGGAGACGCTGGTGGACTGGGGGAGCCAGCTCCTGGAGATCCTGGCCGAGGCGCACGCCCAGGGCATTCTCCACCGGCATATCAGCGAGAACGAGGTGATCGTCACTCCGGAAGGGCTCCTCGTCCTCACGGGCTTCGGTCTGACGCAACTCGTCTTCGATCCGCAGACCGCCCCGCCTCCCGAGCAAGCCGCCGGCGAGCTGTACACGACGCAGAGCGACCTCTACGCGGTGGGCTCCCTGCTCCGGCGCCTGGCGTTCGCCGGCGCCCTCCGGTGTGGCCGCGGCAGCCTGGGCGTCCGCGACCCGCTGCTCAGGGTCTTGGCCCGGGCGACTTTCATCGACCCCGCCGCCCGCTATGAGAGCGCCTCGGAGATGGCGGAGGCCTTGCGAGAGGCCGGCCGGCGCGCCGCCGGCGCCGCTCCCCGGCGCGGGAGACCGGCCGCTGGTTCCGTCTGCCGGGTGGCCAGCTTCCCCGGCGGCCCGCTACGGCTGGTCGAACCCCCTGCCGCCCCGTCCGGCGCTGCCAGCCAGCCGCGGGCGGATGAAGAGGAGGGCGCTCTGTGGCAGGCCCTCGCCCTGCTCGTCGTCTCTCTGCTGCTGATGACCTTCGTCCTGACGACGAGCTGGATCCTGCTCAGCCGCAACGGCACCCGGCCGGCCAGCGGAGCCACGGCCCGGCCAACCCCGCGGGCGGGCCCGGCCCCCCCTCCCGTCGCTCTCTCCCGCTGATCCCCTGGTAGAGGGGGCGGCCGAGGGACGCACCAAAAGAAAAAACCCGGGCGGATCACTCCCCCGGGTTTCGCACCTCCCCAGCACACTTCCACAGCATTTCAAGAAATCAGATGAAACTCTCTCTCCTCCCAAACTCAGAACTTCAGTGCTGCAAGACTACAGGTGAAACAAATGAGTGGCGGCCCCTCCCTCCGGTGCCAGCCTCCCTCTCCCCTCGGGCTGCATCGTTGGAGGGAGTCTAGGGGACCCTCGATCAGGAGTCCTCAGAGTTGCGCTCAAGCTTCCTCAAAAAAGATCAAAAAGGGGGTGATTTCACCTGGAACCGGCCTGAGGTACAATCTTGTCAGGCAGTTCCAGCACTCCTTCAGGACGGCGAGCATCGTGAGGGCCGCGTGAAAGGAGCCCGGCCATGCCCGACCCAAGCCCATGGCAATGAGTCCTCTGGCAGCTCCGACCGAGAAGTTCCTGTATGAGTTCGACGCCTTTCAGGTCGATCCCGTCCGGCGCCGTCTCCTGCGGGACCGGGAGCTCGTGTCTCTCACGCCCAAGGCGTTCTCGATCCTCATGGTGCTGCTCGAGAACCGCGGCGAGGTGGTCGAGAAGGAGGAGCTGATCCGGAAGGTCTGGGCGGATGCCTTCGTCACCGAAGCCAACCTGACGCAGAACGTCTCCTCCCTGCGCAAGGCGCTGGGCGAGCGGGCCAACGATCACAAGTACGTGGTGACCGTCCCCGGGCGGGGCTACAGCTTCGTCGCGGAGGTGACCGAGGTCCTCCGGAGAGACCAGCAGTCGGGCGAGTTCCCGATGGTCAGCCTCAGCCACCCGGCGGCGGGCCCCGTCGCCACCCCGGCTCTATTGGACGAGAGCGGAGTGTTCCGGATGGCGCCTCCCGCCGCCGCGGGCGCCGTTGCCGCCCAGCCCATGCTCGACGAGAGCGGGGTGTTCCGGCTGCCGCCGCTGGCCGCCGCTCCCGCCGCCCTGCCATCCGCTCCGCTCGTGCCGCCGATCCGGGGCCGGCGGCGGTTCCTGCTGGCAGGCCTGGTGCTGGGCTTTCTGGTCGCCATCCTCCTGGCCGGTCTCTTCGTGTCTTACCAGAACCGGAAGCGAGACGCGGCTGCGCGCCCGCTGGCAGGAGAAGCGGCGGGAACCTCCCGGCCGGCCGGCTTCCGCCCGACCGTGGCGGTGCTGGGTTTCCGCAACCTGTCGGGGGACCGCCGGCAGACCTGGCTGACCACGGCGCTGGCCGAGATGCTGACGACCGAGCTGTCCGCCGGCTCCAAGGTGCGGATGATCTCGGGCGAGGAGATCGCCCGCGTCAAGCAGACCCTCTCCCTTCCCTATACCGAGGATCTGAGCGCGGCGAGCCTGCAGCAGATCCACGACGGGCTCGGCGCCGACCTCGTGGTGGTCGGCGCCTTCCTCTCCCTGGGGGACAATCCGAGCTCGAGGATCCGCATCGACCTGCGGGTGTTGAAGACGCCCGAGGGCGACACCGTGGCCTCGCTGGCCGAGGTGGGGACGGAGGAGAATCTGTTCGAGCTGGTCTCGCTGATCGGCGGCAAGCTGCGGCAAAACCTGGGATGGGCGCCGCCTTCGCCGGAGGAAGCCAAGGCGGTGCAGGCCCTGCAGCCCGGCAACTCGGAGGCGAACCGGCTGTACAACGAGGGGCTGATCCGGCTGCGCGCCTTCGACTCGGCGGGCGCCCGCGACCGCCTGCTGGAGGCCGCGCAGGCCGATCCGCGGTCGGCGGTGATCCGCTCCACCCTGTCCCTGGCCTGGAGCCGTCTCGGCCACGACGCCGAGGCGCTCCAGGAGGCCGAGCGGGCCCTGCAGCTCGCGGCAGCCTTGCCGCAGGAGGAGCGCCTTGCGACCGAGGCGCGCTTCAACGAGGCGAAGAAGGACTGGAACAGGGCGGCCGAGATCTACCGGTCCCTGTGGACGTTCTATCCCGACAACCTGGAGTACGGCCTGGGGCTGGCGAACAGCCTCACGACCGCCGGCCGGATTCCCGAGGCCCTCGCCACGGTAACTTCGATGCGCAAGCTTCCCCCACCCTCGCGGGACGATCCGGGGATCGACGTCGTCGCCGCGCTGGTCGCCCGCCAGCAGGGCGATCCCGCGAAGGAGCTGCAACTGGGGAAGGTCGCCGCTGAAAAAGGCCAGCGGCAGGGGCAGACCCAGATCGTGGGCGAGGCGCTTCTCCTCCAGGGCGGCGCCCTGTACATCATGGGCCGGCCGGATGAGGCCATCGACTGCTTCCGCCGGGCCGACGAGCTGTTCGCCTCGGCCGGCAACCAGGCCGCTCGGGCCCGCACGCTGAACAAGATCGGGGCGGTGCTGCTGGACGTCAGCGATTTTTCAGGGGCTGAGAAGCGTTACGACGAGGCGCTCGCCATCGCCCGGCAGCTCGGCTCGAACGAGCTGATCGCGAGGCAGAAGATGGCGATGGCGTTCGTCGCCACCGACCTGGGCGACCTCGAACGTTCGCGGGCCTTGACCGAAGAGGTCCATGCCAGTTTCGTCGAGCAGGGAGACCAGCTCTACGAAACGCGGAGCCTCTTCAAGCTGGCGGAGGTCCTCTGGGAAATGGGGGATACGGCGGGGGCGCGCCAGGGGTACGACGAGGCGCTGGTCATGGCCCGCAAGGCCAGCAACCAGGTGGAGGAGACCCGAGCGCTGAACGGCATCGGCCGGAGCCTGGTGTCGACGGGTGAGCTGGCGGACGCGCGGGGGCAGCAGGAGCAGGCGCTCCGGATCGCCCATTCCTCCGGCGATCCGACGATGACGGCCTCCTACCGGGCCGCCGTGGGGCAGACGCTGATCCTGCAGGGAGATCTGGCCGCGGCCCGCCAGCACCTCGAGCAAGCCCTGGCGGGCAAGCGGCAGGTCCGCGACCGCTTGGGAGCTTCCCGCGTGCTGGGGTTGCTGTCCCGCCTGGCCCAGGAGCAAGGGGACCTCGGCCTGGCGCGGCGATACGCCGCCGAGCAGCGGGCTCTCGCCGAACAGATCCACGCGGTTCTGGCGACCGCCTCGGCGCTCCAGCGGCAGGGCCGGCTGGCGATCGCGGCCGGCGATTTCAAGACCGCCCGGGAGCGTCTGTCGGAGGCCTTGCGCCTCAGCGACCCACGGAAGGCCGCGCAGCTCGCGACCGCGGTCCGCCTGGACCTGGCGCATCTCGCCCTGCTGGAGCGGCTGCCGGCCGAGGCCGAGCGCCTCTCCCGCGAGGTGGCCGGCTGGTACGGGCAGAGGAAGATGCCGGCCGACCAGTCTCGGGCGCTCGCCGTGCAGTCCCAGGCCCTCCTGGCCCTCGGCCGGGCGGCCGACGCCAGGCGGATCGGCGAGCAGGCCCACTCGATCTCCGGGTCGAGCACCGACCTGAATCTCCAGATCCTGGTGGTGACCGCCATCGCGCCCGCTGGCGTGGCCGTGGGGGAGAGGGCGTCCTCCATGGGGCATCTGCGCTGGGCGGTGGGCGAGGCCGGCCGGGTCGGCTACGTGGAGGCGGGCCTCGAGGCCCGGTTCATCCTGGGCGCCCTGCAACTCCAGACGGGGGACGCCCTGACGGGCCGCACCACCCTCCAGGCCGTCCGCCAGGACGCCGAGGTCCGGGGTTTCAAGGGGATCGCCCAGCGGGCGGCCGCGATCCTCCAGGGGAGCCGGCCGGTCCTGGGCTGAGGCTTCGAAGAAATCAGATATCTTCGCTCTTTCCCGGAGGTCCGTCCGATGATACGTCCGATGAGATACGGTCCCGTCGCGCTGGCGTTGCTGCTCCTCGTCCCCTCGCTCCTGCGCGCGCAGGAAGCCCCCGCCGCCAAACCCGAGGTCGTCGCCCTGAAGGCGGCCCGCCTGTTCGACGGCCGCGGCGATGCCGCCGTCGCCAACGGCGTGGTGATCGTCGAGGGCGGCAAGATCCGGGCGGCGGGCTCGGGGATCCCGATCCCCGCCGGCGCCCGGGTGATCGACCTCGGCGACGCGACGCTGCTGCCGGGGCTGATCGACGCCCATACGCACCTCACGATCGAGTCCACCGACAATTGGCTCCAGGAGACCTTGGACGGCTTCCGCCGGACGACGCCGGAGGTCGCCATCCGCGCCACCGCGTACGCCCGCAAGATCCTGATGGCCGGCTTCACCACCGTGCGCGACGTCGGCTCGGGAGACTACATCGACGTCGGCCTGCGCAACTCGATCGACGGCGGCGTGGTCCCCGGGCCGCGGATGATGGTGGCGGTCCACGCCCTCGGCGCCCGCGGCGGCCATTGCGACGACGGCGGCTTTCCTTTCGGGTTTTTCGGCGACGAGCCCGGCATCGAGCTCGGCATCGCGAGCGGCGCCGACCAGTTCCGCGACTCCGTGCGCTTCCAGGTCAAGTACGGCGCCGACGTGATCAAGATCTGCGCCACCGGCGGCGTGCTGTCGCTGAACGACGAGGTGGACACGCCGCAGCTCACCCAGGAGGAGATGAATGCCATCGTCGAGGAGGCGCACCGCCTGCGCAAGAAGGTGGCCGCCCATGCCCATGGGTCGGAGGGAGCCAAGTACGCCATCCGCGCCGGCGTGGACTCGATCGAGCACGGCTCGTTCCTCGACGACGAGGCGCTGCGGATGATGAAGGAGCACGGCACCTACCTCGTTCCCACTCTGCTCGCCGGCGAGTACACGGCGGGCCGGGCGGGCATCCGCCACTATCCGCCGGAGATCGCGGCCAAGGCCAAGGCCGCCCTCGCCGCCCGCTCCGACATGTTCCGGCGGGCGCTCAAGAGGGGGGTGAAGATCGCCTTCGGCACCGATTCGGCCGTCAGCCCCCACGGCATCAACGCCCAGGAGTTCAGTCTCCTGGTCGGACTCGGGATGACCCCCGCCGCCGCCCTGCGCGCCGCCACCTCCTCGGCCGCCGACCTGCTCGGCCTGTCGAAGACCATCGGCACCTTGGAGCCCGGCAAGGACGCCGACGTCGTCGCCGTGCCGGGCGATCCCTTCGCCGACATCAAGGTCATGGAGAAGGTCAGCTTCGTGATGAAGGGCGGAGAGGTGTTCAAGAACGAGCGCTGATCGGCTGGTGCCTGAGTTGCCCGACTAGTACTGCGTGCCCGAAGTTCGTTCCGGGTATCCGGGACTTGTGACGTCGGGAGTTGTTGGTGGGATCCCACGTTTTTCCCGCCGCGGAGACGCCCCGACGTTGTCGATTCCGAAGCGGTAGGGGTGACTCGTCTGGGACGTCTCTACGGGACGATCACGCGTTGGCGGAGGGTGGGGTCAAGGCGACACCGTGCCCTCAACCCCGTTCTTCCGGCCTGCCTCCAA
>DATFNZ010000041.1:0-14262 GCA_035266085.1 Thermoanaerobaculia bacterium
GGGCGAGGAACAGGACGCCGACACCGCCCGGGCATCAATGCCCGGGCTACTCGAAAGAGCCCCCTGAAGGGGACTCAGTCGGCTTCAGCCGGCTGTTTTACCTAGCCCGGGCATTCATGCCCGGGCGGCGCCGGATCGCGGCTCGAAATCGGCCCTCTTCCTCAGGAGGAGGTTGACGAACCCTCGCTGCTCGGCTTTTCGGTCTCAGTGCGTAGCGAATTCAGAGCGAACGGTGGCTGAGCTCCTCGGTGCGGAGAGGTGCCATGCGGTGCGGAGAGGTGCCATGCGAACCGCAGGAGAGGCGAGAGGGTGCCGGGAGAGGTACCATGCGGACAGCCCCCAGGCAGCACCCACCAGCAGCAGTTGGCCTTCCGCGGCAGGGCCTCTATCCCTGCCTTCTTCCGCTCCAGCCTTGAGGGACTCTTCTAAAAGGGTCGAAATGAGCAAAAACCCCCCTCGCAAACTCAAGCCCGGCGGGGCCTTGCAAGATCGGAGGCACTTTTTCCGTCTTAGGAGGGCATGAGAAGACTCCGCTACATCCCCGAAGGCGGTGCCCTGGTCGAGGTCACCTGCCGGACAATCCACAGCCGTTTCCTCCTTCGCCCCAGCCGGGAGCTCAACGAGATCATCGTGGGCGTCCTGGCCCGAGCCCAACGGATCTACCCGATCCGTTGCTGCGCTTACGCCTTCATCTCGAACCACTTTCATTTGATCCTGGACGTCGACGACGCCCACCAGCTCGCGAGCTTCATGCTCTACTTCAACTCGAACCTGGCGCGCGAGTTGGGACGCCTCGTCGGCTGGCGCGACAAGATCTGGGCCCGGAGGTATCAGGCCATCGTGATCAGCGGCGAGGCCGCCGCCCAGACCCAGAGGCTCAAGTACGTTCTCGCGCATGGCGTCAAGGAGGGCTTGGTTGAAAAGGTCACCGAGTGGCCGGGCGTTCACTGCGTGCACGCCCTGATGGAAGGGAAGCCTGTGGAAGGCACCTGGTTCGACCGGACGCAGGAGTATGCCGCGCGGCGCCGGCGGGAGGACTTTGGTCCGATGCGCTATTCCACGTCCGAGGTGTTGACCCTCTCTCCTCTACCCTGCTGGAAGGACCTCCCCGAGGAAGCCAGGAGGAGGCTCATTGCCGAGTTGGTCGCCGAGATCGAGACGGAAGCTGCCGTCCACCGTGAGAAGTCGGGGGCCCAGGTCCTCGGAGTCGCCGCCGTTCTCAGCCAGCAGCCAATGGCTGATCCCAATCGATCCAAGAAGTCGCCGGCGCCCTTATTCCACGCCGCGAGCAAGGCAGTGCGCCAGGAGCTCTACGCCTTCTATGCGGCATTCGTGGCCACTTATCGGGAGGCCGCCGAGAAACTCCGAGACGGGGACCGGACCGTCCTGTTCCCGCTGGGGAGCTTTCCGCCCGCCCTGCCGTTTGAGGCCGGATAGACGTTCCCGGACGGGCTGGTCAATCCGAAGTCAGATCCTCTCGGCGGATGCAGAATCCGAACGGGAGAGGTGTGTCCACACGCACGATTTCGATCCGAGGTCCGGAGAGGCAAGCCTGTATTCAGGTCCATCTCGCCTCAATTTTCCCGCCAAACGAGACCGATCGGCTTCGTCAAGGGGCTGCTGAAGATGGGATGAGCCTTGCCAACCACCTTTGTCCCATCGGACGGACCGGGCTTTCCTCCACTCGACTGGCACCTCATCCCCCAGGTTCCTCATTCTCAAACGATCCTCGAACGACTCGCTGTTCACTGTAGTCTGACATCGCAAACGCTAGCCCCGAAGGAACAAGGGCTCCGTGTCCGGAGTAGTAGAAGAGAACTTCGTCAACGACAGTCTTTTCATACTGCTCGAGGAAGGCCATGATCCGCCTCTTCGTCGTTTCAGCCTCGAGCTTCCCTGACAAGGGAAGTATCGATCCGTACTCCTCGGTAGCTTCCAGGAGCCGTTGCATAGCTGCTACGTCCCTAGCCGCGGCCGGCAGGGACGCAGAACCTTCATATTCCGACACACCCACCAGAATAGCGATTCTCATTTCATGTCATAGAGAAGAAAGCGCATAACGTGCGTGCCCCTCAGCGGCGACCGTGGTCGTCCGCTGGAGGGACTGGGTTCGGCGCCCGAGTCTCTTCTCCTACTCCAATCTCACGTTCGACACTCAATAGATAATAATAGGGACTCCCTAGTTTCGCTTGGCGAAGTTTGCTTCTGGTTTCGGCATAGACACTCACTCCAGCAAGGAAAAGGCCGTAGCCTGTTAATATTGCCGCCAAGACCGGTGCGCCAAGCACTGCAGCCGGTATGGCGCCGGCTAGAGTTGTTACGGCTGCCGGCGTGGTTAACTTGGCTATTGAATTCACTGCTTGTACCTGCAGATCATCCAGAGTGCCACGGAAGTCGTCGATTGCCGCAGTGATCTCGGTCCTCTTGTCCGCCATATAGTCGGCCAGAGCGGGTCGATCTTCTTTGCTTGCTGCTTTCTCTAGAATATCCTCAATAGTCCTTCTGAACCTCTGGCGCTCCGGAGCCCGCAAATGATGGAACCTAAGTAGTTTTTCAATCGGGACTTGCGCCATAGCTTCAGGCGATGGCAATCGGATCCCGAGTTGAATTAGCTCGTCTGTAAGCTCATCGGACGAAGCGCCCTTGGTTGGAGAAAACACAAGCGACTTTCCCCATGAGGTTGACCCCGGAGAATCTGTAAATAGAGGAGCGCCCATCATTTGGCTCATCTTTGTCGCCAAGCAATGCATGTAGAAATTCCCCAATTCATCACGAACCGTTATCCACTCGCCCTTCCGTTTCGCGAGGCCCAGATCCTCGAGCTTGGTGGCTACCGGATACCCCATCTTCTCGACATGGATTCTGTCGTCGACAGATACGTCAGGGTGTTTCACGCTGAATGTCTGTATAAAATCCTGCTGCTCCAAGGACGGCATTATTTTTTGGAAGAACATTTCCTCGGCTGCCTGGTTGTATTCCGTAGATGGTGTAGGGAGTAGAACCCCTCCTTGGGCAGCCGCGATTATCTCGCTCCCATCATCCCCTGACACAGTTCCGTCAGGATTAATCAGATTATCGGGGACAATGCGGCGTACCCTGTCCCAGTAGAGGAGAGATGCCTTTAAATATTCTGGCTTTCTGATATGAATGAAAGGATAGTACAGAGCTGTTCCAGATTCGGACTTCTTTGCCCCTTGCCGCATCGATGTGCTCCTCACTAAGACGTTGGCGCCGAACGGTGCTGGCGGTGAGCGCGCGGGAACCGCGCAGTTTGCGGTTTCCGTCCGCTCGACCGCCCGGGTTAGCCGTTCTCAGCCTCAACTTTTGCGCCCCTATTAGCCGACTTATCGGCTGGCTGGTTAACCTCTTCTACCTCGCTCTTTCGCCTCGTTCTCCCGCCTTCTCCCGTCACGAGTACGAATCGCCAGTTCTCAGGCACGCTGGTCCCTCGCCGCTCGGCTTCGACTTGCGCATCCGCGAGAAATGGCCTAGTCATGTAGATTACAGCAAAGAATGTTTCCCAATCAGCAGAGCCGGTGTATCCGTGGATATCCTCGTAGATGCCGCCGATAAACTTACGCGCCTCTTCCTCTGAGTCAACAAACTTATACTCGATGGCAGCCTTAAGGCTTCTTATACCTATATCGACTTTATATGTCTTCAGCCCTTGAATAACCCCCACCTCCCGCACGGTGTCCGGATAAAAATGAATCAAGATACTGTAGACCTCGCGTCGGACCTCAGCCTCAGAGGAGGGAAGGATTCTTCTATCATGTAACAGCTTGGCAGTCCCCGCAAGAACTCTTTCGAGTCTTGATAGCTCTTGTTCGTGCTGGTACTTCTGGGCATCGGAGCCTTGCATTATGCTTGCAACGGCACGCAGTGCTTCAGAAACGTACTCGAAAGGGGGACAGTAAGCAACACTAGTCCATTTAGTCAGCTCAAGTGCTGTTGGTTTATCCTTGTACTTCTTCCACTCCTCCTCAAACTCACGCACAAATGAGCTAGCCCCAAGTATATCGGCTATGAGCAGGAGTCGCCCACGTGACCTCCGTACGATAAGCTCCAGTTCCTCCTCGAGTAGCTCTAGCTCCTCATTGCTTTCTAGGGCTTCTGCTTCACTATCCTCTTGGTAATAGTAGAAGTCGGAGAGCCGATCGACTACTTCGTCTGCACGTGAGGAGTCAGCAAGCACCTCGGCCCAGAAGCTATGAAAATCTAGAAACGACTCTTTGGCCATAATATCCTGCAATCTCCACGGCTAACGGCTCTGGCGGTGAGCGGCAGGAACCGCGCTGTTTGCGGTTCCCGTCCGCTCGACTGCTCGGGTTCGGCGCGCCACCGCATCCACTAAGATCTCCGGGTCACACACTCCCTTCACCCTGAATCTGAAGATTGCGCTCTGTGGCTCTTGAGCCTTCCTTTTCTCCTTCTGAGATACTAGATATCATGCTGTAAAGTTCAGGGTGAACACTCCTGCGAATCCCCTTTGCGAGTTCTCCAATTTTTATAGTGACATCCAGCCCGCTGCCGAATGGCGCAGCCTTGGCGACGCAAGTCGCTACAGCAGTGAACAACGACCTACGAGCTACGAAGGCTTCGTATAAGGACAGCAGGGTTGCCAGAGTAGCAGCGCCACCACCGGCCAGCAAGAGGCTGTTGGAAGCTATTCGAAACCAAGGCTGTGCCCAGCCTAAGGAGGTCGCTAGACAAGTAGCAACCATCAAGCCGAACAAGAAAACCGAGGAAATTGCTAATAATAAAGAATTGTTGCTCGCTTTATAGCGCCGCACAAACCATTCAAGCTGCACCACAAGGCTTTGTTTAATGACTAGATCTTTTTGCTCAAGCAATTCCTTCGACAAGGTCCGAGCCGCTCGGGCAAGATAGAAGTTCCGCAGGCTTGAATAGGCTGTCAACGAGATACTTCCTATCATAAAGGGTATAAAGGTAGGTTGCAAGTCCATCATCCCCTCCTCCTCACTCATTGGTAAATAGCGTGGATACTGACGCCGAACGCTTGGGGCCTCAGCGCGCACCTGGGCGCGAGCCCAGGTGTCCGCTGGAGGCCCGGGGTTGGGCGACAAGCTCATGAAACCTTCGGCCTAGTAGCGCGAGCGGACCAAGGAGTCAATTTCGTACCATTCTGTGACGTCTGGATCCTCTAGCTTCCTCACCACGTGTCTTTCTATGAGCCTTCTGATATGGCTGCGGGCTACCTTCATAGCAACCGCTTGGCTGATCCTTGTGCTACCTTGTAGCACATACTTTGGCAGCTCGGCAATAAGCCTCATCTCTCTTGCCAACCTGTTGCCTGAGCCATGCCTATGCTCTAGCGTATGCGTACGTTGCCACCACTCGAGGATGACCTCTGCGAACTCTCGAGGAGTGAAGGCCCCCTTCTTAGCAGAGTGATTGGCAAGCCAGCACAGCTCTGGGAAGAGCTCCGCTAGAGCCTCGTCAGATAACAAGTACTCAGCCTGTGACTCAACACGGCGCTCTCGGTACCAGAAGACGAGAAATAGAAGACCTGAGGAGACCCATGCGGTTAAAACGGCGGGAGCGAAGAACGAAAACTCCATGAGAGGCCCAAGCACAGGATTATCTTGGAGTGACCCCATGAAGACAAAAAGTGCAGTGCTGGCGGCGAGTAATACGCCAGATGTGAGCTTAGGACCGTAATACCCTCTGCGCAGAGTTTCTCCTACATCGGTTAGCGCTTGGGCAGTTGATGACAATGCATTTACTTGGTTCTCCCGAACTGCCAAGCTTTTGTTAATTGCCTCAACCAAGGCAGTCACTTGGCTGATCGGTACGAGAGCCGTTTGACTTTTCTCGATGCTTTCTACATACTCGATCGCGGATCGTACCCGCAGGAATTCATTCTTTTGATTGGCTGACGGGAATTCTCCGCCGTTGCGATCTGGGTGAATGCTGGCTAGTCGGTCTCGAAGTTCCCTGAGTATGGCCGCTAAATCTGTGCTCGGCGAGCTTAAGTCAAACTGCCCGACCACGTCGTCAATAGATCCCCAGCTTACCACTTAAGGTTATCTCCTTCGCCGACGCCCAACGTTATCGCGATGAGCGGCGGGAACCGCGCTTTTTGCGGTTATCGTCCGCTCGATCGGCGGTGTTGGGCGGTACGGCCGCGCCCGCTGCCTCGCTGGCACTGACGCCTTGATCGGATACCACGCCGATGTGTGACTGCACGGCTTGGACTAGAGCCTCATAACTCTGTTCGAGACCCTCATATGCAGCAGCTACTTCGTTGTTGAGATTAGGAGGGGGCGACCTGCGGTGCCCTGCAGGCTTATCACGGTACATGTCAAGTATAAATATAAACTTCCGAAGTTGGCTCTTCAGGTCATGGAGAATTCTGAATATTTTATCCGGTAAAAGCGCTCGCTCTTCGAACAGAAGATTTTCCACGGCTTGGTGATAAGACCCGAGAATATTGCGGGCGTCCCGATGGCCCGGCAGGACAGCATCACCCGGAGATTGCTTGAGCGTTCGGGCTACATTACGTGATCGATAAGTGAGTGCTAGCGCAGCCTTGAGGGCAGATAGCTGCTGCGCGAATACCTGTTTACCTGCCCATGTCGCGGAAGGCAAGCGATCTAGTGTCAAGCGACGGAAATCTGCTTCTTCCAGCCTTGCAAGCAGGAGGTCGCGATCACTCACCCAACGTTCATCCCGGAGTTCGAGCGCCTGATGCTTGAGCACAGGCATTAAACATCGCGGCAGGGATTGACGAACAGGAACGGAAGCACCTCCGACAAGCAAAGGGACGAGGAGAAGGTTCTCACGAATTGCATATACGATCTCATTGCGAACCCAGTCATCACGCTTGTCTAGCCGGCGACGGCCATGCTCGTCCGCAAGTCGCAGCCAGTTCGGGCCAATGACGGCGATCAGTACAGACGCGGCTCGCAGGGCACCATTGATTCGCTCAGGCCAGTCGTCACCGGTCCGGATTGCATCGATATCGATAAACACGCGGGACGCGCCAAACGCAGCCTGGAGCGTCTCGCTCAGCCACCGGGAAGCCGCAGAGCTATCTTGTCGGCGATAGCTGATGAAGATCAATTGATGAGTTCTCGTGGCCATGCCTGATCCTCGGCCTCAGGAGTGGTGGGCCGCCCAACCTCTAGATTAACTGTCCAGCCTTTCGGCCCAGAATACATATCGTGGTCACGATTTCGTCGGGCCAACTTACTCGGACTTCTGTATGTCTCTCATTCTATGAATGTAACCTATTCTACGCCGCTTCCTAATCCTCGTCAACACCGAGGCGCGCCACGTAGAAGGACCCCGGCCAGAGGGTCACCTCTGACTGAACTGGCTGGCAAGGTCCGGGAGGTTATCTTGCTGAGACCACGAGTGTTTCATAGAAATCCGCGCGTATAAGAAGCCAGGCCTGGAACGCTATACGCGCACGATAGGCATTCCAGGGCTTGGAAACCGGTTCGGTATCTCTCTCCTATTTAAGGAGTTGGGACACCTGGCGCCGATAAGCCCCGCAGCTTATACGTGCGATTCTGCACGGATAAGGTTCCGGCAGCGTCGGCTTATCCGCGCGACCTAGTGAGACATGGCTATACATTCTCCCCAAAGAGAGCAGGATGGTGCGAGCAGGAGGACGGAAGCTTACAGGAGGTCTACCGGGCTCTTCACGCCACGGCCGTCACGGTTGAGGACGTGGGTGTAGATCATCGTCGTCTTCACACTGCTGTGGCCGAGGAGCTCTTACACCGTCCGGATGTCGTAGCCGTTCATCAGGACGTGCGTGGCGCAAGGTGTGGCAGGTCGCCGGCTTCACGAGCCTTGCCGCGCAGGGCCCGTAGTTTCGAGGAGGAGTGGATCGCCTTGCTGAAGAGGCATGGGATCGAAACCGATCCGGCGAAACCGTTCGGCTGAGGGGAAGAGTCTGCCGCCCCTACGGGGCTCTGGGGGAGGGTGGGGCGCTTGTCCCCAGGGCTCACGCCCTGGGCTAAAAGTCTGGCGCCCTCCGGGCTCGCGGCGGAGACCTTCTACGAAGTCACCCAAGATGTGTGTAAGAGGGCGGGCTCACGCACCTGCGCATAGTCCTTCCAGGTGAAGCTCACTTCCTCACCCTCGAGACGGACCAGGCGTTGGTTGGAAATCGCCACGCGGCCCGACGGTCGCAACGCGCCGCCGGGTAAAGCATAGGGCGGTCCCGCTCCGGGACCGCCCATCGGATTCAGTTTTCAAGGAACCCTGTTCCATATCGACTCTGCAGACGGGCCGTCGTCTCTCGGCGACGCTCTGCCGCTCTCGACGACGCCCTGTCTCCCTCAGCGACGGTTCGCCGCTGTTGGCGACGGTCTGCCGTTCCTGGCGACGCCCTGTCGTCCTCGGCAGCGGCTTGCCGCTGCTGGCGATGGCTTGCCGCCAGTGACGGCGGTTCGTCGTCTCCCGGCGACGCTCTGCCTCCTTGACGCTGGATCGTCGCCGCTGGCGGCAAGCCGTCGCCAGGGGAGGCGGCGCAAATCCCGGGACGACGGCTCGCCGCCGCCGGAGATGGACCGTCGCCGCGGGCGGCGGGGCGTCTTCCGTGGCGGCGGTTCGTCGCCGGGAGCGGCAGACCGTCGCCGCCGGATACGAAGCGCCGTCCGGCTACGATGGCCCAGTTTGAGACAAAAAAAGGGAGGCGCGGCGAGCGCGCCTCCCAGCTAGAGGGGCTTACATCCTTGAGATGGCTACGGCTTGGTTTTGTCGGGCGGCTCGGGGTTGGGCGTCCCCGGCTCCTCGGGAGCAGTCTTGGCCTTGCGGCCCCGGAACGGCTGGAGGCCGAACTCGGCGATCTTCTCCTCGCGGATACCGTAGTGCTCCTTGACTCCCGCCCGCAGCAGGGTTGCCAGGCGGTTGCCCTCGGCGGCGAGCTGGCGGAGCTGCTTGGAGAGCTCCTGCTTGCTGGCCTTCACCGCGTCCTGCTGTTGGTTGACTCCCAGCGCCTGGCTCCCGAGCGCTACGAGCTTGAGCCGCAACGGCTCGAGATGACCGAGGTCCTCCCGGTTCGCCTCCAGCTTGGCCGCCAGGCTCTGCCAGTCGCCCCACATTCCCCGGTACGTCGTCTCCTTAGCCATGTCTTTCTCCTCCTTCCAGGCCTTCCCGGCCCGTGAAACCGGCGCCTTCATGGCGCCGGGTACTATGCAGCAACTATGCAGAGCATTGTGCATGACGAGAAAGGGCTTGTCAAGAGCTTTGGTTGACAATTCTGGATATTTTTCGGATAATATCCACATGGTAAGGGAGGAGAAGCATGCCTAGCGATCTGCAGCTCCGGGACCAGCGCCTGGAGGCCATCAAAAAGCTGATCCACGAGCCGACTGTGATCCGGAGCCAGTTGGAGCTCCAGAGGCTGCTGCGGGAGAAGGGGTTTCAGACGACCCAATCGAGCCTCAGCCGGGACCTGAAGGAGCTCGGGATCCAGCGGATCAACGGCCGCTACGTCTCGGCCTCCCCGAAGGATCGGGGAGACGGCGGGTTCATGAACTGGGGCGTCTTCCTGGAGGTGCGAGCGGTTCCTCCGCCGGAAGCGCTCGCATCCTCCACCAACCTCCCGACGTCATGCCCCACTTTCTGTTCTCTACCCCAAGACCGCCAGCGCGCCCGGCACCACCTCCACCGTCACCGGCTCCCCCGCTTCGAGGGACCCTTGGGCCACGTGGCGCATGGTGCCATCGTGCTAAGTTAAGCGCCATGAGCGCAGAAGGCCGGATCCACCTCCCTCCCTCTGCCTCCGAGATCGCCTCCTGGACCCTCGCCGGCCTCGCCCTCATCCTCATCCTCCATCTCCACGTGCTGGCGGCTCTGATCGGCGGGCTCGCCGTCTACGAGATCGTCCACATCCTGGCGCGCCGGCTGCACTTCATCCGCGGCCGCCGCGAGGCTGGCAAGTTCGTTGCCGTGGGCCTCCTCGCGATGCTCATCGTCGCGGCGCTGACTCTCTCCATCCTCGGCGTCATCGCCTTCTTCCGCAGCGACCAGGGGAACCTCCCCGCCCTGATCGGCAAGATGGCCGACATCATCGAGACCTCCAGGGAGCACCTCCCTGCCTGGCTGGCCCGGGAGCTCCCCGCCAATGCCGACGAGCTCAAGAACGACCTGGTGCTGTGGCTCCGCGAGCACGCCGGGGAGCTCCAGAGCATCGGCGCCGACGTCGGGCGTGCCTTCATCCATGCCCTGATCGGCATGATCATCGGCGCCATCGTCTCGCTCCACGAAGCCCGGCCGACCACCACCCGGGCGCCGCTGGCCGATGCGCTGGCCGCGCGGGCCAGCCGGCTGGGCGATGCCTTCCGGCGGATCGTGTTCGCCCAGGTGCGCATCTCGGTGCTCAACACGGTGCTCACCGCCATCTACCTGCTCGTGGTGCTCCCGATCCTCGGCGTCCGGCTGCCGTTCACGAAGACGCTGATCGTCATCACGCTGCTCGCCGGGTTGCTGCCGGTGATCGGCAACCTGATCTCGAACACCATCATCTTCGTCGTCAGCCTCTCCCACTCGCTCGGAGTGGCGGTCGGCGCGCTGATCTTCCTGATCGTGATCCACAAGCTGGAGTACTTCGTCAACGCGCGGATCGTAGGCGGCGAGATCAAGGCCCGTGCCTGGGAGCTGCTGTTGGCGATGCTGGTCATGGAGTCGGCCTTCGGCATCGCCGGTCTGATCGCCGCGCCGATCTATTACGCCTATCTCAAGGCTGAGCTCTCCGACCGCGGGCTGATCTGATGGCGGACGGGATCATCCGGTTGTAGGCAGCGCCAGTCAACCACCCCCAACCCACCCGGCACCACCTCCACCGCCACCGTCTCCCCCGCCTCCACGGACCGCACCGGCTCCCCTCCCCCATACATCGTCATCGCCCGGTCGATCGTGATCTCCGCCTTGCGGGTGCGGGCGATCGTCACCGCCGGGTGGCCGACGTGGCGGCCGCTGTAGACCTTGGGGAAGATGGAGAGGAGGGCGCTCTTGGGGATCTCGCGCACGATCACCAGGTCGAGGAGGCCGTCGTCGATGCGGGCCTCGGGCGCGATCCGCATGCCGCCTCCGAATCGGGGGAGGTTGTTGACCACGGTGAACATCACCTTGCCCTCGAAGGTGCCGCCGTCGTAGACCACCTTCATCCGCGGCGGCTTGAAGGTGGCCAGGGTGTGGATGACGGAGTAGAAGTAGATCAGAGACCCGCGCAGGTATTTGACCTCGTTGGCGAAGCGGGTGACCTCGGAGTCGAAGCCCACTCCCGCGTAGCCGATGCACCAGGTCTCGCCCACCCGGGCGAGGTCGATCCGCCGGATCTCCCCCTTGAGGGCCCCCTCGACGGCCACGTCCAGGTCCGGCGGAATGCCCAGGGTGCCCGCGAGGTCGTTGCCGCTGCCGAGCGGGATCACCCCGAGGGCGCAGGAGGTGCCCGCCAATCCCTGGGCCGCGTGGTGCATCGTGCCGTCCCCCCCGGCCACCAGCAGGCGCTCGACCCCGTCCTCGGCGGCGCGCCGGGCCTGCGCCGCGAGGTCGGACACCTTCCGGCTCACCACCAGCCCGGCGCCGTGCCGGGAGGCCAGCACGCGGATGCGGTCGAGATGGGCCTTGCCCGTGCCGCGGCCGGCGGCCGGGTTGACCAGGAAACGGACGCCGCCGCCAGATTCTTCCTCCATATCGATCAGACCTCCATCACCGCGCGAATGTCATCCGGAAGGATTGTCTTCCGGCGTCCCGTCCACGCCGTCACCGCGAACAGCACCGTGAAAGACGCGGCGAGCGAGACGGCCGTGGGCAGGACTCCGGGCGGCAGCGGCGGCTTCGGCAGACTGGGAAAGAGGGTCTGCCGCGCGAGGAGCTCCAGCCCCAGGTTGAGCGCCGTGCCCGTGGCGATCGAGGCCGTGGCCGCGGCGGCCGTCACCCGCTTCCAGTTGAGCCCCACGGCGAGAGCGGGCGCCAGGGCGGCGCCGAAGGTGCCGAAGGCGAAGGTGCCCAGGAGGGCGATGAGGTCGTCGTAGACCAGGGCCAGGACCACCGCGGCAAGCGTGACGCCGACCGTCGCGAGCCGGCCCCAGAGCAGCTCTTTCCGCACCTTTCGGCCGAGAGCGCGGGGAAGGTCGCGCACCAGGACGGCGGCGCCCAGGTTCATGAACGAGTCGGCCGTGGACATGATGGCCGCCAGGATCGCCGCGACGGCGAAGCCGGCCAGGGGCTCGGGCGTGAAGCCGAGGAGGAAGGCGGGCGCGGCGTCGTCCGGCTTGTCGAGCGGCGGCAGCTTGCCCTGGGCCACCAGCGCCGGCACGGCGAGGCCGATCCCCAGCCAGATCAGCAGGCAGAGCGCCTGGGAGGAGCCGAGGACCAGCGGCAGCCACTTCAGGCGGCGCGGGTCCTTGATCATCAGGAACTTGTTCAGCATGTGCGGCTGCCCCAGCACGCCGATGCCGAAGACGAAGAAGAACCCCAGGGCCGTCAGCGCCGGCGTCGTCCCCAGCGGCTCCAGGAACTGCCGGCCGAACCGCTCCGACCCCGCGATGCCGCGGACTACGGCTCCCCAGCCGCCGCCGGCCGCCATGGCGTAGACGAACACCGCGACCGCGGCGAGCACCATGAGGGCGCCCTGGAAGACGTCCGTGTAGACGCCGGCCACCATGCCGCCGGCCACGCTGTAGAAGAGCAGGACGGCGAGCCCGAGCGCCACCGCCGCGGGGAGGCTCCAGGAGCCCAGGGTGGCCCGCAGGCCGAGCACCGCCTCGATCAGGGTGCCCAGGGCCAGGAGCTGGGCGCCGAGATAGCCGATGGTCCCGACCAGGATCGCCACCGCCGCGGTGCCGGACGCCGCCCGGCTGCCGTAGCGGGCCAGGACGGCGTCGGGGATCGTGTAGACCTCCCGCACCTCGGCGAGCAGGCGCAGGCGCTTGGCGACGGTCCAGCCGAGGAGCGCCGGGGTGAAGCCGATCGACAGGTTGATGAACAGGGACGACAGGCCGATCCGGTAGGTCAGCCCCGGTCCGCCCAGGAAGACGAAGCCGCTGAACGCCGCCGCCATGGTGGCGAGGCCGGTCACGACGACGCCCAGCCCCTGTCCCGCCACCCAGAAGTCGCGGGCGTTGCGGGTGCGTCCCAGGGCCCAAATGCCGAGCGCGCCGCACGCCGCCAGGTAGAGCAGGGAGAACGCGATGATGACCGGCCGGTCGAGGATCGGCACTCAGCCTTCTCCTTCGGTATCAGGATCATCAGGAAGCCTGGACGCGCGGACGCGGTCGAGGTCCTCGGGCGTCAGGACGGACCGGTCGAAGGTGGCGGCATAGATCCCGCCGAGCAGCAGGAGAGGCACGGGGACGAGGACGAAGATCATGACCGCCGTCGCCGCCGGCAGGCCGAGGACGTCCGGTCCGCCGCCCGGCAGGAAGAGGGCGGCGAGGAGCCCCGCCGCGAGGAGGAGGCCGAGCAGCAGGAGCGGCCCCTTCAAGCCGCCCACCCGTCCGCCGCGGGCTGCCCCGAGGGCGATCAAGGCCGAGGGAAACACGGCGCCGCCCGCCAGCGCCGCCACCCAGGTGCCCGGGCCGGCCCCAAGGCAGAAGGCCAGCAGCGTGGCCGGCGCGGCAAGGGCCAGCAGGACGATGGCGAAGCGGTGGGCCAAACGGTCTCCTCGGGAGCTGTTGGGAACGGGGGAATTCTATCCGCTATCATCGGCCCATGCCCAAGCCGCGGATCCAGATCCTCGTCTGCCTGAACGAGCGCCCTGCCGACAGCCCGAAGCCGAGCTGCGCCGCGCGGGGCTCCCTCGAGGTTTACCACCGGTTCAAGGACCGGGTGAAGGAGCTGGGCATCCGGGACCGGGTCATGGTCACCCGCACCGGATGCCTCAAGCACTGCAGTCAGGGGATCACCGTCTCCGTCTGGCCCTACAACCTCTGGTACCGGAGCGTGACGCTGGACGACGTGGAGGAGATCCTCCAGCGGACGGTGATCGAGGACGGCCAGGAAGTCGAGCGGCTGCGCATGCCCGACATCAAGTGGGAGTGAGCCCCCGCCGCCGGTCCTGCGCCCGCCGGCGCGCCTCGCCCGGAGAGACTCCGAACTCCTTGCGGAAAGCCCGCGTGAAATGGCTCTGGCAGGAGAACCCGAGGTCGACGGCCAGGACGGCCAGCTCGGTCTCTTCCTGAGAAGAGAGGTCTCTCAAGGCCTGGCGCAGCCGGAGCTGGTTGAGATAGCGGTGGATCGGCAAGCCGGTCTCCTCCTTGAAGAGCCGGCAGAGGTGGA
>DATFNZ010000042.1:0-77309 GCA_035266085.1 Thermoanaerobaculia bacterium
CCGTAGAGCGAGAAGCGCTGCGAGAGGTAGCCGATCTGCCGCGAGAGCTCGGGCCCCTGCCGGACCGGCTCCAGGCCGCAGGTGCGGACGGTGCCCGCGTGGGGAACGAGCAGACCGAGGATGACCCGCAGAGTCGTGGTCTTGCCGGCGCCGTCCGGCCCGATCAGGCCGAACATCTCGCCCCGTTGGACCTCGAAGGTGACGTCCTCGACGGCCACGACCTTGCCGTAGCGGCGGGTCATGCCTTGAACGCTGACCATGCTGTTGGGGGACACCTCGGAGCTCATCGCGCGGCCGCCTTGCCAGCCGGCGACGCGGTGCGGAACCGGGCCTCGGCGGGCATGCCGGGCTTGAACAGGCCGTCGCGGTTGTCGAGCCCCACCTTGACCTTGTAGACGAGCTTGACGCGCTCGTCGCGGGTCTGGACGTTGCGGGGAGTGAACTCCGCCTTCGAGGCCACGAAGGTGATGCGCCCCTTGCGGGTCTGGCCGTCGTCCGTGACCACCTCGGCCTCCTGGCCGATGCGGATGCGGCCGAGGTCCGGCCCGCCGATGTAGACGGTCAGCCAGGCGTCGGCGAGATCGGTGACCACACACAGGGGGGAGCCGGCCTGAAGGAGCTCGCCGGGCTCGGCGATCTTCTCCGTAACGATGCCGGCCGTGGGGCTGCTGATCGTGGCGTCCGCCCTCTGCTGCTCGACCTGGGCGATGCGGGCCTCGGACATCGCGACCCGGGCGCGGGCGGCCTCGATCTCCTCGGGGCGGTTGCCGTTCTTCAGCCGGGCCAGCGCTTCCCGGGCCTCCCTCAACCGGGCCGCTCCCACGTCCCGGCGGGTGCGGGCGTCGTCCCGGGCCTTGGGCGTCCCGGAGCCGCGGTCGAGAAGCCCCTGCATGCGGTCGAGATCCTTCTGGGCGCCGGCCAGATCGGCCTCGGCCTGGGAGACCCGGGCGGCGGCCGCGCCGATGTCCTCCTTGCGGGAGCCCGCCAGCCGGAGCTGGAGCTCGGCCGCCGCCTGCTGGCGCTCGGCTCGCGCCTGGGAGATGGCGAGATCGACGTCGACGGTATCGATATGGGCGATCTCCTGCCCGGTTTTCACGGCGTCGCCTTCCTGAAGCCCGAAGTCCCGCAGCCGGCCGGCGACCTTGGTGGCGAGGCGGACATCGGTGGCCTCCACGTGGCCCGAGGCCATGAGGAGAGAAGGGTCCTTCGTATCCTCGCCGCACGCGGCGAGAGCCACGAGCAGGGCGGTCAAGAGAGCGGTACGGGACATGGTCTAGGTCTCCTCGGGATGACCATCGTTCGGATGCGTCTGGAGGGAAGCCTTCTGGAGCCGCGGGTCCAGGGAAAGGGCGAACCGCTCCAGCGCCGCGGGATCGAGCGAGCGAAGGGCCGTGGCCTCCACCGCCGACAGGTCGCATCCCGCCCGCCGTACGGATTCGAGGACCTCCAGGGGAGCCGCCCGGAACCGGCGCCGCACCTCCTCGTCGGTCACCAGCTTTCCGAGCACGATTTCCACGGTTTTCTGCGACATGGCTGCAACCTCCGCAGGGTCGACAGTCCACGGTCCGTGCCAGGGGCGAGGATCCTGGTTAAATCGCTGAAGAATCAGGAGCTTGAGGGAAACCTCCTCAGAGGATGGAGGAGGCTTGGTCTGTTGGGAAATCGACAGGGTGTCGATTTATCGACAGTTCTGACGGGACACTTAGTGGAAGCTCATTTCTTCCAGCGAGGCTGCAACAAGTAGCCTTCGGGCCAGCTCGCGCAGCTCCTGACCTGAGGAGATCCGCTCCACTTGCCGGCGCACTCTCACCGGAAGTAGGCCGAAACGTTCGGTCATCATCTGCAAAAGAAGCGACCGCATACCGTCGATCTCACCTTCCTGTCGGGCTTCCAGGCGAGCCTTCCGGGCCCAAGCTCGCATATTTTCTTCAAACATGGCTGACTCCTCCAAATCTCCTAACGAAGGAATTATACCCCCTGGAAATGTCCTGCGGAGCAACGAGCTCACCCAGACCGTAAATGTGTGGCGCAGCTCCGGATCCCGCTCCTCCGGCAGTAGCTCATCCAACCTCTCCACGAGGTGCGTCATCTCGATGGGGTCTTCGCACGTCTCGATGCGAAATAGCATGGCCACCCGGTTAGCCGCCAGATCCGGCCGCTCCAGGTTCAGGCGTTCCTCGTCGAGGAGGAAGTATGTGAGGTCCGGCAGCCGGCTTCGCAGTCCCGGCGGCACAGGCATGTACAGGCTCCCCAGCTCCCTCGGCGCTTTCCAGGGCCGCTTGCCGTTGTAGACCACGATCGGCAGCACAGCCGGCAGCCGGTCGCCCGGCCTCAGCCTCTCTTTCCGGATGATCTCCTCGAACAGCAAGCTCACGTAGCTCAGCATCCGCACGGCCATGAAGTGGTAGGGAGTGGACTGGAACTCCAACAGCACATAGAGATAGAACCACTGCTGCCCCTCTCCCCTGAACCGCAGCCGCCAGATGAGATCGCTGTGGCGTTCGCGCAGATCGTCCGAGACGAAGCTGTTGCCCACCCTCTCCAGGGTCGAAAAGTCGAGCCCCTCCGCCCAGTCTTCCCGCAGGAATCCCCGGAGCAACTCCTCCACCGTAATTGCGTGGGAGAAGAGCCGCTTGTAGCCCCGGTCGTGCTGCGAAGTTCCGCCTTTTCGTTCCCCGTTCCGTCTTCCCATACTTACCTAAGACGGAAAAACTGTCTCCGACCTTGCGCTGACGCCGGATTTACGCCCGGACCGTCCTACAGTCCGTACTTCTCCAACCGGCTGTAGAGCTGCGCGCGGGTCAGGCCGAGGAGGCGGGCGGCCTTGGACTTGTTGTTGCCGGTCTGCTTGAGAGCCTGCTCGACGTAGGAGCGCTCCACCGCTTCGAGATCGATCCCTCCGCCGGGGATCTCGCCGGGGTCCGGAACGGCGGCGGGGGCTGCCGCCTGGCCCAGGGACATGGGAAGGTGCTCGCTCGTAATGAGCCCCCCTTCGCAGAGGATGACGGCGCGCTCGACGGCGTTTCGCAGCTCGCGGACGTTGCCCGGCCAGGCGTAGGCGAGGAGCTTGTCCCGCGCCTCCCGGGAAATACCGGCGGCCGGCCGGCCGACCTGCTCGCCGATCTCCCTGAGGAAGAACTCCAGGAGGGCCGGAATATCCTCCGGCCGCTCGCGCAGGGGCGGCAGGCGGATCTCGAAGACGTGCAGGCGATAGTAGAGGTCTTCCCGGAAGTCGCCGCGGGCCATGGCCGCGGCGAGGTCCCGGTTGGTTGCGGCCACCACCCGCACATCCGCCTTGAGCGCGCGGGCGGCGCCCAGGCGCTGGAACTCCCGCTCCTGGAGGACGCGGAGGAATTTGGCCTGGACGGCGGGGCTCATCTCCCCCACCTCGTCCAGGAACAGCAGGCCGCCGGCCGCCTGCTCGATCCGCCCCGGCCGAGCGGCCACGGACCCGGTGAAGGCCCCCTTTTCGGAGCCGAAGAGCTCGGACTCCAGGAGCTGCTCGGGGAGGGCCGCGCAGTTCAAGGCCACGAAGGGACCCTGGGCCCGGCGGGAGGCGCGGTGGAGGAAGCGGGCCACCACCTCCTTGCCCGTACCCGACTCGCCGGTGAGGAGCACCGTCGTGTCCGTGCCGGCCACCTTGGTGGCGAGCTCCAGCGTCTCCTTCCACTTTTTCGACACGCCAACGGGCTGATGGCTGCCGCCCTTGGCCTCCAGCTCCCGGGTGAGGGCCACCACCCGCTCCTCCAGACGGGCCGCCCGCTCCCGGGCCTCGGCGGCCCGGCCCTGCTCCTCGGCCAGGCGCTGGTGGGCGATGGCCAGCGCCACGTGGTCCGAAATGCGGCGGCACGCCTCGGCGTACTCCGGGTTGTACTGCCGCGGGTGGCGGGAGAAGAAGAGGAGAGCGCCGACCATCTGACCCTTGAGGAACACCGGCACCCGCATGTGAGAGCGCACGCCCAGGGCGATCTGCCGCCGCATGCGCTCCAGAGGCAAGCTCAGCTCGACCAGCCGCTCCTCGGCGAGCTCGCTGGTGTAGAAGAGCCCCCGGATGCTCCCCGTGGCGGGGTCGATCTCGGCGTCGCTGAGGATGAAGAAGTCCACACCCAACGAGCCGCGAACCACGTCGGGCAGCCGGAACTCTGCCGTGACGCCGATCTCCTGGCCCTCCGATACCGCGTAGACCCGGGCGCCGGACGCGTCTTCGTTGAAGAGGCCCAGCTCCATCAGGTCGTGGGGGATGACCTCCCGCGCCACGGAGGAGACCTTCTGGAAGACCTCGCGCACGTCCAGCGCTTCGGCCAGTGCGGGCAGGAGGGCTTCCAGGGCCTCTGCCCGCCGCCGGCGCTCAGCCTCGGCCGAGGCCAGGCGCTCACATTCCGACGACAGCTCCGCCAGGCGCGTCAGGCTGTCCCCGTCCCGGCCGTCCGTGGCGAGGGCGCGCGCGATCCTGGCGAGGGCCTCGGCCAGGGTTTCCGGCCCCGGGCCCGTCCCGCCGCCGCCTGGGAGGTCTGGCATGGGCAGATTGTATGCCGGGAAGGTCCTGCCGGATCTCGTAGAGCTCGCCGCCGAACCCCTCGGAGACCCGCTGATAGCTCCTCTTCAGGCGCTTGCGCAGGAGGATGCCCGGCGGCATCTTCCAGGTATAGACGGCGTCGATGTAGTGCAGGTTCGGCTTCAGGATCAGAGAGGGCCGGGGCATCGCCACCATCCCCGTCAGGTCGGGAAACACGACGGAGCCGCGGAAGCGCGTCGGGAAGAACGAGTGCTTGGCCTCGTAGTTGTCCCAATCGACCAGACCCTTTTCGAGGGCCTTGTAGCCGATGGCATGGCTCAGGTAGTCCGTCGGCCCGGTGCGCTCGAAGAGGAGAGTGGCGATGCGGGCGTTCGGCCGGATGGGCTCGAGCGCGCTCAGGAATTGCGCCACCTCTCCGCCACGCAGCCGGTACCAGTAGGTCAGGTTTCCGAGGTACAGCAGGGCCGCGAGGGCGAGCGTGGCGGCGGCGGCTTTGCGCACCTTGCCGCTGAAGCCCGGCGAGAGCCACGGGATCAGGAGGAGGTAGGGATAGAGGCTGAGCCGCGGCTTGAGCAGCGATCCGCCCGCCAGCCCCTGGGGACTGAAGATGTAGAGGACGAAGAAGAGAATCGCCAGGAGCAGGAATGCGTCCTCTTGATGGACGACCGGCCGGCGGAGGTGCCGCCCCAGGGTCAGGACGAGAAGCAGCAGGAACAGGATCGCCAGCCCCAGCGCGAACCAGCGCTGCAGGCCGCCGCCGAAGGTCTGGAGCACCTGGAGGTTGGCGAAATACCGCAGGAGCCGCCGGACGGGCCACCGGTCCGGGATCTCCCCGCCGGTCTTCTGCAGGAAGAACCAGATCGGCAGGACGACCTGGGGCAGCAGGATGGGGATGTGCAGCAGGTGGCGGCGCCAGCTCTCGCGCCGCAGCGTCGCCAGCCAGAGGACGCCGACCGCGGCCAGGGCGAGCGCGAACGAGAGGATGTGCGAGAAGTAGCACAGCCAGAGGAGGAGATTGATCCTCACCGCGAAGCCAAGACCGGGTTCCTCACGGTGCCGCCACCAGTAGCCGAGGACCCACGGGAACAGCGCGAGGCTGACCGAGAAGTTGTAGAACCCGTACTGGAAGAGCTGGTGGTAGGCGAACGGGAAGGCCAGGAAGGCGGGCCAGCGCACCTCCGGCCGCACGGCGCCGGCGAGATACCAGACGCCGCCGAGGAAGAGCAGCACGTAGCCGCTCACCAGCAGCTTCTCGGCGACGATGGGCGGCACCGCCAGCATCAGGAGCGCCATCGTTCCCTGGCTGATCCAGTTGGGGTACGGCTTCGTGTTGATCTCGTAATACTGCTGGAACAGGGGGTACTGCTCGACGTTTCCGTACTGCCGGATGATCCACGCGTTGTACGTGTGGCAGGCGCCGTCCACCGTGGGAAGGTAGCGGACCGTCCAGAAGGGCAGGACGTAGAGCAGGGCCAGGGCGAAGAAGAGAAGGCGGAGGCGCTGGCCTTGCGGTCGGATCTCGCTCATCGGGGTGCTCGTTCCTCTCCATGCCGGCGTTCCCAGAGATCGCCGCCATTCTTGACCGAGACCAGGTCGTAGAACCTGTCCAGACGCCCCGCCAGGGGGTGGTCCGGCCGCATCCGCCAGGCGTAGACGTAATCCGCGCGGCGCTTCCACACCCTCGGGCGCAGGAAGCCAGGCCTGGCCTCTATCTCCCAGGTGAACGGCGGCGGCGCCGAATCACGAAAGCGCGTCGGGAAGAGCAGAGACGCGGCCTCGTAGTTGTCCCAATCGACCAGGCCCTTCTCCAGGGCCGCGTAGCTCGCGGCGTGTCCAAGGACGTTGACGTTCACGGCGGGCGTATTGTGCCTGAAAAGGAGCGGCAGGAGACGGGTGTCAGGCCGCACCGGATCGAGGCCGGCCAGGTACGTCTCCATCTCGCCGCTCAGAATTCGGTACCAGTGGACCAGATACCCCACATTGAGCAGCGCGGCCACGGTGAGGACCGCGATGGCGGTCGCGCGCGCCCGAGCTCCCAGGCGGAGCGAAAACCAGGGGATCAGGAGGAGGTAGGGATAGAGGCTGAGCCGGATCTTGAGCATCGTCCCGCCCGACATCCCCTCGGGGCTGACGAAGTAGAGAGCGGCGAAGACCACGGCGAGGAGCAGGAAGGCGTCCCCCTCGCGCGGAACCGGCCTCTCCCGCCAGAGAGTCCGCAGGCAAAACGCCAGGAAGACGCCGGCGAGCGCCAGGGCGAACCAGTGCTGGGCCTGGTCGAAGATGAAGAGGGCCCGGAGCCCGGCGAGATAGCCCACCATGTCGCGCCAGGGCCAGTTCGAAGCCACGGCCTGGCCGCCCTGCGCCGCGAAGAACCAGAGGGGCAGGAAGGCCTGCGGCGCCAGCGCCGGGATGTGGAGCAGTTGCCGGCGCCAGTTGCCGGGCCGCAGCATCGCCAGCCAGAGGACGGCGATCGCCAGCAGGGCGAGCATGAACGACAGGATGTGCGAGAAGTAGCAGAGCCAGAGGAGCAGGTTGATCCCCAGGACATAGGACAGGTCGATCTTCTCCCGCCGCCGCCACCAGAAGCCGAGAATCAGCAGGAACAGCGCCAGGCTGATCGAAAAGTTGTAGAAGCCGAACTGGAACATCTGGTGGTAGGCGAACGGGAAGGCCAGGAAAGCGTGCCACCGGCCGCTGGCCTTCACGGCTCCCGCCAGATACCAGGCGCCGGCGAGGAAGAGCAGCACGTAGCCGCTGACGAGCAGCTTCTCCGCAACCAGCGGCGGCACGGCGAACATGAGGAGCGCCATCGTGCCGCCGCCGATCCAGTTCGGATAGGGCTTCGCGTTGATCTCGTAGTACTTCTGGAACAGGGGGTACTGCTCGACGTTGCCGTACTGGCGGAGGATCCAGGCGTTGTACGTATGGCAGGGCCCGTCCACCGTGGGGAGGTAGTGGACCGTCCAGAACGGCAGCACGTAGAGCAGGGCCAGCGTGAAAAAGAGCCGTCGGACCCAGGCGTCGTCCGCCAGGCTGAATCTCGTCATTCCTCGTCCGCTCCTTGCACGGGGGCTTCTACGGACCCGGAAGGCGTCAGCGTTTGAGCGCCGCGAAGAATACGAGATTTTGCTTTGGGGCTCAACTACTCGTTATATCTCTCCCCCACGCGCCGGTACGCCTCACGGAAAGGAATTCCCTCTTCCAGAACCATCCGGTAGGCCTCCTCGGCGGCACGGAGCCCGGGGTCGAGCCGGATACGCTCGGAGTGGAACCGCACCTCGGGGAGGGCGGCGGTGAGGATGGCGAGGGTCTCCCCCGCGAGGTCGATCCCCCGGAAGAGCGGCGCCTTCAGGAGCTGGAGGTCCCGGTGATAGCCCGAGGGGAGCTTGGCGGTGACGGCCAGCGCCTCGAAGAGGCAGCCCTGAGCCGTCGCCGTCCGCCCGCGGACGAGCTCGAAGACGTCCGGGTTGCGCTTCTGGGGCATGATCGAGGAGCCCGTGGTCATGGCCGGCGGCAGGCTCACGAAGCCGAACTCGGAGCTGGCGAAGAGGACGAGGTCCGCGGCGAGGCGCCCCAGGTCCTGCATCAGCAGGGCGGTCTCGAAGAGGATCTGCGCCTCCGCCTTGCCGCGCGAGAGCTGGACGGCGGTGACCGGCTCCTGGACCTCGGCGAAGCCCAGGGCCCGCCGCGTCGACTCCCGGTCGAGCGGCAGTAGGGGCACGCCGTAGCCGGCCGCCGAGCCCAGGGGGCTTTTCTCGATCCGCCGCGAGCAGGCCTCGAGCCCCTCGGCGTTGTCCCGCAGCTCGGCGGCGAAGCCCCCCGCCCAGAGCGGCACGGAGCTGGGCATGGCCTGCTGGAGGTGGGTATAGCCGGGCAGGACGACGTCCGGCTGCCGGTCCGCCAGATCTTCGAGCGCGGCTGCCGTCTCCCGCGCGCCGGCGGCCAGGACCGCCACGGCATCCCGCAGGTAGAGCCGGAGAGCCGCCAGCACCTGGTCGTTGCGGGAGCGCCCGAGGTGGAGCCGTCCCCCCGCCTCGCCGATCCGCTCGGTCAGGCGGGTCTCGAGGGCTGTGTGGACGTCCTCTTCCTCCAGAACGATCCGCCACGTCCCCGCCGCGTGCTCCTCCTCCAGCTCCTCCAGACCGGACCGGATGGCCATGGAGTCCTCCGCCGAGAGGAGCCCCACCTCGTGGAGCATCGCGGCGTGGGCGATCGAGGCGCGGACGTCGTAGGGGACGAGCCGGGCATCGAGGAGGTGGTCCTCGCCCGCCGTGTAGCGCAGCACCCGGTCGTCGAGAGGCTCGCCCTTGTCCCAGAGACGGCTCACGCCGCTTCCTCTTCCGCCCGCATCTCGGCGTAGGCGCGCACGAAGCGGGTGTAGAAGCGGGCTCCCTCCAGGATCTCGTCTTCCAGGACGTATTCGTCCGGCGTATGGGAGCGCTCCGTCCTGCCCGGGCCGCACTTGAAGGCCGGGATGGCGTCCATGAAGACCATGTCGGAGAGCGTGGCCGAACCGTAGAGCCGGGCGCCGGGCCGGGCGCGGCGGGCGGCCTCGACGAGCGGCTCGCTCTCGGCCGTCTCGCGGGGCACCAGGCGGTCGGAGAGCACCCGGATCTCGCCCCTGACCGCCCGCTCGATGCGCTCCACCACCTCGCGGCGTTCCAGGGCCGGCGTAACGCGCACGTCGAGCACGGCCCTGGCCTCGCCGGGCACCACGTTGCGTGCCGTTCCGGCCTGGACCTGCGTGGGCTCGAGGGTGATGGGGCCGAGCCGCGGATGGGGCGCACCGAAGTCCACGGCCTCCAGGGCCACGAGGTCGTGGGCCAGGAGGCGGGCGGCGTTCCGGGCTCCCAGGGCCGCGGCGTGGGCGGCGTGGCAGGCGTCCCCCCGCGTGACCAGCTCCAGGATCATCAAGCCCTTCTGGGCCACGGCCACGTCGAGCCCCGTGGGCTCTCCCACCAAGGCCGCGACGGGCGGCGTGCCACGGCGGGCCAGCTCGGCGAGCGCGGCCTCGGTGCCCGTGCCCCGCGTCTCCTCGGCTTCGGCCAGGGCCAGGACGAGGGTGAACGGCAGGTCCGCTTCCCGGAAGGCCAGGAAGGCCGCGACCATGGCCGCCACGGACGCCTTGGCGTCGTTCGACCCCAGGCCGTAGACCCGGCCGTCGATCGACTCCACGTCCCACGGATCGCGCGTCCAGCCCGGCACCGGCGGCACGGTGTCGAGATGGGTGTCGAGCAGGAGCACCGGCCCCCGGCCCAGGGTGGCGAGCAGGCTGTTGCCCAGGCGCTGGACGGCGAGGCCGTTGCGGCGCAGCAGGTCGCCCAGAAATCCGGCGACGGCCGCCTCCTCGCCGGAGACGGAGCGGATGGCCGTGATCGCCCGGTGCAGGGCCAGGATCTCGCGCTCGGGCAGCATCTCAGGACACTCCAGCGCCGACGGCAGTGGATTGAAGGTGGCCGGCCGCCTGCTCGGCGGCGGTGAGGGCCTTCACGTCCTCGACGACGAGCGTGCCCACGCCCTCGTTGGTGAACACCTCGGCCAGCAGGCCGTCCGGCAGGTCGTGGGAGAGGATGTGCACCCGCCGCACGCCGCCGTGGATCGCCACCTCGATGGCCGAGGTCTTGGGCAGCATGCCGCGCACGAGACCGCCTTCGTCGCGCAGCCGGCGCAGGCCGGCGAGGTCGGTGTAGGAGACCAGGGAGCCGGGGTCGTCCGCCCGCTCCAGGATGCCCGGCGCGCCGGTCAGGAAGAGCAGCTTCTCCGCCTTGAGGGCGACCGCGAGGGCCGAGGCCACCGTATCGGCGTTGATGTTGAGCAGCGTGCCGTCCTCGGCCGCCGAGAGAGGGCTCACCAGCGGCACGTAGCCAGCGTCCATCAGCCGGTTGAGCACGGTGGGATCGACGGCCACGACGTCGCCCACGAATCCGTAGTCGACGATCTCCTCCCCCACCCGGACCGGCGGCCGCTTGCGGGCCTGGATCAGGCCGGCGTCGACGCCGGAGAGGCCCACGGCCGGCAGCCCGGCCTTGCGGCAGACGGCGAGCAGCCGGGTGTTGACCGAGCCGTTCAGGACCATGGCCGCCACCTCGAGGGCCTTCTCGTCGGTCACCCGCCGCCCCTCTACGAAGCGGGCCTCGGCGCCGAGGGCCCGGGAGAGGTCGCTCGACTGCGTGCCGCCGCCGTGCACGACGACGACCCTGATGCCGACCTGGTGCAGCACCTCCACCTGCTCGATCAGGGTGCGCAGGGTGGCTTCGCGCTCCAGGGCCCCGCCCCCCGCCTTGATGACGAAGGTCTTGCCCTTGAAGATCCGGATGTAGGGGACCGCGTGCTTCAGGGCCGCCGCCTCGGCGGTTCGCTGGCCGACGTCTTTCATGTTTTTCTCCTTCTTACTTATCCCGCAGCAGGCGATAGAGCACCGCCATCTGCGCCCACATGCGGTTGCGGGCCTCGTGGACGACCACGCTGCGCGGCCCGTCGAGCACCGAGTCGTTCACCACGACGTTGCGCCGCACCGGCAGGCAGTGCATGAACCGGCAGTCCGGCGCCGCCGCCGCGAACCAGTCCTCTCCCACGCACCAATCGCGCAAGCCTGCCCGGAACGCCGCCTCGGCCTCCGGGTCGCCATAGTGCACGGGCGAGGTCCACGACTTGGCGTAGATCACGTGCGCCCCTTCGAGGGCCTCGCGGCGGTCCGCCGTCTCCCGCACCAAGCCGCCCGCGAGGGCGGCGGCATGCCGCGCCTTCGCCATCAGCGGCTCCGGCAGGCCGAAGCCCTCGGGGCGCAGCACGGTCACGTCCATCCCCCGCAACGCCGCCATGTGGACGGCCGCGGCGGGCACGGCGAGGGGCAGCGGTTTGGGATGCCAGGCCCAGGAGAGGACGAACCTGCCGCCCCGGGCGGGGATCCCGATGTCGTCCATCGTCTTCCAGTCGGCCAGCGCCTGGCAGGGGTGGTTGACGGCGGACTCCATGTTGATCAGCGGCACGGGGCAGACCCCGGCCATGGCAGAGAACGTCGCGTCCGCCAGGTCGGCCGCGAGGTCCGTGCCGCCCGCGAACGAGCGGATGCCGAGGGCGTCCGCGTAGCCCGCCAGCACCGGGATGGCCTCGCGCACGTGCTCAGCGGCGCCGCCGTCCATCACCACCCCGTCGCGGGTCTCCAGGTTCCACGTCCCCTGGCCCGGCGAGATGACGAACGAGCTGCCGCCCAGCCGCGACATCCCGGCCTGGAACGAGGCGAGGGTGCGCAACGACGGGTTGAAGAACAGCAGCGCCAGGACCTTCCCCTTGAGGGCCTCCGGCTCCGGATGGCGCTCCAGCCACAGGGCGAGGTCGAGGAGGTCGGACACATCCTCCCGCGCCAGGTCGGCGAGGTCGAGGAAACCCTTCACGGACGGATCTCCCCCAGGGCCTTCACCAGGGTCTGGACGTGCGCCTCCTCCAACACCAGGGGCGGCAGGAGACGGACGATGTCGGGATCGCCGCTCGTACCCGCCAGGATGCCGTGGTCGAGCAGCTCGTCGACGATCTGCCGCGCCGGGCGCGAGGTCCTGAGGCCGAGCAGGAAGCCGTCGCCCTGGATATCCGTCACCGGTCCCACCCGGCAGGTCTCGCGGAGGATCTGGGAGAGCACCCTCACGCGCGGCATCAGGCCCTCGGTCTCGATGGTGTCGATCACCGTCTCGATCAGTGCGCAAGCGAGGGGGCCGCCGCCGAAGGTCGTGCCGAGATCGCCGTGCTTGAGCCCGGCCGAGACCTCGTCGCTCACCAGGAGGGCGCCGGCCGGGAAGCCGCCGGCCAGCCCCTTGGCCGTGGTCAGGACATCCGGCGTGACGCCGTACGCCTGGGCCGCGAAGGGGTGGCCCGTGCGCCCCATGCCGCACTGCACCTCGTCGAAGATCAGCAGGGCGCCGGCCTTCCGGGTCAGCTCGCGGGCCGCCGCGAGATAGCCGGCTCCCAGGGCGACGGCGCCCGCCTGGCCCTGGATCGGCTCGGCGATGAGCGCGGCAACGTCGGAAGCGCCGGCGCCGAGGGCCGCCTCCAGGGCGTCCAGATCCCCCCGCGGCACGAAAGTGACGTCGAACGGCGTGCGGGGGAAGGCGTACCACTTCTCCGATTTCCAGGTGAGGGCCGCGGCCCCGGCGGTACGGCCATGGAAGGCCCCCTCCAGGGCCACGACGCGGCTCCGGCCGGTGTGGCGGAAGGAGAGCCGCAGGGCGTTCTCGTTCGCCTCGGCGCCGCTGTTGACCAGGAAGGCGCGCGTGAGCCCCTCCGGCCCGAAGCGCACCAGCCGCTCGGCGGCCCGGGCGCGCACGCCCAGCGGCACGGAGTTGCTCTGGAAGAACAGGTCCTCCGCCTGGGCCGCCAGCGCCGCCACCAGGCGGGGGTGCCGGTAGCCGAGCAGGGCCACGGCGTGGCCGCCGTAGAAGTCGATCAGCGTGCGGCCGTCGCGGGTGTGGAGGATCGCTCCCTCGCCGCTCACGGGCTCGACGGGTGTATGGGCGTAGACCGGCAGGAGCCAGCGCGCTTCGTCCAGCTCGGCCTGGGGTACGGTCTCGACGGCGGTCTCGGTCATCTCATCTCTCCTCACAACCAAGCGATCCCCGGGATCATCAGCCCCGAGGTTTCAGGAAATCCGAACAGGCGGTTCAGCCACTGGATCGCACCGCCCGCCGCGCCTTTTACCAGATTGTCGATCGCCGAGAAGACCACCAGGTGGTCCCCATCCACGGCCACGGAGAGGCGGGCGCGGTTCGTGCCCACCACCTCCTGGAGACGCGGCGGCTCGGGGAGGATATCCACGAACGGCGCCGCGGAGTAGAAGCCGGCCAGGCCGGAGCGCACCTCTTCAGTGTCCATGGGCCGGAGGAGCCGTGCCTGGAGCGTGGCGTAGATCCCGCGGGCGAACGGCCCGGCCTGGGGAACGAAGTGGATGCGCGCGTCCACTCCCGAGGCCGCCGCCGCCAGGGCCCGCATCTCCGGCTCGTGCCGGTGCTTGAGCGGGTTGTAGGCGAAGACGTTGCTCCGCCGCGCCGGGTGGTGGGTGGTGGCCGTCGGCGTCCGTCCCGCTCCCGTGCTGCCCGTGATGGCCACGACCGAGAGCTCCGGCTCCACCAGGCCCAGCTTCAGCAGCGGCACGGCGGCCAGCAGCGTCGCCGTCACGAAGCAGCCGGGATGGCCCACATGCGCCCCCGGAGCCTCCGCGAGATGCTCGGGCAGGGCGCAGCGGAACCCGGCGAGCCGCTCCGGAGCGCCGTGAGGGTGCCCGTAGACCTGCTCGTAGGCTGCCGCGTCCGCGAAGCGGAAATCAGCCGAGATGTCCACGGCCTTGACGCCGGTGCCCGCCGTCTCGGCAGCGGTCAGCACCTCGTCCAGCAGCGGCGCGGCGGCGCCATGGGGGGCGGCGCAGAGCACCGCCAGCCGCTCGTGAGACCCGATCAGGCTCGCCAGGGCTTGGCGGTCCGAGAAGGCCAGCCCGGGGTAGCACCCCGCGAGGTGCGGGAAGGCGGCCTCCACCGCTCCCCCCGCCTGGCTCTCGGAGAGCACCGCGCACGGACGGAAATGGGGGTGGCCGGCGAGGAGCCGCAGCAGCTCCCCGGCCACGTAGCCCGTGCCGCCCAGCACCAGAGTTGGTACCAGAGGGTGAATCTGGCTCAAGGCGCCACCGCCTCGGCCGCGCGCACGAGCCCGACCGCCTTCTCGACCTGGGCGGCCAGCCGCTCGCCGTCCGTACGGGCATTGATGGCCGGCACGCCCAGGGCCTCCTCGATGATCCGCGTCCCGGCCAGGTTGTCGGTCGCCGGGCCGGTGACCGCCGCCGGCTCGATGCCGAACCGCTCGCGGAGCATCCGCACCCCGCCCCACGCCGCCACCGGATCGTTGGCGGCCAGCACCACGGCCGTGAAGGCGACGCGGATTGACGGGTCGTCGAGGATCGCCGCCACCCCGTAGGCCCCCAGCAGGCCGTCGCCGAGCTCGGCCACGATGGCGTCCGGCCGCCCGCCGGCGAGCCGGGTGACCAGGGTGCGGGTGAGCGCCGGCGCATTGACCGGCGTGGTCGAGACCACGCCGAAGTCCGTGAAGATGGCCGTGGCGCGCGCGCCGGCGTCCTCCATGGCCAGCACGTCGCGGCGCAGGGAGACGCCGGTGGCCTTGAGGCCGTCCACCGTCCAGCCGCCGTGGCTGAGGTGGCGCACCAGGGTGCAGGCGGCGGCCGTCTTGCCGCAGTTCATGCACGAGCCCACCAGCGCGATCACCGGCACGCCCGCCGCGTCGATCGGCGCCTCGAGGTCGAGCGGCTCGCCGCCGATGCGCGCGGCGACGCCGATCCTCTCCCCCAGATACGGGAAGTGGAGCACCGCTCCCAGCACCTCGCACTCGAACGGCGGCCCGAGGTCCGGGTTCACCGAATCGCAGATCCCCAGCACGCCGCCCATGTTGAGCAGGTGGATCGTGTCGCCCGGCGCGAGGCGCGCGGGCAGGTGGCCCGAGTAGCCGAACAGGGCGTGCCGGTGGCCGAGGGCGCCGGCGATGACGTCGCCCTTCTTCACCTGGGCCATCCGCCCGCTCGGCAGCTCGAGCTGGCTGTAGGTGCTCTTGTCGTTGCGCACCCGCACGGCCACCACCACCCCCTCCTCGCAGGGGATGTCGGCGCTCACCCGCACCTCGCGCTTGAGCTGGCAGGCTCGGGTGACGGAGGCGATCTTGTCCAGCATCACGGTCTTCATGAAGTACCTCCCATTCCTCCCGACATGCGGGCATACAGCTCGCCCGGCAGGGCGACGATGCGCGAGAAGCCGCGGGCGTCCGCCGCGCTCCACTCGCCGGTGGCTTCGCCGTAGACGCCGCGAGTGGCGTCCCGCAGCGAATAGGGAGAGGCGACGCCCTCCACGAACACCTGTCCGGGCCGGAAGAGCATGTGGACCTCGCCGCTCACCCGCTCCTGCGACGAGAGGAGCAGGGCCTCGATGTCCCGGCAGACGGGGTCGAGGTGCTGCCCCTCGTGCACCAGGTCGCCGTAGACGGCCGACACCGTCTCCTTCAGCCGGATCTGCCGGCCGGTGAGGATGAGCTTCTCGAGTTCCCGGTGGGCCGTCAGCAGCACCTCGGCGGCCGGCGCCTCGAAGGCCACCCGGCCCTTGATGCCCAGGATGGTCTCGCCCAGGTGGATGCCCCGCCCGATGCCGTAGACCCGCGCCGCCGCCTCCACCCGCTCGATCAGCTCGACGGGCGCCAGCGCCTCGCCGTCCCAGGCGGCGGGCACGCCGCTCTCGAAGGCCACGGTGTGCCGCGACGGCGGCAGCGGCTCATCGAACGCGCCGCCGGTGAGCACCCAGGCGGACTCGGGGATCGAGGCCACCGTGTCGAGGGTCTCCTTGCCGCCGATGGTCACTCCCCAGAGCCCGCGGTTGATCGAGTAGGCGGCGCCGAAGGAGGGCACGGGGAATCCCCGCTCCTCCAGATAAGCCACCTGCTCGGGGCGCGGGCGGGGCTCGTCGCGCACCGGCGCCAGGATCTCGAGGCCCGGATCGAGCGTGCGCAGGGCCACCTCGAAGCGCACCTGGTCGTTGCCCGCGGCCGTGCAGCCATGGGCGACCGTGCGCGTGCCGAGGCGCGCCGCCGCCTTCGCCACCTCCTGCGCCTGGATGACCCGCTCGGCCCCCACGCACAGGGGATAGACCTGCCCGCGCCGGACGTTGCCCAGGATCAGGAAGCGCAGCACCCGCTCGAAGTAGTCGGCCCGGGCGTCCACCAGAACATGGTCCGCCGCCCCCAGGGCGCGGGACCGCTCCGCGAGCGACTCCGCCGCCGCGGCGTCGATGCCGCCCGTATCGACGGTCACGGTGACGACCGGCCGGCCGTGGGCCTCGGCCAGCCAGGGGATGCAGAAAGAGGTGTCCAGCCCGCCCGAAAAGGCGAGCACGATCGGATCGGACATGGTCTACCCCTCCTTGGGGAGAAAGGCCTGGAGCCTTCGGATGAAGCGCTTCTGATCGCGGGCGGAGGCGGTCGCCACGAAGACGGTGTCGTCGCCGGCCATCGTGCCCACCAGCTCGGGCCAGCCGGCCCGGTCGACGGCGATGCCGACGGCCTGGGCGGCACCGGCCATGGTGAAGATCACGGTGAGGTTGGAGCCCGCGGGCCGGACGCCGCGCAGGAAGTGGGAGACCTCCGCGACGCCGGGATCCCGCTCGTCGTGCGCCGACGGGAAAGTGTAGCGGCCGCCGATCCACGCCACCCCGAGGTCCCGCAGATCGCGGGAGACGCTCGACTGGGTCGCCAGGATCCCCCGCTCGCGCAGCAGGTCCAGGAGCTCCACCTGGCTCCTCACCTTGTGGCTCTCGAGCAGGGACAGGATCACCTGCTGGCGGTTCTCTCGGTTCTCGGTATCGGGTGGCATGGTCGTCGGCTCGGTCAGTTCATGCACATCATACAGCATGACGTGAATGGTCTGTCAATGATTTTGGTGGAATCGCGGAACGAAGCGACCCGAATTCCTTCCTGGCGCGACGCGGGCTAAGATCCTCGCCACGCAATCACGGCGTAGAATGGAGAGGCGGAGGTGGTCTATGGCGATTCCAAATTCCAGGCAACTGCTGACGGTCGACGAATTCCAGAGCATGGCGGAGGCGGGCGTCTTCGCCGAGGACGAGCGGCTGGAGCTCATCCGCGGAGAGATCGTTGAGATGACGCCGATCGGCGATCCCCACGCGCTCAGCGTCATGATGGCCTGCGATTTCCTTTCCGATCTCAAACCGAGGGGACTCGTGAGCCCGCAAAATCCACTCAGGCTTCCTCGGCAGCAGTCCGTTCCCCAACCGGACGTCGTCCTCCTGCGGCGCCGGCCGGACTTCAAGCTCCGTCCTCCGGGGCCCGAGGATGTCTTCCTGGTGGTGGAGGTCTCGGACTCCTCCCTCGCCTATGATCGCGACGTCAAGATCCCCCTCTACGCTGAGAGTGGAATCCCGGAAGCCTGGTTGATCGACCTGAAGTCCAAGACGATCTTCGTCTACCGGCAGCCTTCACCCGAGGGATACCGCGAGGTCAATCAGTACCGGCGCGGGGAAGCGATCTCTCCCGAGGCTTTCCCGGAGGCGCTCTTTACGGTCGAGTCGATCCTGGGCTGATGTGTTAGGGGGATCGATCATTTCGGCGCGAGGTACACCGTCGCGCCGTGCCCCTGAAGCGTCACCCGGCCGGGCTCGATCGAAACGACCGTGAAGCCCTCGATCACCTCGCCCGGTCCCATGACCCGCCCGGCGATCACGGCGATGGGGCGGTCCTGCGAGAAGGCGATGCCGTTCAGCTTCACGGAGCCGCCTCCCGGCACGGGCACCTCTCCCGTATAGACCTGCCCATCGACCAGACCGCCTTCAGGGGTGGGTGCGGGCGAAGCCTGCGGAACCTGCGCGGGAACCGGACTCGCCTCTTCGACGGGAGCCGGCACGGGCGGCGGCGTGGCCTGGGGCTCGGTACGGGCGAGGGGCGGCTCGACGGGCACGGAGGGCCGCATCTCGATCTGCGGCCGGACCTCCGGAGCGGGAACAGCAGCGGGCGGCGGTTCCTGAGGCACCGCCTGGGGCTGAGGAGGCGGCGGGGACGTCTCGCTCGGCGGCAGGGCCGCAGCGGACTCCTGAACGACGGGAGGCGGCGGGGCGGCGGGGAGAGCGGCGGTGTCGGCGACTCGGACCCCCTCTTGCGCGGGCTTGCCGAACGGCCCCCATCCGGCCATGTAGGCGACGGCGAACAGGATCCCGGCGACCAGACAGCCGGCCCCGAGCCCAGCCAGCATCGGCAGGAGCGGATTGCGCCGAACCGGAGCGTCCACCGGGCCCACGGCATAGGGGACACCCTGCCGAAGGGAGTCCTGCCGCGCGGCTTCCTGCCGCGCCTTCTTCAGGGCGTCGCTGATCAGGCTCATGTGAACTTTCCTTCCAACTCGCGGATGGCCCGCCGCACCTGGCGCCAGGTCAGGAGGTCGGTGCCCTCCACGAAGCCGGCCAGCAGCGCCTTGTCGCACACGGCGTTGACCAGCCGCGGGATGCCGCCCGAATACCGGAAGACCGAGCGGATGGCCCAGGAAGTGAAGGCGGGGCGGCCGTTGGCGCCCACGCACTCGAGGCGGTGCTGGACGTAGCGCTCCACCTCCTGCCGGGAGAGCGGCGTCAGATGGTACCGCACGGTGATCCGCTGGCGGAGCTGGCGCAGGTTCCGGTCGTTCAGCTTCTCGCGCAGCTCCGGCTGGCCGATGAGCACGATCTGCAGGAGCTTGCGCTGGTCGGTCTCCAGGTTCGACAGGAGCCTGACCTGCTCCAGCAGCTCGGGGGCGAGGTCCTGGGCTTCGTCGATCAGCAGCACCACGTCGCGGCCGGCCTCGAGCTGCTCCAGGAGGAAGCGGTTGAGCATCTCCAGGCACGCCACCCGGTCGGCCTTGCCGGGTTTGAGCCCCAGCTCGGTGAGGACGGTCCGCAGGAGCTGCGTCGGGTTCAGGCAGGGGTTGAGGATCAGCGCGGTGACGTAGTTGGAGCCCAGCTCGTCCAGCAGCGCCCGGCAGAGCGTGGTCTTGCCGGCCCCGACCTCGCCCGTGACCTGGATGAACCCCTTGCGCTCCCGGATGCCGAACAGGATGTGGTTGTACGCCTCCCGGTGGCGGTCGCTGAAGAACAGGAACCGCGGATCCGGCGTGATGTTGAACGGCGACTCGCGGAAGCCGTAGTACTGGTTGTACATCGTCGGGGGGATTCTCCAAGAGCGGGAACGACGGGGCCGCGGCCGAAATTCCGCGGCCCGCCCCTGAGCCCTCTCCTACGGCGCCTTCGCCGCTTCCTTCGCCTTCCCCGGCTGCAGGTACTTGTCGTACCAGGCCAGGTACCGCTCGTAGCGGTCCTTCTGATAGCTCGGCTTCGAGATGCCGTGGTTCTGGCCGGGGTAGATGACCAGCTCCGTCTCCTTGCCCAGCCGGCGCAGGGCCTGGTAGAGCTGCTCGGAGTTGAGCAGCGGCACGTTGACGTCGTCGGCGCCGCAGAGGATGAGGGTCGGCGTGGTCACCTTCTCGACCTGGAAGAAGGGCGAGATCCGCATCCAGCCCTCGGTGTTCCGCCAGGGCAGCCCGAGCTCGGCCTCCCACTCCTTCTGGTAGTGGTCGGTGCCGTAGTTGGCGAGGTAGTTGACCTCGCTGGCGCCCGAGGTCGCGGCCTTGAAGCGGCCGGTCTTGACGATGACGTGGTCCGTCAGGATGCCGCCGTAGCTCCAGCCTCCCAACCCCAGACGGTCGGGATCGGCCACGCCCATGGCGACCGCCCCGTCGACGGCCGCCATCACATCCTCGTAGTCCTTGTTCCCCCAGTCGGCCCAGATGGCGCGGCTGAAAGCGCGGCCGTAGCCAGTGGAGCCGCGGGGGTTCGAGCCGACGACGGCGTAGCCGTGGGCGGCCAGAAGCTGCCACTCGGCGTTGAACGCCGTGTTGTACTGCGCCGTCGGACCGCCATGGATGCGCAGGATCGTGGGCAGCCGCTTGCCGGGCTTCCCCTCGGGTGTGCCCGGCGGCAGCGTCAGGAAAGCGTCGATCTTCGTGCCGTCGGCGCTGGCGGTCTGGAAGCGCTTCACCTCGCCCAGGCGGATGCCCTTCAGGAATTCGTCGTTCACCCGGGAGAGGCGCCGCAGGGAGCCGCCCTCGGCCACGGAGACCTCGGCGGGATACGCGGGCGTGCTCTCCAGCACCACCGCCTCTCCCTTGGGGCCGAGAGCGTACGTCTGGACGGCCCGCTCGCCGGCGACCACCCGCTCGACCGGGCCGCCCGCGGTCGGGATGCGGGCGAGGTGCTCGTTGCCACCATCCTCCAGCACGAAGTAGACGAGCTTGCCGTCGGGCGAGAAGCGGGGGCTCTCCACGTTGCGGTCGAGCGGCAGGGTAAGGGCCCGGGGCTCGCCGCCCGCCACCGGCACCACGGCCAGGTGGTTGGTGGCGTACCAGAAGTCCTTCGGATCGCCGCCCGCCAGGTAGACGATCCACTTGCCGTCGGGGCTGAAGGCGGGCCGGGCGTCCGTGACGGGCGAGGTGGTGACGGCCCGCGGCTTCTGGCCCGCCTTCGCCTCCACCAGGAAGACGTCGCTGTTGTCGTTCGCGTCGGGCTCGGCCGTCCGGTTGCTGGTGAAGGCGATCCAGCGCCCGTCGGGCGACCAGGCCGGCTCGCTCTCGTCGTACGGACCGGCGGTGATCGGGGTGCTGGCCTTCGACTCGACGTCGAAGACGTAGAGGTGCTGGCGAAGGTCCCGCAGGTAGCCCTCGCCGTCGCGCTTGAACTGCAGCCGGCGGATGACGATCGGCTTCGGGGTCTTGGCGATCCCCGTCTTCTCGGTCTCGGCCTTTTCCTCGTCCTCGTCATCCGGGTCCACGTCGCCCACGACCAGCGCCAGGCGCTTGCCGTCGGGAGACCAGGCGAGGTCCGAGACGTCCGCCTTGTAGTCGGTCAGCTTGACGGCCTCGCCGCCCCGGCGGTCCAGGAGCCAGACCTGGGTCTTCTTGCCCCCGCGCCCCGAGAGGAAGGCGAGATGGCGGCCGTCCGGGCTGAAGCGGGGGCGGGTCTCCGACTTCGGGCTGGAGGTGAGCCGAAGGGCCGCGCCGCCCTCGAAGGGGAGCATGTAGATGTCGGTGTCCGCCGAGTCCTCCTTGGGATCGAGGGCGCGGACGGTGTAGGCCACCCAGCGGCCATCCGGGCTGATCTGCGGGTCGCCGACCGTCTTGATGGCGAAGATGTCTTCGACTTCGAGGGGGCGGGGACCCTCCGCGCCTCCGGCTCCCATCGCTGAAAACGGGGCCGCCAGGAGAGTGGCCAGGGCAGTAGCCAGGGCAATATGGGTAGGAAAACGAGCGCGTCGGTTCATGGATACCTCTCAGAAGGCGAAATCCTAGCAGGCCCGGGGCTCCAGGGGATCGATTTCCAGGGGATCGATTAGACTCACCGGCTGTCGCCTGAACCATCCCGTCCCGTGACGGAAGGAGCCGAAATGTCCCGCCAGCTCATCCTTGCTCTCGCCCTGCTGCTCGCTGCGCCCTCGCTCTCCCGTGGCGCCGACGAGCCCGTGGACCTCTCGATGATGACCACGATCCGGGACGAGGGCTTCCGCCGGTCGCAGGTGATGGACACGCTGTTCCACCTGACGGACGTCATCGGTCCCCGGCTCACCGGCTCGCCGCAGCTCAAGGAGGCGAACGAGTGGACCCGCCGCCAGTTCGAGAGCTGGGGCCTGGCGAACGCTCACCTCGAGGGCTACCCCTTCGGCCGCGGCTGGTCGTTCAGCGCCTGCGAGGTGCGCATGGTCTCGCCGCGGCAGATCCCGATCGCCGCCCTCCCCCGGGCCTGGACGCCCGGCACCAAGGGCCCCGTCAAGGGCGAGGCGCTGCGGGCCACCCTCGAATCGGAAAAGGACTTCGAGGGCTACCGGGGCAAGCTCGCCGGCAAGATCCTCCTGATCGACGACGCGTACGATGCGGTGAAGGATGCGGAGGAGCCGGAGCCCGAGCGCTACTCCCGCGAGCAGCTCGAGGGCCTGGGGGACTTCGAGATGCCCGGGGAGGAGCGCGACTGGCGGCAGATGGGCATCAAGCGCTACCGCTTCCGCAAGGCGCTCGACGAGTTCCTGGTCAAGGAGAAGGCCGCCGCGGTGATCTCGGTGAGCTCCCGGCCCAACGGCATCCTGCGGGTCTCGGCGGGCGGCTCATGGGAGCCGGGGGAGAGCGCGAGCGTGCCCTCCCTCGTGATGGCCTCCGAGCCCTACAACCAGATCCTCCGTCTGCTCGAAGCCGGCAAGCCCGTGGAATTGGAGATCGACGTCAAGGCCCGCTTCGACGACGGCGATCTCAAGGCCTACAACACCGTGGCCGAGATCCCGGGCACGGACAAGGCGGACGAGCTGGTGATGGCGGGCGCCCACCTCGACTCCTGGCATGGCGGCACCGGGGCCACCGACAACGCCGCCGGCAGCGCCGTGGTGATGGAAGCCGCCCGCATCCTGAAGGCGCTCGGCGTCAAACCCCGGAGGACCCTCCGCTTCGTCCTCTGGAGCGGCGAAGAGCAGGGCTACCTGGGCTCGATCGCCTACGCCAAGGAGCACTTCGCCACCCGCCCGGAGCCCCAGGACCCCGAGCAGAAGAAACTGCCGGAGCGCTTCCGCGACGATACCTGGCCCCTGACCCTCAAGCCCGAGCATGCCAAGCTGTCGGCCTACTTCAACCTGGACACCGGCAGCGGCAAGATCCGGGGCATCTGGACGGAAGGGAGCGCCGGGGTCAAGCCGATCTTCGAGGCCTGGCTCGCTCCCTTCGCGGACCTCGGCGCCACCGCCGTGAGCATGAACGGCACCAACGGCACCGATCACGTCGTCTTCGACGAGTTGGGCCTGCCGGGCTTCGAGTTCATCCAGGACCGGCTGGACTACGAGTCCCGCACCCACCACACCAACCTCGACACCTACGACCACCTCAAGCGCGCAGACCTGATGCAGGCCTCGGTGATCATGGCCGCATTCCTTTACGATGCCGCCATGCGGCCGGAGCCGCTGCCCCGCAAGCCCCTGCCGCAGGAGCGTCCAAAGAAGAAGGAAGCGAAGCCGGAGAAAAAGGAGACTGGGACGCGGTAGGCCGCTATCCCTTCTCCTCTTCCTCCTCCGTCCCCGTCGGCTCGACCCACACCCGGCCGTCGCGGGCGGTGAGGAAGTGGGCCGCCTCCGGCCCCCAGGTTCCCGCGGGGTAGACCGGCAGGTCGGACTGCCCCTGGTCGGCCCAGTAGTCGAGAATGGGCATGACGATCTTCCAGGCCTCCTCGATCTGGTCGCGGCGCATGAACTGGGCGGGGTCGCCCTCGATGACGTCCTGGAGCAGCGTCTCGTAGGCCTCGGGCTCGGAGGTCTGGAAGGCTTCCTTGTAGTCGAAGCGGGTCTCCACCCGGGCGAGCCGCATGTTCGACCCGGGGCGCTTGGCCTGGAAGCGCATCACGATCCCTTCCCGGGGCTGGATGCGCAGCAGCAGCCGGTTGGGCTCCATCTCGCCGATCGCGGAGGCGGGAAACGCCTGGTGCGGCACCGGCCGGAACTGGATGCAGACCTCCGAGGCCCGCACCGGCAGCCGCTTGCCCGTGCGCAGGTAGAAGGGGACGTCCTGCCAGCGCCAGTTGTCCACGAACAGCTTGAGCGCCACGAAGGTCTCGATCGTGGAGTGGGGATCGATCCCCCCCTCGCTCCGGTATCCCGGCACCTTCTCGCCCTTCACCAGACCCGGCCCGTACTGCCCCCGCTCGACCAGCTCGTGCACGTCCTTCGGAGTCATGCGGCGGATCGCCCGCAGCACGTCCAGCTTCTTGTTGCGCAGCTCGTCCGCCTCGAAGGTCACCGGCGGCTCCATGGCCACCAGGCAGAGCACCTGCATCAGGTGGTTCTGCACCATGTCCCGCAGGGCCCCGGCATGCTCGTAGTAGCCGCCGCGGGTGCCCACGCCTTCCGACTCGGCGACGGTGATCTGCACCGAATCGATGTAGCGCCGGTTCCACAGCGGCTCGTACACCGTGTTGGCGAAGCGGAAGGCCAGGATGTTCTGCACCGGCTCCTTGCCCAGGTAGTGGTCGATGCGGTAGATCTGCCCCTCGTCGAAGAGGCCGGAGAGGAAGCCGTTGAGCTCGCGGGCGCTGTCCAGGTCCTGGCCGAAGGGCTTCTCGAAGACCACCCGGGCGCGGGGGATGCCGGCCGCGGCCAGCCCCGAGTCGTGGAGCTGCTGGGCGATCAGCCGCATCACGGAGGTCGGCGTCGCGAGATAGAACACCCGGATCGCCGGCTTTCCCCACTCCTTGTCCAAGCCGTCGAGCTGCTCCTCGAGGCGTGAGAAGGCCGACACGTCGGCGAAATCGGCCCGCAGATAGGAGAGATGGCCGGTAAACTCCTTCCATTCCTTCCCGTCCGCCTTCCCCCGGCGGCTGAACTGATCGACCCCCTCGCGCAGGTGCTTGGTGTAAGCCGCCGGGTCCGTCTCCTTGATGTCCAGCGCGATCACCTGGAACGGCTCGGGCAGGGCCTTGTCCAGCCAGAGGTTGTAGAGCGCCGGCACCAGCTTGCGCCAGGCGAGGTCGCCGCCGCCGCCGAAGATCACGAAGGCCGTTGGATTTTCCAGGGGTGCCGCCAAGCGCTTCTCCTCTCCCTACGACAGATCCAGCCCCAGCTCCGCCAGGGCCGTCCGGGTCGAGGCCAGATCGCGGTGCCAGACGGCCCGGATGCCCAGCCGGCCGGCCACCTCGACGAACATGTGCCGGTCGTCGAGGTAGGCGACCTGGGCGGGCTCCGCCTGGGCGATGTCCAGGGCCATGCGGAAGATGTCCTCGTCCGGCTTGCGGAGGTGGACGAAGCTCGAGACGACGAAAAAGTCGACGAGCTCCTTGAGGCCGAAGCGCCGGATGCGGTCCGCCGTCAGCTCCCGCCCCTCGTTGCTCACCACCCCCACCTTCAGGCGGTACCGCTCCTTGAGCCCCCGCACCAGCTCGATCATCTCGGGGAACGCCTGAGCCTGCGTCACCATGAACTCCACCACCTGCTCCGGGGTGAAGCTCCGCGGCTCGTAGAAGATCACCCGCCGCAGATACTCGTCGAGGCTGATCTTGCCGGCCTCGTAGGTGTCGTAGGTGAGGTGGTGGCGCTCGTCCATCTCCGCCGGATCGATGGCGAACCGGGCGGCCACGAGCTTGCGCAGGCCGCGGTCCCAGCCGTTGGTGAGCAGCACGCCGCCCAGGTCGGTGAAGAGGTGGGTGATCGCCGTCACGAGGAGGCTCCCGTCTCCTCGATGCGCGCCACGGGAGCCTCGGCCAGCAGGCCGTCCAGAGTCTTGGCGGCGTCCTCGGCGGACACCACGCCGCGGGGCAGATAGGCCACCATCCAGGCCCGCGGGGTGCCCTCCCTCACCTTCACCCGCTGGCTGTCCGTGATCGGCGTGCCGAACGGCCCCTCGGCGTCGGCCAGCAGCGGCTTGCCCTCCAGGTTGAAGGGGCCGCGCAGCGACTCGTAGCTCTCCCCGGCCCGCCCTGCCCGCAGGACCACGGGCGGCGTGAAGGTCCCCTCCCCCACCACGCAGCAGGGGACGGCCAGCGCCACCGACAGGCAGTTGTTGAAGTCCACCAGGGGATGGATGGCCGGCAGGTCCTCCCCCTTCAGCACCCGCCGGAGCAGGGCCTCGGAGGACGGCCGGTAGCGGGTGGGATCGCACCCGGCGGCCCGGAAGAGCGCTCTCAGCGCCGCCACCGTGGGATCGGAGGCGAGGCTCTCCGGCTCGAAATCGGAGCGGGCGCGCTCGCTGACGGCCCGCCGCAGCTCCGCGATCTCACCGTCCGTCCCGGGGATCCCCTCCAGGCGGACCCAGAAGAGGTCCCAGCCTTCGAGCTCGTGGGTGACGGGGAAGGAGACCGGCTGCATGGCCGGGATCTTGACACAGGCGGGCGCCGAAGACGATCCGCTCAGTGCGCCTTCAGGCGCGCCTCGTAGCGGCGGATCAGCTCCATGGTGGAGGCCGATTCGCTGCCGGGCCGGCGGGGCTGCCGCCAGGGCTGGCGGAGGAGATGCTGGCGCCGGCCGAGGAGCGCGGCGTCTGGCCGCGGCTCGGCCTCATGCTCGGAGCGGAGATAGTCCACGATCAGATCGATGGCCGCCCGCTTATGGACGGAGCCATGCCCTGGATTCCTGGTGGCCGGGTGCTCGTTCGACCGGTGAGGCATGGTCTCCTCCTCCTTCCTGTACGTCTGGTTTAGACACAAAAGCCCGGCGCCTGGAACACCTTATACCTCCCCGTCCACCCCCACGGCACACCCGCCTCCCCCCCCGCCCTTCCAAACGCCGGGCAAAGCGAATTGTTACGCTCCCCGCCTCACCTCGCCATTTACAGCAGCCTCGCCATCTACAGCAACCCTGACACCCTGAGCCTGCGGGCGTCCTGCCAGCCGGCAAGCGCCTCGACGGTCACACGATGCCGGTACTCGAACATCCTTTCCAGACGGGAACGGACGAGCCCGCCGCCGAGCCACCGGCCAAGAGGGCCCAGCGGCAGCTTGTAGACGATCCGGTCCTCGAGCCAGCAGGCGCCCGGCCAGGCCGGCTCCATCCGGTGCTCGTGCTCCCAGCGGGCGAAAGGTCCGCGGACCTGCACGTCGCGGAAGCTTCGCCCGGGCACGCATCCCTCGATGCGCGCTATCCAGGGTACGGAGAGCGGCCCCAGACGGATGACGAGCCGGACCTCGGCGCCCTCCTCGACCGCGCTCTCCCCCGCCACCTCGACCCGCTCCCAGGGCGGGATGAGGCTCTGGAGAGCCTCCGGCCCGGCGTGCCAGCGGAACACCTCGTCGGCAGGGGCGTCGATCCAGACGCGGCGGATGAAAGTCTCAGCGCTCATGACATGGACAATATATGGACACATCGATCTTGTCAATCCAAAGCTGCCATAATATCTGTACAAATCCAGTGCATTCCCAGGAGAAGAGAGCAGACCTGGGATCTGAAAATGGACAACAGACGGACCTATTACTACTTGTCAGATGAGCGTCTCGCCCCGTGGGCGCCCTCATCACCCCGGCCCTCTTCTCCCCGCCTCCCTCCCTTCCGCCGGGAGAAGAGGGAGAAGTTTGTCGGAGAGAGCTTTTAGAGCTTCTTCATTCCCCTTCTCTCCCGGCGGCAGGGAGGGAGGCGGGGAGAGAAGGGGGTAGGGGGTTATGAGGGCCGGCCCCGAAAGGGGCCGTGGTATTTATGGGGCGATCTATCAGGGCGATCTATCAAGGGCGATCTGAGGCGTCCTTCAACACCGCTCGCTCCTGGACCGAGAACGGCGCTCCCCAGACGACTCCCTCCGTTCCCTCCAGAGAGAGCCGCTCCCCGCCGTTCTTCGAGAGGGGAGCCAGATAGGCGAGCTTCCGCTCCCCGAGCGACCGGACGCCGCCGGTCTCCAGATCGAGAAGCCGGACCTCCCAGGGCGAGCGGGGATCGCCCGTGCGCGAGGTCGCGATCCGCAGGCTGCCGGGCGCCGGCTGATCCGCGAGGGCCAGCTTCCGGACACCCTCGAACCGGAAGCGGCGCAGCTCCGTGGTGCCGTCGGGAGCGAGGATCTGCAGCTCCCGGGCTCCGGGAAGGGAAAGCGGGACGGCGATCCGGCCGCCGGCGAGGAAGGAGGCGGAGGCCTGCTTGCCGGCGCCGAGGCTGGCCAGCAGCTCTCCCGTCCTGGCGTCGCGGAGCTGGAGCCGGCTGCCGGTGCGCAGGATCATGCGGCTGCCATCCGGGCTCAAGGTCCAGACCACGAATCCCCGGCCCCCCGAGAGGCGGCCGGTCGCCTCCCTCTTGCCCGTCGCGAGGTCGAGCTCGACGATGTCGAAGGCATGCTCCGGCAGGGCGGCCTGAGCTCCAGCGTCGGCGGGAACCTGGTACAGCCGGACATGACCCGGGTCCGGAAAGGCCAGCCGGGATTGCCAGGTATCCCGCGGCAGGCCGACGGCCGCCAGGAGGCGGCCGGTCTCGACGTCGTCCACGGTGAGACGGTCGAACACGACTGCGGCGAACCGGCGGCCGTCCGGTGAGATGGCCATGCCCTCCGGCAGGAACCGGAAGGAGATGGGTGTCGCGACCGGCTGAGCCCCGGGCGCCTCGAGGTCCAGCCGATAGAGGACCATGGGGGACTCGTAAGGGCTCTCCGTGAACTCCAGCCACACGGCCCGCCGGCCGTCGGCGGAGATCCGGACCGGCACGTCCCACCAGGGGGAGCTGAAGCCGGTCCGGACGGTCCGTCCGGAGGTGACGTCGTAGAGGAAGCGGGGACTGTAGCCGGACCGGTTCGCCGCCGGGCCCTCCATCGCGACCCACGGCGAGGAGGAGCCGGCGGGGGGGGCGACGACCTCCGTGACTCCGGCCAGATCCTCGGGGCCCGCCGAGACCATCCAGAAGGTGAAGCCTTCGAAGCCGATGGCGAAAGCCAGCAGCAGGCCCCAGAGAGTCCCCGAAAGGGCCCGGTGCGCCCGCCGGAGGTCGGTCCGGCCGCGGAGGACCTGGACGGCACCGGCCGCGGCCATCGCGGCGAGCGGCACCACGGCCCAGGAGCGCGTCAGCCATACCAGGGAGTCGATCCCGTGCGGCTGCCCGGAAGGCACGATCCCCACGAGCCGCAGGCGATCCCACGCATCCGAGATCACCGCCGCCACGACGACCAACGCCACCAGGTCGAAGGCGATCCAGGGGGAGCGCGAGCGCACCATGACGCTCACGGCGTTGGCGGCGAAGAGCAGGAAGAGGAGCCCGATTCCCCACAGCACGAACCCCCTGGGAGAGTCCATCACGTTCAGGCCCCAGTAACCCGCGAGGTTGAGATCGCCCCCGAACAGAGCGGCAGGCAGCAGGACCAGGAGACCGGCGCCGAACGTCAGCGCCACTGCCGCGGCGACCTTGCCGGCCCACAGCGCCCAGCCGGAGATCGGGCGCGCGAAATAGAAGCCCAGCCGCCGTTCCAGGAGATCGGAGGCGAGGATGGAGCCGCCCAGGTACACCGCCGTGAGGGCGCTCAGGAGCAGCGCCAGGCCGAGCGCCATACCGCCTCGCAGCTCCGCGAGAGTCGATCCTCCCTTGTGGAGGCCGGGCAGGATCGGCATCACGACCGCGACGGCCCCGAAGCCCAGGGCCAGGACGGCGAGCAGCCGGCGCTGGGAGAGCTCGCGCTCGAAGACGGCAAGAAAGCCTCTCATCGGTTGCCCTCCTCCACCTCGCCCGTCAGGGCGATGAAGATCTCTTCCAGGGTGAGCGCCGTCACCTCCGGATCCTCCGCCTTCCCCAGCCGCGACGCGGTGAAGCTCTCCTCGTCGTAGTTCGAGACCACCGCCTCGACCTCCCAGCCGCGGGCCGCCACCGCCAGCGGCGCCAGGGCCTCGAGCCGCGAGACGCCCGCCGCCTGGGCGCGCGGGAAGCTCACCCGCCGGAAGCGTCCCTTGAGCGCCTCCATCTCCTCGTCGAGCACCAGCCGGCCGGCGCGCAGCACGCCCACCCGGTCCGCGATCGGCTCGATGCCGGCCAGGTCGTGGGTGGTGATGAAGACGGTGATGCCGCGGTCCGCCAGCTCGCCGATCAGCTCCCCGAACACCGCCTTGCGGGCCACGGCGTCGAGCCCCAGGGTGGGATCGTCCAGCACCAGCAGCCGCGGCGCCGGCGCCAGGGCCAGGGCCAGGGAGACCTGCCCCTTCTGTCCCTTGGAGAGCTGTCCGAACGGCGTGGTGGCGGAGATCCCGAACCGCTTCAGGCGGGCCTCCATGCCGGCGGCGTCCCAGGCCGGGTAGAGCCGGGAACAGAAGCGGGAGAGCTGCCGCGCGTTCATGGTCGGAGGGGCATCCGGCTCCTCGGGCACCACGCCCACCTGCGCCAGCGCCGAGGCCCGCTCCGTCCAGGCATCCCGGTCCAGGATCAGAACCCGCCCCGCCTCCGGCTTCTGCCCGCCCAGCAGGCAGCGGACGAGCGACGACTTGCCGGACCCGTTGCGTCCGAGCAGGGCGTAGACCGACCCTTCGGGAACGGCGAGCGACACGTTGTCCAGGGCCAGCCGGTCCCCGTAGCGGACGGTCATGCCCTCGAGGACGATGGGGTTCATGCCTCTTCTCCTTCGGAATCCGGTTGGCCGTTCGTCAGGCTCCGCCAAGCGGCCTCGAACGTCGCGAGAGCTTCCTCCCGGCTCGCCCCCAGGGTCACCGCCAGGCTGGCGTACCGCACCGCCTCCTCCTGCAGCCGGCCGCTGCGGCGGCTGTCCGAGAACGCCGGCGGCGTATCGGCGACGAACGTCCCCTCACCCCGCCGCACGCTCAGGACCCCGGCGTCGGTGAGCCGCTGATAGGCCTTGGAGACGGTCGCCGGATTGACCTGCAGCTCGCGGGCGAGGTCCCGCACCGACGGCACGGGAGCCCCCGCCAGCAGGGCCCCCCGCGCCACCAGGTGCTGCACGTTCTCCTCGATCTGCCGCCAGATCGGGCGTGCGTCCCGGGGGTCGATGCGCAAGGTGGGTGGCATGGTCGTCGTCTCTCTCGCCTGACTTAGTGTACGACTACCATAGTACACTTGTCACAGAGGTGACAAGGCCGGGATGTCAGACTGGGACCGGTGGTATCCTTGCCGAGGGGTGTTTTGTGGCTCAAAACCATGCCAGGGACTCCGAATTCGAAAAGGTCAGAACGCAAGCGCTCAAACTGGAGCTCGATGCCCGGGCGGCTCTTGCTCAGGCCCTCCTGGAAAGCCTGGAGGACCTGACGGAAGGTGAAAATGAGCGCCTGTGGCTGGAAGAGGCCGAAGGACGGCAGCGGGAGGTCCGGGAGGGCCGCGTCAAACTCGTCCCCGGGGATGAGGTGAAGGCTCTTCTCGACCGGATTCTCGCTTGATCGGCTACTCCTACCACCCCAAAGCCACCCTAGAGATCATCGAGGCCATTCGTTACTACGAAGAGCGAGCCCCGGGGCTCGGAAGAGAGCTCCGGGCGGAGTTGGATGACGCCGTCCTCCTTCTTCGGCAGGTCCCGGAGTCAGCGGCCCCAATCCGAGGCGGTCTGCGCCGGAAGCCTCTCCGCCGCTTTCCCTTCGCGCTGATCTACGCCGTGGAAGAATCCGAAATCAGGATCTACGCCGTCTCGCATCGGCGGCGCCGGCCTGGCTATTGGCTGGACCGGCTTCCTCGCTGAGGATTTCACTAGCCAACTCGGCGCCTCATCCGTCCGGAATGCTTCGACCGGATATGCGTTAGCTTACGGTTCTGTCCTAGATTTTCAATCTAACCTCTTGACAAGTCGGCGAGAATACAACAATCTATGCACACTCAGCACGCACCAATCCGGTGTCTGCGCGCGGCCGGGGCCGGGAAAAGCCCCTGAACGGGAGAAGGACCATGCAGAGCGAGACCACGTATCCTGGCATCCTGGGACAGCTCCAGCGCTTCGCGGCGTCGATGGCGGCCAGGATCACCGAGGTTCTCCACCTGGAGCCGAGCCGGGCACAGAGCCAGACGCAGCAGCTCCAGGCCGCGCTCGCCGAGGGGCCGCGCCCGGCGCCCCTGCTGCGCAAGGGCGTCCAGCAGCCCCACGGCCTCCCCTCCGAGAGGCTGACCGAATTCGGTCCCAGCCGTCCCGCGGCGCCCGAAATCCCGGCCTAATCCAACATACAAGCCACTGGCTGTCTGGCCCCGAAGGGGCCCAATTTGAATAGCTCGGTGCTTTAGCGCCGGGTAAAAAAGCCCCTCCTTTTCCCCGCCCCGAAGGGCCGGTACCCAACTTTCCCTGGCTGGAGCGGCACCGCCGAGAGGCACCGCCCCCTCGGGGCGGAGGGAGGGATGGAAAACGCCGCCCCGGCGCTAAAGCGCCGGGCTATTCAAATTGGACCCCTTCGGGGCCGCGCACCTGCCCCGATGTCCAAGGGGCGTGCCCAGCACGCCCCTTTTCTTGTCCCAGCCTCCCGGACTAGCCGTCACCACGCCGAAATAGTTTAACGACGGAGCGCCGTAAAATTAGGCGGCGCGTCGTAAGATTATACGCCGTGTACAATCTTACGGAGGAGCGCCGTTAAATTACACGGAGCGTCATAATTTTATACGCCGCGTCATAAGATTAGGCGGAGCGCCGTAAGATTAGGCGGCATGCCATAAGATTATACGCCGCGCACAATCTTACGACGGAGCGTCGCAAAATTACACGGCACGCCATAATTTTATACGCCGCGTCGCAAGCTTAGGAGGAGCGTCATAAAATTAGACACGGCGTCATAAGCTTATGACGCCGCACACAATTTACGGTGGAGCGTCGCAAAACTATACGGCGCGTCGTAATTTTATACGCCGCGCCGTAAGCTTAGACGGAGCGCCGTAAAATTAGACGGCGCGTCACAAGATTATACGCCGCGCATAATCTTACGACGGAGCGTCGCTAAATTACGCGGCGCGTCATAATTTTATACGCCGCGTCGTAAGCTTCGGCGGAGCGTCATAAGATTAGGCACGGCGTCGTAAGCTTATGACGCCGCGTGGTAATTTTAAAATCGATGACTCCGCAACGAAATACAGCTGATGGGCGGCTGTGGAGTGAATCCGTGCGGATGCCTGGAACGTTCGCAGATAACCTCCCAAGCTTTGTTTACCGGCTCGAGTCGAGACGAATCTCGTACCGAGGCCCTTCTCCGTTGCGTGCCTCGGCATTGACGAGGAGGAGGACGCACGGTAGAATTGAATGCACGCGCAGAATGAGACATAGAAAATTCGAGTGAGCCGTCTCGACGGAGATTGTGACCACGATAGCTTGGGCCAGGACATACGATTAACCCAGAGGCTGGCCGTCGCTCAGGCCGCCCAGTTAAAGAGGATATTCTCGTGAGAACAGTCGCTAGATACTCATTTGAAGCCGATGGTGGCGATGCTGATGCTGCGTTGATCCACTATTTGGCGCTTGCAGATCGGCTGACCACTTGGCTTAGTTGGAAAGGAGAGGCGGTCTATGATGGAGCAGACAATCTGACCTCCGTTCGCTACAGAGATGGACGCGAAGCTGCTGCTGTAAGTCAGGAAGTAGATGTATTACCTTTTGGTACGTATAGGAGTGTCCGGCTTACCGAATCAACCGAACAAGGCACTGTTTTTGAAACAACGCTTATACTGGCCCTCGCGAGTGAAATAATTTATGTTTATGCCAGCCTTCGCTCAGGCGGAGCTAACCAGCAACCCCTTGGTCCCCTGACCTATGAAGCGCGCTGTCCGAGGGTGATCCGAGACTTTATAGGCTACGCGCTGGCTTGGCATTACTCCGGTGATCCGATCTCAAAGGGGAAAGAGAAGAAGCGCGGCAGGATCGAAGGAGAGGCGCTGGCGACCAGGATAACAGATCCCTCACGGATGTTGCCGCTCATTATTGTATCGGAATACCTCGGGTTCGTACTTCACCCCGATGTCACTGAGAATCTTGCTCAGGAACTCATTGGGCTCGCGCATGTATGCCAAATTGACGAAGACGCATCTTGGGGCCTGACGCGAAAGCTGGGTGAACAGTGGTCCTGTTTCAATGGAGCAATCAGATTGTATTGGCCTCGCTTAGATACGGCAGGGGATCCGTTCGCGCACCCGCTGTGGACCGCTCGGAAGCTCCTAGAATTCAATGCAGATACCAAAATTTCAGCTGACCGGTTATGCAGCCATCTGCGGAAACGTCTAACGGAACTGTCGTCATTCATAGCGCGGGAGCCCTCGGTAATTGCCTGGCTCGCAGCTCTCGATCGCGAGAAACGGTTCCACGCAGAACGAGCCCGCCTTGAGGATGCCCTCGAGTTCAGGCAGCTAGCCGAGTCTTACGCCGCTGAGGTTACCGAACTGCGCACCGAACTTACGGCCAAACAGGAGGATATTGAGGATCTTCGAGATCGTATCGAGGGCTTGAGCTTTGCTTTGAAGTGGAAGACCGATGAAGAGTCGCAAGCAATCGAGCCGGAAAGTGAGATTCCTCCTGCTACCGTTGAGGAGGCCGTTCAAGCAGCAACAAAGGAAGCGTTTGACGCCTTGTTCTTCGGCAGTGACGTCGGTCGTGGCATTCAAGGGTTGTCGCCACAAGCGGGACCTCCAGAGAAGGTGCTTCATTATCTCCGCGCTCTCACCAAAATGGGGAGAGCTAGGCAATCCGGGCCCCTTGGTACATCTATCTTTGAGTGGCTCAAGCGAGAGGGTATTAAGGCTTCTCAGGAATCCGAGACGGTCGGCAACTCTGCGGAGGCTCGGACTAAGCGAACGTTCAACGACGGGCACAGAGACAGGTTCTTCGAATGGCATCTAAAGCCTTCGGACGCCGTATCCCCAGATAAATGCGTCCGCATCTACTTCGATTGGAGCGATGAACTTAACAAGGTGGTCATAGCATGGGTAGGAAGGCATCCGGAGTAGGACCGGCCAACCATAGGGGACCACGACCCGGGTTTCCAGGTCACACCGAACAGGTCATTCTGAACATCGAGCAGGAAGGGGACAACCGAAAGAGCCTGGGGGCAGACGTGGACTGGGGGCATCAAAAGCCCCGCAGGTCGGTGCTGAAGACGCACCTCTGAACGACGATCTCGTTGTAGGCCTCGATCGCCTCTCGATTCTCCTCCAACCAAGCCTCCCGTTGCCGCCTGTGGGCCTCCCGTGCCTTCTCCACCAGCTCGGTCTTCACGTTTGCTGCGCGCTGGTTGGCTTCCATGTACGGAGTATACCTCCGGCGGCGGGACCTGAGGAGGCGGGAAAAAGCATCGCCACTGCGGCAACGTCAGCCCAGCAACTCGATCACCTTCCCCACCGCCTCCACAGACGGCACGAGCGACTTCTCGCAAGGATTTTCAAGAGAGGGGAACCTACTACGTCCCCCGAAGTTCGTTCCGGATATGAGGGACTGTGACGTCGGAGGTGGTGGTGGGATCCCGCGTTTTCCCCGCCGCGGAGACGCCCCGACGTTGTCAATTCCGAAGCGGTATGGGTGACTCGTCTGGGGTCGTCTCTACGGTGCGATAACGCGTTGGCGGTGGGTGGGGTCAAGGCGACGACGTGCCCTCAACCCCGTTCGTCCGGCCTTGCCTCCAACGCTCCGTAGAGACGTCCCAGACGGGTCACGAAGAGGTCTCGGAGACCTCCCGCGTCGGGGCGTCTCCGGAGCGGAGGAATCGCTCGCTTGGCTAATTCCTTCAACCGTCACGTCGTTCCGCCGTCCAGGCTCTCGGTGCAGCGGAAACACGAAATGAACTTTGGGGATGTAGCATTAGTACCGCTTGGCAGAGACGGCCTCACCCCAGCAGCTCGATCACCTTCCCCACCGCCTCCGCCGGCGGCACGAGCTGCTTCTCGCGGTCCCGCCGCAGCGACACCTCCACCTTGCCGTCGGCCAGGGACTTGGCGCCGACGGTGACCCGCACGGGGACGCCGATCAGGTCGGCGTCCTTGAACTTGACGCCCGGGCGCTCGTCGCGGTCGTCGAAGAGGACGTCGATCCCCTTCTCGAGGAGCTGGCTGTAGAGATCCTCGGCGGTGCGGCGGACGGTTTCGTCCTCGGGGTTGACGGCGATCACCAGCACCTCGAACGGCGCGAGGGGACGGGGCCAGATGATGCCGTCCTTGTCGTGGTTCTGCTCGATGGCGGCGGCGACCGTGCGGCCGATGCCGACGCCGTAGCAGCCCATGACCATGGGCTTGTCCTCCCCCGCCTCGTCCGTGTAGACGCAGCCCAGCTTCTCGGAGTACTTCGTGCCCAGCTTGAAGATGTGGCCCACCTCGATGCCGCGGAAGGCCACCAGCGTGCCGTCGCAGCGCGGGCAGGGATCGCCGCCCGCGACCAGGATCAGGTCGGCCCAGTCGGAGAGGTCGACGTCCCGGCCCCAGTTGACGTTGGTGTAATGGGCGTCGCCCTTGTTGGCGCCGGTCACGAAGTTGGTCATGCTCCGGACCCCGGTGTCGGCCACGATCGGGATGTCCTTCAGGCCCACGGGACCGGCGAAGCCCACGGGCGCGTTGGTCGCGGCCCGCACCTTCTCCTCGCTGGCGAGCGCCATGTTCTGGACGTCGAAGTGGTTCTGGAGCTTGACCTCGTTGACCTCGCGGTCGCCGCGGACGAGGGCGGCCACCAGCCCCTTCTCGGTCTCGTAGATCAGGGTCTTCACCAGCCGCTTGGGCGACACCTTGAGGAAGCGGGCCACCTCTTCGACAGCGTGCTTGCCCGGCGTCGCCACCTCCGCCATGTCCTGCTGCGGATGGGCTTCTCCCCCTTCCTCGCCGCGCCGGGTCTCGGCGCGTTCGACGTTCGCGGCGTAGCCGCAGGAGGGGCAGCGCACCACGGCGCTCTCGCCCGTGTCGGCCACCACCATGAACTCATGGGAGGCCGAGCCGCCGATGGAGCCGGTGTCCGCCTCGACCCGGGTGTAGTCGAGGTGGCACGCCTCGAAGATCTTGCAGTAGGCGGCGCTCATGGCCTCGTAGCCCTCGTCGAGGCTCTCGGCGGTGGTGTGGAAGGAGTAGGCGTCCTTCATCAGGAACTCGCGGCCGCGCATCAGGCCGAAGCGGGGCCGGATCTCGTCGCGGAACTTGGTCTGGATCTGGTAGAGGTTGAACGGGAGCTGGCGATAGCTCTTGACGTCCCGCCGCACGGCGTCGGTGATGACCTCCTCGTGGGTGGGGCCGAAGACGAAGTCCCGGTCGTGGCGGTCCTTGATGCGCAGCAGCTCCTTGCCGTAGCGCTCCCAGCGGCCGGACTCCTGCCACAGCTCCGCGGGCGCGATGGCGGGCATCATCAGCTCGATGGCGCCGGCCGCGTTCATCTCGCGGCGCACGATGGCCATGAACTTCTGCAGGCTGCGCCAGCCGAACGGCAGATAGGTGTAGATGCCGGCGGCGGTCTTCTTGATCATGCCGGTGCGCACCATGAGCTGGTGGCTGATCACCTCGGCGTCGTTCGGCACCTCGCGGGTGGTGTACAGGTAGTAACGGCTCCAGCGCATCGGGGTCCTCCGGTCGAATTCAAAGCGGGGATGGTATCAGTTCTCCCTCTTCTCCCGGCGGACGGGGAGGGAGGCGGGGAGAAGAGGGCCGGGGTGATGAGGCTCTTTACTTCCGCTGATTACTTTCGCTGATTACTTCCGCGTCCCCCGGCGCGCCCGTTCGATCAGGCGCGCCGAGTCCTTCATGCACTCCATCATCTTCTCCTGCAGCGCCTCGCCCCGCTCCCCCATGGTGCGGGCGTGGGCGAGCACGGAGCGGGCGCGGTCCTCCTGGCCCTCGGCGAGGAGCGCCATACCCAGATGGGTGAGGGTGGTGGACGAGGGCCCCAGCTCGCTCGACTTGGAGAGGAAGTCGATCGCCTTCTCGAACTCTTTCCTCTTGTAGTGCACCCAGCCGAGAGCGGCCAGCGGGAACTGCTTGATCTCGTCGGGCGCCAGGTCGACCGAACGGCGGGCGAAGTCCAGCGCCTCGTCGAGGTCCTCCTCCATCTCCGCCAGGTTGTAGGCCATCTCGTAGTAGGCGATGGACTTGGTGAAGTTGGAGCTGCCCTCGTCGAGCAGCCGCTCGCCGATGCGGTTGCCCTCCCGGAACTTGCCCTGGCTGCGCAGGGCCTCGATCAGGGCGGCGTAGGCCGTGGCCTTGAGCATCTCGCCGGGATTGAGGTCCAGCACCTTGCGCGTCACCGCCTCGATCTCCTGGTTGCGGTTCATGTGCAGGCACAGGAGGGCGTAGGACATCAGCAGCGTCGGGTTCTCGGGATCGAGCGCCAGGGCCCGGCGGTAGCAGGAGTGGGCCTGCTTCAGGTTGTCGCGCGAGCGGAACTCCTCGCCCTTGCGGAACCAGGCCGCGGCCTCGCCGTCCACCTCCGGCAGCGGCGCGCCGGCGTGGCCCGAGAGGTAGCGCACCAGGTCCTGGTACTGCAGCTTTTTGGGATTGAGCCGCTGCGCCTGGCGGAAGGAGTCGAGCGCCTTGCGCGTCCAGTGGCGGTCGAGATAGGCGAGGCCCAGCAGGTGGTGGGCCTCCTCGAAGGCCGGATCGTGCCGCACGGCTTCCTGCAGGAACTGCACGGCCGAGGAGAGCTTGCCCATCTCGTAGTAGCAGCTCCCCAGCAGGAACAGGGCCTGCGGCACGGGATCGACCTGCACCGCCCGCTCCAGGAAGAGGACGGCCTTGGCGAGGTTGCCCTTGCCGGCGTAGACGGCGCCCAGGCTGAAGTGCGGCAGGAAGCTGTCGGGATAAATGGCCACCGCCCGCTTCAGGAACTCCTCGGCCCGCGTGTGGTCGCCGCGCTCGTAGTGGATGACGCCGCTGTAGACGAGCCCCTCGTAGTGGTCCGGCTTCACCTCGAGGACGCGGGTGAAGTAGGTCAGCGCCTGCTCGCTGTTGGCCTCGTTGAAGTGGGTCTCGCCGAGGAAGTAGGCGAGCTCGTAGTTGCCGCGGTCCAGCTTGTAGGCGGCCTCGAGGGCGGCCACGGCCCGCTCGATGTCGAAGGCGAAGAGGGCGTACTCGGCGTCCTCCAGGTGCTGGAGGAAGAGCTTCCGCTTGTCGCCGTGGTAGAGCCCGGCGATGCGCTCCTTGATGGCCAGGAAGCGCTCGCGCTTCTCCAGGGCTAGGAGCTGGTAGTCCATCTTGGACTCCCAGAGATCGCTCCACTCCTCCCAGCCGATGTACTTCTTCTGCTCCAGCAGCTCGCGCAGGGCGGAGACGCCGGTCTGGTTGATGAGGATGTTCTTCTCCTGCTTGTGCAGGGCGCCCAGGAGCTGGCGGACGGTCTCGGCGGTGCGCTTGACGGCTTCCTCGAGGATCGAGATCCGCTCCAGAAGGTGCTCGTCGAAGGAGAAGCTCTCCTCCGAGGACTCCTCGTAGGTGTCCTCGTCCTCGCGCACGGCGCCCGACAGCACCAGGAGCTTCTGGTGGCAGCGGACGCAGAATTCGTGGTCGTCCCGGTTGGGGGCGCCACAGACTTGGCAGTACATCCTTCTCTTATCTTCCTCCGCCCATCAGCATGACACTAGCTTGGACGGTAGTCATAAAAGCCCCGGCCCGACTTGCGGCCGAGATGGCCGGCGTCGACCATCTTCACCAGCAGCGGGCAGGGCCGGTACTTGGGATCCCCGAACCCCTGCTGGAGCACCCGCAGGATGTCCAGGCAGACGTCGAGGCCGATCAGGTCGGCGAGAGCCAGCGGTCCCATCGGATGGTTCATCCCAAGCTTCATAACCTCGTCGATGGCCTCAGGCTTCCCGACGCCCTCGTAAAGGCAGAAGATCGCCTCGTTGATCATCGGCATGAGCACGCGGTTGGAGACGAAGCCGGGGGCGTCGTGCACCTCGACGGGGGTCTTGCCCATCCGGCGGGACGCCGCCTCGACGGCCTCCCAGGTCTCCTGGCTGGTGGCGAGGCCGCGGATGACCTCGACGAGCTGCATCACCGGCACGGGGTTCATGAAGTGCATGCCGATCACCTTGTCCGGCCGCTGGGTGGCGCCGGCCAGCTTGGTGATGGAGATCGAGCTGGTGTTGGTGGCGAGGATGGTGTCCGGCGTGCAGATGCGGTCGAGCTCCGAGAGCACCTTCTGCTTGACCTCGAGCCTCTCCACCACCGCCTCGACCACGAGGTCGGCCGTCTCCAGGGCGGAAAGGTCGCCGCCGGTCGTGACCCGGGCGAGGGCCTGGTCGCGCTCCTCGGCGCCGAGCTTGCCCTTGCTCACCAGGCGCTCGAAGCCCTTGGCAATCCCCGCCCGGCCGCGCTCCAGCGCCTCCGGAGCCGCGTCCACCAGAATCACCTCGTAGCCGCTCTGGGCCGCCACCTGGGCGATGCCGTGCCCCATGGTGCCCGCGCCGACGACTCCAATCCTTTGGATCGACTGCATTGGATTGCCCCCCATTATTTGATCGACCCCATTGACAGACCCCCTCCCGTAACCGCCTCGGAGCAGACGGATGGATCAGCCTATGAGATCGGGCGGCGGGGGGTCAACATGCCGGTCAGGCCAGCTCGAACCAGGGCTCGCGGCGGCCGAACTTGGTGGAGAGCGCGGCGCCGATGCCGATGAGGGTGGCGGCCGTCCAGGCGAGCACGCCGAACCAGGGGAGGAACTTGACGGCGCCGAGCACCAGCAGGCCGACGGTCGCCGCGTTGAGCGGCCGGAAGCGGCGCTTCAGGAGCTGGCGGCAGACCCAGTCGCCGAGGGCGTAGAAGACCGCCACCATCCCCCACAGCTTCAGCACCATGGCGAGCAGCAGCACGAGCACCAGCAGCGGCACGCCGATGAGGCCGCGGGCGAAGGCGCTGAAGAACAGGCCGGTGAGCACCAGGGAGACCACCCCCGTCAAGCCCACGAAGAAGCTGCGGAAGGGCTCGCGCTGCACGTCGCCGGCGGTCTCCAGCACCTGCCGGCCGCTGGCCGCGAAGAAGAGCAGGAGCAGCGCCGCCCACGAGGCGATCAGGGCCAGCTTCGCCCCCAGCACCAGGCGGGAGGCGAAGCCGAGGCCGATCGAGGGCCCCTCCAGCAGGGTCAGCCAGGCGTTGGAGGCGTTGGGGTAGGAGACCATCCGGCCGCCGGTGTGGGCCCCCCGGGCGGCGCGGATCGTGCCGCCGACGACGAAGATGTCGCCGCCGACCCGCGCCGTCGAGGCGAGCCGCACGTTCCCCCGCAGCACCACGATGTCGCCGCTGACCCGCCCCGAGACGTCGACCGAGCCGTCCAGCGCGGCGACGTCGGCCAGGGCCTCGCCGGCGATGACGACGTCCCGGCCCACGCCCACGAGCTGATGGGTGACGCTGCCCGCCTCGATCCGGAGGGCGGCTTCCGGGCGCTGGGCGGCGGCCGGGACGGCCAGCAACAGCGGCAGCAGGGCTACCAGGAATTTCACGGTGCTGAATGTAACGCGAGGGAGCCTGGGAAGGAAATAGCGGCCGGCAAACCCAAGGACATCAAAGACTGCAAGGACATCAAGGAAAGCTCCTTGCGGTCCTTGCAGTCCTTGCAGTCCTTACTTCCGCCCCTCACGAGCCGCCGCCCCGGCCGGACGCCGGCGCCGGATCAGCGAGAACAGCAGGAGGTTGAGGCAGAGCACCAGGAAGCCGAAGGCCCCCAGGCTCAAGGGGGAGGAGATCACGTCCTGGAACAGCAGCCCGACTCCCTTCCAGGAGGCGGCCAGCAGGCCGGCGCCGGCCAGGGCGGCGGCCTGGAACATGCCGCCCACCGCCAGCAGGACGGAGAGGCCCGAGGGCTCGGCGGCCGAGCCGGCGGCCATCAGCGCCGCCGCGAGGCCGCCCAGCAGGACGAGGACCGCCGCCGGGAAACGCCAGGTGCGGGGCGAGCGCGCCTCCCAGCCGACCGCCGGCAGCGACGACATCACCGTGTCGCGGAAGCCGGGACGCACGGCGACCGAGGAGCTGTGGAGCAGGCTCTCCAGCGCCGCGAGCTCTTCCCGCTCCCGCCGGCAGTCGCCGCAGGCGTTCAGGTGCTCCTCCAGCAGACCCCGCTCCTCGCCCTCCAGCAGGCCGTCGGCGTCCAGGTTCAACCATTCGCGGTAGGTGCTGTGATCCGGCCTTTTCATAGCTGTCCCCAAATGCGTGTCCCGTTCAGTCGCTGAGAAACTCCTGGAGCTTCTCCTTGAGCATCTGACGCCCGCGGAAGAGCTTGTTCTTCACCGTCCCCAGGGGCATCTCCTTGATCTTCGCGATCTCCTCGTACGGGAGCTCGCCGAAGTGGCGGAGCAGGATCAGCTCCCGGTACTCCCAGGGCAGGGAATCGATCGCTTCCTGGATCGCGGCTCCTCGCTCCCGGTTGCGCAGATCGCCGTACGGTCCGCGCTCGGGAGAAGGCAGGTCCCAATCCCGGCCCTCGCCCTCCTCGTCGTCCTGCCGGAGCGACACCACCTTCAGCCGCCGCCGCCGGATCTGGTCGATCGCCGCGTTCTGCGCTACCCGAAACAGCCAGGTGGAGAACTTGTACTGCGGGTCGTACCGATCCAGAACCTGGTACACCTTGACGAGGACTTCCTGCGCGAGGTCGTGCGCGTCGTCGGCGTTCCTGAGCAACCGGAACAAATAGTTGATCAGGCGGCCCTGGTAGCGGTCGATCAGGTCGCCGAAACGTTCCTGATCGCCCCTGAGGACCGCCGCAACCAGCTCCTCGTCAGTCGGTTGCTCCGCTCCCCTCGTCATGGGTGGATACGCAAGCTGTCGGCCAAGGTTTCAGGGCGCCTGGACGGCGAGAGGGCTACCGGCCCTCGCGGCTCTGGAGCCATTTCCCGAGGAGGAATAGAACGCCGCCCACCGCGGCGACGGCCAGCTCCATGCGGATCTGGTCGTAGATCATGCCGAAAACCAGGGCGCTGCCGACGATGACCAGGGCAAGGACCTGCAGGAACCAGCCGAGACCGGAGCGCATCGGCGGCGGTCCTAGAGGAGAGGCTTGGGAGAGGGGGCCAGATCCTCCCGCGTGGCGAGGATGCCCCGCGCCTCGCCCGTGAGCAGCGCCAGCAGATCCTTCTCGATGCCGTGGGGGGCGGTCTCCACGATGCGCCCGACCTCGCGGCCGCCGCGCCGCACGATGAAGGTCGGCAGGTAGAGGACGCCGTTCGCCGCCACCGACTCGGCCGGCTCCCGCTTGGCGCCGTCGACGCCGACATAGTGGACCTCGAAGGGCACGGCGCCCCCCGTCTCGTCGAGCGCCTTCCAGAGGCGCGACACCTCGCGCCGGCTGTCGCTGCACCAGGTGCCGAGCAGGACCGTCACCTCCGCGCCGGGCGCCACCGAGGCCAGGGCGTGCGCCGCCTCGGCGTCGGGCTGCGACTCGACCTCCGCCTGCACCCAATCCGGGACGGCGGCCTCGACCGTCTCCCGGGTGACGGGGCCGACCAGCGCGCTGTCCTTCCCGCTTCTCTTCCCATCGCTACCGGCGGGCGTGGTGGCGCAGGCCGACGACAGGAGGAGCGATGCGGCGCAGAGCGGCGGCAGAAGGGATTGGAATTTCATGATCGGGGAGTTTATCGCACCTCCACCACCTTCTCGATCCGCTCGCCGAGCCGGATCCGGTCCAGCACCTCGTCGCCGGCCACCACTTCGCCGAAGACCGTGTAGCCGCCGTCGAGGTGGGGCTGCGGAGAGAGGGTGATGAAGAACTGGCTGCCGCCGGTGTCCGGGCCCGCGAGGGCCATGCCGACCGTCCCGCGGCCGTAGCGCAGGCGGTTGATCTCGTCCCGGATGGCGTAGCCCGGGCCGCCGGTGCCGTCGCCCTTGGGATCGCCGCCCTGGACGACGAAGTCGGGGACCACCCGGTGGAAGGTCAGGCCGTCGAAGTAGCCCTTCTCGGCGAGCTGGAGGAAGTTGAGGCAGGTGAGCGGCGCCTGCGGGCAGGCCAGGCGCACGGTGATCGTGCCCCGCGAGGTGCGGATCTCCGCCGTGCGCGGCCGCTGGGTGCGCTGCAGGACCTGCCGGTAGACGTCCGAGACCCGCGTCCGCTCGACCGCCTGCAGGGGGGGCACCGGGCGGTCGAGCTTGCCCAGGCTCTCGCCGGCCTCCCGCCGCAGCACGTAGGGGCCGGCCGCCGCCGCCTTCTCCAGCAGGGCCACGGCGGCGCCGCGCTCCAGCGGCTCGGCCAGGGCCCTGGCGGTGACGGCTTTGACGGCGGCGAGGCCCGCCTCCTCCGAGCCCGCCCGGTAGACGGCGCCGATGGCCGCCTCGAGCTCGCCGAGGGGGGCCACCGGGTGCTCGGAGAGCCAGTCGAAAGCGGTGCCGCGCACTCCCGGGTCGGGGTCCCTGAGCGCCTTGCGGGCGACGTCCGCCGCCCCCGGGTCGGCCGCCAGCCAGGCCGAGAGAGCCGCCGCGCGCACCTTCGGGGCCGCGTCGCCGGCCAGACGCTGCAGCAGCGCGCTGCCGGCCGGCAGCCCCAGCGAGCCCGCCGCCGCCGCCGCGTGGACCCGCAGGGCATCCTCGGCGGCACCCGCCGCCGCGGTGGCCAGCTCGACGGCCCGCGGGTGCTTGCCCGCCGCCAGGGCCTGCAGGGCGAGGCCCCTCTCCCACGTTTCTCCACTGGCGCCGCCGGCCGCCCGCGCCGCCAGGGCGTCGCCGATGTCCGAGGCATTGGCAGAGCCGGCCGCCCAAAAGCCTGCAGCTTCCAGGGCGCTCGCACGCACGCCGGGCCGCGGGTCGTCCAGGAGCTGCCGCAGACGCGGCACCCAGTCGGCCGGGGCCGTCCCCTTGCCGCCGGCGATCAGGGCGCGGACGGAGCGTAGGGCCTGGATGAGCGGCCCAGGATCGCCTGCTGCCTTGTCGTCGGTTGCCCGATCGTCGATCAGCGGCCGGAGGGCGGCGAGATCCTCTCCGCTGCCCACGATCCCCAGCGCGCGGGCGGCCCAGGCACGGACCCGCGGATCGGGATCGGCCAGCAGCTTGCGCAGGGTGGGGAGAGCCTGGGGAAACGGCTCGCGCGACAGGGCATAGGCGGCACGGGCGTGCAGGCTGCCCTCCGGGTCCGCCGGCAGGGTGAGCCCGCGCTCCGCCAGCGCCACGATCGTCTCCTCCTTGAAGCGGAAGAGATGGGGCAGCAGCCGCGCCCAGCGCTCCTCCTCGGGCAGGGGTAGGAGCGCCTCCAGCACGTCCACCACCCGCGCCCCGAGCTTGCCCAGGGCCTCGACCGCCAGCACGCCCGTCTCCCGGTCGGCATCGCGCACGGCGGCGAACAGGGCCGCCTGGGCCTCGGGGTCCTCGAGCTCTCCCAGGCCGAAGGCCGCCGCCCGGCGCACCGCCGCCTCCTCGTCGATCAGCAGCCCCTGGAGGACGGTGCGCCCCTGGCGGTCGGGGATCCGCCCCAGGGCCACGGCGAGGTCCTCGCGCAGCGCGGCATCCCCCCTGAGGGCCTGGTGGACGGTGAACTCGTCGAAGCTCTGCTGGTCCACCAGGAGCAGCAGCAGGGCCCGCTCCTCGAGGTTCGGCATCTGGATGTCCGGCAGATCCGAGGCGGTCTTCGGGCGGGAGGCGGCGCAGGCGCCCAGCAGGAGCAGGGCGAAGCCCATCCCGATCGTGGTTCTCTTCATGGCCGGCGATGGTAGCACCAGGCCGCGGCCCACCCGGCCAGGTGGGGCGGTTCCGCGGCATGCGAGGTATATTCCTCCACGTGCTCCACGTGACCGAGTCCCGGCTCCAGTTCCAAGACATCCGCCGCCGCTTCGGCCGGCTGGCGGTGCTCACCGGCGTCTCCGGCGCCGTCGGGCCCGGCGGCATGCTGCTCGTGACGGGCCCCAACGGCTCCGGCAAGAGCACCCTGCTGCGCTGCCTCTCCGGGCTGCTGGCGCCGGACGGCGGGACGATCGAGTACCGGGAGACAAACGGCGGGCCGGGCGCGCCCCTCGACGCGGCGGAGCGGCGCCAGCGGGTGGGGATGGTGTCGCCGGACCTCGCCTTCTACGCCGAGCTCACGGTCGAGGAGAACCTGGCCTTCTTCGCCGGGCTGCGGCGGGTGCCGCCGGACCGCGGCCTCGCCGTCCTCGGCCGGCTGGGCCTGCCGCTCGACCGCCTGGCGGGCGCCTTGTCCTCCGGCATGCGGCAGCGCCTGCGATGGGCCTGGGCCCTGCTCCACTCCCCCCGGCTGCTGCTGCTCGACGAGCCGTTCCAGAACTTCGACGCCCCCGGCGAGCGGACCGCCCGCGAGCTGCTCGCCGAGCACCTGGCGGGCGGCGGCCTGGCGGTGGTCGCCAACCCCTCTGCCCTGGACTTCGACCATGCGGAACGCCTCGACCTGGGCCGCTGAGGCGACCTCCGTGTTCGTCAAGGAGTGGCGGTGCGAGTTCCGCACCCGCTACGCCCTGAACACCCTCGCCCTCTTCGCCTTCACGACGCTGGTGGTGGTGAGCGTCAGCCTCGGGCCGCTGGGGGTCTCGAGGGCCCATGGGACGGCGGTGCTGCCCGTGCTGCTCTGGGTGATCCTGCTCTTCTCCGTGGCCGCGGGCCTGCCCCGCTCCTTCGTCCAGGAGGAGGAGACGGGGACGGCCATGGCCCTGCGCCTGGCGGCCACCCCCTCGGCCCTGTTCTGCGGCAAGCTCGCCTACGGCCTCACCCTGGTGCTGGCCCTGGAGGCGATGCTGACCCCCGTCTACGTGGCGATGACCAACCTCAAGGTGGTCTCGCCGGGCCTGCTGGCCGGGGTGCTGGCCGCCGGCGGCTACGGCCTCGCCGCCGGCAGCACGCTGGTGGCGGCCATCATCGCCCAGGCGCGCAGCAAGGGGACCCTCTTCTCCGTCCTCGCCTTTCCCGTGCTGCTGCCCCTGCTCCTGCTGTCCGTCGAGCTCACCCGGCTGGCCGTCGCGGGGTCGCCCCCCGGTGTGGCCCTGCCACAGCTTCTTCTGTATGATGCATCAGTAACCGTAGCTGGACTGATGCTCTTTCCCGCGGTCTGGAACCCATGAAGAATCTCCTCGCCTGGCTGCTCTGGTTCGTCATCTCCGCCGTCATCGTGGGAGCGTTCTGGTACGCCCCCCTCGCCCAGGGGTTCCTCGGCGAGTCGAGCCGCATCCTCTTCTTCCACGTGCCCATGGCCTGGGTCTCCTTCGTGGCCTTCATCGCCGCGGGAGTCTGGAGCCTGCTGTTCCTGTTCCGCGGCCGCCGGCCCAAGGACGACCGGGCGGCGGCGGCGGCGGTGGAGCTCGGGCTCCTCTTCGGCGTGCTCGCCACGATCACCGGCGCCCTCTGGGCGCGCATCATGTGGGGCGCCTACTGGAACTGGGACCCGCGGCAGACCTCGATCATCATCTGCCTGCTCTTCTATGCCGCCTACCTCGCCCTCCGCTCGGCGGTGGAGGACGGCGACGCCAGGGCCCGGCTGTCGGCGTCCTACGCCGTCCTGGGGCTCGCGGTGGCGCCGTTCCTGTTCTTCATCATGCCGCGCATCATGTTCTCCCTGCACCCCCAGTCGGTCATCAACGCCCAGGGGAAGATCGAGGTCGAGTCGCGGATGGTGCAGGTGCTGCTCGTCGGCTCGGCGGGCTTCACGGCGCTGTTCTTCTGGATCCACAATCTTCGGTGCCGGCTCCAGGCTCTCTCTGACCGGAAATCGGCACTATAAGGAGTATGGTTATGGAGTTGGGCGGGAACGGCTGGATCGTGGCGGTGAACCTGATCATCTGGACCGGGCTGTTCGGCTACCTGCTCCGCCTCGGCAAGAGGCTGCGGGAGATGGAGAAAGAACCATGAAGAAAAATCGCATGTACGTCTTCGGCGGGCTCCTCCTGCTGGCGTTCGCCGGCTTCTCGTTCTCCGCCTTCACGGAATCCATGACGCCGTACGTCTCCTACGAGCGGGCCCGCGGGGAAGACCGCATCGTGCAGGTCGCCGGGGCCCTCGAAAAAGGCAGCGACTCCTACGTCGACGCCCAGGAGTCGCTCTTCTTCACCCTCAAGGATCCCAAGAGCAGCGAGACCCTGCGGGTGCGCTACACCGGCCTGAAGCCCGCGAACTTCGCGGACGCCATCAGCATCGTGGCGATCGGCCGCTATGACGGTCAGTCCAAGGAGTTCGAGGCCCAGAAGCTGCTCGTGAAGTGCCCGAGCAAGTACCAGGGCGCCGAGGTCAAGACGTACAGCTAGGAGGTTCCGTGGATTATTTCTCGCACATCTATCTCCCCGGCGCGCTCGCCCTTTGGTGCGCCGTCCTGTTCGGCATCTCCTCGATGTGGGGCTACGGCGTCGCCCTGGTCTCGGGCGACCAGGGCTCCCTGACCTTCGGCCGGCGGGCCTACGGCTTCTTCGCCGTGTCGATCGTCCTGGCCTCGGCGGTGCTGGCGCTGCTCCTGATGATGCGCGACTTCCGCATCGAGTACGTCTACCAGTATTCGGGGATGGACCTGCCGGTCTACTACCAGTTCGCCGCCTTCTGGGCCGGCCAGAAGGGCAGCTTCATGATCTGGCTCTTCTGGGGCACGCTGCTCGGGCTGCTGGTGCGCCGCACGGCCGGCCCCAGCGAGCCCGCCGTCATGGGGGTCTACACCCTGACGCTCATGGGCCTGCTCTTCATCCTGGTGCGGGAGAACCCGTTCGTCATGCTGGGCAAGACCCCGCTCGACGGCGTCGGCCTGAACCCCCTGCTGCAGGACAACTGGATGGTCATCCACCCGCCGATCATGTTCATCGGCTACGCCTCGGCCGCCATCCCCTTCGCCTTCGCCATGGCCGCGCTCTGGCGGCGGCAGTACGACGGCTGGGCGGCGCGGGCGTTCCCCTGGGCCCTCGGCGGCTTCCTGGTGCTCGGCACCGCCATCCTGATGGGTGGCTATTGGGCCTACAAGACCCTCGGCTGGGGCGGCTACTGGGGCTGGGACCCGGTGGAGAACGCCTCGCTGATCCCCTGGATGTTCGGCACGGTGCTGATCCACGGCCTGCACATGGAGCGTTCCCAGGGGCGCTACCGCCGGGCCAACTACCTCCTGACGTTCCTGATGTACATCTCCGTGCTCTACGGCACGTTCCTCACCCGCTCGGGCGTGCTGGCCGACTTCTCCGTCCACAGCTTCGTGGACCTCGGGATCTCGGGCTACCTCACCCTGCTGTTGGGCGGCTTCTTCCTCCTGGGGCTCTACCTGATCATCACGCGCTGGCGGGAGATCCCGACCCGTCCGAACGAGGACCCGTTCCTCTCCCGCGGCACCTTCATGGTGATGGCGACGATCACCCTGCTGATCTCGACCGCCGTCATCACCGCCGGCACCTCGGCACCGCTGCTGACCCGCTTCATGAAGGACCCGAGCCAGGTCGGGCCGAGCTTCTACAACAAGGTGAACCTGCCGATCGCCATGCTGGTGGCGTTCCTGCTGGCGCTCGTCCCCTATCTCACCTGGAAGGGCACCGCCGCCCGCGAGATCGCCCGCAAGCTCATCGGGCCCTTCGTCTTCGGCGTTGCCGCGGTGGCCTTTTCGCTGTTCTGGCAGGTCCACGACGTCTTCCACCTGGCCTTCATCTTCCTCGCCGCCCTGGCCCTCGCGACCAACCTCCAGAAGACGGTGGCGAAGCTGCGGGGCGCGGGCGGCCTGCGGGATGCCGGCGGCTACCTGGCGCACGTGGGAGTCGGCGTGATCCTGCTCGGCATCATCGCCTCGTCCGGCTACGACGTGAGCACCAAGGTCACCCTGATCCAGAACCAGCCGCGCGAGGTGGACGGCATGACGCTCACCTTCAAGCGCTTCATCCCCCGCCAGGGCCGCGAGAAGGAGCGGATGGAGATCGAGGTGGCGCGCGCCGGCGGCAAGCCCTTCATGGTCCATCCGAAGCTCTTCATCAACGACCGGACCCGCCAGGTGATGGCGAACCCCGACATCCGGACCACGCCGTTCCAGGACCTCTATGTCTCCCCCATCGACTTCGATCCGGGGCAGCCGCGCCTGCAGCTCGCCAAGGGCGAGTCCGGCAAGGTCGGCGACATGGAGGTGCGCTTCGAGGGCTTCAACCTCCAGGCGGACGGCAACGCCATGGCGGCCATGGCCTCCGGCCAGCCGGTCACGATCGGCGCCACCCTGGCGGTGACGAAGAACGGACAGACCACCGCCCTGATGCCGCTCTACAAGCTCAATCCGGCGAGCGGCGCGGTGGAGACCCCACCCGCCACCCTGCCCGGCGGCGGCGCCGTCTTCGTCTCCGGCATCAACGCCACCAACGGCGCCGTGCAGCTCGAGCTCACCGGCGTCGCCAACCCCGCCAAGCTCTCCGTGGACGTCACCCGCAAGCCGCTCATCCAGCTCGTCTGGGGCGGCCTCTACGTCATCCTCTTCGGCGGGATCCTGGCGACGGTCCAGCGCTTCCGGCAGATGCGGAAGCAGGAGAGCCTGGGGCGAATCTAAGTCTACGCCCCGACCGCCAGCCGATCGGCCAGCGTGTGGGGGAGCCCGGCCTTGCGGATGCGGCGCTGGGCCTCTCCGATGGGATAGGGAATGCGGTACCAGCGGACGAGGGCCCGCTCGCTGTCGTAGGTCATGTAGGAAGCCCGGGGGTCGCGGTCGCGGGGCTGGCCGATGGAGCCCGGGTTGATCAGGTACCGGCCGCCCGGATCGAGCTTGATGCTGCCGCTCGGTCCGCGCAGAGCCCTCACCCCCAGCGTCCGTCCCTCCAGCCAGAACATCGACGGGATGTGCGTGTGGCCGAAGAAGGTCACGGGCATGTTGAAGCGGGAGAAGATCTCCCAGGCGTCGACGTCGGAGAACACGTAGGTGTCCTCGTCGAGCGGCGAGCCGTGGCAGATGGCGAGCTTCTCCTCCACCTGCAGCGGCCCCCGGGGCAGCTCGCGGACGTAACGAAGATTCGTGGACGTCAGCCGGCCCGTCGTCCACTGCGCCGCCGTCAGCGCCGTCTGGTTGAAGTTGCTGCCGGAGTCGATGCCCGCCACCACCTTGTCGTGATTTCCCCGCACGGTGAAGAGCCGGGGGCCGAGGCCGCGCACCGCCTCCACGACCTGGTTGGGGGCGCCGCCGTAGCCGACGAGGTCCCCCAGCACCAGCACCGCGTCGAAGCGCTTGCGCCGGGCTCGCCGCAGGACGGCCTCGAAGGCGTCCCAGTTGGCGTGCATGTCGGAAAGAATCAGGTAGCGCAACGTCGGTTCCCGATCAGCAAGGCGATTCTCGCCGCGATCTCCTCCGGCCCCTCGGTAGGGGCGACGTCTATCGTCAAGTCCGCCCGGCGGTAGGCCGGAAGCCTCTCGCGGTAGAGCGCGAGGGCCTGCGTCTCATCCTTGAACAGCGGCCGGTCGGCCTTGCCCAGCCCGCCGATGCGCGACGCGATGGTAGCGAACGGCGGGTTGAGCCAGATCGAGAGGCCGCTCGCGCCGATCAGCCGGGAGTTCGTCTCGAACCCCATCGTACCGCCTCCCGTCGCCACCACCACGTCCGGGTACGCCAGGGTCTCGCGCAGGGCCTCCGCCTCCATCTCGCGGAAGGCGGGCTCGCCCTGCCGCTCGAAGATCTCCCGCACCGTCATCCCCGCCCGCAGCTCGATCTCCCGGTCCAGGTCCACGAACGGCACGCCGGACCTCGCCGCGAGGAGCCGGCCGACCGTCGTCTTGCCGGACCCCATGAAGCCGGTCAGGTAGACGCGCATCCCAGGCCCGCCGCCGCGAGCAGCCGGCGGCAGTTGGCGCGCAGGTCCACACCCCGGCAGACCGCTCCCAGCACGGCCGCGGCATCGGCGCCCGCGGCCAGCACCTCCCCCACGTTGCCGGCGTCGATGCCGCCGATCGCCACCAAGGGCTTCCGCGTCCGCGAGCGCGCCAGGCGCACGAAGCCGAGCCCCACGACGGGGTCGGGCCCCTCCTTGCCGGTCGTGGGGAAGACGGGCCCGACGGCGATCACGTCGACCTCGGGGTCCGCGTCCGCCGCCGCGAGCTGCTCCTCGTCGTGGGTCGACAGGCCGATCCGCACGCCGCCGCCCACCACGCGCCGGGCCGCGGCCGGGGGCAGGTCCGCCTGCCCGAGATGGAGGCCGGCCACGGGGAAGAGGGCCGCGAGGTCGGCCCGGTCGTCCACCCACAGCTCGGCGCCGCTCCCCTCGAGGGCCCGGCAGCAACCCTCCAGGGCGCGGTGCCACTCGGCCCCCGTGAGCTTCTTGGCCCGCACCTGGATCCAGCGGACGCCCGCGCCGGCCATCTCGGCCACCGCCTCGGGCAGCGGCGTGGGCCGCAGCGCCTCGGCGTCGGCGATGGCGTAGAGCGTCATTTGCCGCCACCCTCCCGAGCGCGCGCTTCGCGGTCGAGGAAGCGCTCCATGAAACGCGTCGAGAGGCGGCCGGCGGCGAAATCCGGATCGCGGAGGATGCGCTTGTGAAGCGGGATCGAGGTCTGGATGCCCTCCACCACGAAGAAGTCGAGCGCCCGGCACATGCGGGAGATCGCCTGGTCGCGGCTGCGGTCGTGCACGATCAGCTTGGCCACCAGGGAGTCGTAGTAGGGCGGGATGACGTAGTCCTCGTAGCCGTGCGTGTCCACCCGCGTGCCGGGTCCGCCCGGCAGGTGGAAGGTCTTGAGCGGTCCGGGACTGGGCGCGAAGGTGGTGGGGTTCTCCGCGTTGACGCGGCACTCGATGGCATGGCCGCGCGGCTTCAAGCCGTTGGGGATCTCCAGCCGCTGGCCGGCGGCCACCTGCACCTGGAGCTTCACCAGGTCGATGCCGGTGACCATCTCCGTCACCGGGTGCTCGACCTGGATGCGGGTGTTCATCTCCATGAAGTAGAAGCGGCCGTCGCTGTCGAGCAGGAACTCGATGGTGCCCGCGTTCTCGTAGCCCACCGCCTCGCACAGCCGCACCGCCGCCGCGCCCATCTCCTCCCGCAGCTCCTGGGTGAGGGCCGGCGAGGGGGACTCCTCGATCAGCTTCTGGTGCCGGCGCTGGATCGAGCACTCGCGCTCGCCCAGGTGGACCACCTTGCCGTGGTGGTCGCCGAACACCTGGAACTCGATGTGGCGGGGCTCCAGGAGGTACTTCTCGAGGTAGATGGAGCCGTCGCCGAACGCCCGCTCCGCCTCCTCGCGGGCGGTCGAGAACTGGCCGGCGAGCTCCGCCTCGGCGTAGACGATCCGCATGCCGCGCCCGCCGCCGCCCGCCGACGCCTTGAGGATGACCGGATACCCGACCTCGGCGGCGAAACGCGTCGCCTCCTCGGCGTCCTGGAGCGGCTCCTCGCTGCCGGGCAGCACGGGCACGCCCGCCGCCTTCGCCGTCTGCCGCGCCTTGGCCTTGTCGCCCATCAGGCGGATGACCTCGGGCCGCGGGCCGATCCAGCCGATCTTGCACTCCGCGAGCACCTCGGCGAAGTGGGCGTTCTCGGCCAGGAAGCCGTAGCCGGGATGGATGGCGTCGGCGCCCGTGATCTCGGCGGCCGAAATGATGGAGGAGATGTTCAGGTAGCTCGCCTTCGAGGGCGGCGGCCCGATGCAGACGTCCTCGTCGGCGTAGGTGACGTGCAGGCTGTCGCGGTCGGCGGTGCTGTAGACCGCGACGGTCTGGATGCCCAGCTCCTTGCAGGCCTGGATGATGCGGAGCGCGATCTCGCCCCGGTTGGCGATCAGGATCTTCTTGAACATCCGCGGGCTCTAGGAAGGCCGGATGGCGAACAGCGGCTCGCCGAACTCGACGGCCTGGGCATTTTGCGGATAGATCTCCGCGATCACCCCGTCGACGTCGCACTCGATCTCGTTCATCAGCTTCATGGCTTCGATGATGCAGAGCGCCTGCCCCTTCTTCACCCGCGAGCCGACCTCGACGAACGGGTCCGAGTCCGGCGACGACGAGCGGTAGAAGGTGCCGACGATCGGCGAGGTGAGCACATGGCTTCCCGGTTGCGGCGCGGCGGCGGCCGGCGCCGCGGCGGGAGCCGGTGCGGCCGCCATCGGCGTCATCGCCGTCGCCGCCTGGGGAGCGGGTGCAGCCTGCGATGCGGCGCTCGCCGCGGCGGGCTCGGCGTGATACGACGGCGCCGGCGCGGCGGCGAGCTGGCCGTCGATCTTGAGGCGGAAGCCCGAGCGTTCCAGCTCGATGCCCTGGAGCCGGTTCTGCGCGACCAGCTCGATCAGTTCCTTGATTTGCTCAAAAGTCAGCACGTGACGCCCCCTTGCAAGTCTCCCGTCGTGTCCGTAGGGGCGGCCCTAGGTGGCCACCTTGCAGAAGATCAGGAGAGATCCGCCTCCAGGAGCAGACGCGCTCGCCGGAGCTCGAACCGGGCCCTCCCGTAGTTCCCCTCGGGGCCCAGCACGAGAAGCAGATAATAGTCCGAGGCGACGGAGCTTACCATCAGGGTGAGCCGATCCGTCGTCACCGAGAGATGCCGGACCTCGCCGACGTCCAGGTCGCGGTGGTTGTCGGTGATGGAGCGCACCTGGGCGATCAGCTCGGCCGCGAGCACTTCCAGGTCGAGGTTCGGGTCGGAGCTGACCGACTCGACCGCAATACCGTCCTTGGCGACCAGCGACAGGGCGAGTGCGCCGTCGATGGAATTGCTGATCCGGCTCAAGTGGTCAAGAAACATCGCGCTGGCCTCCCCGCAGGCGCCTCAGATACCCGTTCAGGACCCATGCCTTCCGGGCCCGCGTCTCAGCTTCTCCACCCTCGTGCCCCGGCTCGTAGCCCGCGAGCAGGTCGCGTACCTCGAGCGGCCGCTTCTCCGCCCGCCGGGCGGCGAGCGCCGCCAACCCCTCCCGGGCCGCGGCGCTGTCCGGCTCGCGGCTCAGGACTTCGCGGAAGATCCTATCCGCCTCGCCCAGGTGCCCCTGCTTCAGGTAGAGCTCTCCCAGCGTCACCGTGGCGGCCGGCTCGGTCATCAGGGGCTCGGCCATCAGGGGCTCCGCCGTCAGAGGCTCCGCCATCAGCGGCTCCGCCATCAGCGGCTCGGCGACGAGCGGCTCGGTAACCAGCGGGGCCGGCAGCGGGGCCGGCTCGAGGGCCCAGGGCGTCTGCTCCTCGAGATCGAAGACGGGCGCTTCCGGCTCGGGCTCTGGAGCCCAGCCCGGCTCCTCCACCACAGGCTCCGGCTCGTAGGCCGCAGCCGCTTCGGGAGGTGCGATTACCGGCGGAGCGACGGCCGCGGGAGCCTCGACGTCGACGTCCTGATCCAGTAGGAAGAGACCCTCGCCGGCCAGGCCCGACAGATACCGCCGGCGGCTGTCGCGGGTGGCCAGGCCGGGGAAGATGGACCCTTCCGGCTCGGCCTCGGCCTCTGCCGCCGGCACCGGCGCCAGGAGATCCGCGAAGGGATCGTCGTGCGGCACGGCCATCCTGGCCCTCGGTGCGGGAAGGTCGAGCTCGAACACGTCGGCCGTGGCCCGCCGCGGCGCCGGCAGATCGAGATCGAAGACGTCCCCGCCGGCCGGCGGCGCCGGCGCGGCCTCGCGGCGGGGCGGCCCCGGGGGAGCCGCCTCCGGGAAGGGACTGTCCGACCTCGGGAAGGAAGCCGGCGTCTCGGCCTGTGGGGGTTGTTCCATCGTGCGGAGCCTCCGGCGCAGCTCTTCGATTTCGGGGTCGCTGTCGTTCAGCAGGCTATAGAGGTCGAGCCGCTCGCGGGCCCGCTCCGGCTCGCCGGTGTCGAGATACGCCCGCACCAGCAGCTTGTTGGCCACCATCTGGGTCGCGTCCTGCTTGACCACGCGCTCCAGCACCGTCCGGGACTGCTCGGGCTCGCCGAGCTCCAGGTGGCACCGCCCCTTGGCCACCAGGGCCGAGAGATAGCCGGGGTGCTCCTTCAGGCCGCGGTCCAGCACGCTCAGCGCCTCCTTGACCCGCCCCTGGTGGCGGTACTCCTCCGCGAGCTGAAGGAAAATGCGCGAGGAAGGGTCGGCCTCCCAGCGGTTGCGGAGCTGGGTCACGCGGTCGGAGAACGCTCCGTCACTCATCGGAAGACACCTCGGGCAGGGTTCGGACGCGCGTGGTCGGAGCGGATAGCGTCAGAGGCGACAGCAAAGTGGCGGCATTATAGCAACATGCGGCCGTTCTGACCTTTCTGCCGAAGGAATCTCGAAGGCTGCGGGTGAGCTCCGCGGCTTCGCGGAGCTCACCCTGTTCTAGCGGACAGCGGCCGGACGGTCCCCTCTCAGGAGCCGCTGCCCCCGGTGGTGACCGGCACGGTGATCCGCGCGGTGGCCGTATCGGTCAGCCCCGATGCGTCGGTGACGGTCAGGACGACGTTGTAGGAGCCCGCCGCGGCATACTGGTGAACCGGATTGGCCTGGTTCGAGCTCGAGCCGTCGCCGAAGTTCCAGGAGTACGTCACCGCTCCCTGAGAGCTCGAGGTGTCGATGAACTGCACCGACAGCTCCGTCGAGCCCTGGGTAAAGGAGAACGAAGCCACAGGCCGGTCGCCCTGGATGCGGATCGTGGACGAGGCGGTCAAGGGAGCCGTAGCTCCCATGGCACCCCCGCCGATCGTCCGAGCGCTCACCACGACGCTCGCCGTGTTGTTCGCCAGGTCCGCCGCGCTCAACGTGAGCGTGTCGACGGCTTCTCCCCTCCTGTTGGTCGTCACCGTCGCGCCTCTGGACCTCAAGGTTCCCAATTCGGTCGAGAAGTTCACTCCCTGGTTCTGGAGCGGTTGACCGCTGGCGTCCAGCACGATGGCCAGGAGGGATACCGGCCCGCCTTCCGACGTCAAGGTGGTGGGAGTGGGCTGCAGAAGGATGGACCCCGCGACCTCCCCTACCTGGATGTCGATGGAGGCCGTCAAGGTACCGGAAGAGCTGCCGCCCGTGCCCGTGCCACCCGTGCCAGTGCCGCCACTGCCCGTCGATCCGCCGGTGGCCGCGGTGATCCTGGCGGTTCCCAGGCGTCCGTCGGCTCGGAACGTGGCCGTCGCGGTGCCGTTCCTGTCGACCGTTACGAAGGGCTCGATCGAGCCCAGACTCGCCGTCAGCCGGATCTCCGTGCCGTCGTTGAGCGGATTGCCATCGGGTTTGCGGCCGATCACGGTGATCGTCGACTGGCCGGTGAGGCCGATTCTCGCGGGGCTGGCGCTGACCGAAAGGATCGTGCCGCTGGGCGCGACCGGCGAGGCCTTATCGCAGCCCACCGAGGGGAGCAGAGACGTCAAAAGCAGCAACGAAGCAAGAAATCTGTAATTCATAGCCCCCAGTATACGAACCGGGGCTGCCGTCCGTCCAGACGGCAGCCCCGGGAAAGAGGGCAGGATGGCGTGCCGGGCCTTACGGCGTCGGCACCGCGATCACCTTGACGACCTCGCCGGTGCCGCCCGCGTTGGTCGCCCGCAGCCGTACGGCGTAGTTCTGCGCCGCGGCGTAGGTGTGCTGCGGGTTCCGCTGCGTGCTGGTCACGCCGTCACCGAAGTCCCAGGCCCAGGAAGTCGGGGTGCCGGACGAGGTGTCGGAGAACTGCACCGTCAGACCGTTGATCGTCTGGGCGGTGAAGTTCGCGACCGGCGGCGCAGGCGGCGGCGGCGGCGGCGGCGGCGCGGGCTCTACGCAGGTGCCGTCCGCCGGGATGAGCAGGAAGCTGTTCCGGAAGGTCGAGAGGCACCTCGACTCGAGATCGCGCACGGTGATGTTGATGATCGTCGGGACATTCCGGACGCCGGCGTTGTTGAGGCCGCAGGCCTGGGTGTCGAAGGTGAAGCCCTGGGGCGGATTCGGCACGGTGACCCGCAGCATCGTGTCGGAGGAGCCCGGCTGGATCTGGGCCGAGCTGCCGGTCGCAGGATCGCCGAAGATCACCTCAGAGCGGCTGCCAAAGTTCTCGCCCGAGAGGGTCACCGTCGAACCTGTGCCGCCGGTGCCCGGACTGACCCCGGTGATCTGCGGGATCGGCAGGACGAAGTTGAAGCCGATATCGGCGGTGGCGCCGTCGCCGGTCTGGATGTTGACGACGCTGATGGAATCGACGGCGACGATGCCGTTGATCGGGCATGCGACCGGCAGCGGCGCGGGGCCCGTCAGGATGACGATCTGGGTGCCGCTCACCGAGACCACCTGCTGAGCCACGGTGAGGTTGGTGGCCCCGAAGTGGAACGTGACGGTCAGCGGATCGTCGAAGCCCTGGCCCTGGATGAGCACGCGGGTGCCGCCGGCGGCGGGACCGCCGCTCGGACCGATGGCGGTGATCTGCACGTCGGTGCCGTACTTGAACTGCTGGGTTGCGACGGTGCTGAAGCCGCTGTCGACGTTCTTGACGAGGAGATCGACCACCTGGTTGGTGAGGTTCTGCCCGAAGCCGGTGGCCGCCGGAGTGACGGCGACGATGCGGTTGGTCGTGACGGACTCGACCCTGGCCTCGACGCCGTTGAAGCTCGTGGCGGTGGAGCCGCGGCCGAAGAGCACCTGCACCGGCGCCCGGAAACCGTCGCCGACGATGGTGATCCGGGTGCCGCCGTCATTCGTGCCCGAGGCGGGATTGACGGTGAAGACCTGCGGCTGATCGATGCCGCCGCCGCCGAGGGTATAGGTGTAGCCGCGTTCCAGCAGGTCGGAAGCCTGGTCGAGCTCGTTGACGTTGATCGTCACCATCACGGCCACCGAGGCCGTCTGCCCCACGCCCACGGGCACGCCCGCCGCCGTGGCGGAGGGGGTGCTGACGACGATCCGGTTGGGCGAGACGGAGCGCACCGTCGCGGCCGTGCCGTTGAAGGTCACCCGCACCGGCCCCTCGAAACCGCCGCCGAGGATGCTGACCTGCTCGCCGCCGCTGGCGTTGCCGACGTTCGGCTCGACCGAGGAGACGAAGAACGTGGCCGGCGCGCCGATCCGGACGTTGGTCGCTCCGGCGCTGCCGTTGAACACCGCCCGGATGGTCGCCGTGCCCGCGTCAGCGCCGGCGAAGAGCGTTGCCTGGGCGCGGCCGTTCACGAGCTGTACCGTCACCGACTGGGGTCCGCCCGAGCTGCCGAAGCCGCCCAGGGTGGTGGAGAGCGTCACTTCCGTCCCGTCCGGCGGCGGCTGGCCGTTGTCGGCGCGCCGTACGTCGACGGTGACGGCGCTCGAGCTGGTGAGCCCGGTCGTGATGTCCGACGGACTGGCCGCCACCGAGATGGTGAACGAGATGACGGGATCCGGCGGCTTGGGCGTCACGGGCGTGCCGCTGCTCGACGGCTCCGTGGGAGACGAGGTGCAGCCCAGCACCGCCGCGAGGGCGAGCACAGGCAGCAGACGGCAGGCTTTACTGATCCAATGTTGCGTCGTGAAATAGTGCATGGCGAATGCTCCTGAAGACCTCAAGGCCGGACTTCTATCGTGAACCTGGCCGGGTCCGAGACGATATCGTCGCCAGACAGAGTGCGGCCGAAAGCGCGAATGGAAGCGTCCAGAACGATGACCGCCGTGCCGGTCTCGCTATCCCTGCCCAGGTCGCGGAGGTCCTTCAGCGGCTGGCTGAGGACCTGATCGCTGGTCAAGAACGGAAAGTTGATCTGCGTGCTGCTGCCGTTGACCGGCACGAGGCCGAAGGTCGACTGCACGTTCGGGGGCGGCACCCGGGTGCCGGTGTCGCGGCGCACGAAGCGGACCTCGATCGCCCGCAGCTCGATGGATTGCAGCTCGCTCTGGCCGCCGGCGGGGTTCTTGGGGATGTTGCGCAACGTGAGCGAGTCGATCGTGAACGGCGGCTGCTGCGCGCGCAGAGAGATCGATGAGGGCAAGCCGTTGAAGTTGCTGATCGACAGCAGGACGGTCCCCTCGCTCCGGTCGGTGCGAGACCGGCAGCTCGTCGTGACCAGCACGAGCAAGGCGAGAAAAAAGAGGGCGGCACGATGATTCTTCATGGGATGGTCCACTCCCCAAAGTTAAAGCTTGATGACTCGCGGCGTGATGAAGATCAGGAGCTCTTCGTTCTCATCGCTCCGCGACCTGTTCTTGAACAGATGGCCGATGATCGGGAGACTTGCGAGTCCCGGCACCCGGCCCTGGTTGTTGTTGGCGGAGACCCGGTAGATACCGCCGATCACCGCCGTGCCGCCGTCGCGGACCACCAGACGCGTCCGCGCGTCCTTGGTCGCGATCGGCGCGTTGCTGGCGCCCGGCACCAGGAAGGCGAGTTGGGGCTCGCGCTTCGAGATGTCGATGTCCATCAGCACCGTGCCTTCCGCCGTCACCTGAGGCGTGACGTCCAGCCGCAGGGTGGCGTTGATGAACTGCACCGAGACGGTGTTGTTGAGGACCGTCTGGACGGGAATCTGCAGGCCGCTCTGGATCGAGGCCCGCTGATTGTTGAGCGTCGCCACCTTGGGGGCCGACAGGATGGTGATCAGACCCTCGTTCTCCGCCGCCCGCAACTGGACGTCGAGGTTGAAGGTGTTGAGCACGTTGCCGAGCCGCAGGTTGAGGACGCCGTTGTTGCCGCTGCCGCCGAGGCCGACGGTGCCCGAGGCGGTGCCGTTGCTCGGGAAGAGCAGGCCGGTCGTGTTGCCGTGGGCGGCATCGGCGACGGCGGTGAAGCCCCAGTTGATGCCGAGGTCGCGGCTGAAGCGCTTCGTCGTCTCGACGATCCGCGCCTCGATCATCACCTGCGGCTCGGGCGAGTCGAGCAGGTCGATGATCGACAGCACGGCGTCCATGTTGTTCGGCAGCTCCTTGATGATGAGGGCGTTGGTCCGGCCGTCCACCACGACGCTGCCGCGCTGGGTGAGGATGCCGGCCGACTGGCCGGCCTTGAGCAGCCGCGCCACCTCGGCGGCCGAGGCGTAGCTCAGCCGCTGGTAGACCGTCCTCAGGGGGATCGCGAGGGCCTTGGCCGCCGCCAGCTGCTGCCGCTGCTGGGCCTCGCGCTGCAGGACCTCGGTCGGCGCGATACGCATGACGTTGCCGTCGAGCTCGTAGTCGAGGTTGTTGATCTTGAGGATCTGCTCCAGGGCCTGGTCCCAGGGGACGCTCTCCAGCTCCGCCGTCACCACGCCGCGGACGCCGGGCTGGATGATGACGTTCAGGCCGCTGATCTGGGCGAACGAGCGCAGCACGTCCGTGACGTCGGCGTTGGTGACCTTGAGGTCGATCACCTCGCCGGCGTAGATCCGCTCCCTCTCGCCGACCGTCTTGGCCTCGAAGGTCTGCAGCGGCGAGCCGGCCGTCGGAGAGGAAGGCGTGACGTCCACCGGCAACGTGCCCTGGCGGGTGACGCCGGGCTGCGAGCCCGCCGAGCTCGGGGCCGTCGGCGCAACCTTCCGCGAAGGCGTGACCTTGATCTCCGACGGCGCCGTGGAAGGAGGAGCCGGAGCGGCGGCCGCGGCGGCCGGCAGCGGTGAGGCCTCCTCGGTCTCGATGCGGCCGCCACGGGAACCCGCCGCCGGGGCGGTCTGCTGCGCCAGCGTCAGGTCGGAGGGCTGGGCGGACGCCGGCAACTGGCTGGACGGCTCGGGGGCGGCAGCCGGCTGGGCATTCGACTCGGCCGGCGGCAGGGCCGGCGGAGCCGAGGCTGCCGGCACATCATCCGCCAGGCCCGCCGGCACCGCCGGGGCCGCGCCGCCCGCCGATGACGGGAAGGACACCACGAGGGAGTCCGAGGTGCGCTCGATCACCGGCAGCGTGTCCCGGCTCAGGTCGAAGACCACGCGCGAGACCGGCCTCGGCAAAGGCTTGAACTGGGCGACCCGGACTCGCTCCACGACGCCGCCGTCGACCGCCAGGTTCGAGCGCCCGCTGCGGTTGACCACTCCGTCGAGATCGATGACGAAGCGCCGGGGCTCGGACAGGGCGAAGGTCGAGTACGGGAACTCGCCGTCTCCGGAGATGCGGATCACCGCGCCGCCGTCGGAGGCCAGCACCTCGATGCCGTCGAGCCGCGTGGCCGCGACGCCCGAGGCAGCCGGCGCCACCACCGGCCGGTCGGGAGTCCCCGCCGCGGCCGTGCCCGGAACGGCCGGGACCGCCGGCGTGGACGATGCGGACAGAGTGGTGGAGCCCTCCTCGCCCAGGGGCTCGAAGGCGAGCTTGGCCTTGCCCTGCTCTTCCATGGGCAGGAGCTGGATCCGCAGCCTGGTGCCGTCGGCGGTGATCGAGTGCTCCACCTCCTGGCGGGTCGCGATCACCAGCCGGGTCAGCGGACGGCTGCCCTCCTGGCTCTTCTCGACGACGAGCGACGAGACCAGGCCGTCCTCAGGAGCGAGATCGGTGAGCCGGGCGCCGGGCACGGCGTTGGGCAGCTCCACGATCACCCGGCCTTCGGCGTTGCGGAAGCTGGTCCACACCAGCGGTGCGCTCGCTTCCAGATCGACGAAGGCTTCCGGCGCCCCTTCCCGAAGGTCGAGGGAGCGGATCTCGGCGGCCGCCGATACTGGGGCCGCCTTGGCCTCGGCTGGAGCCCCCTTGGAGGCGGCGGGTGCCGCCTCGACCACGCGCGCGGGCTTGGTGGCGGTACAGCCGATCACAACCGCCACCGTCATAACCGCCGCGGAAGCAACCCATCGCTGCCAGCCGGCGCTCCGTCTTCTCATGACCACTTCTCCCATGGCAACTCGCCTCCCTTACGGGCCTGAAACACCGAACCTAGGAGGGGTTCAGGCTTTTAACCACCTCGCGGAACGGTTTCAAGGCGGTCGGATCCTGCACGATCTGTTTGAAGACCGCCTCGTTGCGGCTGATGCTGACCACGTCTCCGTCGTAAAGCTGGTCCCCTTCTTTCAGCAGATAACTCTTCTTCTGGTTCGCGGCCATCACCTGGGCCACGAAGCCCTTGCTCGTCCGGAAGACTCCGGTCAGGCTGATCTCGTCGATCAGCAGCCCCGGTACTCCCTCGGGCCGCGGACCCCGGAACTCGGGACGGTCCGGCGCCGCGAGCAGCGACTTGAAAGGATCGCGGCGGTTCCCGGGGTCGTAGGAGAAGCCGCTCCCGGAGAGCACCTCCTCCTCGCCCTGGAGAATCTCGTCGATGTTTCCCAGATCGGGCCCCGTCGACTCCGCGCCTTCCTCGGCCTGCGGCTGGGGCGGCGGAGCGGCGGGCGGCGGCTGCGCGAAGGCGGTCCACGCGGCGGCCGTCACGATCAGGGCGACGAGAATCGCCGGCTGGTTGAAACGCGCCATTCTTCTGGAACGCACCATTATTCAGCTCCTCCGGTCTCGTTGGCGCCGGCACGAATGGCCGCCGCCGGGCCGCCGCCCCGGGCGCCCGCCGGCTTGTTCAAACCCTCGGGCGCCGCGGGCTCCGGCTCCTTGTACACGAAGGTCTTGGCCGTGAAGCTCCCCGAGATCGTCCGCGAATCCTTCGACACCGGGAGCGCCGTGATCTCCAGGTTCTCGATGTTGATGATCCGCGAGAAGCGGCTGATCCGGTCGAAGAAGAGGGCCAGGTTGTGGTACGACCCCTGGAGGTTGACCGAGATCGGCCACTCGCTGAAGAACTCCTTGTCGGTGAGCGTTCCCGGGTTGAACTTCGTGAGCGAGAAGTCGCCCTGCTCGGTGAGCGAGCGGATGCGCCGCATCAGGTCGGGCGTGTTGCGCCGCGCCGGCAGGATGCGCAGGAGCTTGTCGAGCTCCAACTCGAGCTGCCGCACTTCTTCGCGGAACTTCGGCAGCTCCTGCTTGGCCGCCCGCCCTTCCTGGATCTTGTTCTGAAGATCCGCGAGCGAGCGCTCCTGCTGGGCGTACTGTTCCTTCAACGGGGTCACGAAGCGCCAGTAGCCGATCCCGAACAGCGCCAGGCCGACCACCAAGCCGATCCCCAGGCCGAAGTACCAGGGTTTGCCTTCCAGTCCCGTTTTGAGCGCCACCGGGCCGCCCTCCTAACGCGCCGCCGCCGGCGAGGCGCCCGTGGTCGACGGCTCGGCGCCAGGGGCGCCTTCCGTACCGGGCTCTTTGCCGCGTGCAGCGAATGAATACTTGAAATTGATGTTGAACTTGTACGTGGTGCCGGCCTGCTGCTCCGTGCTCTTCAGGGTCGGCTCCTCGAACTCGGGCACCTTGTCGAGGTTCTCGATGAAGTTGGCGACCGCGTTGGTGTTGAACGCGCGCCCCTCGATCTCGATCGTGGCCGCGGTCATCCTCATCCGGTCGATCCACAGCAGCTCCGGCAGGGCGCGCGAGACGTAGTCCATCACCCGCACCGGGCCCTGCTGGTTCGACTTCAGGTCGTTGATGATGCCGATCTTGCGCTCGAGCTCGCCCTTCTTCGCCTTGTAGTCCTCGACCTCCTTGATCACCGCCGCCAGCAGCTCGACCTCCCGCTGGGCCGCGGCCACCTCCTGCTCCTTGGCCGCCACCTGGTTGCCCCAGCTCCACCAGACGAAGGCCAGGACCGCCACTCCGGCCACGGCGCCGAGCAGGATCATCCACTGGCCGAGGTCCCGGCCTTCCATCTTCAAGGCCGCCGGCACTCTCGCCTTGCGGACCGCCGCCGGACGCTTGCCTTCGGAAAGGAGGTTGATCTTGATCATCGGCTAATCCCCCGCCTTGCGGATGCCGAGCCCCACGGCGACGGCCATCATCGGTGCGATCGACCGGAGCCATTCGCCGTCGAAGTCGCTGTCCTTGAACTGGATCTTGCGCAGCGGGTCCATCAGCTCCGTCGGCACCTGGAAACGCTCGCGCAGAACCTGCAGGAGATTGGGCGTCAAGGCGCAGCCGCCGGAGAGGATCAGCTCGTCGACCGGCCCCTCGGACGAGGTCGCGGAGAAGAAATCGAAGGTCTTGCGGATCTCCGACGCCATCTCAGCCGACACCGCGTCGAGCACCGGCCGGGCGTCCGCCGGCGAGTACCGGTCCACCGACTCGCCCTGCTTCAAACCTTCGGACTGCTGGAAAGACAGGTTGAACTCGCGCTGCAGCGCCTCGGTGAACTGGTTGCCGCCGAACGAGATGTCGCGCCAGAAGACCGTGCCGCCGCGCGCCAGGATGTTGATGTTCGTGACCCCCGCACCCATGTTGATCAGCGCCACCACCTTGCGCGGATCCAGCTCGTAGTTCACCTCGTAGGCGTTCTGCACCGCGAAGACGTCGACGTCCACGACCGTCGGCGTCTTGCCCGTCTGGCTGATCACCGACACGTAGTCGTTGACCTTGTCGCGCTTGACGGCCACCAGCAGGACCTCCATGTTGTCCCGCCCCGGCTCGCCCTCCGACAGCACCACGTAGTCCAGGCGCACGTCGTTGATGTCGAACGGGATGTACTGCTCGGCCTCCCATTGGATCGAGTCCGCCAGCTCGTCTTGCGACATCGCCGGCAACTGGATCTTCTTGATGATGACCGAGTGCCCCGACAGCGACGTCGCGTAGCTCGTGCCCTTGACCTTGGTCTGGTCGTTCAGGCGATGGATCGCGTCCACCACCAGGGACGAGTCCATGATCGAGCCGTCGACGATCGCCTCGGGCGAAAGCGGCTCGACACCCAGGCGCTGCAGGTGAAACTCACCCTTGCGCTCGCGAAGCTCGACCAACTTGATGGCCGAGCTCCCGATGTCGAGACCCACGACCCCCTTCTTCGAACGGGAGAAGAGCAATTTGGAACTCCTCAAAGCCCAACGTTCAAGGCTACTTACCGGTGCTTACTTAAAGCTTCGCTGGAAGCTACCAGGAAAGCTACACCAGTGTCAAGACGCCGATGCATCTATGGCTATATTGTCCAGTGCAGGAACTCTACACCTGCTAATCCGGGGTTGCAACCCCCGAAAGGCTCGATTTCATCGTGGTTTGACTCCCGCCGGTGGGCGCGCGGCGGTTTTCAGGACGGTCTACAACTACGGAATGTATTGCCGGCAGGCGACACCCCAAGAGGTGGGGTGCCGGGACCTCCTGACGATCTCCTGACGATTTCCTGACGATGGTCCGAGGTCAGGGGCTTACGGCTTCGCCCGTGGTCCAGTCGAAGGCGTCGAGGTCCCGCCAGGAAAGGAGCTCGCCCCGGCTGCGCCTCTGCGATTCCTCGCCGCCATACACGGCCACTCTGCCGGCGATGCGCGGCGACTCACGCCCGCCGAGCGTTTCGGCGAACCGCTCGATGCCGGTGAAGTACCGGCCCGACGGGGTCTGAGCCGACTTGATCTCCACCAGCACGAGATCGGCCCCTTTCTCCAGGAGCAGATCGATCTCCAGCCCACTGCTGTCACGATAAAAGGAGAGCCGCGGCCGGCGTCCCCGGTGCAGGTGCGCCTTGGCGATCTCGGCGACGGCCCAGGTCTCGAACAGGGCACCCCGCAAGGGGTGGCTCGCGAGCTGGAGCGGAGTCTCGATGTTCAGGAGGGCCGCCGCCAAGCCGGCGTCATAGAAATAGAGCTTGGGTGACTTGATGAGCCGCTTGCCGAGATTGGCGAAAAACGGCGGCAGGCGGAAGACGATGTAGCTCGCCTCCAGAACCGACAGCCAGGAACGCGCCGTGGGTTGGGTAATGCCGCAGTCGTTGGCCAGCGACGACAGGTTGAGGATCTGTCCCGTGCGGCCGGCGCACAGGCGCAGGAAGGTCTGGAAGACCATCAGATCGCCGATATTCACGAGTTGCCGTACGTCGCGCTCGACGTAGGTGGCGGTGTAGTCGGCCAGCCATTCGTGGGCGGGGAGATTCCGTTCGTAGATTCGCGGGTAGCCGCCCTGCCAGAGCAGCGTATCGAGGTCCGAGGGTGGGGCGGGGAAACGCCGGATCTCCGCCAGGGAGAGCGGAAGAAGCTCCGTCAGGGTGGTGCGGCCGGCGAGGGACTGGGTCACGGCGTTGACCAGCGCCAGGTTCTGGGAGCCCGTGAGCAGGAACCGGCCGGGCCGGGGGTCCTCGTCCACCAGGCCCTGGAGGTAAGAAAAGATCTGCGGCACCCGCTGCACCTCGTCGATGATGGCACCGTCTCCATAGCGGGCGAGGAAGGCGATGGGGTCCTCCTGGGCGAGCTCCCGCTGCGCGGGGTTCTCCAACGACACGTAGGGCAGATCCGGGAAGGCCATGCGGCTGAGCGTCGTCTTGCCTGATTGGCGCGGGCCGGTCAGAGTGAGGACCGGGTGGCGCGTCGCCAGATCCAGGAGACGCGGCTGGAGGAGCCGCTCGATCATGGAGGAAGGATATCAACCGTGCAGATTGAAAGTCCAACTTTCAATCTGCACGGAGACGGTCCCCGTGCCTACATCTCCGCCCAGCGCCGGACCAGGTTGTGGTAGATCCCCGTCAACTGCACCGCCGAGGGGTGGCCGGGGAGATCGCGGTCGATCCGCTGGATGGCGGCGTCGAGGTCGAACAGCAGCGTCCGCTCGCCATCATCCCGGACCATGCTCTGGATCCAGAAGAAGGAGCAGATCCGCACGCCCCGGGTCACGGGGCGCACGTGATGCAGGCTGGTCGAGGGATACAGCACGAGGTGGCCGGGCGGCAGCTTGACGCCATGCACGCCATAGGTGTCCTCCACCATCAGCTCGCCGCCGTCATATTCGTCCTGGCCCGACAGGAACAGGGTCGCGGAGAGGTCCGTGCGGATGCGGTGCGGGGTGCCGGGCACCTGGCGGATCGCGTTGTCCACGTGCGTGCCGAACGACTGCCCGCCCTGATAGAGGTTGAACAGCGGCGGGAAGACCTGCAAGGGCAGGGCGGCGGTGATGAAGAGCGGGCAGCGCTGGAGCGCGGCGAGGATCATCTGCCCGACCTCGCGCGCCGCCGGACTCTCCTCGGGAAGTTGCAGGTTGTCTTTCGCCCGGGCCGATTGAGGTCCGGCGGTGATCCGGCCGTCCACCCACTCGGCGGCGTCGAGGAGCCGGCGGGCCTGCTCCACCTGCTGGGCGGTCAGTACGTCAGGAATCTGCAGCAGCATTGATCTCTCCCACGATCAGAACTTGAGGCTGGTGGTCAAAGCCACGGACCGGCCGGCGCCCGGGATGAAGTGGCCGCCGCCCACGCGGTCGATGTACCGCTCGTCGGCCAGGTTGTAGGCGTTGAGCCTCAGCGTCAGGCGCTGGTTGAAATCGTAGGAGGCCATGGCGTCGAACAGCAGGTAGTCCGGAGCGAAACGCCGCGTGGTGAGGTTGTTGAGGCGCTCTCCCACGTACTGCGCGCCGCCGCCGATCTCGAGGCCGCGGCGCAGGCGGCAGGTCGTCCACAGGCTCGCCGAGTGCTCGGGCGTGTTCGTGAGCTGGCTGCCCACCTCCGCGGGGGTGTTCGACTTGATGACCTCGCTGTCCAGGAAGGTATAGCCGAGGAAGGTGGACCAGCGGCTGGTGAGGCTGCCCGTCAGGCCGAGCTCCACGCCGTCGATCCGCTGCTCGCCCTGGAGCACGGTCGGCGGATCGTCAGGATTGATCCCGGGAGTCCTGGCGTTGACCTTTTCCATTCTGAAGATCGCCCCCGTCAGGAACACCCGGGACGCCGGGAAGTCCCACTTCGTGCCCATCTCATAGCTGCGGCTCCTCTCGGGCTTGAGATCGACCGTGCTGGCGGTCAGGCTCAGGCCCGTGTTGCCCTCGGCCGAGGGATTGAACGAGGTGCCGGCCGCGAGGTAGACGCTGCCGTTCGGCCGCGGCTTGTGGACGACGCCGCCGCGCCAGCTCAACATCTTGTCGGTGCGCTCGAACGGCGAGGCCACGCCGTCGACCGCCACCGAGAGATACTCGACGTTGAAGCGGTCCCAGCGCAGGCCGCCGGTGATCTCCCACCGCTCGCCGAACCGCAAGGTGTCGGAGGCATAGAGCGCCGCGGTCTCCGCCTTGCTCTCGGTACGGGCACCGGTCCGCGTGATCGGACCAGCATAAGGAGCGCTCGGATTGGGATCGAAGAGGTCGGCCGCCGGCGCGGCCGGACCGCTGCGGCTGAAGCTCTTGGATTCCTCACGGGCGACCTCGGTGCCGGCGATCAGCGCGTGACGGACCGCGCCGGTGTCGAAGCGGAACGTGAGGTCGTTCTGCTGGGCGAGGATGGTGTCCTCGAGGTCGCGCGACTGCAACTGCCGGTTGAGCGTGGTGCTGTCGTTGTTGAGGAAGCGCGGCGCCGTGATGTTCGAGTCGCGCGTCGACTGGCCGTGACGCACCAGGCTCCTCAAAGACATCGAATCGTTGAAGTCGTGCCCCACCTCCACCGTCGCGAGATCGGTCACCGTCTTCTCGTAATCGCGGTCCGTGAGGCCGTAGAAGCTGTCGAAATCGACCGGCGCCGGCTTGTTGGCGTACGCCGCCAGGGGCACGTTGGCGGCCGGCACCCAGGGCAGGCCGTAGTCGGGGACGTTGTCCTGATCGAGGCGCGAGAAGCTCACCGTCGTGCGCGTCGGCGTGCCGAGCCCGAAGGCGAGCGACGGGGCGATGCCCCAGCGCTGGTTCTCGACGGCGTCGCGGCCGGGCGTATCGGCCTGGGTCCACATGGCGTTGACCCGGAAAGCCGCGCCCGGCAGGCCTTCGATCGGTTGATTTACGTCGGCCGTGGCCCGGCCGTAGTTGTCCGAGCCGCCGCTCAAGGTGGCGTTCTGGACGGCCTGGAGGCCCGGCGTCTTGCTGGCCAGGTTCAGCGAGCCGCCGGTCGAGCCGCGGCCCGTGTATAAGGATGCCGGCCCCTTGACGATCTCGACCTGCTCGATGTTGAACGGGTCGCGGGAGTAGGCCCCGAAATCGCGGACGCCGTCGATGAAGATGTCGTTGCGGGCGGCGAAGCCGCGGATGGAAAGGTTATCGCCCGGCAGGCCGCCGCCCCCCTCGCCCGCCTGGATGCTGATGCCCGTGACGTTGCGCAGCACGTCGCGGAGGGTCGTGGCGCCCTGCTCCTGGATCACTCTCTGCGGGATCACCGTCACGGTCTGCGGCGTGTCGCGCAGCGGCGCCACGTACTTCGGCGACGTCGGCGCCACCGGCGCCGTCACGTCGAGCGTCTCCGAGAGCGGCGGAAACTCGATCAGCACCTGCTCGGGCGCCGTAAAGTGATAGATCACGCCGGTGCCGGCGAGCAGCTCGTCCAAGGCTTTCTCCGCCGAAAACAGCCCTTGCACGCCGGCCGTGCCCAGACCGCGGATCGATTCGTCCGCGACCTCCACGCGCACGCCGGTCGCCTGTTCGAAAGCCGCGAGCGCTTTGCCCAGGGAGCCGGGCGGGATGTCGAAGCGGCGGGCCGTCGCGTTCGGCCGGGGCGCCGCCGCCAAGCTGTTCAGGTCCAATCGCGGATCCAGGCGCGAGGCCGGCAGCGCCGGAGCGGAGAGCTCCCGGTAGGCGAACCGCTCCCTGCCCTCCGGCTCTTGAACGCTCAGAGCAGGGCGCCCGGTCATGGCCGTCGAAGCCAGGGCGCCCAGCACCAGCCAGCGCGGCGGCTTCCCCGACCTCTTGTGGTGACTGCCCTTCCGATGGCTCTTGTCCCTGGTCTTCACGACGGCTCCTCCTGGCTTTCGCCTTGAATGGAAACGGCCGGATGTACCGGCCGGGAATAGGTTCTTCTCCTGAGCACGGCGGCGAAGAAGCGGCGCCAGGCCAGAGCGATGCCGGTCCACACCAGCACGGCCGCGCCGGCCGACGCGAGGCCGGCAAGGGTCTGGCCGGCGATGCCGCCCGCTTCCCCCGTATGCACCCAGCGCGGCCACGAGCGCAGCCGCCGGCCGAGGCTCTGGCTGGCATAGGGCTCCCACTTCACGATCTCGCCGCTGGCGCGGTCCAGGGTGAGCTGGGCGCGCAGGTCGGGCCGTCCCCGGTCGCCCTGCAGGATCGAGAAGGTCACGGGATCCTCGGGCGAGCCCGGCAGGCGCAGGGTGAGGCTCCGCCAGCCCGGCATCTGCCGCTCGGCCACGGCCCAGAGCTCGTCGAGACCGTCCAGCGGCACCGGCCCGCCCTCGCTTTCCGTCCTGCGGGGACCGTCCCGGCGCGCCGGGGGCTCCTCTCCAGCCAGGCGGAAGAGCAGGTCGCCCGCCCAGGGATAGGACAGGACCACGCCGCTGAGGACGATCAGGAAGAGCGGCACCCACGACCAGAAGCCGATGACGTTGTGCCAGTTGAAGTCGCGGGCCTTGCCCGGCAGGCCGCGCCGGAACCAGGTCACGTTCCGGACCTGGCGCCGCGTCCACTGCCGGGGCAGCCATAGATAGAGGCCGGACACCACGAGCACCAGGAAAGCGAGGTTCGCCGCCCCCGTGACCGCTCGGCCCGTATCCCGCCGCTCACCCCCGGCGCCGAGCCAGCGGTGCCAGTCCGTGACGGCATGGAAGAAGGCCCGCACCTTCTTCGAGCCAGGGCCGAGGACCCGGCCGGTATAGGGATCGACGTAGACCGTCTTCTCCCGCCCGAGGCTCACCGAGACCGGCGTCCCGGGGTCGGCCTGTACCGTCACGGACGAGGGGGTGCCGGGATTCTTCTCGAGCACCCTGGCGACGAGGGTCTCGACCGGCAGCCGCGCCGCGCCGGGAGAGGGTGTCGCGACGCGGTAGTCCTCATCCGCCCACTCCATGATCTGCCGCTCGTACATCAGCAGCACGCCCGTCACGGACATGACGAGGATCACGGCGCCAGCGGTGACGCCCGCGGCGAGGTGAAGCCAGAAGATGACGCTACGGAAACGGGCTGCGGGAGGGCGCTGCTGCCCGCGGCGAAGCCGAGGCATCATATATACTACCCCCGTGGTCAAAACCCCCGCGGCAACGCGGTGGCGAAGTCCATGTCGAGGGCGGCAACCGGCCTGCTCCCCAGCGAACCCGGTAGTCGCCCTTTTCTTTGATCCCGTGCCTTAATGAGACACAGTCTCAATTGCTATGCATGATCGTGGACCGATTTGGTACTGATTGTCAAGAGGGAAGAAAAACGGGCCCTATTCGCCGCTCCACCATCGAGCCTGCCGGACCCTAACGGGACTCGCCGGGGGCAGGATCACGGCTCTCTATCGAGCCCGGGCTTTGGGGCGGGGCTTATCGACTCTGCCTCTAGCCGTGACGTCGCCTGACTTCTTGGACCGAGAGCGTCACGAGCTCTGCCAGAACCGCCGGATCGAGGTCGGCGAGACGCTTCACATAGAGGCACGACTTGCCCGCCTTGTGCTTGCCCAGCCTGGCCAGCAGCTCCTCATGGCGAGCGAAGCCGGACATGATGTACAGAGTCAGATCCGTCTTGCGTGACGCGAATCCGGTCAGCATCGCGTCGCCTTCATGCCCGCTTTCGTACTTGTAGTGATATTTTCCAAAGCCCACCATGCTCGTGCCCCACATTTTGGGCTCGGCTCCCGTGGCCTTGCTCATCAGCTCGATCAGAGTGCGGCAGTCCTGGCGTCGAGTATCGTCAACGATCGCGTTGATATATTCATCGACGCTCTGCTCGGTCTGCTTGGTCTTCAACTCGGCCATGGGCGCTCCTGTAAGTTGTCCAGTGCTCGCTCCACCATCCATCAAAGGATACCGCGAAAGCCCGGACGCAGCATCTGACGCCAGCCAGCTATAACCGGGATTGAGGGAGGCTGCCTGGAGAAGCGAGCCGCAGGGACGCAGGCATAGAGCCCAGGCCTTCAGCCTATCCTCTTGCACACATCTCGCCGGGCGTCGGCCAAACAGCCTTGGCAACGAGAGCGTCGCCCTGGAAGGGCGGGATTTGAACAGCCCGGGGTGGCAACCCCGGGAACGCAGGCCCACCTTCCGTACCAAGTCCCGGAGGGCCGACATTCAGTCGAGCGGTGGAAGGAAGTCAGACCTTGGCTCTGCCAGGCGGTTCCGGCTCGTCGACGAGATCTGCCGACCCTTCGGGGCTTGAGGGGGGTTGGGACTATCGTTCCCGGGGTTGCCACCCCGGGCTGTTCAAATCCCGCCCTTTCAGGGCGACGCTGCGGCTTCCGAGCCCGTCTGGCCGAGGTCCAGGCGAGATGTGAGCAAGAAGGATGGGCTGACGCCCTGGGTGGCGGTCCTCCTTCTTCCCGAGCCACGTAGGGGCGTAGGCAGCGGCTGAGGTGATCCGTCTGACTGACCAGGATTGGCGGACGGCTCAACAGAGTTGATGGACGATCCATTAAGGCTGCCGGAAGGCCCGCCGAAGTCTCCGGACGTCTCGCCAGAGCTGGCGAACGCTTCGCCAGGACGGGCGGACGGCTTGCCAGAGTTGGCGGACGGCTTACCAGGGTTGGCGAACGATCCACCAGGGCTGGCGTACGATCCGCCAGGGTTGGCGGACGTCTCGCCAGAGCTGGCGAACGCTTCGCCAGGACGGGCGGACGGCTTGCCAGAGTTGGCGGACGGCTTATCAGGGTTGGCGAACGACCCGCCAGGGTTGGCAGACTTCTCGCCAGAGCTGGCGAACGATCCGCCAGGGTTGGCAGACGGCCCGCCAGGGCAGGCGGATGATTCGCCAGGGTTGGCGGAACGCTCGCCAGAGTCAGCGGAAGATCCGCAAAGGTTATCGAAAGACCGCAGAGGTTGGCTGGCGAACGGAGCAGATTAGGCAGCCGCTCGCCAGAGCGGTCCGGCTGTTCGTGCAGTACTTTGGAGATCAGCGGCACCCGCTTGGAGGCCCGGAGGCTCCTTGAAGCGATGCGCCTGAAGGAGCCGAGTGCCTGCGCCCAAATGACTCTTCGTCAGTCGGCTCCTCTAGGGACAACTGAACGCGGCGTTGTCACCTCGCGTTTGAGGGAGTTGGCCGCGTGTGTTGGCATGGGTCCAGACAGCCCCAGTGTTGGTGTCCTCAATAGTGACGGTGAACCCCTGATTCGTCAGGCCGGACACAAAAGCCCAATGCTTGTTGAAGGGCGGCACGCAAGCGTTCACCATCTTGATGCCCATTTCAAAATTTTCACTGTTGAAGAACCACATGAACACCGACTGGTCGTTCTCGGCCCGTGTACCATCTATGTACATCACTTGAGCTCGACCGGAATCTGTTGCAGTTTGCCACCTGACAGTAACCTTGAACCGGCCGCTGAGGAGGCACGCAGTATAGGCATCTCGAACGCAGCTTGTCGGCGGCGGTGGTGGGGGCGGTGGCGGCGGTGGCGGTTGGTCGTTCTCGATAATTCGGTACTTGATTCCAACTCCGCGAATCTGGATAGGACCTTGCGATCCGGTCGCAAACGGAGGGCGTGCCGATCCAATCTGCACGTCAAAGGTCTGGCCTGAATCAGTAGATGCCAAACCGGCAAACAAGTTATCGGACGTGAACTTGTCATATGAGACCACGACCGCAAAGTCGCCGGGTGCCACGACTGCACTGAAGCCTGTGAGCGTGTGGCAGTCAGCCCGACTTGGTGGAAAGTCCCGAGCAAATGTCACAGATTGGATCGTGCGTGAGCCCTGAACAACGGACGCTGTCGCGGTGAACCGCCGGGTAAAGCCAGAATCGCTAAATAGACATGCCGTGACCTGCGTGATAGTTCCGCCGTTACTTGTTGAGGCATAGCCTCTCATGCTCAATTGTCCGGAAGCCCCTGCCTGCCAGTTCCAGTTCAGGGCCCCCGTGTAGAAGGTCTGGTCCAGAACGGCTTTGGCCGGAAGCTCTATGGGATGCGCCGTCGGCACTTCCTGAGCAGCGGCCGAGTGGCAGTATGCTGCCAGGAAAACAACAAACAACCTCCTCATTCTCAGCCTCCTTACGGGACGATGGCACAGGATGAGAAGAACTGACTGCGCGATAGCGTGGCACCCGTCCCATACTCGTTTCATCTATGGATCTAAGCAAGCATATCCGCAACATTGTCCTGAAAGATCTTTTCATCGGAGTAGTAGACCCTTCCTACTGCGTCTCGGACTGCAGCTCGGCGCAATAGCAATGGCCCTACAGCAGTCAAGCTAGAACGGCTTAAGTAGACGTCAAAGCTATCACCGGCCTCAAGCCGGCGCTTGGAGTTTCTCTGACCGGTCACTGGATCAATTGGGAGATAAATGTGCCGCTTATCTTTTAGCTCAACCATGACAACAGCAATGAACACAGCAATTGATGAGTGATTTTGAACTGTAATAGAGAGAAATGGAATAGGCCCATCGGTAGGTGCCACTAAACAAACGGCGGAGGAAACGCGAATGTCTGGCGCAGGAGCCTCAAGAGTTGCCAATCCAGGCCCTGGCGCGCTAGCGCCAAGCAATGATGAAACAACTTGAGTTAGATGGAGTTGGACCTGTTCGCGAAGATGATGAGTACTCTCATAATAACCAACAAGACCCTGCGCCTCAAGCTCTTGTCGAAAACCGCAGAGGCGACTGTATTGGTCAGACACCAAAATAGCTTGCGGAATCGCGCTTCGATTGAAGTAGACGAGTACTCTTAAGCCCGCGTCCATGAGACGTCTAATCTCTTCGTCAGAGCCTGATCTGTACAGAGCTGTCGGCGTGCCCAACCTGGACCAGAAAAGGGCGATGCCGAAGTGGCAGTCAGAGACGAGTTGATGATTAAGGATCTCTTGTGGAGATGCTCGTACATCTGGAGCCGAATGGCTTTCCCAGCGAACCAACTCTACACGAGTTCCAAGAACCTTCCCGACGTGAGCATTCCAGTTAAGGACGACTTCAACAAGCGATTTTCGCTCTTCGTCTACATCGCTGGGTGAGATCAGAAGGCAACGATATTCATTGATTTTAGACATAAATTTGCCAAGCGGGTAGAAGATTCCGAGACACTTAGTGTGATTTACATGCCCCTCACTCCGCCCGGAACGCATAGGGGCAGGTCGATAAGCGGCAAGAGCAGGGCCGCTGCCCGAGACAAATTATTGATTCCATTCCTCTTCATCTTACTAGCATTCCTAATCCTCGTCAATACAGACAGCCGCGAGCGGCCGGTCCCTGGACGCCAAGCCAAGGGGCACGTTAGAAACCAAGCGCCCCCGTCCGCCACAGGAAGAAGACGATCACACCGATCACGGTCACCACGACGACAGCCCGCTTGCGCCGTACCTTCATCCACTCCTGCTGCCGATCGCGATCGAGGTAGTAGCGATCCTCCCCCACCTTGCCGATCACTCCCCTTTTCACGAAGCGGCGGAAGATCACCGAGTTGCGGACGTTCAGCTCGTCCAACGAGACCGCCGAGTCGGGCGAGACGGCGTGCAGCGTCTCGAAACGCCGAAGCAGTGCCCGTATGCGCCAGGCGAGGATCGCCACGGGAAGGGCGGGGCTCAACGACGGCAGACCGGCCATGATTTCGGTCCTCCTTCGATCGTACGCTATCTGAGCGGCAGCACCCACAGCTCGCGGCCGTGCTCGCCGTCGTTCGCCGTGAAGAAAAGGTTGCCATCCGCCGCCGTGAGCTGCGCGGGGGCCGAGGAGCCGGGGCCGGGCTGGACGTCGTCCACCAGCCGCGTGCCGGCCGCCGTGCCGTCGCTCTCCCACAGCTCGCGGCCGTGCTCGTTGTCGGTGGCGGCGAAGTAGAGCCTGCCGCCCGCGGCCGCCAAGTCGGAGACGCGGGCGGTCGCGGCGCCGGGAGCGATGTCCTTCACCAGCACCGTTCCTTCCGCCGTGCCATCCGTCTTCCACAGCTCCGTGCCGTGGACGCCGTCATCCGCCCGGAAAAAGAGATGGTCGCCGGCCAGCGTGAGCAACGGAGAAAAGAAGGGGAAGCTCGCCGGCTCGCCATCGGGCTCCGACGGGGGATTGATGGCGCGGACCAGGCGGGTGCCGGCGGCCGTGCCGTCCGAACGCCAGAGCCCAACGGGCAGGCTCGGATCGCCGTGGATCGAGAAGAAGTAGAGAACGCCCTTGAAGACCGTCAGCCCCTGGGGGTTGATCGGGCGGGGAGCGTCGAGAGCGGGAATCACCGGCCGAGTGCCCGAAGCCCTGCCGTCCGTCGCCCAGAGCTCCAGGAATCCCTGCCGTCCCTCGCCCGCACCGACGAAGTAAGTCTTCCCGTCGAGGATGGCGGTCTCCAGATTGCCGCCGCCGACCAGCAAGTCGAGGAGCGGCCTCGTGCCAGCCTCCGTGCCGTCGGTGATCCACAGGCGGAAGGGAGAGTCGGCAGCCCTCTCCTGTCCGAAGAACAAGGCCTTGCCTCCCGCCGCCGGTGCGGGCTGGAGGAACGATCCCGAAAACAGCCGCTGGAACGCCCGCTGGGTGCCCTGCGGCGTGCCGTCGCTGGTCCAGAATTCCTGGACGAACGGAGTCGACGCGCTCACTTTCGGCAAGAGGGCGAAGAACAGCTTGTCGCCCAGAGGCGCCGCTCGGAGCTGGGTGGCGATGTAAGAGTCCAGGGCGAGGAGCGCCAGGGTGCCGCCCGGCGTCCCGTCCGTGCGCCAGAGGTCGTCGTTCCAACGGAAGAAGGCGAGGTTGCCCACCCGCGTGAACGCCGCCTGGGAAGCGAGCCCGCACAGCATGCGCCCGACCGGCAGCTCGAGGGTTCCCGCCTCCGTGCCGTCGCTCACCCAGACGCCGGCGAAAGCGCCTTCGCAGGTCGTGAAGAGGCTCTTCGCGCCCAGCGCCGTGAGGCCCATGATCCTGGAGCCTGCCGCGAAGCCGGCGCCGATCGGCAGGATGACGTCCGTGCCCTCCGGAGTCAGATCGCTCACCACGGGCTGCGGACCGCGTACGGGGTCGAGGCCGGTGAAGAAGAGGCGGCCGCCCCGGACCGCCGCGTCGACCGGCTGGCCCAGAGTCGAGAAGGGAGTCGCGGCGATGCGGACCGTGCCTCCCGGGGTGCCGTCCGTGGCCCAGAGGTCTTTCTGAAAGTCCTGGAACACGAGGCGGCCCAGGGCCGTGCGGAAGCCCTGGGGGCTGCCGTCGCAGTCTCCGGGGCAGAGGTCCTTCACCAGACGGGTGCCCTGGGCCGTGCCGTCCGTCTCCCAGAGCTCGGAGCCGTGCGCCTCGTCCCAGCCCGCGAAGAACAGCCGGCCCTTGAACGGCACGAAGGAAACGGCGAAATCGACCCGCGGGCAGCCCCCGGGGCACCCCGCGAGCTGGCGCGGACGCTTCAACGGCGCCTCGAGGACCCACAGATCCGTCCTCGGGGACTGAGGAGATCCGACCCGGCGCGCCGGGATGATGGCGCGCCCGCCGATGGACCCGGGCGG
>DATFNZ010000043.1:0-16720 GCA_035266085.1 Thermoanaerobaculia bacterium
CCGAGCGCTTCCAGCTCCTGGTCGAGTGGAACGACAGCGAGGCCGCCAGGCGCCCGGCGGGCCGCTGCCTGCACGAGCTGTTCTCGCGGCAGGCCGGGATCGCTCCGGACGCGGTGGCCCTGGTTCATGGCGAGCGGCGGCTCACCTACGGCGAGCTGCTCCACCATGTCCGCGCCCTGGCGCGCCGCCTGCGCGCCCTCGGCGTCGGTCCGGAGGTGCCCGTCGGCCTCTTCGCGGCGCGCTCCCCCGAGATGGTCATCGGCCTGCTGGCCGTGCTCGAGGCCGGGGGAGCCTACATCCCCCTCGATCCCTCCTACCCGCGGGAACGGCTGGCCTACCTCCTCGAAGAGACCGGCGCGGCGGTGATCCTGACGCAGGAGGCGATGGCGGCGGACCTGCCTCCGCACGCGGCGCGGCTGCTGTTCCTCGAAGGCGGACAGGCAGAAGACCTCGCGGCGGAGGCTCCCGGACCCGCCGTCACGGACCTCAACCTGGCCTACGTCATCTACACCTCGGGCTCGACCGGCAGGCCGAAGGGGGTCGCCATCCAGCACCGCGGCGCGGTGGCGCTGGTCGATTGGTCCGCCGGCTTCTTCCCGGCCGAGGATTTGGCCAGCGTCCTCGCTTCGACCTCGATCTGTTTCGACATGTCGATCTTCGAGCTGTTCGTCCCGCTGAGCCGCGGCGGGCGGGTGGTCCTGGTGGAGAACGCTCTCGCCTGCTCCGGCACGGACGCGCGCGTGCTCAACACGGTGCCCTCGGCCGCCGCCGAGCTCCTGCGGACCGGCGCCATCCCGCCGTCGGTGCGGACGGTGAACCTGGGCGGCGAGCCGCTCATGGCCGACTTGGTGCGGCGGCTCCACGAGGTGCCGGGCGTCGAGCGGGTCTACAACCTCTACGGGCCTTCGGAGGACACCACCTACTCCACCTTCGAGCTGGCGCCGCGCGGCTGCGAGCGGGTGACCATCGGCCGCCCCGTCGTCGGCACCCGGGCCTACCTGCTCGACGCCGGCGGCGAGCCTGTTCCGATGGGGGCGCCCGGCGAGCTCTTCCTGGCGGGGGAAGGCCTGGCCCGGGGCTACCTGAACCGGCCGGACGCCACCGCCGAGAAGTTCGTGCCCGACCCGTTCTCCGGGGTTCCGGGCCAACGTCTGTACCGCACCGGGGATCGGGTCCGCTGGCTGCCCGGCGGCTCGCTCGACTTCCTGGGACGGATCGACCATCAGATCAAGATCCGCGGCTATCGCGTGGAGCTGGGCGAGATCGAGGCGCTCCTGGCGGCGATGCCGGGGGTCCGCGAGGCGGCGGTGGTGGCGCGGGAAGGGCCGGACGGAGACCGGCTGCTGGCCGCGTTCGTGGCGCCCGAAGGCGGAGCGCGGCCCGAGCTCGACGACCTGCGCGACCATCTGCGCAGCCGCCTGCCGGGCTTCATGGTGCCCTCCCGCTTCGTCCTGCTCGAAGCGCTCCCGGTCACCGCCACCGGCAAGGTCGACCGCCGCGCGCTCGCGGCATCCGACGCCGAGGGTCTGGCGCCCCAGGTCGCGTTCGCCGCTCCGGCGACCCCGGTCGAGGAGATCCTGGCGGCCCGGTGGGCCGAGCTGCTCGGCCGCGAGCGGGTCGGCGCCGGCGACGACTTCTTCGCGCTGGGCGGACACTCCCTCCTCGCCACCCGGCTGGCGACCCGGGTGAAGGAGGACTTCGGCGTCGAGCTGCCGGTGAGCGCCGTCTTCGAGGCGCCGACGATCCGGGCTCAGGCGCGGCGGATCGAGGCGCTCCGCGAAGCCGGGGTCCGGTGGGACGAGCCGATCCTCCGCGCTCCCGCGGGTCCCGCCCCCCTCTCCTTCTCGCAGGAACGGATCTGGATCCTGGAGCAGCTCGATCCGGGCTCGACGGCCTACCACCTGCCGGGAGCCGTGAGGCTCTCCGGCCGTCTCGACGTCTCGGCGCTGCGCGGGAGCCTCGCCGAGGTGTCGCGACGCCATGAGGCCTTGCGCACCGTGTTCTCGACCCGCGACGGGAGGCCGGTCCAGACCGCCCTGCCGCCCAGCGGCGTCGAGCTGCCCGGCATCGATCTGTCCGAGCTCGCCGGGGCAGCCCGCGCCGCCGCGCTGCGAGAGGTGGCGGACCGCTACGCCCGCCACCCCTTCGATCTCGAGCGGGAGCCCGGCATGCGCGCCGGCCTGGTGCGCCTCGGGGAGGGCGAGCACGTGCTGCTGCTCAACCTGCACCACATCGCGGCCGACGGCTGGTCGGTCGGCATCCTGCTGGGCGAGGTGGCGGCGCTTCTCGCCGCCTTCTCCGCCGGCCGTCCATCGCCGCTTCCCGACCTGCCCATCCAGTATCGCGACTACGCCCTCTGGCAGCGTGGGTGGCTGCGCGGCGAAACGCTCGAAGCGCAGATGGCGTTCTGGCGCGAGCGCCTCGCTGCCCCCCTGCCGGTCCTGGAGCTGCCGGCGGACCGGCCCCGCGCGGCGGTGCGCGCCTCCCGCGGCGCCGATCTCTCTTTCCGGCTGCCTCCGGTCCTGGCGGACGGGGTGGTCCGTCTGGCGCGGAGCGCGGGGGCGACGCAGTTCATGGTGCTCCTGGCCGCCTTCGAGACCCTCCTCCACCGCCACACCGGCCAGGAGGACCTCCTGGTGGGCACGCCGGTGGCCAACCGCCGCCGGTCGGAGATCGAGCCGCTCATCGGCTGCTTCATCAACACCCTCGTGCTGCGCACCGGCCTGGCGGGCGATCCGCCCTTTTCGGAGCTGCTGCGCAGGGTCCGCGGCGCCGCGCTCGCGGCCTACGAGCACCAGAACGTGCCGTTCGAACGTCTGGTCGAGGATCTGCTCCCCGTCCGCGACCTCGGGCACACGCCTCTGTTCCAGGTGATGTTCATGCTTCAGAACACCCCGGCTCCCCCGTTCGCCCTGCCCGGGCTGGCCATGGAGCCGCTGGACCTCATGGACCCCGGCTCGGCCCGGTTCGAGCTGACCCTGTCGCTCCGCCCGGACGGCGAGGAGGGTCTCGCCGGCATCCTCAACTATGGCGCCGGCCTGTTCGACAGGGCGACCATCGCGCGGCTGGCCGGCCAGCTCCGCGAGCTGCTCGAAAGCGTGACCGCCGACCCCGAGCGGACCTTGTCGGGCACGGCCCTCCTGACCGCCGCCGAGCGGCACCAGATTCTGCGGGAATGGAACGAGACGCAGAGAGAGGGAGCGGTGGTACCCGTCCACCGCCAGTTCGAGGAACGGGCACGGCGCTGCCCGGACGCGACGGCCCTCCTCTTTCGCGGGGAGTCCCTCACCTACCGCGAGCTGAACCGGCGGGCCGACCGGCTCGCCCGCCACCTGCGGAGCCTCGGCGTCAGGCCCGAGGTCCTGGTCGCGCTTTACGCCGAGCGCTCCCTGGAGATGGTGGTGGGGATCCTGGGCACCCTCAAGGCGGGCGGCGCCTACGTCCCCCTGGACCCCGCTTACCCGCGGGAGCGCGTCGCCACCGTCCTGGACGACTGCCGGCCGCCGTTCCTGCTCACCCAGGAGCGCCTTCTGGGGCGGCTGCCCGGCGCCGGTGCCCGGGTGGTCCTGCTCGAGGCCGGAGCGGCGACGGACGCGCCCGGGGAGGACCCGGCCGGCGGCGCGGCGGCGGGCAACCTGGCGTACCTCCTCTACACCTCGGGGTCGACCGGCAAGCCCAAGGGCGTGCTGGTGGAGCACCGGTCCGTGGCCAACTTCTTCACCGCCATGGACGAGACGCTGGGCGACGGCGACCCCGGCGTCTGGCTGGCGCTGACCAGCATCTCCTTCGACATCTCCGTGCTGGAGCTGCTGTGGACGCTGACCCGCGGCGCGGCGGTGGTGCTGCAGGAGGAGCAGAGAGCGGGCTCCTACTTCGCGCCGGCAGCAGCCGCGCGCCCCGCCGGGGCGGACCGCGAAGTCGAGCTCAGCCTCTTCTACTTCGCCAGCGACGAGGACGAGGGCCGGGACGACAAGTACCGCCTGTTGATGGAGGGGGCGCGCTTCGCGGACCGCAACGGCTTCTCCTCGATCTGGATGCCGGAGCGCCACTTCCACGCCTTCGGCGGCCTCTATCCCAACCCGTCGGTCCTCGCCGCGGCGGTGGCGGCCGTGACCGAGCGGGTGCGGATCCGTGCCGGCAGCGTCGTCCTGCCGCTCCATCACCCGGTCCGGGTGGCCGAGGAATGGTCGGTCGTCGACAACCTCTCGCGGGGCCGCGTCGGCATCTCCTTCGCCTCCGGCTGGCACGCCGACGACTTCGTCTTCTCACCCGAAGCCTACGCCGACCGTAAGGAAGTCATGTGCCGCGGCGTCGACACCGTGCGGCGCCTGTGGCGGGGAGAGACGTTGCGCCTGCGCGGCGGCCTCGGCCAGGAGGTCGAGGTGCGGCTGCGCCCGCGCCCCCTGCAGCCCGAGCTGCCCGTCTGGATCACCGCCGCGGGCTCCCCCGACACCTTCAGGCTGGCTGGCGAGATGGGCGCCAACCTCCTGACCCACCTGCTGTTCCAGGACCTCGACCAGGTGGCCGCGAACCTCGCTCTCTACCGGCAGTCCTGGCGGGACCAGGGGCATCCCGGCGAGGGCAGGGTGACGCTGATGCTCCACACCTTCGTCGGCGACGACCTCGACGAGGTGCGCGAGACGGTCCGCGGGCCGCTGATCCGGTACCTGCGCACCTCCCTCGACCTGCTGGTGCGGCTGGCGCAGGTGCAGGGGGAGAAGATCGACGTCCGCGACCTGGGCGAGGCCGAGGTCGAGCTCTACCTGGAGCGCGCTTTCGACCGTTACTTCGAGCACCACGCGCTGGTGGGAACCGCAGAGAGCTGCTTGGCCCTGACCGACCGCCTGGCCGCCGCCGGCGTCGACGAGCTCGGCTGCCTCATCGACTTCGGCATCGACGCCGACACCGTCCTGGCCAGCCTCGGGAACCTCGCTTCGATACGCGAGCTGCGGGCGCGCCGCGGCGAGGCGGACGACTCCTCCGTGGCGGCCCGCATCGCCCGTCACGGGGTGACCACCCTGCAGTGCACCCCCTCGCTGGCGGGAGCGCTCGCCGCGGACGCCAGGACGCTGGAGGCCCTGCGCTCGCTGCGCACCCTGCTGCTCGGGGGAGAGGCCCTGCCGGCGCCGCTCGCCGACCGTCTCCGTGGCGAGCTGCCCGGCCGGCTCGTCAACCTCTACGGGCCGACGGAGACCACCGTCTGGTCGACCGGCTGCCGCCTCGGGGACGGCGGGCCGGTGCTCATCGGCCGCCCGCTCGCCAACACCCGGATCTATCTCCTCGACCGCCACCTCCAGCCCGTGCCGGCCGGGGTTCCCGGCGAGCTGTACATCGCCGGCGACGGCCTGGCCCGCGGCTATCTGGGACGGCCGGAGGGGACCGCCGAGCGGTTCCTGCCCGAGCCTTTCGCCGGACCGCGGGGGGCGCGCATGTACCGGACCGGCGACCTGGCGCGCTACCGCGGCGACGGCGGCCTCGAGTTCCTGGGGCGCAACGATCAGCAGGTCAAGATCCGCGGCCACCGGGTGGAGCTGGGCGAGATCGAGGCGGCCCTGGCCCGCGTGCCGGGGGTGCGGGAGGCCGTGGTGACCGCCCGGGAGGTCCGGCCCGGCGACGTCCGGCTTGCCGCCTACGTGGTGGCCGAGCGCCCGGGCGGCCGGGGCGGCCCTCTGACGCCGCGCCCGGAGGTTCTCGCGGCGGCGCCCGAGGGCGCGTTCTTCCGGCTCCCCAACGGGCTGCTGATGGCCACGCTGAGCCAGCTCCAGGCGAGCCTGCTCTACCGCGAGGTGTTCGAGGAAGACCACTACTTCCGCCACGGCATCGCGCTGGAGGACGGCGCCTGCGTCTTCGACGTCGGCGCCAACATCGGCGCCTTCACGCTGCTCGTCCACCAGCGCAGCACGGGCGCCAGGGTGCACTCCTTCGAGCCGATCCCGCCGACGTTCGAGACGCTGCGCACGAACATCGAGCTCTACGGTCTGCCGGTGCGGCTCCACCCCGTCGGCCTGGCGGCCGAGGCGGGCACGGCCGAGTTCACCTTCTACCCGCAGATGGCCGGGCTCTCCGGGCGCTACGGCGACGTCGAGATGGACAAGGAGCTGACCCGCTCCATCATCCTCGGAGCGCGGGAGGCGTCCTACCCGGGAGCGGCCGAGCTCGGGCTGAGCGACGCCGACCTCGACGGGTTCCTCGACCAGCAGTTCGAGAGCCGGACCTTCACCTGCCCCCTGCGGACCCTCTCCGACGTGATCGCCGAGACCGGGGAGGAGAGGATCGACCTGCTCAAGGTCGACGTCGAGCGGGCCGAGGTCGACGTGCTGCGCGGCATCCGCGAGGAGGACTGGCCGAAGATCCGCCAGATCGTCCTGGAGGTGGACACGCGCGACAACCTGCGGGAGATCCGTTCCCTGCTGGCGGACCACCGCTACTTCGTCGAGGTCGAGGAGCTCATCCTGATCGAAGGGCGGGAGGGCCGGCGCGCCGTCGAGGTCTACATGGTCTACGCCCGGCTCGAAGCGAGGCCGGCGGCCGCGGGGACCGCGGCCGATCTGCGGCGCGCCGCCGCCGCCGTCCTGCCCGAAGCGATGGTGCCGTCGTCCTTCGTGTTCCTGGACGCGCTGCCGCGGACGGCGAACGGCAAGCTCGACCGCAAGGCCCTGGATTCCCTCGCGGTGCCCGCGCGCGAGTCGGCCCGCGTGGCCGTCGCGCCCAGGAACGAGATGGAGCGGCTGGTCGCCGCCGTCTGGCGGGAGGTGCTGCAGATCGAAAGCGTCGGGGTGCACGACAGCTTCTTCGAGGTCGGCGGCAACTCGCTGCTGGTCACGCAGGTGCGGGCCCGCCTCGGCGAGGCGCTGGGCCGGGAGATCCCGGTGATCGAGCTCTTCCGGCACGCCACGGTCGGGGCCCTGGCCGGCTATCTGGCCCAGGAGGGGAGCGAGCCCGCTCCCGCCCTGGAGCAGGCCCAGGCCCGCGCCCAGAAGCTGGCGGACTCCACGCAGCAGAGCGGCGCCGTGCAGCGCCAGCGGGAATTCCTCCGCCAGCGCAAACGGCAGGGGGGCCGGTGATGAAGACCTACGAGCTGCCCAACGGCCTGCGCATCGCCTGCCAGAGCTGGGCCGAGACGCGTTTCTTCTATCACGAGATCTTCGAGGAGAAGGTCTATCTCCGGAACGGGATCACCCTGCGCCCTGGGGCCACGGTCTACGACGTCGGGGCCAACATCGGGCTGTTCACCCTTTTCGTGCTCCAGGAGTTCCCGGGCAGTCGGGTCTTCTCCTTCGAGCCCTGTCCCACCCTCTTCGAGATCGCGCGCGCCAACGCGGCGTTGCTCGGCGGCGCCGAGGTCTTCAACGTCGGCCTCTCCGACCGCGCCCGGCGCGCGAGCTTCACCTTCTACCCCAACAGCCCGGGCATGTCGTCCTGCTACGCCGACGAAGCCGAGGAGCGGGAGGTCCTCCGCACCCTGCTGGAGAACCAGCTCGCGCAGGGGGTCGCCGGCATGGACCAGGTGATCCGGCATGCCGACGACCTGCTGGCCGAGCGGCTCAAGACCGAGATCTTCGAGGTCGAGCTGCGCCCGCTCTCCGAGGTCATCCACGAGCTCGGCACCCAGCGCATCGACCTGCTCAAGATCGACGTGCAGAAGAGCGAGGCCGACGTCGTCGCGGGGATCGACGAGGCCGACTGGGAGAAGATCGAGCAGGTCGTCCTGGAGGTCCACGACATCGGCGGCCGGCTCGGCGAGATGGTCCGCCTGCTCGAGGCGCGAGGCTTCACCGTGGACGCCTGCCAGGACGAGCTGTACACCGGCTCCACCACCTACAACCTCTTCGCCCGCCGGGACCGCGCGTCCCTGGCGCGCCGGACCGCTCCGCCGCGCCCTGGCGTCGAGGAACGCGCACGCAATCTGCGGCTGTCCCTTCGGCGGCCCAAATCGTCGATCAAGGGAGACTGTTCATGAGCAGCGTCGAAGCCAGCCTGGAAGGCATCGCCATCATCGGGATGGCGGGCCAGTTCCCAGGCGCAGCGGACCTGGATCAGTACTGGCGCAACCTGCGCGATGGGGTCGAATCGATCTCGTTCTACACGGAAGAGGAGCTTCTGGAGGCGGGGGTCGAAGCCGTGCGGATGCGGCTGCCGAACTACGTCCGCGCGGGTGGGGCCCTGGCCGGCATCGACCTGTTCGACGCTCCTTTGTTCGGCTTCAGCCCGCGCGAGGCCTCGATCATGGAGCCCCAGATGCGCAAGTTCCTGGAGGAGTCCTGGCATGCCCTGGAGGACGCCGGCTACGACCCCGGCCAGTACGCGGGATCGATCGGCGTCTACGGCGGCATGAGCTACGGCCGGTACCTGGTCCAGAACCTGCTGCCCAACCGCGAGCTCATCGCCTCGATCGGCGAGCTGCAGCTCCGCATCTACAACGACAAGGACTTCCTCGCCTCCATGGCTGCCTACAAGCTGAACCTCAAGGGGCCCAGCGTCACCGTTCAGAGCGCCTGCTCGACCTCGCTGGTGGCGGCCTGCCTGGCCTGCCAGAGCCTGCTCAACTACCAGTGCGACATGGCCCTGGCGGGCGGCGTCTCCATCACGGTCCCGGCGAAGTTCGGCTACCAGGCCCAGGAGGGGGTGTTCTCTCCCGACGGGCACTGCCGCGCCTTCGACGCCGGCGCCCAGGGCACGGTCCAGGGGAGCGGCATCGGGATCGTGGTGCTCAAGCGGCTGGCGGACGCCGTCGCCGACGGCGACAACGTCCACGCCGTGATCAAGGGCTTCGCCCTGAACAACGACGGCGCGGGCAAGGTCGGCTATACCGCGCCGAGCGTCGACGGGCAGGCGGAGGTGGTCGCCATGGCCCAGGCCGTCGCGGACATCGACCCCGGCACGGTGACCTACATCGAGGCGCACGGCACCGGCACCGCGATCGGCGATCCGATCGAGATCGCGGCGCTCACCGAAGTCTTCCGCCGGGCCACCGACCGCACGGGCTTCTGCGCCGTCGGCTCGGTGAAGCCGAACATCGGGCATCTCGACGCGGCCGCCGGCGTCGCCAGCCTCATCAAGGCCGTGCTGGCCATGAAGCACCGGCAACTGCCGCCCACCCTCCACTTCCGGCAGCCCAATCCGGCGATCGACTTCGCGAGCACGCCTTTCTACGTGACCGGAGACCTGCGCGATTGGCGGACCGACGGCTTGCCGCTGCGGGCGGGGGTGAGCGCCTTCGCGGTCGGCGGGGTCAACGCCCACCTGGTGCTGGAGGAGGCGCCGCCGGCCGAGCCGGCCGACGCCGGCCGGCAGCACCAGCTCCTCCTCGTTTCGGCGCGCAGCGAGGCCGCCCTGGACCGCGCCACCGCCCGGCTGGCGGAGCACCTCGAACGCCATCCCGAGGTGTGCCTCGCGGACGCCTCCTTCACCCTGCAGGTGGGACGCAAGGCCTTGAAGCACCGCCGGGCGCTCGTCTGCCGCGATGCCGCCGAGGCCGCGGCGGCGCTCGCCAAGCCCGCCGGAAAGGTGCTGAGCGGCGCCGCCGAGACGCGCGACCGGCCGGTCGCCTTCCTCTTCCCGGGCCTCGGCAACCAGTACGTCGGCATGGCCCGCGGGCTCTACGAGACCGAACCGGTCTTCCGCGAGCAGGTCGACCTGTGCTGCCGGCTGCTGCGGCCCCATCTCGGCGGAGCGGACCTGCGGGCGGTGCTCTACCCGGCGGAGCCCGCCGGACCGGATGCCGGACAGCCGGCGACCGGCCCCGACCTGCGGCGGATGCTGCGCGGCGAGGAGGACGCCGGGCCGCTGCGGCAGACCTGGCTCGCCCATCCCGCGCTGTTCGTCGTCGAGTACGCGCTCGCCCGGCTGTGGATGCACTGGGGGATCGTGCCGGCGGCGCTCGCCGGCTACAGCATCGGCGAGTACGCGGCCGCCTGCGTCGCCGGCGTGTTCGAGCTGGAGGACGCCCTGACCCTGGTCGCCCGCCGGGCCCGGATCATCCAGGAGCTGCCGGAGGGGGCGATGCTGGCGGTCTCCCTCCCGGAGCAGGAGGTCACCCCCCTGCTCGACGCCGGTCTCGCGATCGCCGCCGTGAACGGCACCAACGTCTCGGTGGTGTCCGGACCGCCGCCCGCGGTCGCCGCGTTGCGAGAGCGCCTGCAGGCCGGCGTCGTCGTCTGCCGTCCCCTGGCGGCAGCCCACGCCTTCCACTCGCCCGCCATGGAGCCCGCGAGCGAGCCGTTCCTCCGTCTGCTGGCCCATGTCCGCCTGCAGCCGCCGCGGATCCCCCTCCTGTCGGATGTCACCGGGACCTGGCTCACGGACGCGGAGGCGACCGACCCTCGCTACTGGGCGAGCCATCTCACCCTGACGGTCCGTTTCGGCGACGTCATCCGCGAGCTGGGCGTGGAGCCGGACCGGATCTTCCTCGAAGTCGGCCCGGGCCAGGCCCTGGGCTCCTGGGTGTTGCAGCACCCGCGGCCGGCGGGCCTGCCGCCGCCCGTGACCGTGCCATCGCTGCGCCATTCCTACGATCCGCAGTCGGACGCGGCGGTCCTCCTGGCCGGGCTGGGCAAGCTCTGGCTCGCCGGCCTGCCCCTGGACTGGCACGCCTTCCACGCCGGCGAGCGGCGCCGGCGTGTTCCCCTGCCGGTCTACCCCTTCGACCGCGAGCGCTACTGGATCGAACCGGGCCCCGGCACCGTCCGGACGGAGGCTCCGGCAATCCTGGGGGGCAAGAAGCCCGATCCGGCCGACTGGTTCTACCTCCCCGTCTGGCGGCAGACGGCCCCCCCCATGCCGCCGTCCGGCGCCGGGCGGGAGCTCTGGGTCGTCTTCCTCGACGACCGCGGGCTCGGCGACCGCCTGGCGGGAAGGCTGAGCAGGTCCGCCGCCGACGTGGTGACGGTCCGGCGCGGCGAACGCTACGAGCGGATGTCCGACTCCTCCTTCACCATCGAGCCGCGGGACCCCGGAGGCTACCGAGCGCTCCTGCGGGAGCTGCGGGCCGCCGGCCGGCAGCCGCAGCGGATCGTGCACCTGTGGAGCGTCACCGGCCCTGTGCCGCCCGCCCCGGAGGAGGAGCAGGACCTGGGCTTCTACAGCCTGCTGTTCCTCGCCCAGGCTCTCGGCGCCGAGCGCTGGGCGGAGCCGGTGGAGATCGCTGCCGTCGCCGATCACCTGCATGAGATCGCCCGTGGAGAGGAGATCCATCCAGGGAAGGCGACGCTGCTCGGCCCCTGCCGTGGGATCCCCCAGGAGTACCCCGACCTGCGCTGCCGCAGCCTGGACGTCACATGGCGGAGCGGCGACGAAGCCGATCTTGAGTTGACGGCCGAGCTCCTCCTGGCGGAGCTGGCCGGCGCGGCGGTGGACGACACGGTGGCCTACCGCGGAGCCACGCGCTGGGTCCGCGGCTTCGAGCCGGTGCGGCTGCCGGCCGCCGAGCCCAGCCGGTCGCTCCTGCGGGAGGGCGGCATCTACCTGATCACCGGCGGACTGGGCGGCATCGGGCTGACGCTGGCCGAGCACCTCGCCGCCACGGTGCGGGCGAAGCTCGTCCTGGCGGGGCGCTCTCCGGCCCCGGCGCAGGACGCCCGCTTGCGGCAACTCCGCGAGCTGGGGGCCGAGGTCCTGGCGGTCAGCGCGGACGTGACCGATGCCGGCCAGCTCCGCCGCCTGCGCGAGGCCATCCGCGAGCGCTTCGGAGGCGAGGTCAACGGCATCATCCACGCGGCGGGCGTCCTTCCCGGCGGCATGATCCAGCTCAAGGACCGAGCCGCCGCGGCCGCCGTCCTCGCCCCCAAGGTGACGGGCACGCGCCTGCTCGCGGAAGTGTTCCGGGATTCTGGGCTGGACTTCCTGCTGCTGTGCTCGTCCCTGACGGCGATCACCGGCGCCTTCGGCCTGGTCGATCACGCGGCGGCCAACGCCTTCCTGGACCACTTCGCTCATGCCGGCTCGGCGTCACCGGCCGGCCCGCGCGTGATTTCCGTGAGCTGGGACAGTTGGCTGGAGGTGGGCCAGGCGGCCCGCGCGGCGCGGGAGCTCTCGGCCCGCGAGCGGGTCGGAGAGAGCGGCACGCCGGTGCGCCATCCGCTGCTCGACGAACGGCTCGCCGAGACCGCCGGGCGCGAGGTCTACGTCAGCCGCTTCCGCGCGGAAGAGCGCTGGGTCCTCGACGAGCACCGGATCCTGGGCCGCGCCGTGGTCCCCGGCACGGCCCTGCTCGAAATGGCGCTCGCCGCCTTCCAACAGTCCACGGGGGCGCGCACGGCGGTGATCGAGGATGTCCGTTTCCTGCGCCCGCTGGTGGTTGACGACGGGGAGGAGAGGGAGGTGCGGACCCTGCTCGAGCCGCGGGACGGAGCCTGGGCCTTCCGCATCGCGGCCGGCGGCGAGGACTGCGCGACCGGCCGCCTTCGCCACGACGCCAACCCCGGCACGCGGCTCGACCTCGACGAGGTCCGGCGGCGCTGCGACCGGGAAACCCGCGACAGCTTCGAGACGCCGGCGGATGACTCTCCCGTCCGCTTCGGCCCCCGCTGGACCGGTCTGCTGAAGCGGGTGAGCCTGGGCGAGCACGAGGCTCTGGCCGAGTTGGAGCTGGGCGAGGAGTTCGCCGCCGATCTCGCGGAGCTCCACCTCCACCCGTCGCTCCTCGATGCCGCCACCGGGTTCGTCCAGCTCATGGCGGGCGGGCCTCACCTGCCGCTCGCCTATGAGCGGATCACGGTGCGCGGGCCGTTGCCTCGCCGGGTCTTCAGCCTGGCGCGCCTGCGGGATACGAGCGGCACGAACGGCGAGCTGACCGTGTGCGACCTCTCGATCCTCGACGAGACGGGCGAGGAACGCGTGAGGATCGAAGGGTACACGCTCCGCCGGCAGCGGCAAGGCGAGCCGCCCCCGCGGCTGGCGCCGCCGCCGGTCCGGGAAGGACCCGCGGCTGAGAGCGGCGTTCTCAAGATCTATGGCGAGGGCCTCAAGCCGCGGGAGGGGGCGGAGGCGCTGGGCCGGATCCTGGGGAGCGGCATCCGGGCCGCGCAGTGGGTCGTCTCGACCCAGGAGCTGAGCGCCGTGCTGGCGCGCGCGGCCGCGCTCTCCCAGGGCGGCGCCCGGCTGGAGCTGGAGAAGCTCCGTCTCGCCGGAGTGCAGCACCCGCGGCCCGCGGTGGGCTCCGAGTACGCGGCCCCCCGCAACGAGATGGAGCGCAAGCTGACCGCCCTCTGGCGCGAGATGCTGCGGGTGGAGAGGATCGGGATCCACGACAACTTCTTCGACCTCGGCGGCGACTCCCTGCTGGCGACGCAGCTCATCAGCCGCATCGAGGAGGGACACGGCGTCGATCTGACCCTCCAGTCGCTCTTCCAGGCTCCCTCGGTGGCGCAGTTGGGCGTGCTGCTCGTGGGCAAGCAGAGCGAGCAGATCGAGGCGGACGCCCTGGCCGCGGTCTTGGCCGAGGTCCAGGCGCTCTCGCCGGAGGATCTGCTCCAGACTCTCCAGACCGAGCGGGAGCGAGTCTCATGAACGGGTTGCCGCCGGAAGTGCTGGCGAAGCTCTCGCCGGAGCAGCTCGAGCTGCTCCAGATCCGCCTGCAGGGGATGGCCAGGAAGGAGGGCGCTCCCCAGCGCGCCCCCATCCGCCGCCTGCCCCGGGAGGCGGCGGCGTTCGAGCTTTCCTTCCTCCAGAACCGCTACTGCTTCCTGCAGCAGCTCGACCCGGGCACGCCCTACAACGTCGCGACCGGAGTGCGGTTGAGGGGCGATCTGGACGTGCGCGCCTTCACCCGGGCACTGGCGGAGGTCGTGCGGCGGCACGAGGCGCTGCGGACCCGCTTCGTCTTCGGGGACCGTCCGATGCAGGTGATCGATCCCGCGCCGCGCCTGGAGATCCCCATGGTGGACCTGGAGGGCCTTCCGGCCGGTCCGCGGCAGGCGGCGGCCGATCAGATCGGCGCCGCCGAGGCGCGCCAGCTCTTCGACCTCTCCCGCGGTCCCCTGCTGCGGACCACCCTGCTCCGGTGCGCGCCAGATCACCACCAGTTCCTCCTGGTCGTGCACCACATCGCGGTGGACGCCTGGTCGATCGCCGTGCTGCTCGGCGATCTGGTGGACGTCTACACGGCGCTGCGCGCCGGCGAGGAGCCCGCGCTGGAGCCTCCCGCCGTCCAGTACGTCGACTTCGCGGCCTGGCAGCGGGAGCAGATCGCGGGAGCCCGGCTGGAGGAGCTGCTGGCCTTCTGGAAGAGGACGCTCGCCGGCGCTCCGCCCCTGCTGGAGCTGCCGGCGGATCACCTGAGGCCCGCGATCCAGGACCTCTCGGGCGCTGCCCATCCCTTCGCCCTGACTCCGGGTCTCGCGGCGGCGGTCCGGGACGTCTCGCAGCGGGGCAGCGTCACTCACTACGTGACCCTGCTCGCGGCCTACGCCGTGCTCCTCCAACGCCTCTCCGGCCGCGACGATCTGGTGATCGGCTCCGCCAGCGCCAACCGCGGCCGCCCCGAGTTGCGGCGCCTCGTCGGCCCGGTCATCAACGGCCTCGTCCTGCGGGTGGATCTGTCTGGGGATCCGACCTTCCTTGAGCTGCTCGCGCGGGTCCACCAGATGGTGCTCGAGGCCCACGCCCACCAGGACCTGCCCTTCGAGAAGATCGTCGAGTCCGTTCGGCCGGAGCGCGATCCGGCCTACTCGCCGATCTTTCAGACCGCTTTCCTCCTGCAGGGCTTCCCGGTGCCACGGCGGCTGCCGGGCGTCGATCTGGAGATCCTGAGCCTGGATCGCGGGGACGCCCGCTTCGACCTCAGCCTGGTCGTGAGCGAGGAGCCCGAAGGCCTGGCCGGCGAGCTGCAATACGCCACCAGCCTGTTCGAGCCCGAGACCGCCGGCGAGATCGTCGAGTCCTATCTCGGCGTCCTCACGGCGCTGGCGGGGGCGCCGGAGACCCGGATCTCCCAGGCGAGCCTCACGCCCGCGCTCGCCCGCCGGGCGGCCGAGGCGATCCGGCGGCGCCAGCGGCGGCCGCTGACCGTCACCTCGACCTTCACCGCCGAGCCGCTGGCGGACGTGCTCGCCTTCTGGTCCGAAGAGCTGGAGCTGGGCCTCGAAGTCCGCTTCTCTCCCTACAACCAGGTGTTCCAACAGCTCCTGGATCCCGGCAGCCTGCTGGCGTCGGATGCTGCGAGGGACGGCATCGGCGTCGTCCTCGTCCGCTGCGAGGACTGGCTGCGCTTCGCCGACGGGCAGTCCGGAGCCGGGCCCGCGGAGACGCTGGAGCACAACGTCTCCGATCTGGCAGCCGCCCTCGCGTCCTGGTCCGACCGCGACGCGGGGCCTCTCCTGGTCGCCGTCTGCCCGCCTTCCGGCGCGGCGCTGTCCGAGCCCGGGATCGGGGATGTCCTCGAACGCGCCGAAGAGCGGCTGGCCGCCGGACTGGCGGGCCGCCCCGGCATCCATCTGATGGGGCCGCGCGAGCTCTTCGCCCGCTACCCGGTGGAGGTCGCCGAGGACCGCGAAGCCGACGCGCTCGGGCACGTCCCCTACACGCCGGAGCTCTTCGCGGCGCTCGGCACCCTGCTCGTGCGCCGGATGTACGCGCTCCTGGCGCGTCCGCGCAAGGTGGTCGCCATCGACTGCGACCAGACGCTGTGGCGGGGGGTCTGCGGCGAAGACGGCCCGCTGGGGATCGAGGTCGACCCGCCACGCCGCCGGCTTCAGGAGCTCCTCGTCCGCCAGCACGAGGCCGGGATGCTCCTCTGCCTGTGCAGCAAGAACTCGGAGCAGGATGTCCTGGAGGTGTTCGAGAAACGGCCGGAGATGCCGCTCGGACTGCGCCACCTGGTCGCCTGGAAGGTGAACTGGCGCTCCAAGTCCGAGAACCTCCGCGACCTGGCCCGGGAGCTCGACCTTGGACTGGACAGCTTCGTGCTCCTCGACGACAACCCCGTCGAATGCGGCGAGGTGGAGGCCAGCCTGCCGGAAGTCCTCGTGCTGCGGCTGCCCGAGGATCCGGCCGAGATCCCGCGCCTCCTGGAGCACGCCTGGGTCTTCGACCGGCTGACGGTCACCGCCGAGGACAGCCGCCGGACCGAGCTCTACCGCGAGAACGCCCTGCGCGAGCGTTTCCGCGGCGCCTCGGTGGACTTCGCCTCCTTCCTCGCCGGCCTGGAGCTGCGCGTCGACATTTCGCCGCTCGCGCCGGGCGACGTCGAGCGCGCCGCCCAGTTGACGCAGCGCACGAACCAGTTCAACGTCCGCGCCCTCCGCTCGAGCGAAGCGGAGATCCTCGATCTCCGCCGGAGCGGCACCGAGTGCCACGTCGTGCGTGTCCGCGACCGCTTCGGCGACTACGGACTGGTCGGGGTGGTGCTCTTCGCGACGCGTGGAAGCTCGCTCGCGGTCCATGACTTCCTGCTGAGCTGCCGCGTCCTGGGACGCGGAGCCGAGCACCGGATCCTCGCCTGGCTGGGCGAGGTGGCCGGCGAGCGCGGCTGCGCCTTCGTTGAGATCCCTTACCGTCCGACGGACCGCAACCAGCCCGCGCTCGACTTCCTGGCGGGTGTCCGCGGAGGCCTGCGGGAAGAGGCGGCGGAGGGACAGCTCTTCCGTTTTCCGACGGAGGTCGCCGCCGGGGCGCGGCTGGACCCACGCTCCCCCACCGCCGGCCCGGCGGCGGAGCGCCCACGGGAGCGGGCCGCGACGGAGAAAGCCCAATCGGGGGTCTTCCGCCGCATCGCCCTCGAGCT
>DATFNZ010000044.1:0-8210 GCA_035266085.1 Thermoanaerobaculia bacterium
CATAGGAGAACCTCTCGCTGCGGCCGTCCGGCATGGTGACGGCCGTGAGCCGGCCGGCGGCGTAGGTGGCCGTCTTGGCGTTGCCGTTGCGGTCCGTCATGCCCGCCCACAGCCCCGCGGCATCGAAATTCGTGACGGTCCCGTCGAGGTCCCGCAGGGTCCAACCGGCGGCTGTCTTCCTCAGAGTCCGGTACTCGTCCTCGGGCGAGACCTTCTCATAGAGGCCGTCGTTGTCGGCGTCGGTGAATTCCCGGAAGCTCGCGGAGCGGGTGATCAGCCAGGCGCGTCCTCCCGCTGCCGGCACGATGCGCTCCGCGTAGTCGTGCGACCAGCCGCGGCCGAGGAGGGTATTCCAGGCGGCCTGGCCCGGGTTGCCGGCACTGCCCGCGCCGCCGGCAAGGTAGGAGAACCGGGCGCCCGGGCCCAGGCCCTTGCCGAAGCCGCCGAAGCCCGGGCCGTCGCCACCCGCGCCCACGCCAGGATTGGTGCATGCCACGCAGCCAGCTCCCTGCCTTTCGCACTCCGTCTTGCGTGGCGGCCGGGGGCAGCCCGGGAGCGCCACCGCGGCTTCCGCCCTCGTCTCCTGGCAGGCAACGACGACCGCCTTGATCACGGCGTTGGCGACTTGGGAGCACGCGACGGTCCGTTCCCACGTCCCCTCGCGCTCCACCGGCTGGATCGAGGCCAGTTGGCCGCCGGCAGCCGACTGGAGCGACACCACGCGCTGGTAGGCGCTGTAGGTCTGGGGGAAGGAAAAGGTCACCTTCGCTTTCTGATTGCCTTCCGGCTGGGCGGGGTCCACGGGCGTCAGCGACAGGGAGACCGTCGGCTGGTGATCGACCTGAACCGTGGTGACGGCCTCCGTGTGATAGTCCGCATCGCCGCGTCCGCCGCACGCCACCGCCCCGGCCTTGATCTCGTGCTCGCCCTGGCTCCAGCAGGCGGTGCTCAGGGCTTTCGTCCAGGTGCCCGAGACATCGATCATGTAGAGCTGAGAAACCAGCCCGCCGTCGGCGTTGACGGCCAGGAAGCGGGAATTGGTATTCGCCGGGGAGGTATTCGGAAAGGCAAACGGGACGGACAGCGTGCCCCTCCCCTCCGCGTCCGGGCCGCTGTACGACACCGCCACCGTCGGGGTGGTGTTGACGGTGAAGGTGGTCGAGGCGTTGCCGCCGTCGGCCGCGCAGACGGTGGTGCCGTTGGAGAGGGTGACGAGCTTGCCGCAGGCGCAACTGGCGCTGGCCGTATGCTGCCCGGTGCGCAGGCAGGCGGAGGAGTAGTCCTTGGCGTAGTTGCAAGTCGTGGCGCCGAGGCACTCGCCGCGGGACGTGGTGCCGCCGGCGGCGGAGAGGTCGATGCGGGTGGTCCAGGAGCAGGCGCCGGCGGCCTGGCCGCTGACCTGGAGGAGGGCGGGTGCCGAGACCGTCGCCGAGACCGCGCACGAACAGGTGGCGCCGAGGGGAGGAGCCGCGACGACCGAAGCGAGAAGAAGCAGCGCCAGCCGTGCCCACCGGGAGCTCAAAGGAAAATTCATCACCCGTCCTCACCAGGATTCAAGGTCCGTTACTTCAGGGGTCCCTTGAGCGTGTCTCGGAGGATGGTTCTATTTCATAGCATTATGCAGATGTTCCAGTCGTCAGTAGGGGCCGTTGCCGTCCGGAAGCCGGAAAGCAGCCAGGGCTCGTTTTTCTCCCAGCATGCACTCTAATTAGCAGGAGAGGAAATATTTAGAAACTCCCCGCGTCCAGGCCTCCGCGTCTTCCCCATCCGGCTGAGTGGGCTCCTACTGGCCACTTAGAGGGGCGCTCGGGCTTTGACATACCCTTCAAAGAAAGGAGACTTCACATGAAGGGAAACGTTCTGAAGCTTCGTAAAGGCCATGCGCTCTGCATGGCGCTCCTGGCCATTGCGGCCGCTGGCACGCTGCTGCTCAAGGCCCCCTTGTGGGCGCAGGAGGACCCCGTAGATCCATGCCACTTCGAGGGGCGGCACGTAGGTTGGTTCGCTAGTCTGGGGACCTTCTCCCTGGCCTCGACGGAGGACATCGAAGCCATCGTCGGGGAGAGCTCCCTTGATCGCGAAGGCAAGGCGGTCAAGCCGATCCAGATCCGCGGCATGGCTGGCCGTGGCCGGGCTACGGGGATCGGCGAAACGGTGTACTGGCTCGATACGAGCCGTCCGGTGGCAAGCGGGATCCGGGCGAAGCTGCGGGGGCAAGAGTTCCCGGCCGTGCACGAGATGGGCTTCCACCTGTTCCTCACGACCGAGGCCCTGCCGGGCCAGATCTTCCGGTCGATCAACCCGGCGGTCATGGTGAACAACAACTCCATGTCGTTCCCCCCGAAGCCGGGTTCACGCTATGTGCTCAAGAATGTCGTGGAATTCGAGGACGTCAATGATCCTGGCTTCGTCGTCGCCCGCATCGTGAGCAACCACAATCAGTATCTTGGTTCCGGACGTCTGGGTATCAGCCGGCGCCACGAAAACTGATCGGCCCGGGGAGCAAGAACCCTGGACCGCCAGGCGTGCCGGCGCCAGGCGGCTCCAGGTCTTACGGTGAGGGCGGAGCTTTCGACCTCGGCTCCTCGACCGGCGGTGAGACCAGACGATATGTGGTCACAGGAGAGACTCTCGCGGAGGATGACCCTGCTGTTCCTCGGCACGTTGGTGCTGGTCGCCGGGCAGGCGTTTCGCGTCCCACCCCTTCAGCCAATTCCCTTCGTGCACGCCTGGCGCGCGGGCGAGCAGCTCTTGCCCGTGGCGGTCCCGGCCGGAGAGGCTCCCGTCGAGACGGCCCTTGCCCGGTCGCCGCTCGAGCGGCTGCGGGAACGTGCCGTCGAATGGAACCCCAGCCCGCGGCAGCCCGGCCTGCCCTGCGAGATCTTCCTCCGTATCTCCCGCCATCATTGGGCGCGGCTTGCCGTCAGTCGCGGACGCTTGGCGGAGCTGCTCGGAGCCGAGCCGCCGGCCGCCACCCGTGGCCCGGTGACCGTCGGCGTCTTCCCTCGCGACCTTTTAGAGGACCGCGACGGCGACGGCGATCCGCTCGATCCCGGCGATCTGCGCCCGACGGCCTCCGGCGTGGAGGCCCGGCTGTACTGCGTTGCCGACGCGGAAGGCGCGAGAGAATGAGGCCCTACGTCTTCCGGGCGCTCGCCGGCGTGCTGCTGATCCTGGTCCTCGCGTCGGCCGGTCTGCTGGCGCTGCGCATCCCACGGCTCCGCATCCGCGTCCAGGACTTCGAGTTTCTGCCGCGGACGAGCGACGTTCTCGCCGCCGACGCAGAGATTCGGCGGACCTTCGGCAGCGACGATCGGCTGATCGTCGGGCTGGAGAGCCGTAGACGCGAGGTCACGGACCCCGCCTTTCTCGCGGACTTCCGCTTCCTGGTCGAGGAGGTGGCCCGCGATCCGAACCTGCGAATGCTCCTGCTGGACCGTCTGACCAGGCCCCGCCTTCAGCCCGAGGCGGTCGCGGGCGAGCCCTTTCTCCTCCATGCACCCGACCCAAGCTGGATCGCGGCCGCTTTGCGCTCAACCGCGCTGACGCGCAAGCTCGCGGTCGGCAAGTCCCGCCGGGTGGGCTTCTTCGAGCTGGCAGCCCTGTCGCCGACCGGCGTCCGCTCCACCGAGGAGAGCGTCCGCGCGGCCTTCGCCCGGCTCGCGGCACGCAGGCCCGGTGAATACACCCTGCACGTCGTCGGGCGGCATGTCGTGCTCAATGGCTTGGGTCAGACGATCTTCGAGGATCTCCGCCGTCTGCTCCCCTGGAGCTTCGCGATCGTCTTCGTGATCCTGCTGCTGACCTTTCGCTCGCTTCTACCTGCCGTGGTCGCCATCGGAGAAGTGGGGATGTCGGTGGCCTGCACGATGGGCATCCTGCAGTGGCTCGGGCACGACCTGTCGCTGATGACAGCCGTGGTCCCGGTGCTCGTCACCGTGCTCGGGATCGCCGACGAGATCCACCTGTTCGGCGAGCTCTACCACCTGAAGGCTCTCCATCCGCACTGGTCCCGGCCGGCGCTCGCCTGGGGAGCGGCGCGCAACGTCTTCTTCGCCGTCACCGCCACGACCTTCACCACCGCGATCGGGTTCTTTGCGTTCCTGGTGCCGGACGTGCCGGCTCTCCGCATCTTCGGAGCCGCGGCTGGAATGGGCGTATGCATGTCATGGCTGTTCACCCTGCTGTTCGTACCGGCCCTGCTTTCGTTGATTCCGGCCGGTCCGGGACCGCGGTGGGCTCGGGGCCATCAGGGTGGAGCTGCCCTGTCCTCGCCCTTCCGCAACGCCGTGCCGATTGCGCTCACCCTCCTTCTTCTCCCTGGGATCTTCCGTTTGCGGATCGACGACGGCTGGACCCGCAACTTCAGCCCCGAGCATCCCATCGTTCAGCACGACCGCTGGTTCCGGGGGGAATCGACCGGCCTCTACCAGTTCGATCTCTTGCTGGAGCGCCTCGATGCGCGGCCCTGGACGGAGCCGGACGTGTTGCGCTCCTTGGACGGCCTGCAAGCCAGAATCGACGTCCTGCCGGTCGTGACCGCGTCCGTATCGTTGGCCGATCTGGTTCGCGACCGCGCCTGGGAGCTCGGCCCGCTCGACGCACCGCGGCCTGCGGTGCCCGGCTCCCACGCCGAGGTCGAGCGTCTCCTCCGCACATACCGTGTCTTCAACGAGCAGGTCTTCGTGACCTCCGTGCTCGATCGCGAACGCGCCCGCACCCGGCTGATGGTGTTCACCTCCGGCGACGATTACGAGACGTCGACCCGCGCCGGCGAGAGCCTGGAGCGTCTGGTTCGCGAGGTGTTCGGAGACAGCGTCCGGTTGACGGTTGGCGGCAGCGCCGAGCGCGGCCGGGTGCTGATCGGCGCGGTGGTGTCGAGCCAGGGGCAGTCGGTCGTGAGCTCTCTTGTCATCTCCTGGCTGGCTCTCTGGCTTGCCTCTGGAGATTGGCGCCGGGCGCTGCGCTGCGTGGCGGCGAACGCCTGGGCCCTCGCTCTCGTCCTGGGGCTCGCCGGCTGGGCGGGGCTCAGCCTGGGAGTCGCCTCCTCATGCTTCCTGGCGCTGGGGATCGGCGTCGGCCTCGATTACGCCATCCACCTCGCCTTCCAGCCCGCTGATTCTGACGGCCAGAGCATGCTGAGGACCGTGCAGCTGCGGGTGCTCGCCAACGTGGGAGCGGTCGGCGCCGGGTTGGGAGTACTGGCTTTCTCATCCAACCCGGCGATCGCCAAGCTCGGTCTGTTGATTGTGCTGAGCATGGCCGCTTCAGGCTACGCGGCGCTGGTATTTTTCCCCGCCGCCACGCGCCGTCGGAGGGTAGTCGCTCCGGAACCCGAGCCCGTCGCCTCCTGACGCTCACGCCGCCATCCCGAGCTCCTGGACCCTGGCCAGGATGTCCCCGCCGTGCGAGGTCGGGCTGATGTCGCGATCCACGAGCAGGATGCGGCCGTTGCTGCCGATGAAGAAGGTCCAGCGCGACGCCACGCCCTGCTCTTCGTCGAAGGTGCCGTAGGCGCGGGCGACGTCGCCGTTCTCATCGCTGAGGATCGGCAGGCCGGCTCCCGTCCACTCGGCGAAGGCACGGCTCACTTCGGGCTTGTCGAGGCTGGCCGCGAAGCAGGCGATTCCCATCTCGTTCAGCAGCATGGCGCTCTCACGGAGCGACCGGAGCTGGGCCGTTCAGCCACCGGTGAAAGCTTTGGGAAACCAGGTGAGGACCACCGGTTGGAGGCCCAGGTAGTCCGCCAGCCGGTGGACGCGGCCGTCGGACCCGGGCAGCTCGAACCGGGGCGCGGGATCTCCGAGCCGCGGCTCGTCGCAGAGCGTGTGGCAGAGACGGTGGATGCGGTCCATCCAGCTCCGGACGGTCTCCGTCAGCGGCAGCGCGGCGCAGGTGCCGCAGAGGTCGGCCCCGAGCTGCGCGATGCGCCGCAGGCTGCGCCGGAGGGAGCCCGAGCGCTGCTGCTCGGATGGCAGGCAGGTGAGGAGGTGGGAGAGCTCCTCGAGCCCCGCGGCCACGCAGGCGAGCAAAGCTTCCAGAGCGGCACTATCGGCACCCGCGGTGCCCGCGGCGCCCGCACCCCCGGTGCCGCCGCGGACGAGGTCGCGCACCGCCTGCATCTCGCCCGCGAAAATCATGGCGACACCCTCGATCCGCGTCCGCAGCCTCCGCGGCGGCACCGCGGGGTTGGAGCAGTCGCCCGAGATCTCCGACAGCTCGGAGAGAACGAGGTGGAGATTGGTGCGCAGCCGGCCGAGGCGGTTCTCGTAGGTGAGACGGTAGACCTCGTTGAGGACCACCTCCTGCTGGTTCCCCAACACCTTCGAGACCAGGGAGCCGAAGAGCAGGAGCCCCATCACGGTCTCGCCGAGCACGGCGAGCCGCATCCAGCCGAGCGCGGAGACGTCACCGTAGTCCGACGTCATGGCCGTGGCGATGCTGAACCAGAAAGCCGTGCTCAGACCCGAGAGGCCCGTCCCGATCGCCGAGCCGTCGGCGACGAGGCCCGCTCCGCCGCCTCCCAGCCCCCAATAGAGGAAAGCGAAGAGAACGCCGGTCCCGAACCAGATGCCGAAGAGCACGCGGAGCGACTGGTTGCCCGCCCAGGCGAAGGCCGCTACCGGGGACATCCGAGCCAGGGCCTGCCGCAGCCGGTCCAGGCGGCTGGCCTGGGGCGGCGCGGGCTTGCGGGTGACCAGGACGGTGTGCTCGATCCGGCCGCCGCGCTCGGTCCACTCTTCCATGCCGCCCGGATACTCGCGGACCCGCGTGTAGCCGAGGGCGCGCAGCAGCATCACCCCCTGCTCCGCGAGAGAGCAGGCCGGCGACGCGCAATAGACGACGGTCTCCTGGTCTCGCGCCGGGAGCACCTCGCCGGCCCGCTCCGCGATCTCGGCGAGAGGCAGATTGAGGGAGCCCGGTATGCGTCCGGCTTCGAAGGAGGCGCGCGGCAGCACGCTGACCAGGACCCAGCTTCCGTCCCCGTCCTCGATCCGGCGCGACAGCTCGCCGTAGTCCACGGCGGAAACGGAGTGGACTTCGGATTCTTCGATCGTTGGTTCCGCTCTCACGACGTGCATGGCCGGCCTCCTCTGGTCTTCCTGAGGCAGGGCATTGCAGGCGGGGTGCCATGTTGCAGACAGGGAAAACCCTTACCTTTCAAGGAAAACCGCGGTATCCGGGAGGGTATGGGACTGTCAACGGTGTGTCTGCGCCGTGCCTGACACGGCGTCCTCGCAAAGTTACGGCGTTTTGTCGGAACCTCTTCCCTCGGCCTGGGGCGTCGGCACCACCGAGTACGCCAACCTGGTCTACAATGGCTTCACCACCGTCGAGGTTCCGGAGTCGATCCGCTTCGAGCTGCCGCCGGGGTGCACCGCCGGCAAGATCGACGACTTCGTCTTCTACCACCAGGTCTTCAAGGAGGAGGTGGACAACGGCTGGAAGGTTGCGCCCAGGGTGCAGCTCATCATCCAGTTCAGCTCACGCGAGGTGGAGGAGTACGCCCGCCGCGCTGGGTTCCTGGAGACCTTCGAGCGCCGGCTGGTGACCGCGTGATCGGCGACTCGATGGCGGCCCCACGGCTCGGTCTGGCGGTCAGCACCTACCAGCGGCTGCTGGCGCGCTGGTGGCCCGGCGGCGAGCCGCGGCCGGGGGTCCTGCCACGCCTCTTCGCGCGCGCCATCAGCGCGCGGGTTCGAAGGCTGGCGCGGCGCCAGGACGTGCGTTTTCCGCAGCGCGCCATCGGCGGCTGGTACTGGATCGACCGTTTCCGTTTCGAGCTGCTCGCCGGATGGTTCGAGGCCGAGAGCGTCCTCTGGTGCCGGCAGTTGCTGGCGCCCGGGATGGTCGCCGTCGACGTCGGCGCGCACTCCGGCTACTACGCGCGGCTGTTCTCGCGGCTGGTGGGCCCACGCGGGCGTGTCCTCGCTTTCGAGGCGGAGGCGGACAACTTCGCGGTCACGCGGCACAACACTGCCGCGCTCCGAGTGGAGACCTTCCACTGCGCGCTCGGCGACCGCGAGGGGGAGCTGCCTCTCTACGTTTCGCCGGGGAACAGCAACCACAGCCTGGTGGCCGGCTACACCGCCGCCACCGAGACCCGGACGGTCGCCGTACGGACGCTCGACGCGGTGGCCCGCGAGCACGGGGTCGAGCGGGTCGATCTGGTCAAGATCGACGTCGAGGGCGCCGAGCTGCGGGTGCTG
>DATFNZ010000045.1:0-20905 GCA_035266085.1 Thermoanaerobaculia bacterium
TCCAGGGCCGCCGTCTGGGAGGTCACCTGCCGGGGGACGATCCACAACATCGGCGCGAAGCAGAGGGCGACGCCAGCCATGGCCAGGAGATAGTCCCGCAGAGGTCGCCACCGCCGGAGGACCATCAGCGCCGCGGCTCCCCCGACGAGGAGGAAACCCAGGTAGTACTGCGTGTAGAGGGCCGCCACGGCGGCGACGCCGAACCCCCAGCGAGCGGCGCGCGAAGGCTCCGGCGCCAGGTAGCCGTCGTGAAGCAGCAGCAGGAGCACGGCTGATAGGAGGAGGGCCAGGGCGTAGACCCGGATCTCCAGGGCGGCATAGAAGAAGAAGGGATGCAGCCCCGCCAGGGCGGTAAGCCACCCCGGATGCGCCTCGGGGAACCACCGGCGCGACAGGCCGGCCACGGCCAGGAGCGTGGCCGCGCCGCAGAGGACGGAAAAGAGCCGGGCGAAGAAGATCGAGCCGTCGAGCGTCCGCCAGAGGGTGAGGAGGAGGAAGTAGAGGGGGGGCTGGCCCTCGAAGAAGAGCGACTGGTGGAGGGCGTAGCCCAGCCCCTTTCCGGTCGTGTCCAGCGTGTAGGCCTCGTCGACCCAGATGTCCAGCCGTGCTGCAAGGAGCAAGGCTATGGCGAGGTGCAGGATGACGAGGGCGGGGACGGGCCAGCGCGATCCCATCCCTTTATCGCTCTTCACGAATCCGCCTCTACAGAGAAAAGACCGGCTCCCGCTCCCGCAGACGCCCGCTCCGCACCAGCCGCTCGGCGTGCTCTCCCATCGGCACCACCTCGAACCACCTGGCCAGCACCTCCAGGTGCTCGCTCACCCGCGCCATCTTCCAGGCGCCCGAGCGGCGCATGCCGGGGAAGAAGGAGAGGGCGTCCGTGTCGTCGCCGCCCAGGAAGTCCAGGGGATGGAGCAGGATCGACGGCTGGACTCCCATCAGGCGGCAGAGCCTGAGGGCCAGGTCGAAGTACAGCCGGCCCAGGGCGGGCGAGAGGAGGTCCAGATAGAGCACGTAGCTGAGATGGATGGGCGTCCGGAAGAGCGGCATGGTGGTGACGGGGATCTCCACCAGCCCGCCCTCCCCCACCCGCCAGCGGTACGGCCGGATCGGCCGGAACCCTTCGCCGAGCTTGCCGAACAGGGCGCTCCGCTGCCGCCGCTGCTCCTCGGTGAGCCCGGCGGTGCGGAAGTAGTAGGCCCGCGCGAGCGGTCCCAGGAAGGTCGGCAGCGTGCTCGCGTCGTAACGGTATCCCCGCCGCGCCAGGACGGCGAGCGTCGCCGCGGACAGGCTGAACCCCGGCCCGCGGAACCCCGCCGGCCGCCGCCCCGTGGCCTGCTCGATGGCCTCCTCCGCCCGCGCCAGCTCCTCCTCGAGCTCCGCCTCGGAGTAGAGGTGGAGCCACGACTCGTGGCGGAACGAATGGTTGCCGATCTCGTGGCCCGCCGCCGCCAGGGCCGCGAGGGCTTGCCCGTTCTCCTGCCGCGCCGCGTCCTGCCCGACCACGAAGAACGTGATCCGCAACCCCCGCTGGGCCAGAAAGGCCAGCACCCGGGGCACGACCACGTCCAGGTAGGAGGGGAACGACTCCCAGCCGGGATCGCCATGGATCTTCAGATAGGACCATAGATTGTCCAGGTCCAGCGACAGGCTGGCGGGGGGAGGGGACACTTGAAGATAGTATCAGGCAGCCCATGGCCGACCCGTCCCAACCCCTGAAGCTGAGCGTCATCGTGCCCTGCCTGAACGCGGCGGCCACGATCGGCGAGCAGCTCGAAGCGCTCGCCCGCCAGAGCTGGCCGGGGGAGTGGGAGGTCCTCGTCGCCGACAACGGCTCGACGGACCGCTCGCGGGAGATCGTGGAGAGCTACCGCGGACGGATTCCGGGCCTGCGGCTGATCGACGCCTCGGACCGCCGGGGGCAGGCCCATGCCCGCAATCTCGGCGCGGCGGCGGCCATGGGCGACGCCTTCCTCTTCGTGGACGCCGACGACGAGGTGGCTCCCGGCTGGCTGGCGGCCATGGGCCGGGCCCTCGCCATCCACGAGTTCGTCGCCTGCCGCTACGACAACGAGAAGCTCAACCCCGCCTGGGTGCGGCGCACGCATCTCAATCCCCAGAAAGACGGGCTCACGCGGTACGACTACCCGCCCTTCCTCCCCCACGCCGGCGGCGGCGGCCTGGGAGTGCGGCGGCAGGTCCACCAGGCCGTGGGCGGCTTCGACGAGACCCTGCCCGCCCTGGAGGACACGGACTACTGCTGGCGCATTCAGCTCGCCGGCCACTCTTTCGATTTCGTGCCGGACGCCGTGGTCAACATCCGCCACCGCCCCGACCTCGGCAGCATCTACCGGCAGGGCGTGAGCTACGGCAAGCACAACGTGCTGATCTACAAAAGGTATCAATCCCGGATGCCCCGCCTCGGCTGGTCCCCCGGCCTGCTGCGCTGGGCGAAGCTGATCTTGAAGACGCCTTTGATGATCGGCACGCGCGAGGGCCGCGCCCGCTGGGCCTGGCAGCTCGGGTGGCGAGTGGGGCGGATCGAGGGGTGCTTCCGGTACCGGGTGGTGGCGCCGTAGGTTCGTGCTACCCTCCCCCACCGAAATGCGACTCCTATGCGACTCCTGATTACCGGCCACAACGGCTACATCGGCAGCGTCATGGTGCCTCTGCTCCTGGCGGCGGGGCACGAGGTGGTGGGGCTGGACTCCGACTGGTTCGAGCCCTGCCTGCTGGAGGGGCGTCCCGCGGAGCCGGTGCCGTCGATCCACAAGGACCTGCGCGAGGTCGAGCGGGAGGACCTGGAGGGGTTCGAGGCCGTGATCCACCTGGCCGGCCTGTCGAACGACCCGCTGGGGAACCTCGACTCCTCGCTGACCTTCGAGATCAACGACGCCGCCTCGGCCCGCTTCGCCCGCCTGGCCAAGGAAGCCGGCGTCGAGAGGTTCCTCTTCTCCTCCTCGTGCAGCACCTACGGCGCGGCGGGGGATGATTTCCTGGACGAGACGGCCGCGCTCAATCCCGTCACCCCTTACGGCGTCTCCAAGGTGAAGCTGGAGCAGCAGCTCGCCGGGCTGGCGGACGACCGCTTCAGCCCCACCTATCTGCGCAATGCCACGGCCTACGGGGTTTCCCCCCGTCTGAGGGTGGATCTGGTGCTGAACAACCTCGTGGGTTACGCGGTGACCACGGGGCGCATCCACCTCCTGAGCGACGGCACCCCCTGGCGGCCGATCGTCCACATCGAGGACATCAGCCGCGCCTTCCTGGCCGCGCTCGACGCCCCCCGCGAGGCCGTTCACGACCAGGCGTTCAACGTCGGCCGCACAGCGGAGAACTACCGCATCCGCGAGCTGGCGGAGATCGTGGCCGAGACGGTGCCCGGCTGCGCCATCACCTACGCCGACGACGCCGGGCCGGACCTGCGCTGCTACCGGGTGGATTGCGACAAGATCGAGCGGGTCCTCCCCGCCTATCAGCCGCGGTGGGATGCCCGCGGCGGCGCCCGCGAGCTGCATGAGGCTTACCGCGCGGCCGGCCTGACGGCCGAGGAGTTCCTCGGCGCCCGCTACATCCGGCTCAAGAGGATCCAGCAGCTCCAGGGCGAGGGCCGGCTGGATTCAGCCCTGCGGTGGGCCTGAGCACCCGCACCACCCACGTCCCCTTTCGGTTGGTGATCGCGGTCTCTTCGATCAACGAGCAGGTCTCGATCAGACGCCGGACGATGACGTCGGCCCGGCGGGAACGGAACGTCGACACGATGAAGGCTCCGCCCTCCGCCAGGAAGGCCTCGTAGCGGCGGACGGTAGCCACGGGATCGTTGAAGTAGTAGACGCACTCGTTGAAGACGATGGCGTCCCAGCGCTCCGGCGGAACGTACGACTCCGCGTCCGCGGCGGCGAAGGAGGTCGTGGCGTCCGTCCGGCCGGCCGCCTGCCGGATGGCGGCCTCGGAGAGGTCCACTCCCAGGTAGCGCGAGTATCCGAAGGGGCGGAGATGGTCGGCCAGCAGGCCCTCGCCGCTGCCGACGTCCAGCACCGAGCCGCCGGGACGGAGATGGTGGAGGTAGCCGGCGATCACGCTGTAGCGGGCCAGCTCGTCGAAGCGGCGCATGAACTCCCAGCCGCCGTGCCGGTACTGCTCCTCCCAGACCTCCTTGGCGACGGGCGCGTCGCCCCGCCCGGTCGCCAGCTCCCAGGCATGAACGCGCCCGGCCAGCCAGCGGGAGAATGGAAAGCGTCGGCCGAAGAGCAGCTTGTAGTAAAGAACGTAAACTGGCTTGAAGAGCCTCATGCCCGCGGTGCGTCCAGGCAGCGCAGCCAGAGCGAGCCGTGGTGGGTGTCGAAATCCTCCGGGTCCAGCGGCTTGTAGCCCGGCACGACCCGCCGGAGGAAATCTTCCTGGTGGTGCCGCAGCAGCGGCGTGGACATCACGATCTCGACCCGCGGGTTGTTGCAGAGATAGGCCTGCACCAGCATCGGCTCGGTGAACAGCATGGGCCACCGGCGGCGAGTGACGTAGGCGGCCGGATCGGCCGGCACATGGTAGGGGAAGTGGATGTCGTGGATGTGCACCAGCACTCCCGGCTTCAGGGCGGGCAGCACCTCCAGCACCAGGTACGGCACCTCGCCGTCCACGCGCACGATGTGGGTGGAGTCGATGAACAGGACGTCGCCGGCCGCGACCTGCTCCGCATACCAGTCGGCCGGCAGGTCCTGTGCCTCGCGGGCGAGGGCCTCGACGCCCGGCAGGCCCTGGGTCGCCTCGGAGACGAAGGGATCCACGACCGTGATCTTCATCGGCCGGCCCTCGGCGCCGTTCCTCTGGGCGGCCAGCCAGGCGTAATAGGTGGACAGCCCGGAGCCCACCTCGAGGTAACGCGGCGGCTTATGATGGCGCAGCATCATGTAGAGCACCATGGCGTCCACCGTGGTGAACCCCGGACCGTGTCTCTTCTTGCGGATCTCGTCGTAGGAGGGCAGCTCCGAATACTCCTGGATCCGGCCGGCGACCAGCTCCTCCAGGGCCGCCGTCATGGCCGGCAGATCGAAGGCCACTCCCAGCATGCGGCTGGGCTTGTGCCAGCGCGCCACGTGGCGCTCCAGCTCCGCGACCGGCCGCAGGGGGGAGTAGTAGTCGGACGTGCGGGCGACGGTCCAGCCCATGCGGTTGATCGCGCCGATCAGGGCGCGATGCGCACCGCCGTATAGCTTGCGTAGCATGGCCTTATACGAGCTCGCGATGGAAGTCGAGCGGCAGCCGGTGGTAGGAAGGCCAGCGCACCGGCCGGCCCAGGCGCAGCAGCTCGGGCACCGTGACGAAGCGGTAGTGTTTGCCCAGCCGGCTCAGCAGGATCTCCAGGGCCTGCCGCATGGGCTCCCGGTCGCGGTAGCGCTCGTCCTCGGTGACGTAGAGGGTGTCGTGGAAAAGCACGATGCTGCCTCGCCGCAGGCGGCGCATCACCCGCTGCACCAGGAGATCCGGCGGGTCGTCCCGCCAGTCCTCGGCGACCACATCCCAGCACACCACCCGGTAGCCGCAGCGCAGGGCGTCCAGCCGCGACGCCAAGCTTTGCTCGCCGAACGGCGGGCGGAAGAGCCGGGCGCCGTGCGGGGCCAGGGCCTCGCCGCACCAGCGCATCTGGGCGCGCCGGAAACGCCCCTGAATGCGGCGGAAGGAAGGGTGGTCCCAGGAGTGATTGGCCACCGCATGGCCGGCGGCGACAGCACGGGCCACGATCTCCGGATGGCGGCGCGCGCTCTTGCCCACCATGAAGAAGGTGCCGCGCGCGCCGTGGCGCTCCAGCACCTCGAGGACGCGCGGCGTCTCCTCGGGATCGGGGCCGTCGTCGAAGGTGAGGGCGATCGCCGGCTCGCCGGTGGCGACCCGGATCACGCTCCCTAAGGGCATCGAGCCCCAGGCGATCAGGCCCTTGACCAGTTCCTTGGCGCGCGGCACGCCGGAAGCGAGCTGCGCCTCGTACGGGAGCTGAGGCTCGGAAATTTCTGGAGTCATGGCGCTCGGCGGTTCCCGACCGGGAGCCGGTAGGCTATCACGGCCAATCCTACCGCTCGAACCCGCTCGAACCCGCTCGAACCCATGAAATACGGGGAAATACTGGGAATAAATGGCTTGACCCTACAATACAAGCCATGTCACAATCACAATAAGGTTCCCGCCGTACTCGGCATCAATGCTCAACTTTCGGGAGAAAACGAGAGCGATGAGAAAAACTGCAACCGCGATCATGGCCCTCGGTGCGCTTACCCTGTCGGCCCCTTCCTGGTCCGGAACCCTCTACGTTCCGGTGGTCGACTCGGTGGACGGTAACGGCACCGGCCTGGCGACCCAGCTCTGGATCACCAACACCGCCGCCGTGCAGCGCCAGGCGCGCATTACATTCCTGCCGGAGAACACCGACGGCAACGTTCGCACCAACAATCCCGGAGTGAGCCTGGCGGCACCGGCGAAAGGGAACCTTCGCATCGGCGATCCTGGAGCCAATGGGCGCATCGGCATGCTGGAAGTCGATTTCTTCGACACCAGCGTCCTGCAGGCCGTGCGGCTGGCCCGCAACATCCTGGACATCAACGAGGGCCGCACCATCGTCCCCGTCGTGTCCTCGAACAACATGGTCCCCGCTTCGCGGGTCGCCGATCTGGTCGGCATCATGCACGTCGACAACTCGATCCGGACGGACATCGGCATCATGAACCTCGGACAGACCTCCTCGAAGTGCGAGGTCATGCTGTTCCGCCCGGACGGCTCCCAGGTCGGCGGCACCGCGTCGATCACGCTGCTGCCGCTGTCGATGCGCCACTTCCCCAACATCCTCAGCGATCAGCCGAACCTGACCGACGCCCGGGCGTCGGTCACCTGCAGCACCGATTTCTACACCTACGCCACGGTTCACGGCGCTGACAACCAGGTGGATTACTTCGTCACCCCGGCGCTCTCCGGCGCCTCGACCCTGGCGCGGCCGGGCACCACGGCGCCTCCCGCGGGCTGCACCACGGGCGCGGTCTGCTTCGACTTCCCCGGCACGGTCCACATCTCGACGAAGTCGAATCCCGACCGCTCGATCACCCTCAGCCCGCCGACCGCGGCGTACAGCAAGCTGAGGGCCCGCTTCGAGGTGCAGATCAACGGCTGGGCTCCGCCCTCCAGCTCGGCGCATGGACTCCTGTACATGGTCCGCAACAACAACAAGGACATGTTCGGGAACCTCTTCCTCAAGGGGCCGAGCTCCAATCAAATAGTGCTGCGCCACGGCTTCAACCAGACCGCGGGCGAAAAGCCGAAGATCTCGAAGGGCTTCGCCCCCGTGGTCGGCCAGACCTACGTCGTCGATTACCTCTACGATCCGGTGGCCAAGACGATCGTCGCGACGATGTCGCTCAGCGGGCAGGAAGTCGTCCGGATCACCGACCGGCCGAACGTCAACCGCGTGCACATCGAGCCGGGGCAGAAGATCATCATCGGTCTGAGCAATCCGGGGCACGACTCAGCGGAGCCCGCCTCGCTCGGCTGGGTGTACAGGAACCTCCACGTGGAGCTGATCCCCTGAGCTGAGCCCGTAACGTCCGAGCTCGAGTCCCAAGGCCCCGCGGCGACGCGGGGCCTTTCGCTTTCATGGGCTGGGAGCCCGCTCGCTCTCAAGATCCACGCCGACGCTCCGCAGGCAGTTGCCCGCCAGCAGCACCAAAGCGCCGAACGAGGGGCCGAAAACCCGGATCTCGTCGCGATACCCATAGAGCAGGAAGAAGGGCAGGAAGACGATCACCGTGCAGGCGAAGATCAGCCAGACCTCGCGCAGCTCCGGCCTCCGCCAGGCCCACGCCAGCAGGACGCCGAGCAGGAAGAGGTTGAAGACGTGGAAGCCCTCGGGCGCCGGGACGGCTTCCGCGTACACGTCGAAGCCGCTGAAGTACGAGGAAGGGGTCGCGAGATACCGGAGGTTCTTCCAGAACAGCAACTGGAACGGATCCACGGGCGAGTGGCGGAAGAGATACCGCACGAAGAGGAAGGGCGGCGATCCGACGGCGACCGAGATCGCGCCATGGCGCAGCAGAGAGCGCCAATCGCGCCGCAGGAGGAAGGGCGCGAGAAACCAGATGGGCAGCAGGATGTTCGATTCCTTGTTCAGCACCGCCACCACGAAGGTCAGATAGAAGCCGATCCAGCGGCGCTTCAGGAAGAAGCACAGCGCCAGGCCGGTGAGGAACAATTCGGTGGCGTCATAGATGAACCCGCCCTGCATGAACGTCATGGGCAGCAGGATCATCGCCAGCGGCGGCGCGAAATCCCGGAACAGACGGTTGCCCAATCCCAGGGCGGCGAAGTTGGCGCGCCAGACGAGCTGCGTGCCGAAGAGGGCCAGGAAGATCAGGTAGTAGGCGAGCGCGTACAGGACGTCGTTGCCTTCCCGCAAGCCGTAGCGCCCGCGCATGCGCTGCGCGCGGGCCGCCAGATCAGCCTGCGCCGCGGGCGGCAGATGCTCCGCCGTGGTGTTGACCACCCAGGGCACCAGCACGCGGTACGCGAAGGGCGGCGGCGCCTTGTAGTGGATGGCCTTGTTGAAGCGGGACTTGCGCCACTTGTCGCCCATCGCCCAGTGGTCCTGGAACGAATCCACGACCGCCGAGGCCACGACGAAGTAGATGAGCCCCATGGCGGCCCAGTAGAAAACCCGTTTCAATCTGGCGGTGAAGAGAGGAGATCGGATCATAGGGGGCACATTCTAGCGGGAGAAGAAGGTCCGGAACGGCCGCCAATACCGGGCCGCCAGCAGGCCCGCGGCCAGGGCGGCGGCGGCGATGGAGGCGCCAAAGCGCTGCCAGGAATCGGCGGGAGCCAGCCAGGCGGCGAGCGCGAAGAAGGGCAGCGGGATCAGGTAGAGCTGCGCCAGGTCGGCCAGGAGCTCCCGGAAGCGCGGCCCGAAGACCCGGGCGACATGCCATCCCATGACCAGATTGCCGGCCAGCAGGTAGTTCGCGGCCCCCATCCCCACCGCGCCCCAACGCTGGGTGAACCAGATCCCGAAACCCACCAGCGAGATCAGGTTGAGCAGCTCGATGACGAACCACGAGCGGTCCCGGTGCTCGGCCTTGAGCATTTCTCCTCCCAGCATGGTGAACTGATAGAAGAACGGGATGAACGCCAGGGTCCGCAGGATCGGCGCCGCGGCCAGCCAGTTCCGGCCGAACAGGATGAAGATCGTCTTCTCGGAGTTGAAGAACAGGAAGTAGCTGGCCACGATCTGGCAGCCCAGGAGCTGGATCGTGCTGAGCCGGAAGAACTCGACGAAGCGGACGCGGTCCTTGAGGTACTCCACGAGAGTGGGAAAGAACGCCCGCGGGTAGACGATTGTCGCGACCAGGAAGACGAGGAGGTAGGTCCTGGCGTAGAGCCCGACGGTGGCGGTATCGCGAAACCACCCGATGACGTAGACGTCGATGTAGGTGACGAGCTGCAGGGTGATCCAGATCAGGAACAGGAAGAAGCTGCGCCGGACGAGGTCGGTCACCAGCTCCCGCTCCACCTTCAAGGGGATCTTCCCCCAAGCCTTGGCCCAGGTGTAGGCGGCGAGGAGCGCAGCGCCGGCCAGGTCGCCGGCCACCAGGCTCCAGTATCCCCAGCCCAGCCACGCGAGGCTCAGGGAAACGGCGGCGACGACGACGCTGCGCCAGATCTCGGGGGCCAACAGGTTGCCGATCGTCAGCTCCCGCTCGAAGAACGCCCTGGGCACCACCGACAGCCCGTCCAGCAGCACCCAGACGGCGAAAACCCGGAGCACCAGCGGCACGTCGGGATTGAAGCGGCCGAAGACGGGCGCGATCCCGATCAGCAGGAGGGTCACGAGAGTCCCGAGGGCCGTCGTGATGGCGAGGACCGTGCCGTAGGGGCGGCGCTGGTCGCGGATCAAGTGGTAGGGAAGGCCGAGGTCGCGGATGGCCGAGGCTATCGTGACGATCCGCAGCGCCAGCTCGTAGACGCCGTGCCCCTCGGGCAGGATCAGGCGGGCCAGGGCGAGCTTCGCCCCGAAGTTGACCCCCAGCCGGGCGACCTGGATCGCGTAGGACGCGGCCGTCGAGCGCAGGACGCGCTGCTCCGTGGTATGGGTTAGAGAAGGTTCGCCCATCGCGCCCACCGCTCCGTCAGGTCCATGCCGGTCTCGAAATCGAAAGCCGGCCGGTAGCCCAGAAGCCGCTTCGCCTTGTCGATCCGGACCCGGGTGCGGGCGCGAAAGAAGCCGATCATGCTCGGCGGCAGCGGGTGGATGGGCGTCTCCCCGCCCGGGCTGGCGGGACGGCCGCCGCCGGCGAGCTTCCGCTTGATCCCCTGCTGCCAGCTCTCCGGCAGCACGGAGCTCGCCATCTCGCGCAGCCAGACGCCCTCGCGGGTGCGCTCGAGCCGCTCGCGGATGGCCTGCTCGCCCTTGACGATGCGCAGGCCCTCGCCGATCAGGCGCGGCTGCGCCCGCTGCCACCTCTTCCAGTAGGCGAGCGCCTCGGCCTCGGTCATGTCCACCGTCCGGTCGCCGCCGCCCAGCATCCGCTCGAAGCGGGCGTACATCTCCCGCCAGGTCACCGGCTCCTCGCCCGAGACCAGGAACGCCTCCCCCACCGCCTCCTCCTTGACCGCCGCCAGGAGCATCGCGCTCACCAGGTCGTCCACGTAGACGGCGTTGCCCAGGCCGTCGCCGCCGTTGATCAGGATCTGCCGGCCCGTCTTGAGGGTCTTGAGGATGGTCTCGGTCCACACCCCCCCATAGGGTCCGTAGACGGCCGTGGGCTGGAGCACCGCCACGGGCAGGCCGGAGGAGAGGACGATCCGCTCGGCTTCCAGCTTGCTGTCCGAGTAGGGGTTGCCGAAACGCTGCCGGGGAGCGGCCTCGTCGAGATCGCCGTCCGAGGTCTTGCCGTAGACCATCAGGGTGCTGAGGTGGACGATCCGCCGCGCCCCCGCCGACTGGGCCGCGGCCAGCACCTGGCGCGTCCCCTCCGTGTTGACCCAGGCCCGGTGCTTCTGGCTGCCGGAGGTGCCATAGGCGCAGTGGAACACCAGATCGCAGCCCTGGGTCGCGGCCGTCATGTCCTCAGGCTTGGTGACGTCGCCGCGCAGGACGGTGACGGGAAAGCGGGCGAGGCGGGCGGCGCCGGCGAGGTTGCGCACCAGGGCCCGCACCTCCGCCCCGTGCTCCAGCACCAGGCGCTCCACCAGCCGGCCGCCGATGAAGCCGGTGGCGCCGGTCACCAGCACCCGCTTGCCGGCGAACGCCCCGTCGATCGAGGCCAGGCTCACGACACCTGCTCCCTGGGCACGGGGACGACCGACCAGGGGAGCTCCAGGCGCTGGCGCCGGGCATAGCAGGCCTCGATCAGCTCGAGCGACCGGCGGCCCTCGCGGCCGGAGACGAACGGCTCGCGCCGCTTCCGGATGGCCTCCGCGAAGTCGTCGAGCTGGCGGACGAAGACGTCCGTGAAGTTGAGGCCCGAGCCCCCTTCCCGGCGGGCCCGGCCGGCCAGGGAGACCTCGCGGTCGGCGATCAGCAGCCGGATCTCGGGGTCCGGATCCCAGACGCCGACCTCGAGCGACGCCCGGGTGCCCTCGAAGACGCAGGTGTTCGCGAGGTTCCGCGTGCGGCTGATCTCGACGCTCCCCTCGACGCCCGAGCGCATCGCGAGGCGCAGCTCGCAGTCGGACTCGATGCCGCCCATGGCGTCGTCCCAGTAGTCGACCGTCGCCCAGTCGCCCAGCCACCAGAGCAGCAGGTCGAGCACGTGGACGCCGAAGTCCGCCAGCACGCCGCCGCCCGCCATCTCCTTCTTGAGCAGGAAGTCGGTGGCGAAGGGCCAGCGGGGGATCACCCCCTGGTGCATCTCGAAGCGGCGGATGTCGCCGAGCAGGCCGTCGCGGAGGAGGTTGCGCACGAGCAGGGAGGAGTCGAAGAAGCGGAAGTCGAGCCCCACCGCCAGCACGGTGCGGCCCGCCTCGGCGGCGGCGATCATCTCGTCGCACTCGCGGACGTTCATGGCCATCGGCTTCTCGACCAGCACGTGGACGCCGCGCCGCAGGAGCTCGACCGCGACGGGAGCGTGCAGGCTGTTGGGCAGGGCGATGACGGCGGCGTCGACGCGTCCCGGCAGCTCGCGGTAGTCGGTGGCGGTGTCGGCCACGCCGAAGCGCTCCGCGAGGCTCCGGGCGCGCCCGGCGTCCGCGTCCACCAGCACGGTCGCCTCCGCCCGCCGGGAGACGGCGAGGGCGGGCAGGTGGTGGATCTGCGCGACGGCGCCGCAGCCGACGACGGCGACGCGGAGCGTGGAAGGGTTCGGTTTCGTCATCAGGACGGGCTCGGGATCAAGGTACGCCGGAGCGGCGGCGTATGTTACCAGAGCCCCGTCAAGGAGGGCCGGGGTCGATCTGGGCGTGCTCGCGCATCGCCGCCGCGAGCTCGCCGGGCGTCCCGACATCCCGGTAGGAGCCGTCGGGGAGCTCCACCCCCTCGACGTGGAACCCCTGGGCGACCGCGGCCTGCACCACGGCGCCGATCTGAAACTCCCGCTCTCCCCCCGGGGCGCCGCGCACCGCCTCGTGAAGAAAGCGGGTGAACGCGGGCCCCCAGACGGCGATCAGCCAGTTGTAGCGCAACGCCGTGCTCTCCGGCCGCACCTCGACGCGCACCACCCGGCCGTCCGGACCCACCTCGACCATGTCCGTGGACTGGTGCCGGTCGGTCGGGAAGAGCCCGAGCACGAGGTCGGCCCCGGTCGCCGCCTGCCGCTCGACGAGCCGGGCAAAGGCGTCCACCGGCTGGAAGATCACGTCGGGGAAGCCGAGGGCGACGATCGCATCCTCGACGAACGGAAACGCCCGGTCGAGCGTCTCCGGAACGCTCCGCGAGCCAGGAATGGAGAGATAGGCGAGCGCCACGTCCGCGATCTCCCCCGTGCCGAAGTAGCGGGGCACGTCGGTCTTGGACTCGTGGAGCACCATGAAGACCTTGCGGACGCCCCCGGCCCGGAGCCGCTCCAGCAGGTAGTGCCCCGCCACCTTCGGAGCCGGCCCGCGCGGCGTCTCCCGGAAGCCGATGGGGAGCAGCTCCTTGCTGCACGGCAGGGGACCGAGGCGCTCGGCACGGCCGGCGGCGGGGATGAGGCCGAGGAGGGTCAAAACTCCGGAGGCAAGCGCTGAGCGCCGTGAATGGCGGCCAGGATTTCGATCCGGTCAGGATAGACGCGATAGATCAGGCGGTAGGGTTTCTCGACAACTTCTCGGATATCCGCCACCGAGTACTCCGGCACCATACGGCCGGAATTCGGGAAGTCGGACAGTTGCCGGGACCGCTTCGTCAGCCGATCGACCATCCGTTGAGCGTAAAACGAGGAATCCCGAGCGATGTACTCGTAGATCGCGATCAGGTGCGAAATCGCGTTTTCGGTCCAGAGGACCTTCACCTCGGCAATCCGAACCTGGCACGGACTTCTTCAACTTCTACGACGCGTCCCTCATCGGCATCTCGGATCCCAGCCTCTATGGCTTGGCGGACGTAGATCCTGTACATCAGATCATCCCAGGTCGCGTCCTCCGGAAGGTCTTCGACCAGCCTGTAGGCCTCTTTCTTGACGGAAGCGTCTTGCATGGAGAAAGACTAACATGTCCAGCCAGTTGTAAGATCGCGCCCCAATGACCGACCCCATCGCCCCCACCCAGTCCTACCAGTACCTCACCCGCAAGGAGGCCGACATGGCCTTCAAGCGGCGGGCGTGGACGATCTTCGAGTGGCTCGGGCCGACGGATGGCCGGACCATCCTCGACTGCGGATGCGGCCGTGGGTTCTACCTCAAGATGCTCAGGTATCTTGGGACGGCACGGCTGTTCGGGATCGACCTGGAGCTTCCTTATCTGCGGAAGGCGCGGCGGAACACGGCCGATTTGCCCGCCGTGCTGGTGGGCAACGCTTCGATCTACGACCTGCCCTTCCCGGACGAAACCTTTGACGCCGTCCTGCTCTCCGAGATCCTGGAGCATGTGGACCGGGACGTCGACGCCCTCCGCGAGATCCGCCGGGTGCTCAAACCCGGGGGGCTGGCCCTCATCACCGTGCCTCACACCGACTACCCCTTCTGGTGGGACCCGATCAACAAGACCCTGGAGACGCTGTTCGGGACTCACATCGGCCGGGGACCGCTGGCGGGGATCTGGGCCTTCCACGTCCGGCTCTATACGCCGGAGCAGTTGCGTGAGGCAGCGCTGGCGGCCGGGTTCCAGGTCGAAGAGGAGCGCTCGCAGACCCACCACTCCTTCCCCTTCGTCCACAATCTCCTCTACGGTCTGGGCAAACCCCTCCTCGAATCGGGGCTCTTCGGCCGCGGCCTCGCCGACGTGGCCGACCGCGGCGGCTTCGACCGGGATGGCGGCAGCCCTTTCCATCCCATCAACATGGGCCTGAAGCTGCTGGGCTGGATCGACCGGAAGAACGGGATGAACGAGCCGCCGGGAAGGTCGACGGTCAATCTCTGTTTGAAGGCGCGGAAGGGGTGAGCGCCGGCAGGGAAGCGTCTTCGGCGGTCCGCACCGCGTGCATCGCGAAGACCTCCTCATAACGCCTGACCGTCACCTCCCCCGAAAAGTGCTCCTCGATCTCCTCGGCGGTCCGGACGAAGCGGCCGCGGTCCGAGAGCACCTCGACGATTCCTTCTCCCAGGGCCCGCCAATCGTTCCTCGGGACGATCTTGCCCATGCCGGTGAGCTGCACGGGGACCCGGCCTCCGGGAGTGTCCGTCATCACCACGGGGGTGCCGCAGAGCATGGCCTCGACCTGGACCAGGGCGAAGCACTCGGTGTCGCTCGGCAGGGCGAGCAGGTCGCAGGCGGCATAGAAGTCGGCCATGTCCTGGGGCGAGGGGACGATCCCCAGAAAGACGAGCTGGTCCTGGTAGCGGTCCACCAGCGGCTTGTGCCGGGGCCAGTAGGACTCGTACGGGATCTGGTGCTGGCCGGCGAAGACGACGCGCGCGTTGGGAAAGGCGCGGTTGACCACTTCCAGGGACTGGATGAGGAGATCCGGCCTCTTCTCTTCCACGAAGCGGCCGGCGAAGCCGATGATGGGCCCGCCGTCCGGCGACCAGGCCCGGCGCAGCTCGCGCACCCGCTCCGGATCCGGCTTCGGCACGTCGACGAAGGGGGGAATCACCGTCACCTTCTCCAGGTAGGGCTTCAAGTAATAGGAGTGGCGGGCGTAGTCCATCGTGTGGCAGACGAGGGCCGGGGCCGCGCTCGCCATGAACCGGTAGAAGCCGAACATGACTCCGGTGATCAGCCGGTTGAGCGCCCCCGCGGGCAGCACCAGGTCGCCGTGGTGGGTGACGACGATCCGCTTGCCCCGCAGCCGGGCGGCCAGGCTGACGAGGGCCGTCTCGAGCATCGGCGTGTGGAGGCTCACCACGTCGTGCTCCTTGACCAGGCGGAGGAGCGCCCGGGGATAGCCCGGCATCACCATGCCGCGGCTGATGGCGAGCGGCAGGGGCCAGAGGCGGATGACCCGCACGCCGTTGTGCACCGACTCGCCCAGCGGGGTCTCCGGCGAGTGCCGGGCGCAGAGGACGGTCACCTGGTGCCCGCGGGCGGCCAGCCGCTCGGCCAGTTGCTGGACGTAGAGCGTCAGGCCGGTGCGGTGCGGCAGGTAATACAGCAGGCAGATCAGGATCTTCAGCCTGCCGCCGTCTCGATCGCTCTGCATGGTGCGCTCTGTAGGATGAGGGATTGCTGCACGGGAGAACGCTCGCCGGCCCGTCGGGGAGGATGGCGCATGCTACCATTCGCGCCAAATCGCAGGCAACCGCGTTGCCTCGTTCCGCGCCAAGTATCAGCATCCAAAGTACTATCCTCCAAAGTACCATCCGCCAAATCCCAATGGTTCCATCCGACTCCGAAGCCGCGCCCAAGCGCTGGATCGGCATCGCCCTGGCGGCCCTGCTGCTGGTGAGCTTCGCCCTGCGGACGTGGGACGCCAGCCAGGGCCTGAACTCGAACCGCTTCTTCGACGAGCGGTTCACCTTCAGGAACGTCTCGGCCCTCTTGAAGCACGGCGACTTCCAGCCCCGGCACGCCTTCTATCTCAGCCTGTCGTACCTGCCGCAGGCGGCGGTGCTGGGCGCCAGCCAGTCGCTCTACCGGGTGACGCGGTACCCGCCGTTCTCGATCTACAAGAAGACCAGCGACGGCTACTCCCCCACCGCCTACTGGCTCGCCCGAATGGTCAACGTGGTCTATGGCGTGCTGAGCCTGTGGCTGATCTTCCTGATCGGCCGGCGGCTCTACTCGCCGGAGGCGGGGCTGCTGGCGGCGGCCATCCTGGCGGCGTTCCCCCGGCACGTGCTGAGCTCGGTGGAGTTCAAGCCCGACATCCTGGTCATCCTGCTGGTGACGCTGACGTTCCTCTGGACGCTCGGCGCCGCCTTCCGGCCCAGCCTGCCCCGCTTCCTTCTGGTGGGGTTCGGCGTCGGGCTCGCCGTGTCGACGAAGTACACGGGGATCGCCGCGGCGATCCCGATTATTGCCTCGGTACTGGCCGCCGTCCTGGTCAACGGCCGGCGCGACCCGCGGCAGTGGAACTGGCTGATGCAGGCAGGATTCACCTCGATCCTCACCTTCATCGTCCTCAATCCGTACCTCGGCGTCGTCTTCGAGTTCATCCCCAAGCTGGTCCACGGCTACGCCGTCAAGGGGGTCGAGGAGAAGAGCGGCCACGGGGTGGTGTTCGCGCGGCAGGTGGAGTTCCTGGTCGAGCACCACGGGCCCGTGCTGGCGGCGTTCGTGGCGCTGGGCGTCGTCGGAATGATCTGGCGAATCTGGCGGATCCGGCGGCCAGCCCTGGAGGACGCCTCCGAGCAGCGGCTCGGCTCGATCCTGCTGCTGAGCCTGCTGTTGGGCTACTCGGCTCTCCACGGGCTGGGGATGACGCTGTTCCGCGGCCAGAACTATCTGCCGGTCGTGCCCTTCTCCTCGCTCGCCGCCGCCTGGGCCCTGGTGGAGCTCTGGCGTCTCCTCGAAGCCCGGGCCCGCTGGCTGGCGTGGCCGGCGGTGGCGGCCGTGGCCTGGCTGGGGATCGGCTCGGCGCTCCTCGCCCAGCAGTGGGGAATCGTCTATCGACGGGTGGTGCCCACGAACTTCGAGACGGCGAACGCTGCCCTGCTCGGCGGCTTGGAGCCGTTCGGCCTTCGCCACCTGGCCTATGAGAAGGGACTCGGCGTCTTCCAGGTGAGCGGCAAGCCGCGCCGGCCGCTGTTGACCCGGGTGGACCGCCTGGCGGCCCTCGATCCCGTCTTCCTGGACCGCGCGGACGTCGAGATCTTCCCTCAGAGCCGCCTCGACGGACCGGACGCCGGGTTCTACCGGCACCGCGTGGCGCGCGTGGCGAAAGCGCAGATCGAGGTCGTCGACGGCAGAGCCTTCGCGAGCCGCGGCGAGCCGGTGGTGGTGGTGCGCCACCCCTGGGAGCTCGACGGCGGTCCCGGGCAGATCCGGGTCCGGCGGCCGGACCAGGCGCCTTTCCTGGTCGGCCGCCTCCCGGAGGGCCTCGCCAAGCCGGGAGAAACGGTGTCGCTCCTGCTCTGGGTGCCTCGAGAGGCGGCGGCGCGGAAGGTCGACGAGCTGCAGCTCGATCCCGGAGGGCGGCCGGTGACGGTGACGGACACGGGCCGGCGGCTGAGCCGCTTCTTCCGCATGAGCCCGCGCTTCCAGCTCACCGGCCAGGAGATCCGGGTGCGCATCCCGTCCAACCCCGACGCCCGGCCCCGGGCCTTCGGGCTGGAGATCTATCGGTGGCGGCAGCCCCGCCCCCTGGCAGTGCCACCGGCAGCGGCACCGGCGCCTTGAAGATCCGCCCCTCCGCGACCGGCCTGCTCGGGGGGAGCGCCGTGCTCCTGGTCACCCTCAACCTCGCCAACGCGCTCCACTTCGTCTTCCACATCGCGATGGCACGGATGCTCGGGCCCGCCGGCTACGGCGCTCTGGCGGCGCTGCTCGCCATCCTCTACGTCCTGAACGTCTTCGCGGAGTCGGCGCAGACGGTGGTCGCCCGCTATGCCTCGCGCGAGGGCGACCCCGGACGGCTGCACGACCTCCTCCGCCGGGCCCTGCGCAAGGGCGGGCAGGCGACGCTCGCGATGCTGGCGCTCTACCTCGCGGCAGCGGTGCCGCTCGGGCGGTGGCTGCGCATTCCTTATCCGTTGATGGCCCTCTTCGCGCTGTCCCTTGTGGGCGTGGGCCTGCTGCCCATCCACCGCGGCGCCCTCCAGGGGCGGAAGCGCTTCCGCGATCTCGGGCTCAACATGATCTGGGAGGTCCTGGCGAAGCTCGGCATCGGCGTCGGGCTCGTGTGGGCCGGCGCCCGGGAGTACGGCTCGGTGGCGGGGGTGAGCCTCGGGCTCTGCTTCGCCTTCGCCGTTTCCTACTTCCCCCTGAAGGACGTCTACGGCGCGCCCGCGGAGCCCGCCGAGCTGCCGGACATCTACCGCTACAGCCTGCCGGTGTTCGTGGCGACGGCGACGGTGATGGGGTTCTACAGCCTCGACGTCCTGCTCGCCCGGGCCTTCTTTCCGGACGTGGTGGCGGGGGGCTACGCGGTGGCCTCGTTCCTCGGCAAGTCGATCCTCCTCGGCACGGCACCCGTGACCAAGGCCATGTTCCCCATCTCGACCGAGGCCGCCGCCGAGGGACGGGGCGGAGCGGGCCGCGTGCTCGCCGGCACGCTGGGCATCCTGGCCGTCTGCGTCACCCCAGTGCTGGCGGCCTTCGCCTTCTTCCCGGACCTGCTGGTGAGGGCCGTGGGCGGTGAGAGCTACCGGCAGGCGGCCGGCCTGGTCCTCCCCCTGGGGATCGCCATGGCCCTGATGTCGTTCAGCAACGCCCTGCTGCTCTACCGGCTGTCCACGGGCCGGCTGCGCTTCTACGCGCTGCTGCCCGTCCTGATCCTCCTGGAAGCGGGAGCGCTGGCCGTCTTCCACGGCTCGCCGAGCGAGTTCGCGTGGACGGTGGCGGCGATGAACGGGCTGTTCCTGGTGGTGGCCGCGGGTCTCAGCTCCCGCCCGCCACGTACCCCAACGACCGCAGCTCTTCCTCCTGCTTCGGCGTGAGGTGGGGCTGCTTGCCCCCCTTGGCTCTGCCGGGCGGCATCTCCGAGCCGTTGGCGGCCAGCCAGGCGTTCTTGAGCTGCCGGGCCATGCGGTCGAGGACGGCGGGATCGTTCACCCGTTCGCTGCCCTGGGGGCCCCAGCGCCAGAGGCTCAGCCGCGGCGGCTCGCTCCGCAGGCCGGTCAGGGGGAGCACGCTGGCGAACTCCCGCTCCAGACGGCCGAAGATGGCCTTGGCCGGCTGGGTCAGCGGCGGCTCGGGCTTGCCGCCCAGCCCCGCGAGACGAGCCCGGTAATAGTCTGGCTCCGGGGGCGCGAAGCGGCTCTCCCAGAGGAGCTGGAGGTCGCCGTTGACCAGGGAGAAGCGGTTGACGCCGTTGCCCAGGTACAGCTCGGAGAGGGCGCCCTTGTCGAAGGGCTGGAACAGGCTGGGCGCCGCTCCCGGCTCGGGCGTGCCGCCCGCCGCTTCGATCAGCGTCGCGCCGACCCTCACGTTGGCCGGCCGGCCGCCGGGCTGAAGGTCGAGCTTGCGCGGGAAGCTGGCGGGCAACTTGATGACCAGGGGCACCTCGACGAGCACGCTGCCGAGATTGCCGCCATGGGCGATCTGGCCGCTCTCGCCGAACTCCTCGCCATGGTCCGAGGTGATGACGAGGAGGGTCTCCTCCCACTGGCCGCTCTTCTTGATGGAGTCGATCAGGCGGCCGAGCAACTGGTCGGCCGAGGCGGCGTTCAGATTGTACATCGCCCGGAAGACCCGCTCCTTGGCGGGCGGCAGCTTCATCGCCGGGTCGTAGTACGGCTCCAGGTCGAGGGGGCGGACATGCTTCGGCAGGTCGGGCGGGATCTCGTCGAGCCGGTCGAGGAACGGCTCGCGGCGGACGTAGGGGGCGTGGGGCGGCAGGATGTGGACCCAGACGAACTCCTGGCCACCCTTGAGGGCCTCCAGGTACCGCTCGGCCCGCTTCCCCTCGCGCAGGTAGCGGAAGGTGTCGAACCCCTGGGAGTAGCCGAACTCCGCCTGCAGCCAGTGGTTGGAGCGGAAGCCCGCCGTGCGGAAGCCCGCCTTCTTCAAGGCTTCGGGAAGCGTGACCAGCCGTTCGTCGAGCACCGCGCGGTCGCTGCCCCAGTTCCCCGACCGCCAGGGTTGATAGCCGGTGAAGATCGCGGCCATGGAGGGCACGGTCCAGCTCGACGGCGTGATGGCGCGGCCGGCCCAGGCCGCCTCCCTCGCCAGGCCGCTCAACACCGGCATGACCTTGGGAGCCCCGCCCAGGGCTTCGACGGTGTCGGCCCGCAGGGCATCGATGGTGATCAGCACGATGGGGCCGCGGTGGACCGGCACGGCGGGCTCGCGGCGGCAGCCCATGGCGCTGACGCCGACCAGACAGAGGGCGAGCGTGGCCGCGATGAGTGGACGGTTCCAGGTTCCTCGATGCAAGACGGGTCTTCTCCAGGCCGGGCGGATTCCGGAATGCGGTAGGATACCCCACATGCGCGGATCGTTCGTGTGCCCGCTCAGGGCAGCTCTATGCCTATTCCTCCTATACGGAGGCGCCATCCTCTCTGCCCAGGAGGAGCCCCTGCAGGCTTCCCGCAACGGCGAGGTGGTGGCGCTCGTCCCGGCCGGAAGCTCGGCACGGCTGGAGCTGCCCGGCGGCCGGTCGCTGCGGCTGACCCTGCCGGACCGGGCCGTGCTCTCGTCCCTCGCCGTGCTGGACGGCGGCTGGGCGGCCGCGGGCAGCTATCCGGACGCCACGGGCGGCCGG
>DATFNZ010000046.1:0-42796 GCA_035266085.1 Thermoanaerobaculia bacterium
TCCTCAAGAAGTCTGGCTTCCCCTCCAACCCTTCAACATCCCATCCGCACGGGGGCACACCGCGGCCTTGGCCGGCCTCTTCTACCCCTGGTGCCTCGACAGTCCAGCTCAGGACCCTCGATTTCTTCACAAGCTCTGAGTACCGGCCCTTTGGGCGGGGAAAGGTGGGCGGCCTTTTTCCCGGCGCTAAAGCACCGGGCTAATCAGATTGGGCTCCTTCGGGGCCAAGCAGCCAGTGACTTATGTGTAAAAGGGTGGCAGCTAGGCATAGGCCAGACAGGCGCGGATGTCGTCCGGTTCCAGCCCTGGATAGTCAGCCAGGAGGTTCTCGGCGGTCTCTCCTTGAGCGAGGAGACTGAGAATCAACTCCACAGAGATCCGCAGATTCCGGATGATCGGCTTGCCACCGAAGATCTCGGGGTTGGTTTGGATTCTCTGGAGGAGGTACGTGTCGGTCATGGCTCGATTGTAGCCGAGGACCAACCTCCCAGCATCCTACAGCCCACCCTCGGCATCCTCGATCCGCGCCGCGTGCTGGAAACCAGCTCGGGCATTGGGTTTTCTCTTCCTTCGGTTAAGCAAGGAAGAAAGTGGAGCGATGGGAGCGATTTTTTCCGTCTTAAGAGGTATGGACCTCCGTAACGCTCCCATGCTCCTTCCGGCCGCCGCCTTCGCGGCCGGCACCCTGTTGGCCTTTCAAGCCTCGTACCTGCCGGTCTCGCTTCTGGCCATCCTGGCCCTGCTTTCCCTGGCCCTCGGGAGGCGGGCCGGGATCTGCCTCGCCTTCCTGAGCCTCGGCCTGCTCGCCGCGGTGGTGCGGCTCGACCTCTCCCCGAGGCCAGCCGATCGGCTGAGACTGGAGAGCCCGGTGGAAGCCGTCGTGAAGATCGCGGGGCACTGGACCGCGGACGGCGAGGGCTGGTCGGCTCCCACCCGGGTCGTGCGCCTGCGGCAGGGAGACCTGGTAAAAACGCCGCCCCTCCAGGTCATCCTCCACCTCCCTGATCCCGAGGAGCCGCCGCCGCCGTTCGGCTCGACGGTGCGGGTCAAGGGCTATCTCACCCGCTCCCGCGGCTTCGCGAACCGCATTCCGGTGCCCCCCGGGCCTTGGCGCCTGCGTGTGAAGAGCCGCCAGCTCATGAACCCGGAGGCCCCTCCCGGAGCCTTGGCGCGCCTCTCCGGCGCGATCCGGCTGCGGGTGGAGGATGCGTATACGGCCGCCGGGCCGGAGAGCCAGGGCGGCCGCCAGGGCAAGGCGCTGGCCCGGGCCCTGGTGCTGGGGGACGTGTCGGGCTTTCCCCTGGAGTGGAAACGGGGGCTGCGGGTGACGGGCGTCTATCACCTGATGTCCGTCTCCGGCGTGCACGTCGCCCTGGTGGCCGGCGCGGTCTGGCTCCTCGGCGGCTGGCTGCCCCGGCGTATACGGCTGCTCCTCGCTTTGGCGTCGATCCTCCTCTACCTGCTGCTGGTGGGGCCTCTGCCGGCGCTGGTGCGGGCCGCCGTCATGGGTGCGCTCGCCGTGGCGGCCCTGCTCGCCGAGCGGCCTCCCGCCGCCGCCAACGCTTTGGGATGGGCGGCGATCCTGCTGCTGATCGACCAGCCCGACCTCGCGCTCTCGCCCGCCTTCCAGCTCACGGTCGCCGCCACGGCGGGGCTCCTGCTGATCGCGCCACCCCTCGCGGAGCGTTGGCGCAACCGCGTCGTTCCTTCCTGGCTGACGAAATCGATCGCGGCGAGCGTGGGCGCCCAACTCGCGACCCTGCCCTGGGCCCTGCCCCGGTTCTACATGCTGTCGCCCCTGGCGCCGTGGCTCAACCTGCCGGCGGTCCCCTGGACGGGGCTGGCGCTGATCGCCGCCCTGGCCTGGACGGCCGTCGCGCTCGTCTCGCCGTCCTGGGCCGGGTCCCTGCTGCCAGTCCTCGACCTCCTGGCAGCGCCGTTCTCCTGGCCGTCGCGGACCCCGCCCGAGGTCTGGCTGCCGGTACCCCTCGCCCTCTCGGCGGGATGGGCCTGGCTGCTCGCCGCCGCGCTCGGGGCCCTGCTGTTCCTGCCCGTCCGCCGGGGCCTCGTGGTGCTCGGCGCCGGCGCCGCCTGCCTGGGCGTCTGCGCCGCCGCGGGCTGGCCGGAGCCCGCCCGGCGCGATCCCGAGCTGGCCATGATCGACGTCGGCCAGGGGGATTCCATCCTCCTGCGCGACGGCGACCGCGCCATCCTCGTGGACGGCGGCGGCTGGGATGGCGGCGACCTCGGCGGCCGGGTCCTCCTGCCGGCCTTGCTGGGCGAAGGCGTGCGGCGGCTCGACGCTCTCGTCATGACCCACCCCGATCTCGACCACTGCGGCGGCTTGGTCGATATCGGCGCTTATCTATCCGTGGGCGAGGTCTGGATGGCGCCGGGCTGGGACCCCGCGGGCTGCGCCGGCAAGCTGATGGCGTTGCCCGGAGCCCGGCTCCGCCTCCTTTCGAAGGGCTACCGGACCACCCTGGGCCGCTGGCGCCTCACGGTGCTCCATCCGGAAGCGGACGACCGTCACGAGGTCAACGAGCGCTCGCTCGTGCTCCTCGCCGAGGTCCACGGCCGGCGCGTTCTCCTCACGGGGGACATCGAGAGCTGGGCCGAGCACCACCTGGCCGACTGCTGCGCCCGCGACCTGAAGGCCGATATCCTCAAGGTCGCCCACCACGGCAGCCGCACCTCGTCCTCCTACACCTTCCTGGAGGCCGCTGCTCCCCGCCTGGCCCTGATCTCGGCGGGAGTCAAGAACCTCTATCACCACCCCGCGTCCGAAATCGTCGAGCGCCTCCAGGAGCACGGCGCCCGCATTCTGAGAACGGACCGCAACGGCGAGGTCGTCATCCGGTTCCGTGAGGATGGCCGGATGGGGATCGAGACGCCGGGGGCTCCGAAGTGAACGGCGGGAAAACGGCTCCACGGTCCGTCTTCTCTGGAGGTTCGATAAAGGAAGGAGATCGAATGTACATCCTCAATGCGCGAAGGGAAAAGGTTCAACTCGCCCGCCTCGACACTGAGGTCATGGATGACCCCGCGACGGGCAGGACTACGGTCGCGGTAGCGACTCGGCGAGGCCGCGATCCGGTAAACACTTCGGGCTTGGTTGCGCGTGCTGCCCGCGCCTTTTTCGAGATCGGAGGGCAGCAGTCCGGGAAGGCCGCCGTGGCCGCGCCGCAGGTCGGGCCGCCTCCGGTCGCCTTCCGTGAAACCGCCAGCGGTCTCCTCCATGTGGTGTACCGGGAGCTTGTGGTCCGGTTCGCGCATGCGACCGCAGAGAAGAGGAGGCGGGACATCCTCAGGGAGGGAGGCTTCCAGATTCGTCGGGTCAACCCGTTCGTCCCGGATCAGGTGGTTGTCTATGACCCGAAGCGAAAGCACTCGGGCGAGGACCTCGTCGAAGTATCGAATCGCTGGATGGGGCTCGATGAGGTCGTGTTTGCCGCGCCGAACTTTGTCTCCCAGTTCCTGCGCCAAGCGGTTCCGTCCATCCGCTCGGAGGAATGGCATCTCAAGAATACGGGAAGTAGTGGGGCAAAGAGCGGTGAGGACGTCAATGTTGCCGCAGCTTGGCAGAAGACCACCGGGGATCCGGGAATCGTGGTGGCGGTACTGGACGATGGCGTCGACGTGGAGCACCCGAACCTGGCTGGGAACATCTGGAAGAATCCGGACGCCAGCTCCCAGGACAAGGTAGGACGAGATTTCTTCGTTCCTGCCGACAACCCCGAACACTTCAATCCGCGGCCGAAGCGGTTCACCTTCCCCTTTCATCTCATGGCGGGCAACGACATTCACGGGACCCCATGTGCCGGCGTCATCGCGGCGGCTGGCAAGAATGGGGGTTCCATCGGAGTCGCTCCCCGCTGCCGCATTCTCCCGGTCAAGGTCTTCCATGCCGACGATCTGGCTCCCGGCGAGAGCGTCGCGAACGCGATCCGCTATGCGGCCATTCACGCTGACATCCTGTCCTGTTCCTGGAGCGGCGGCATCAACCCGGACATCGAGCAGGCCTTGGAGGATGCCGGTCAACTTGGTCGTCAAGGCCGGGGGGCGGCGGTCTTCTGCGCAGCGGGGAATGAAAATGGGAGTCCAGTGGGCTTCCCTGCCCGAGATCCCAACGCCATCGCGGTCGGCGCCTCGACGGATCAAGGAAACCGGGCGTCCTACTCGAACATCGGACCCCAGATCGCGTTCGTCGCACCCTCAAGCGGTGGGATTCGTGGCATCTTCACCACGGACGTTTCTCTGGCAAATCGCGGGTTCAACGTCGGCACGAAAGAGCAGGGGGGAGAGGACGGCCTTCATACCAACAGCTTTGGGGGTACTTCGTCAGCCACACCGCTCGCCGCCGGCGTGGGGGCCCTCGTGCTGTCGGTCAACCCGGATCTGAGCCGCTCAGATCTTCGGGATCTACTGGCTCGGACGGCGGACAAGATCGGCTCCGATCATGACGCCCAGGGGCACAGCAAGCAGTTCGGATTCGGGCGGATCAACGCGGGCAAGGCGGTCGCCGAAGCCGAGGCGCTCTCTGCGCACGGCTGAGCGGCGAATCAGGTGCCGGCTCGGCGGAAGCGGGTCAGAGTGTTTGCCCAGACCTTTTGGGTGTCTTTCGTCCCGGCGAGCTCTTGCACGAGCTTGGGCAGATAGCTGGCGGAAGGAGAGGCCGGCCGGAACACGGCTTGTTGAGGGACGAACTCGTTGCGATCTCTCAAGCGCAGGCCGTGCTCCGCCGCGAACTCCTGGAGCCGGTCGTCTGGCGGGGCTTCGTGGAAACGGACGGAGATCTCCCCGGTCGGGAAGTGGGCCTCCCCCAACTCGTCGAGCAGCACGGGCTGGACGGTCCCAAGCTCGCCCAGAAGCTCCTGGGCGCGCACCCAACGGGTCTCGGGGTCACCGGCGTCCGCCGGAATCGATAGCAACAGCAGCCCCTCACTTCCCTCGAGCGGCTTCACGCTGCCCAGGGAGGCGAGGCGCTCCACGGCCGATTCCAAGTCGTGGCGGACATCGATGACGAAGAGGTGATCGCTTGGGGCCTGCTTCACGGACTGCCTCCAGCCATCAGTCTAGCACCGCCAAAGCAGAGTACCCTTAGCCATATGCGCCCCACCCTCGCCATCCTCGGCGCCACCGCCACCGGCAAGAGCACCTTGGGGATGGCCCTCGCCGAGGGCCTCGACGGCGAGATCGTCAACGCCGACGCCCTGCAGGCCTACCGGGGGCTCGACATCGGCACGGCGAAGCCGAGCCTGGCCGACCGCGAGCGGGTGCCGCATCACCTGATCGACATCCTCGAGCCGCATGAGGCATACTCGGCCGGGGAGTTCGCCCGCCGGGCCCACGAGGCGATCGCCGGCATCGAGGGACGGGGGAGAACGCCGATCGTGGTGGGTGGCAGCGGCCTGTATCTGCGGGCGCTGTTCGAGGGGATCAGCCCGGTGCCGCCGGGCGACGTGGAAGTCCGGGGCGAGTTGCGGGAGCGGCTCGAGGCCGAGGGGCTGGCGCCGCTCCGGGAGGAGTTGCTGCGGCTCGACCCGGAGACCGCGGCCCGCCTCATGCCGGGCGACACACAGCGGATCTTGCGGGCCTTGGAGGTGGCGCTCGTCTCCGGACGCCCGCTCTCTGCCTGGATCGCCGAGCAACCCTTTGGGACTCAGCGGATTGGGGTTATCCGCGTTGGATTGACGCTCCCTCGTAGCATCTTATACGATCGAATCGCAGGCCGCGTGGCCCGGATGATGGAAGCGGGCTGGAAAGACGAAGTCGCTGGATTGCTTCAGCGAGGTCTCTCCCCCGGTCTTCCGGCTTTCCAGGCTATCGGATATCGTTCGCTCGTCCGTCACTTGGAGGGGGACGGGTCTCTTGACGAGGCGGTCGCCGAGATCGTCCGAGAGACTCGGCGTTTCGCCAAACGGCAAGAGACCTGGTTTCGGAAAGAGCCGGATGTTACCTGGTTCTCGGCCCAGGATCTAACACGGCAGATTCCGGGGGTACTTGAACATGCCAAGCACAGGGGTCTCGGGAGGGCGTATGGCTAAGCACAACATCAATATTCAGGACGGGTATCTATTTCAGAGCCTGAAAGAAGGGCAGACCATGTATCTTGAGCTAGTGACCGGACGTCACCTGCTCGGGCGTCTCAAGCGCTTCGATCGCTTTGCCGTAGTGCTCGAGAGCGAAGGCAAGGAAATCCTAATCTACAAACATGCCATCGCTACCATTTCGGCGGCGCCTCCTGCTCCCTGAAGCCAGGCGTCGTCATGGGCGCCGCGCCGTCTTTGCGGGAGCTGCCCTTGCGGGGTCAACCGCGGGATCCATCGCGGGACTACTTGCGGTTCCAGTTCTGGTCGTCCTGCTGGCGGCGAGCCTCGCCTGCTCCTCGGCTCCGCCGCCCCAGCAGCCTGCTCGGGAGCCCGTCGCCAGGGCTTCCGAGCCGCTGGCCCTCGAGCAGGCCGACCGTCCGTATCTGATCGATCCACTGGAAGGCTATTCCCCCGAAGTGGACCCGGATCTCCGGGACCGCCTGCGGAACGTCTGGCGCGACCTCCTCGAAGAAGGCGACACCGAAGGGGCCGTCCGGGTGGGCTCCGCGATGCTGGAGGAGAGCGGCCCCGACTTCTTCCCGGCGCACGTCCTGATCGCCCAGGTCGAATTCGCCGCCGGCGACAACCGGCGTGTCGTCGAGCGCCTCCTGCCCGTGGGGGACGCGCTGCCCACGTACACGGCGAGCCAGCTCCTGATCGGCCGCGCCGCCGAGCGCCTGGGCGACGTGCCGCTCTCCTACGCGGCGTTCCGCGCCGTGGCCGCCCGCAGCCCGGTGGCCCGCAAGCGCGCCGGCGAGCTCCACCCCCGTGCCCTGGAGATCGTCGCCAACCGTCTGAACGAAGCCCTGCGCGGCCAGAACCTCGAGGAGGCCGCCAAGCAGCTCGGTTTTCTGCGGAGCTGGGGGCCCTCCGAAACGCTGACCTACGAGGCGACGCGCAAGGTGGCCCAGGCGCGCGGCGACCGGGCCGCCGAGCTGGCGGCCATCAAGGAGCTCTCCTTCCGGCGTCCGGGCGATCAGTCCCTGATGGATCGGCGGGCCGAGCTGGAGCTGGCGGTCGGCGATCCGAGCGCCGGTCTGAAGATCGTCCAGGAGCAGGCGGCACGCCATCCCAAGGATCCCGTCCTGGCCCAGAAGCTCGAGTCGGCGAAGTTCCGCTGGCGGCTCTCCCAGCTCCCGCGGGGCGTCCAGGAGGTCGCGGCCAAGCCGGACCTCAACAAGGGGGACCTCGCCGTCCTCCTCTACTGGCTGGTGCCCGACGTGCGCAACACCCGGCCGACCGCCGGACGCATCGCCACCGACGTGCTCGACAATCCCCACCAGGTGGAGATCGTCCGCGTGGTCAACCTCGGCCTGATGGACGTCGACGCCACGCTCCACCGCTTCTCGCCCGGCTCGCCCATGCGGCGCGGCGCCGCCCTGCGGGTCGTCCTGCGCACCATGACCCGTTTCGGCAAGGGCGCCTGCGCGGGCGGCAACGTCAGCGGGGCCAACACGTGTGAAGCCTCCGTGGCCTGCGGTCTCCTGCCGTCCGAGGAAGATTGTCAGCCGGCGGCGCCGCTCTCCGGCTCCGAGGGAGTCGAGATCCTCCGCCGCAGCCTGAAGCTCCTGGGCGGCTCATGACCTTCACCATCCCGAACCTCCTCTCCCTGCTCCGCATGGGGTTGGTTCCCCTGTTCATCATCACGCTGGTCAACAACGATCCCCGCAAGGCGCTGCTGATCTTCGTCGTGGCCGGCGTCACGGACGCCCTCGACGGCTTCATCGCCCGCTTCTGGAACCAGCGGTCGCTCCTCGGCGCCTACCTCGACCCGATCGCCGACAAGCTCCTGCTCACCTCGGCCTACGTGGTGCTGTCGATCCCCAGCCTCAACCACGGCACCCAGATCCCCCTCTGGGTGACCATCCTGGTGATCGCCCGCGACGTGCTGCTCGTCGTCGTCGGCCTGGTGCTCTACCTGGCGGCGGGGATCCGGAAGTTTCCGCCCACGGTCCTCTCCAAGATCAACACCGTCCTGCAGGTGGCGGCGGTGGTGCTGGTGCTGATCTCCGGCACCCTGCCGGAGAACCGGTCCATCGACGTGGCGGCCGTCACGGCCCTCTACCTGGTCGCGGGCCTCACGCTCGCCTCGGGGCTCGACTACGTGTACCGCATGGCCAGGCTGGAGAAGAAGGCGGAGAAGTTGGATCGGACGCAGGCGTAGGGCCCTCACTCCCCAACCCCTCTCTCCCAGCCTCCCTCCCGCCGTCCGGGAGAGAGGGGCTTGAAGACTCTTCAGACAAACCTCTCCCTCTTCTCCCGGCGGACGTGGGGGAGGCTGGGAGAAGAGGGCCGGGGTGATGAGGGCCGCCTGGCGGGGCGAGCTCGTCCCGATCAAGCCCCTTCAGGAGGGGGCACCCCCATACCCGCTTCTGGTAACATAGCGGAGGGCCAATTCCACGCATGTCTGACTTCGTTCATCTCCATCTCCATAGCCAGTTCAGCCTCCTCGACGGCGCCAACCGCCTCGACGACGTGATCAAGGCCGTCGCCGAGGCGGGCATGCCGGCGGTCGCTCTGACCGACCACGGCAACATGTTCGGCGCCATCGAGTTCTACAACAAGGCGCGGGCCGCGGGCGTCAAGCCGATCATCGGCATGGAAGCCTACGTGGCCCAGGGAAGCCGCCTGGACCGCACTCCCGGCAGGGGGAGCAGCAACCACCTCGTCCTCCTCGCCGAGAACGAGACGGGGTACAAGAACCTCCTGAAGCTCACCTCGGCCTCGTACCTAGAGGGGTTCTACTACAAGCCCCGCATCGACAAGGAGCTGCTGCGCCAGCACAGCGAAGGGCTGATCTGCCTCTCCGCCTGCCTCAAGGGCGAGATCAACGAGCACATCGTCGCCTCCCGGGAGCGGGAGGCCGAGGCGGCGTCCCGGGAGTTCCTGGAGATCTTCGGCGAAGGCAACTTCTACCTGGAAATGCAAGACCACGGGATTCCCGAGCAGCGGCTCGCGAGCGACGCCTCACGGCGCATCGGGCAGCGGCTGGGCATCCCCATGGTGGTCTCCAACGACTGCCACTACCTCAGGAAGGACGACGCCTTCGCCCACGACGTGCTGCTCTGCATCGGCACCCAGCGGGCGGTCGCGGACACCGACCGCCTGAAGTACGCCTCCGACAACTTCTACCTGAAGTCGACGGACGAGATGCACCGGCTCTTCCCGGACGACCACCAGGCCATCGAGAACACCCTGGCGATCGCCGAGCGGTGCAACCTGGTGATCCCCACGGGCACCTTCCACCTGCCGGAGTTCCCCGTGCCGGAGGGCTACTCCCTCCAGAGCTACTTCGAGAAGGTGGCCCGCGAAGGGCTCGACCAGCGGCTCGAAGAGCTGCGCAAGCGCCGCGGGCAGGGGCTCGTCCGCCATCCCGAGGAGTCCTACCGCACCCGGCTCGAGTACGAGCTCAAGGTGATCGAGAAGATGGGCTTCCCGGGCTACTTCCTGGTCGTCTGGGACTTCATCCGCCACGCCCGCGAGAATGACATCCCCGTCGGTCCGGGCCGCGGCTCGGCCGCCGGCTCGGTGGTGGCCTACGCCCTGCGCATCACCGGCATCGATCCGCTCCAGTACGACCTGCTGTTCGAGCGCTTCCTCAACCCCGACCGCATCAGCATGCCCGACATCGACATCGACTTCTGCATGCGGCGCCGGGGCGAGGTCATCCACTACGTCGGCGAGAAGTACGGCCGCGACCGGGTGGCCCAGATCATCACCTTCGGAACCCTCGCCGCCAAGGCCGTGATCCGCGACGTCGGCCGGGTGATGGGCGTTCCCTATGTCAAGGTGGACCGCATCGCCAAGATGATCCCGGACATGACCAAGTCGCTGGCCGCGGCGGCCAAGGATGAGCCGCTGGCCTCCGAGGTCGCCAAGGACCCCGAGGTCAAGCAGATCGTCGAGGTCGGCAGCCGGCTCGAAGGGCTCACCCGCCACGCCTCCGTCCACGCCGCGGGCGTCGTCATCACCCCCCGCCGTCTCGACGAGCTGGTGCCGCTCTACAAGGTCACCAAGGGCGACGAAGAGCAGATCATGACCCAGTGGGACATGACCGTCATCGAGAGCCTCGGGCTCCTGAAGATGGACTTCCTGGGTCTGCGCACCCTGACGGTGATCGACGACGCCGTCAAGATCCTCCGCCAGCAGGGCATCCCCCTCGACCTCGACGAGATCCCCCTGGACGATCCCGAGACCTTCCGCATCTTCGCCGAGGGGCGCACGAGCGGCATCTTCCAGTTCGAGTCGCGCGGCATGACGGACCTGCTGCGGCGGGTCAAGCCCGAGCGCTTCGACGAGCTCGCCGCCCTGAATGCCCTCTACCGGCCGGGCGCCCTGTCGGTCGGCATGGTCGAGGAGTACATCCAGAGAAAGCTGGGCCGGAAGTTCAGCTACGCCCTGCCCGAGACCAAGCCGATCCTGGAGGAGACCTACGGCGTCATCGTCTACCAGGAACAGGTGATGCTGATCGCCGTGGCGGTGGCCGGCTTCTCCATGGCCGACGCGGACAAGCTCCGCAAGGCCATGGGCAAGAAGAAGGCCGAAGAGATGGCCAAGATGAAGGCCAAGTTCGTCGAGGGCGCCGCCGCCCGCGGCGTGGCGCCGGAGAAGTCCGCGGGCCTCTGGGACTACATCGAGCCCTTCGCCGGCTACGGCTTCAACAAGAGCCACAGCGTCGCCTACGCCAACCTGGCCTACCAGACCGCCTACCTGAAGGCCCACTATCCGGTGGCCTTCATGGCGGCCATGCTCAACTCCGAGCTCTCCTCCTCGGACTCGATCGCCAAGTACATCGCCGAATGCCAGAACATGGACATCGAGATGCTGCCGCCGGACATCAACGAGAGCGGCTACATGTTCACCGTCGTGGGCGACAAGGTCCGCTACGGCCTGGGCGCCATCAAGGGAGTGGGCGAGGGCGCGATCGAAACCATTCTGACGGCCCGGCGCAGGGTGGGCCGCTTCCGCAGCGTCGCCCACCTCGCCACCGAGCTCGACCTGCGAGGGGTCAACCGCAAGGTCTTCGAATGCCTGGTCAAGGCCGGCGCCTTCGACGGCCTCGGCGTCCACCGCGCCTCCCTGTGGGAATCGCTCGACGGCCTCCTCGACTATGCCCAGCGCCGGCGGCGCGAGCGCGAGGAGGGGCAGCACAGCCTCTTCGGGGCGATGGGCGGCAGCACGGAATCCATGGAGCCCGCGCCGAACCTCACGGTTCCGCCCTGGCCCGAGCGGGAGCGGCTGCGCTACGAGAAGGAGGCGCTCGGCCTCTTCCTAACGGGCAACCCGATCCTCGAGCACCGGGAAGCGCTGGAGCGTTTCGTCACCCACAACACGACCTCCCTGAAAGAGGGCGGCATCGAGGGCCAGGTGACGGTCGGCGGTATGGTGAGCGGCTTCAACAAGGTGAAGATCAAGAGCGGCGCCAACGCCGGCCGCCTCATGGGCCGCTTCGTGCTGGAGGATCTGGAGGGCAGCATGCCCGTGACCCTCTTCGCCAACCAGCTCCAGCAATTCGGCCACCTGATCGCCGACGAGGCCGTGATCCTGGTCAAAGGTCAGGTCCGCGAGCGGGGGACCGAAGTCGAGCTGACCGTCGAGGAGATCACTCCCCTCGGCAAGCTGCCCGGCCGTCCGCTCGCCGGAGTCGACCTGACGCTCTCTCCCTCTCTCTCGCAGAGCCGCATGCTGGAGCTGCGCGACCTGCTGACCCAGAACCCCGGCGACGTGCCCGTTATCCTGGAGATGCAACTCGGCGACCGGCTCGTCCGCATCGCCGCCCAGGACAACCTCAAGGTCCAGTTCGGCCCCGAGCTTGCGGCTTCGATCAAGGGGCTGTTGGGGGAGGGGAGTGTGCGGGAGCGGTATCAGGGGGTGGGGGGGTAGAGGCAGGATCGATCATGGTTACAGACGAAGAGCTTAAGATCCGTGTACGTGCACTCATCGTCGCCCTCGGGGATCTTCAGGCGGCAAGGATACTTGGCGCCAGTGTTATGTACACCAGAAGAACTTCTAGAAGATGCAGAAAATGACTAAGAAACATGTTCTGATTGAGTCATGGAACGATCCCATCGTGGCCGAAGTGCGGCAGGTTCGAGAGGCCCTCTTTGCCAAAGCAGATTACGACATCCAAGAATTCTGCCGACGCCTCTCAGCCAAGCAAGCGACTTCCGGCCATACTGTCGTGAGGCGTGGCAGCCCTTCCGCGGAGAATTCCCTTGAGGAAGTTATATATCCTTCATCTGAGATTAAAGCCGGCTAACTTCGTCGTAGTCAGCGCGGAGGACTGGGAGCGGGAGCAGGAGACTCTGTACGTCCTCCAGAACAAGTCGCTCATGGAGCAGATCGAGCGTTCGCTGAAGACTCATGGGGAAGGCCGTCCACACCTGTATACTTCTCTGCCCGCAGATTTGTCTGCAGGCGCCCCGAAGGGGCAAAAGGCATAAAGCCTGGCGCTTCAGCGCCAGGAAAGCCCGGCCCCCCCTCCCAAAGCCCCGAAGGGGCGCAGGCAACTCACCCCAGCAGATATCGTTCGTCATAGGGGATTCGGTGGCGCTTGAGTAGCGCGATCAATTCTTCTTTGAACGACACCCGCCTGTGATGCTCCTCCTGAGTGCGGATGTAGGTCTGGACTTTCTTCGCGAGTGATTCGCTGACGGAGAAGGCGCCGTATCCTTCCTGCCACTCGAATCGTTCCACGGGGCTTGGCCTGTCATTGAGCCATTTCGAGGACTTGCCCTTGATTTTCTGGAGCATCATCGAGACGGCGATATCTGTCCTGAACTTGGCCAGGATATGGACGTGATCGGGCATTCCGCCGACCTCGAGCAGGATTCCGCCTTCGCCACGGATAATTCCGCCGATGTACTCGTAGATGGGTACTCTGACGTCCTCGTGGATCAAAGGAATACGATTCTTGGTCGAAAAGACAACGTGGTAGAGGAGATTGGCGAATGTGGTGGCCATAGGTTTTCCTTGGGAGCCCGCGTGAGCTCGCGGTATCGGTTTCCAGGGTTGATGTTCTCGGGAGAGGATACCGGAAGAGTTGCTTCTCGTGCCAGTGCCGGAAGGCTGCCTGCGCCCCTTCGGGGCTTCGGGAGGAGGAGGGCTGCTTCCCTGGCGCTAACGCGCCAGGCTCTATGCCTGCGCCCCTTCGGGGCTTCGGGAAGAGGAGGGCTGCTTCCCTGGCGCTAAAGCGCCAGGCTCTATGCCTGTGCCCCTTCGGGGCGAAGGTTGGACAGGTGGCGAGCTTTATCTTCGGGGCTCCGAAAAGATGTGTGCAAGAGGGTGGGCTCACCGCAGGATCATCAATCTGAACTTGAGAACCTTCTGGAAATCCGCAGAGCTTCCGCTGCTCGATCTGGCGCGAAATTCGCCGGGGAGAAAAGGAGGGCCGACAGGAGCGGTCCGCCATCCGCTCCTGCCGGTATTTCAATTGTCAAAGAGCTCGATCCGGGCAATCCTTCCGGTTCAGGAACCCTGAACCCAATTCATCCCCGATTGGTCCTACTGGAGGCGCAATATACTTCCGCCGGCAGGGCGCGTCAAGATTAATATTGCAAAAGACTGATGCCGAGGCGCAAAAGGTCTTTTGCCCGAAGAAAAGACTTTTTGGCCACGGGAAAGAGTCTATTGGCGAAGGTGTAAGTCAATTGGCTCGATATTCGTGAAGAATTCCTCCGGAAAGGCTTGCGCCCGCCAATAAAAGGGGTTTATTCTGTCTCCCGAAGCAGCCGCAGAGGTAAAAGAGGCAGAATCCAGAGAGAATGATTTTTCCGGACGGAGTTGCCCCCTTTTTTTTGGAGGGAAGGTCTTTGGCGGATCGAATTGGGTTTGGACCCCAAGGTTCCCATCAAATCTGTGATCCAAAGATCAATTTCCGAATGCGGCCAGCTTTGCTGGCTCTTTGACAACTGAAGCAAAACAAAAGCGCCCTTTCGGGCGGGGCACTTTCTATGGCACGAGAGGCCCCGCCCTTTTTGTGCGGCGTTGATGAGGATCAAGGGATTCGTCTATGCTTCTCGCGAGGGGGATGGAACGATGGCAATCCAAGTCGTCCGTCTGGGGAGCCCGAGAGCGGCGGAGGAGGGGCTTCGCCTGGGCACGGTCCGGCGTCCTCCCCGGGGTGTACGCAAGGAAGATTACGCCCGGCTCAACTATTACGATCTCTGGCTCCCGGACCTCGCGCCCAGTGCGGAGCTCGTCAAGCTCGCGCTTTCCGAGCCGTTCACCCCAAAGCGCTGGGAGACTTTCGAGAAGCGCTATCGCCGCGAGATGGGGGAGCCGGCGGCACAGCGCCTGCTCGCGTTGCTGGCCGCCTTGTCCCGACAGACGAATTTTTCGGTCGGCTGTTACTGTGAGGACGCGGACCGCTGCCATCGGTCCGTCTTGGGAGCCCTCCTGGCCGAGCATGGAGCCGAAGTGGGGAGCGAACCTTGAGCTGAAGAGTCCTAATGGCTCTTGGGAGCCAGGATGGCCGACAGGAGATCGGGCCGGGCAGTGTCCCGCTCGAGGTGCGGATAACGCTCGCCTCCTTGGTAGCTGACCTTGAAGGTGCGGAGCATGTCTCCGTGCTCGGTGGTGATCTCGATCGCCGTGGTTGATCGAGAGGCCGTCTGGACTTCCTGGGAGATCATCTCAGGCGCCCATTTCCTGCCGTTGACCGCCACGAGCTTCATGCCAGGCCCCAGGCCCGCGTCCCAGGCAGGGGAGCCGACCACGATGTCCGCGATGGTGCCGTCCTCTTTCATCCAGAGACCGAGGGAGAAGCTCTCGTCCACGAGCCCTGAGCTCTTGGCGCGCGCCACCTGGTATACGTTCGGCCGGTCGGTGTAGACGAGCTTCCAGCCCGCGGCCTCCAGGCCGCCGAGCGGGGCTCGGGGCTGGACGGCGTAGACGCGCTCGGCGAAGAAGCCGCGCCAGTCGTACGGGACGACACCGCCGAGGGCGGCGTAGGCGTCGTCCGCGGTGTAAGGCACGACGGCTGGCGGGGTGGAGGAGCCGCCGAAGAAGGCACGGCAGAAGTCGTCGAGCGACTTGGCCCCGCCGCTCTTCGCACGCAGGAGGGTGTCGGCCTCGAGCCAGATCAGCGCCGACTCGTCGTAGTAGTCGAGCGCTCGGCGCCAGGCGGTCCAGGCCTGCGGCGCCCCGGAGAGGACCGGGCTGGACGCCGCGGTATCGGCCAGCGGACGCCACCGCCGGCCGGGACGGTTGCGGTCCTGGTTGGCGGCGACCCAGGCCAGGTATTCGCGGGTCAGCTCCTGGGAGAAGATGCCGCTCCTCGTGGTCAGGACGAGCTCGCCGAGGTAGCGGGTCATTCCTTCGTAGACCCACAGCAGCTCGGTCTGCAGCGTCTCCTGGGGATCGCGCGTGGCGAGTCCCGCCGGGCGCCGGTACTTGCCGTTCCAGGAGTGGACGTACTCGTGGGCCAGCAGCGCAGCGTTGCGGATGAGGAGGGGCTCGTCCGAGAACATCCCGAGGCGCCCGCGGTTGTCGCTCGACTCGTGGTGCTCCAGTCCGTTCTGCTCGAGGGTGTCGCCGAGGGCGACGAGCCAGTGGTACGAGCCGTAGTGGCGGGCCCCGAACAGGGCTTCGGCCTCCACCGGCATCCGGCGCCAGGCGGCGATGCGCGCCTCGGGCACGTCGAGCGCGGTGCGCCGGTCGGCCGCGATGCTGATGACTTCCCGGGGACCGACCTCGACCGTGCGGAAGATCTCGCCGCTCAGGACCGGCGAATCGAGGAGCGTATAGAGGCTCACGGGTGCGAAAGTGACGGCGCCGTCCTTCTTTCCCGTAACGGCGAGCGCCGTGTCGAGCTGCCATCCGGCCGGCAGGCGGAGGGTGGCCTGGACGGGGATCTCCATGGCAGTTGCCCCTGACGGCCCCGGCGGCCCCTGGAGATAGACCAGGAGGTCGTGCCAGTCGACGATCACGAGGTGGGGCGTGGCGTTGGGGGTCTTGCCATAGCCGGCGCCGTAGCTCTCGGTAGGCGAGAGGTAGTCGAGCGCCACCTCCACCGCGCCGGCGCCGGCCGGCACCTCGACCCGAACCAGGAAGGGATCGAGGGGGTCGCGGCGCCAGGGGAGGGCCTTGCCGCCCGCAGAGACCGTAAAGCCCGCCACCTGCTGGATCGGACCGCTCGGCGCGTGCTCGCCCTGCACCCATTTCGGATAGGCGAGCGTGAGGACGCCGGGCGCCGCGGGAATCACCAGCCGGGAGTGGAAGACTCCCCGCGGAGCGTCCGTGGCGTCGACCGTGAGCTCGATGGGACGGGGAGCGGCGCCCCAGGCGGCCGAGGCCATGGCCAGGAGGACGGCGATCCAGGTGAAGCGCGGGAAGGCTCGGCGGCTGGGCATGGGCTGCTCTCTCCTTGAGTGATAGGATGGCCGGCATCGTAGCAGCCTTGTGGCGCTTGATTTGCAGGTTCATCGGGCAGAAATGAACGTCCTAGAGAGAAACAACGTCAAGCTTTCGGGCCCGGAAGAGGGCGAGGCCATGGTTTTCGCCCATGGTTTCGGCTGCGACCAGAACATGTGGCGGTTCGTCGCGCCCGAATTCGAGAAGGATTACCGGGTCGTCGTCTTCGACCACGTGGGCGCCGGTCAATCGGATGCGTCCGCCTACAGCCGCGGCAAGTACGATTCCCTGCAGGGCTACACGAACGACGTGCTCGAGATCTGCCGTGAGCTCGGGCTGACGCGGGTGATCTTCGTCGGGCACTCGGTGAGCGCTCTCATCGGGATGCTGGCGGCGATCCAGGAGCCGGACCGGTTCGAGAAGCTGATCCTGGTCGGGCCTTCGCCGTGCTATATCGACGATGGGGACTACGTCGGCGGCTTCAGCCGGGAGGACATCGAGGGATTGCTCGAGTCGCTCGACAGCAACTACCTGGGCTGGTCGAGCGCCATGGCGCCCGTCATCATGGGAAACCCGGACCGTCCCGAGCTCGGAGCGGAGCTGACCAACAGCTTCTGCCGGACGAATCCCGAGATCGCCCGGCATTTCGCCCGTGTCACGTTCCTTTCCGACCACCGGGCGGATCTGTCCCTATTGAAGACCCGTTCGCTGATCCTGCAGTGCTCCGAGGATGCCATCGCCCCGCAGGCGGTGGGGGAGTATGTGCACCGGCAGATCCCCAACAGCGAGCTGGTTCTGTTGAAGGCGACCGGGCACTGCCCGAACCTCAGTGCTCCGGAGGAGACCAGCGCCGCGATCAAAGCGTTTCTGTAGCCGCCGGGTGGAGCTTTGGCAGACCGAGACGAGCCCCTCGTTGCATTCCCGCCGGCACCGCTCTTCGAGGAGAGCGCCGAGGATCTCTACGACAACGCCCCCTGCGGCTATCTCTCGACGCTGCCGGGCGGGATGATCGTCAAGGTCAACCAGACGTTCTTGAGCTGGACGGGCCATCGGCGGGAAGACCTCGTCGGCCGCAGGCGGTTCCAGGACCTGCTCTCTCCCGGCGGCCGGATCTTCCACGAGACGCACTACGCTCCGCTGCTGCAGATGCAGGGAGAGGTGCGCGAGATCGCGGTCGAGATCGTCTGCGCGGACGGCCGGCGGCTGCCGGTGCTGATCAACTCGGTGCTCAAGAGGGACGCGGATGGCAAGCCGCTGCTGAGCCGCACCACCATCTTCAACGCCACGGACCGCAAGGAATACGAGCGCGAGCTGCTGCGCGAGCGGCAGAAGGCCGAGCGGGCGGACAAGGCCAAGGGGGAGTTCATCTCGATGATCAGCCACGAGATCCGCACTCCGCTCAACGCGATCATGGGAGTCGCGCACCTCCTCGGCATGACGGAGCTCTCGCCGCAGCAGCAGAAGTTCGTCCGCATCCTCAACTCGTCCTCGGAGAGTCTCCTGAACCTGATCAATGAGGTCCTGGATTTCAGCAAGATCGAGGCTGGCAAGGTGTCCCTGGAGGAGAGGGCCTGCGATCTCCGCCGACTGGTTCACGGAATCGTCGAAAGCCTGCACCCGAAAGCCGATGCAAAGGGTGTGGCCCTGGAGGTGGAGATCGACGAGCGGGTGCCGGAGAGCCTGCTCGGGGACCCGGTCAAGATCACTCAGGTGCTCACGAATCTGCTGAGCAATGCCATCAAGTTCACCGGTAAAGGATCGGTGACGGTGATCCTGCAGGTCCGTGAGCTGGAGCCGGATGCCGTATCGATCGATTTTCGGGTCGTCGACACCGGGATCGGGATCGCTCCGGACCGGCTGTCGCAGATCTTCGACGACTTCACGCAGGCCAGCTACGACATCGGCTTGAAGTATGGCGGCACGGGCCTCGGGCTGGCGATCAGCAGGAGGCTGGTGGAGCTTTACGGCAGCCAGATCGCCGTGGAGAGCGAGCTCGGACGGGGGACGACGTTTTCTTTCGTTCTCCGCCTGAAGAGGGCGATGGTGGCCGCGGCCTCGGGCGAGGAGACGGGCGAGCCCGCCGGTCAGCGGCTGCCGAGAGGCTTGAGAGTCCTGGTGGCGGACGACAATGAGGTCAACGTGCTGGTCCTCACCGGGTTCCTGCGCGAGTGGAGCATCGAGTACGAGGTCGTGACGAACGGGAGGTTGGCCGTCGAGTGGATCCAGGAGCGGGACTACGACGCGGTGCTGATGGACCTGCGGATGCCGGATCTCGACGGCTACGCCGCCACGCGGCAGATCCGGTCTCTGCCGGACCCGAAGTTCTCACGCCTGCCGATCTTCGCGATCTCGGCCTCGACCCGGATGGGCCAGCAGCACGAGCTCGAGGCCGCGGGTTTCACGGAGTTCGTCGGCAAACCGATCCATCCCGACGTCCTCCTCGCGAAGATGCTCCTCCACCTCTCCCGCACGCCGTAGTTACCGCACCCTCACGCCGGGTCCGACGTTCTCGGGTCAAGGCGTTTCCTTGTAGGCACTCCTGGGATATCATCTTCCAGTAACGGAAGTCATGTACCAGAACGAGCTCTTGCCGGAAGACGTGCTGGCGAGAAGCTCTATCCCATTGACTGCACTTAACTCATAGGTTATTATGGTCCTGCGCGTGGTTGGGCGTGGTCTGTGGACAATCCTGGCGGTCTGCAGCGAGAGAGGTGACTGCCCGTTGCTGGAGTTCTTGTATGAAGGCTCGACGCCAACACCTTTCGGTTTCCAGCCGAGGGGTCCCCTGGCCAATCAAAAGGTCCGCATGCTTGCGCGTCTGGTGACCATGGCGCAAACCGGTCCTCCCCACAACGTCAAGCTCTGCCACCGGATCGAGGATTCTGGAGGATCTGACATGAGCAAGAAGAGCTTCGCCGCACTGTTCGAGGCCGCCGAGCGTCATGACGAGTACTGGACGGAACTAGCCATCATCGAGTTTACCGAGGATCTTTCTCGGTGGATGGAGTCGAAGAATATCTCTCAAGCCGAGCTCGCCGAGGCGGTGGGCGTTTCCCAACCCTATATTTCGAAGGTGCTGAAGGGGAACGTTAATTTCACTCTAGCCACCATGACGAAACTGGCGCGCGCTATCGGCGCCGTGGTTCGCATCCAGCTAGCGCCGGTTGAGAGTCAAGCCCAGCCGAGAGCCCGCCAAGAGGCGTAGAATCAACGCGACAATTATCCCGCATGAATCTGGGGGAGGGAGTACTCGATGGGAACCGTCGCCAATGTCGCCGTGGGGCTCGTGGCCGCGCTGCACCTCTATTTTCTCGTGCTCGAGATGTTCCTCTGGAAGAAGCCTTTCGGACGGCGGACCTTCGGCCTGACGCGGGAGCTCGCGGAGGCGTCGGCGTCGCTCGCCGCGAATCAGGGGCTCTACAACGGTTTTCTGGCCGCCGGCCTGGTCTGGGGGTTGAGCCTCGGGGACTCCGGGGCCGCGATCAAGATCTTCTTTCTCGGCTGCGTGATCATCGCCGGCGTTTTCGGCGCGGTGACCGTCAACCGCAAGATCCTGTGGGTCCAGGCCGTCCCCGGAGTCATTGCCTTGGCGCTGGTCCTGATGAACCGCTGATCGACAGCTCCGTCAGAACTTCCTCCAGTAACCCAGCATGATGATGTAATCGGCGAAGGCCGCGTCGCCATGACGCCCGGGGACCGCGCGGTCCGGGACGCTCCTCGTGCGGTTCCGGTAGGCGGCGACCGGTACGGCCAGCGAGAGGGTGTGCGGCCCCCGCGAGTAGCTCACGCCCGGCTCGACCGAGACGGCGTAGCCGGGACGCCGGAACCCTTTGCTGCTGCCGATCAGATCCTCGACCGGCACTCCTTCGAGACGGCCGCCGAGGCTGATGCCGAGCCCTTTCCAACTGGCGTTGGAGTAGCTGCCCCCGACGCGCGCCAGATATTGATCGGCGATCGACATCACCTCTTCACCCAGGTTGTTCCGAAAGGTGAGCACGCCGTTGGTGCCCTCCGGGTTGATCAGATAGCTGCCGGAGCCATAGAGGGCGAAGCCGCTGTGAGCGATGCGCTGGAAGGTCTGGATGTCGATGACGACGCCGAACCCGCCGTCGCCCGGCTGGATCGACTGGTCGACGCTCTCGATGCTGTTGACGAGCTGGCCGTTGACCATCCTCGTCCGCGTGTCCACCACGTTGTTCGGGCCGGTGGGAATCTTGACGCCCAGCCCCAGGGAGATGTTGCCGTCCGGGTGCTCCTTCGGTTTCCAGAGGAGCCGGCGGGCGACCAGCGTCATGTCGCCGATGGCGCGGGCCTGGGTGATGCTGCGGCCCACCACGACCCGGTTCGCGTCGCGGATCGGGCTCGACCTCTCGGCCATCAGGTAAGGGATGCCGAGCGACAAGCTCCACTGATCGGTGGCGTTGTAACGAATTCCCAGCTCCGCGAGGTTGATCCTGTTGATCACCTCGCTGCTCTCTTCCGCGCGCTCCTCCTGCTCGTCGGAGCCTACGAAATGGCGGTGAGAGCGTTGATAGCGCCAGCTCGTCGAGACCTGCCAGCGGTTCGGACCCTTGTAGGTGTCTTGCACGCCAAGCACGGGCGTGTCGAGTCTTGCGGCAACTCAGCCCTGGGACCAGGCGTGGCGGGTCGTGCTGAGCAGGAGGCCTGCCAGCGACAGGCCGATGGCGAGAACCTTCCGATGCGGACGGGACGCGTTACGGATCATGGTGTTTCCTCCCTTGAGAGAAATCTAAATACTGCGGGAATCCTTGGATAGGTCCTTGGGATCTATTTAGGTTCCAGGGAGGGAACAGGCCGCCGGGAGATCTGCCTCCCGGCGGCCTCATGCCTTTGATCAGTACCGGCTCTCCGCGCACTGGAGGGCCTGCTGGTCGTCGAGCTCGAGGGTCCGGCCGGTGGTGCCGAAGTACGAGGCGTACATCGTGGGCCGCGGGGTGGACGTGAGCTGGGTGTGATGGATGCCCAGCGCGTGCCCGAGCTCGTGAGCGGTGACCGCCTGCGTGTCGTAGTCGCCGCCGGTGGTGCTCCACGAGACGTTGGAGTTGAAGGAGACGTCGGTCTCGACGATCACCTGGCCGGCCTGAAGGACCAGCGCGGTGATGGCGAGGCAGGAGCCCGTACAGCCGTTGCCGCTGGCCCAGAGCAGGGTGTTGCGGCCGTCGGTGGAGAAGCCGGCGGTCGTGGTGCTCATGTAGGCCAGCACGTGGTTGGCGCTGGTGACGTCGGTCCAGGACTTCATGGCCGCCGTGACGGCCGACGCCTTGTTCGAGCCCTGGCCCGCCGGGTTCAGGTACCAGTTGATGTTGCGGATGTTCCAGTGGGCGAACCCGCCGGCGGCGCTGCAGGTCACGGCACCGCCAGCGCTGACGCGCCCGACGGTCGTGTTCTGGATCATGCGGTAGGCGTGGGCAGGTGCCGCCGCGGCCATCATTCCCGTCGCCACGAGGGCGCAGGCGGCGAAGCGGGAGAAGGTCTTCGAGCTATTCATTATTGCACCTCCGGACCGGCGCCCTGGCGACGCTCGATGGACTCATGGATGGACTGGATCATGGCGTTGAGCGGCATGCCCTCGACGCCGCCCGGGGCGTCGAGATAACCCTTGGCATCGGGGACCAGCGGGTGGCTGTTGGCCTGGCTGACCGCGCGCAGGCCGTTCTTGGCGATCACCAGGTCGAAGGCGCCCTGGACGTGGTCGCGGACGGTGAGGACGCCCCTGACACCCGGCAGGTCCTCGGAGTTGAGGAACAGCACGTACGACCGCCCGGGGATGAGCTGGGCGCCGCCGACGATCAGGGTGGTCAGGTCGCCGACCCGTCCGCCCATGAGCGTGACCGTGATCTCGCGGTCCGCACGGCCCTTGACGGCCTCGGACACGGCGAAGCGGACATCGGTGAGCATGAACGATCCATCCTCGTTCCAATACGAGCTCGAGTCCACGACGTCGCCCACGACGATCGTCGCGTTGTCGGCGACGAGCTTGTCCAGGCTCGCACGAACCAACGTCGTCGCGCTCGCGGGCGCCACGACTCCCGCGGCGATGGCCAAGGCCATGACACCGCGCAGCATCCTCCTTGCTACATGCATAAAGTACCCCCTGGGAGAAGGCTGTTCCTTCCCCGGAAAGACCCGGAGCCGACTCGACTCCTTCGAATGTTGGCGTAGCGATGAACCGGTTCTACTGGAATGGGTGCGCCCCACCCCTCGGGCGGGACAAGATGAAAAACTTTTGTTTCAGCGGCTCGCGCCAGCCGGTCCGAGCCGGCCCGCCAGCACCCAGTCCACTCCATGAGCGATGGGGAATCGCCGGACCACGCCGTAGTCGAGGCCATGGACACGGAAGCGCTCCGGAGTGCCGCTGGCGGCGGCGGTCTGATGGAGCACGTCGCGGTCTTCCAGGATGTAGTCGGGAGCGCGCTCGCGCCAGAGGAGGTTCAGCTCGGGGTCGGCGGGGGAGGTGAAGACGCCTCCGCGGCGGCGGATGAGCCGGGCCACCGCGGGCTCGGTCAGCCCGAAGGAGTAGTCGAAGACGGGATGGCCGGACCAGTAGGCGAGAGCGCCGATGCGGCGGGTGGCCAGGGTCGTCCCGGGTGGCAGGTGGTCCCGCAGCCAGAGCGCGGGGGCCACGAGGGTCCGGCTGGTGAGGATGTAGCCGGGGAACTCGAGGCGCTGCCGCTCCGTCGTCACGCCGAGCGCGGCCACGGCCCCATGGATGGCGAGGAGAACGGCGAGCGCCGCGCTCGCGGCTCCGGTGCGCCCTCCAAGCCCGCGCTCGGCCTCGGTCGCCGCCACCCAGACCAGGGCGAGCCCGATCCAGAGGAAGGGACCCGCCTCGGCGCTGCCCAGCAGGGCGAAGGCGACCGCCCCGCCGAGGACCGCCAGGGAGGCTCCCATCACGCCGGCCGCCCTTACGGTACGGCTGCCGGCGAGCACCGCCCGCTCGGCATGGAGGAGGCCGGTCCACAGCAGCAGGAAGGCCGCCGGGGCGTAGGGCGCGAAGTAGCGGGCAAGGCCCGTCCAGTCCGGCCGGGCGTAGAGGGCGAAGGCGAGGCCGGTGAGACCGGCGGCGGCGGCGAAGGAGGCGGTGAGGGGCTCGGTCCGCAGGGTGCGCCAACCGGCCAGCACGAAAGGCAGGGCGAAGAGTCCGGCGAAGGGGAAGCCGACGTTCACGGCCGAGCCCAGCGTGAAGTCGAGCAGGTTCTGCCCCGCCATCGAGGCGGCGGCCGGCTTGGCCGCGAACGTATTGGGCAGCAGGGCGCCGAAGTAGGCCCAGCGCACCAGGGTGACGGCGGCGAGGCCGAGCGCGCAGGAGCCGGCAAGGCGTACGAAGGCGCGGCCGGGCAGGGCTCCGGCACGCCAGGCGAGAAGCGCGCCGAGCGGTGCCACGAGGCCTGCCTCCGGATGAACCAGGAAGGCGGCCGTGCCGAGCGCCGGCAGCCAGCCGAGGCGGCGGCGGCCCGCGAGGGCCACCATGGCGGTCACCAGGGCGGCGAGCAGGGCGGTCTCCATGCCGAGCAGGGAGAAGCCCACCAGCTCGGCGTGGAAGGCCGTGGTCAGCACGGCGAGAGCGGGCACGAGGGTGAACGGTGATCCGAGCCGGACGATGGGGCCTGCCGCGGCGGCGGTGAGCCCGAGCGTGGCCGCGAGCAGGACGAGCCCGGCCGCTTTCGCCGCCAGCGGCGGGCCGAGCACGGCGGCGACCGGCGCGAGGAAGAGGAGCCAGCCCGTATTGGTGACGCCCTCGACGTGCGCCGGCGGGTTGAAGACGAAGCCGCGGCCGGCGAGCAGGTTCGCGAGATAGTGGAAGCCGATGTAGGCGTCGTCCATGAACAGGCCGCGGTAGCGCCAAGCGGCCGTGAGGAGCCAGGCCGCGGCGGCGGCCAGCAGGAAGACGGTACGCCGGCGGTGCTCGGGAACGCCGGCCACGGCCGTCAGCCGGCGAGCCCGAGGTTCTCGCGCAGGCGCGGCTTGCGGACCTTCCAGATGATGCCGTCGACGATGTAGTGGTGGAAGTTCAGCGTCTGGTAGACGACCAGGCTCAGCGTCAGCACGGACACGCCGAGGAGTCCGAGGACCCCCCGGAGCCCCATGTAGAACGCCGTCGAGATCCCCAGGCAGACCAGGAAATAGATGAACGCCCGGCGCGGCTGGCTGATCGTGGAGAGGAACCGGTGCTGCGGGTCGACGCCGCCCTTGAACCGGTTGTTGTTGTACATCCAGACCAGCAGGATGTACTGCGCGTTGTGCCAGATGTTGATGGTCAGCCAGCCGTAGTCGAGGTTCTCCAGCACGAGATAGCCGAAGGCGAAGATCGCCAGGTGGGAGAGCATGTAGAGCGTGTAGGCCACGGGCAGCCGTCCCTGCCGCCAGGCCACCGCCTGCCGCCACAGCCAGACGGCGAGAGCGGCGACCGACAGGGCGGCAGCCACCTGCACGACGGGCAGGGCCACGGGCAGGACCTTGATCGGGATGCCGAGGAAGGCTTCCGGCTTCTGCCACGAGCGGTAGAGGATGCCCCAGAGGGGGAGCAGGTAGATCGCGGCCTTGGTCAGGAGCGGCGGCTCCTCGCCCAGGACCCCCGCCTTGCGCCGGTAGATCTGCGCGATGCCGTAGCTCTGGCGGGTGTAGTGGAACCACTGCCAGTAGAGGTAGGCCGTGGGCACGATCCAGCGGCCGAAGACGGTGACCAGGGCCGTCACTCCGCCGAGGACGATCAGCGGCAGCCAGACGACCAGGAAGCGGTAGGAGCGGAAGCTCTCGGCGTCGAAGGCCAGCCGGGTGAAGGTGGAGACCACGTGATGGAAGCCGAGCAGCCACATGTCGGCCATCACCACGACGGCGAACATCCAGGGCTCCCGGACCACCAGGGCCGTGGCCGCCAGGGCGGCCAACGCGATGCCTCCGATGAAGAGGGAGTCGAAAGAAGGGCTCCGCAGCCAGCCAGCCGAGCGGGCAGGAAGAGCCGCCATGATGGGTTGCGCGCTTTCCAGAGTCGCCATGACGCCGTCCACCCGTGAAGACCGCCGTGCCGGAAGAGGCATCGGGCTCACATCAGGAAAATAGAGATATATCCGTAGCAGGATCGCATACCTGGGAACGGCGGCGCAAGCCCCGAGAAACCCCATGGCGTCCTGACTCCATTCTCCTGATATTCATACGCCAAACAGCTTTTTCGTATCCAGAATGATCGTTCGGGCTCCGGCCTCTCTGGCGCGCTGGACGAGGTCCCCGGTGCCGCCCGGCCCATCCCCTTCCTGAGTGTCCCAAAGCGCGATCAGAGTGACGTTCTCTCCCCCCGCGGCGAGGGCGTCGTGGAGCATCCAGAGATTGGCGCGCTGCCAGATGCCGTCGTCTCGCTCGTCGGACTCGGCGCGCACGCGGACCGGAAGGTTTGCGGCCAGCCGGTCGAAGCGCTCGGCCCAGTCGCCTCCGGCGGGTTCCACGGACTGGGTCTTGTACTGGCTGCTGGGTAGTACCAGATAGAGACGGGTAGGGATACGAAGCTCGGCGCAGACCTCATGGAAGAGGATGTCGCCGCCGCTCGCGCCGCCGGCAATCCCGAAGGCCACCCCGCCCGGCCGCTGCCGCTCGGCCTCGACCGTCTCCCGGATCGCCAGCCGCGCCACCTCCGCCTGGTCAGCGGGGAAGCGCGGCTGGTCGCGTCCGGGGGCGTCGATCATGTGGCCGGTAAAGAGGAGGACTTGGGCTCGCTCATCCCTGCTCCGGATCGGCATGAGCCGATGCTAGCAGCCGTTGGTGCGGCCCTACCAGCCGGCAAGGCCCGGAGGGCGGGACAGTCGGACTACCAACCCGGCGGTACAATCCGGACCCATGGAGCTGATCTCGACCCATCTCGGCGCGGATTTCGACGGTTTCGCGTCGATGCTCGCCGTGCGCCGGCTCCATCCCCGGGCGGAGCTGTTCTTTCCCGGCTCGCGGGAGGGCTCGCTGCGGCGGATGCTCGAGGCGCGGCGCATCGACGTGCCCGAGCTGCGGCAGAAGGACGTCGACCCCGCGGCGCTGACGCGGGTCATCCTCTGCGACATCCGGCAGCGGGACCGGATCGGGATCGTGGCGGAGTGGCTGGAGAGCAACCCGGCGATCGAGGTCTGGGCCTACGACCACCACCCGCCGTCGGCGTCCGATCTGGCCCTGACGGGCGGCATCGTGGACCCCTCGGCCGGCTCGACGTCCACGCTGCTCGTCGAAGAGCTCCGGCGGCGGGGCCTCGGCTGTCCGTCCGCGGAGGCCGATTTCCTCCTGATGGGGATCTACGAGGACACCGGCTCCCTGACCTACGCCACCACCAGCCCGCGGGACCTCCAGGCCGCCGCCTGGCTGCTGGAGCAGGGCGGAAACCTGGAGGCGGTCCGCGGCTCGGTGATCCGCCCCCTCGATCCGGAGCGGCTGGACGTGCTCCATCGGATGACGCAGCGGCTCGAGGTGCATCGGATCCGGGGCCACCGGGTCGGCATCGTCGAGGTCGAGCTGGGGAAGTACCTGGAAGAAGTGGCGCCGCTCGTCTCCCGCTGCCTGGAGATCTTCGAGCTGCCGCTGCTCTTCGCCCTGTTCGGCGAAGAGGACCGGGTGACGCTGATCGCCCGCGGCCATCTCGAGGGTTTCGAGCTGGGCGAGGCGCTGGCGGAGCTCGCCGGCGGCGGAGGGCACGCCACCGCCGCCTCGGCGCGGCTCAAGGACACGACCCTGCTCGAAGCACGCGAGCGGCTGCTCGAGTTCCTGCACCGGGCACTGCCGCCGTCCGCCCGGGCCCGCGACCTGATGATCGCGCCGTTCTACATCCTCCCCGCCGGCACCTCCATCGACGAAGCCAAGGCGGGGCTCAACACCCGCCGCATCAACGCCGCGCCGGTCGAGCGCGGCGGCAGGATCGTGGGCACGATCTCGCGGCAGATCCTCGACGCCGCCCTCCAGCACGGTCTGGGCGCACGGCCGGTGGCGACGGTGATGTCCCCCGAGCTCGAATGGGTGGCGCCGGACGCCCCGGCGGAGGAGGTGGGGGAGCGGATGCTCGCCCGCCATCCTCGCTTCGTGCTGGTGGGGGACCCGGCAGCGGGCCTGCCCGCCGGCGTCGTGACCCGCATGCAGCTCCTGCGGCACCTGCAGGGCCGCATCTCCGATTTCGAGGAGCGGATCGACCGGCGGAGCGAGCAGCAGCGCGAGAAGCGGGTGCACATCGGCCATCTCCTGGCGAAGCGGCTCTCGCCCGAGCTGAGCTCCCCCATCGAGACGATCGCCGCCGTCTCGCGCCGGCACGGTACTCCGGTGCATCTCGTGGGGGGATTCGTCCGCGACCTGCTGCTGGAGCGGGAGAACCGCGACCTGGACCTGGTCGTCGAAGGGGACGGCATCGAGCTCGCCACGCGGCTGGCCGAGGCGCTGGGCGGACGGGTGCGGGCGCACCGGGCGTTCCTGACGGCGGTGGTGGTCGACGGTGAGGGTTTCCACATCGACGTGGCGACCGCCCGCAGCGAGTTCTACCGCGCTCCGGCCGCCCTGCCGGAGGTCCAGACCTCGGCCCTGCGGCAAGACCTCTTCCGCCGCGACTTCACGATCAACACCCTGGCGATCCGCCTGGGACCCGAGACGGATCACGAGCTGATCGACTACTTCGGCGGCCGGCGCGACCTCAAGGAGAAGACGCTGCGGGTGCTGCATAGCCTGTCGTTCATCGACGACCCGACGCGTATCCTCCGCGCCGTTCGCCTGGAGCTGCGGCTCGGCTTCCGGATCTCGCCGGAGACCCTGCACCTCGCCGAGGTGGCGCTGGCCGAGGGGGTGTTCGATCATCTCTCGGGCTCGCGGCTGCGCGAGGAGCTGGCCCTGCTGCTGGACGATCCGGCCTTGGCCGTGCGAGGGACCGAGCGTCTGGCGGAGCTTGGCGTCCTGCGCGCGCTCGACCCGCTCCTGGAGCTCGACGACGACATGCACCAGAGGCTGCGAGAGGCGCGGGCGGCGCACGACTGGTACCGGCTGGAGGCCCTCTCCGAGCCTCCCGCCGAGGCTTGGCGGCTGTTGTTGATGGCCCTCGCGGCCAATTTCAAGGCGGAGGATCTCGACCGGCTCGCCGGCCGCCTCTTGCTGGCGGGGGAGGACCGGCGTCTCCTGACCGGCTTCCCCGCCCGTCTGGCCGCCGCCCGCTCCGTTCTCCGCGAGCGGGGGGATCCGCAGCCCCATGAGATCGTCGAGGCGCTGGAGTCTTTGAGCGGGGAGGAGCTCCTTCTCCTGATGGCGGAAGGGGAGGAGGCGGTCCGCGCCTGGGTCCGCCGGTATCTCACGGAGCTGCGTGGTCTGAAGCTCGGCCTCCGTGGAGCGGACCTGCTGGCGTCGGGCATCCCGCCCGGACCCCGGATCGGCGAGGCGCTCCGCGCCACGCGGCGGGCCCGGCTCGACGGCGAGATCGACGAGACGGAAGAGCTGCGCTACGCTCTGGCCTTCCTGGCGGAGGAGCCCACCCCCGTCATGCAGAGAGAGGTCCCCTCCTGATGCTGCCGCGGCTCACGTCGATCCTCCTGCTCGGACTGGTGGCCTTGCCGGCGTTCGCGGACGACCGTTCGACCGAGATCCTCCGCTTCGATTGCGCGACGGACCTCACCCGCCGCGAGCTCACGCTGTTCGCCAACGGCACGGTCCGGTTGCGGGACGGCCAGATCGGCAACGAATGGATGGGCCTCGCCGAGCTGGGTCCGGACGAGCTGCAGGCTTTCCTCAACCGTCTCGGTGGCGAGGACCTCTCCGAGTCGCGCAACCCGGAGCAGGGCGTCGAGGGCGCCTGGATCGAGCGCTGCGAGCTGCGGCTCCAACTCGCCGGGAAGCCTCTCCAGACCTACCGGTTCGGCCACTACGACCCGCTGTCATTGAACCTCTCCCGGGTCGTGCGGATCGCCGGGGAGCTGGCGGAGAAGGTTCCGGTCATCAAAGACAAGGACGAGCTGCCGGCGGACTACGAACCCCGGCCGGGCGACGTCCTGCAGCGGGTCGGGGACGGCGCCCTCTTCCGCATCATCGCCTTCACCGGCGACAACACGGGGGTCGAGCTGCGGGGAGTCGATCTGCCGCTGGAGGTCTACGTGCCGAGGGACCAGATCCGGCAGCAATTCACTGCCTTGGCGTCGAGGGACCGGTGAAGCCGGGCGTCCGGATCACGGGCGGGGAGTTCCGCGGCCGGGGGCTCGCCGTGCCGCCGGGCGCGCGCCCCACGGAGGGCCGGGTGCGCGAGGCGCTCTTCTCGATCTGGGGCGACCGTCTGGAAAACGCCCGCGTGCTCGACCTCTTCGCCGGCAGCGGCATCGTGGGTCTGGAAGCCCTGGGCCGGGGAGCCCTCTCGGCCCTCGCCGTGGAAGACAACCTCCGGGCCGTGAAGACCCTGGAGGCGAATGCCGAGCGCTTGGGCGAGCGCCTCCTGGAGATCCGCCGCCTCAACCTTCCCTCCGGGCTCTCCCGCCTGGTGGAGGAAAAGGCCGGCCCCTTCGACCTCGTCTACGCCGATCCGCCCTACAACTTCGGCCCCTATCCGGAGCTCCTCCAGGCCGTGGCACCCCTCCTCGCCCCGGACGGCGAGGTCGCCGCGGAGCACACCTCCCGCCGGGAGCTGCCCATCGAGGCTGGAGCGTTGACGCGGGTGGACGTCCGGCGGTATGGGGAGAGCGCGATCAGCTTCTACCGGCGCGGGCCGGGGTGAAGTTGAGTCCACTTTGGTCCCAAAAAACGGAATTGCATGGTGACCATCCAGTTCACTCAGGAGCAACAGCGAGACCTCGATTTGGTCAGGTCCAAGCCTGCTCAGATCGTTGACCCCCGGACCAACGTTGAATATGTGCTGATTCCAGCCGCTGAATACGAGGCTGTCCGCGAGATCATCGAAGATGAGCAGCGACGGTCAGCAATCCGATCCGTGGCTCTCCGAAACGTTATAGGCAGGATGAACGAAGATCCATTAGTTTAGCAGCCAGCCTCGTCAATGACGAGGAATAAACCCTCGCATTCCTGCATCGCGAGCCGACGCACTTAGGTCTCATAGGAGTCGTCCGACTGTCGTGCATCCCTCTATTCGAGGAGGTCGATAGGGGAGACGCCTCCAGAGGTTTCCAGCAATTCAAGTCGAATTTTGGCTCGTGCCGAGAGTTCAAGTGGGTTGATGCCAGCAGTAAACCAAGCATGGGCTATGCGATCTACCCCGGCTCCAATTAGAGGAGCGGATGTCCTCAGGGCAGCGCGTAGGCAGACTGCGTTCATGCGACCCCAGTGAAGCACCAGATTTCTCTGTCGATAAAGCCTGCGGAGTGTCCTGGTGGCGTATTGTTCGATATCACGCAGAACCAGTTTGGGCTTTGATAGGAGGGAGCGAAGCCGAATTTCTGCGAGTCGATCTGATTCCGATGAAAGAGCAAGGGCTTGGCCGTTAATGATAGCCTGTGCGATAAGCGCTGAGCGGCTTCGATTATTGTTTGCTGCTTCAATGTTGCTTTTGAGCTTGTCCGTTCCCTTGTTCGAGTGCGCATAAGCCAAGGTGGTAAGCTCAGCACGGGGGAAGGAACATGCCACAAGGGTGGCCAGTCGGTCGCCTGCAATCCGGCGATCACCGCCATCGCCTGGGCCGAGGAGAAGAGCTTCCAGAGCCGCCCATCCCCCTGCCACAGCGGGTCCGGGAGGTCCTTCATTTAATGAGCCGAGAAGCTCTAGTGCTGCGTCAACATTACTGGTATCTGATTGTTCGTATAGCTTATTCTCGCGGGCAAGTGCTCGAATCTCTACGCCGCGACTCGATCGCCGCAGCGGAAAGGGATGCTTCTCTTTTTGTATCCAGACCTGATCTGCGGGTTGAAGTTCGGAGCGACTGCCGAGATTGACTCGCGCTGACAGGCGTTCAACGAACTCGGATATTCTCTGTATTCCTGCGTGGACGTCGCGAGCGCTTATGGAGAGAAGAAAACCGCCCGATTGCCTCAATTCCCTTGGGTCAAAGTTGTTGTCTCGTAACCATCCTGAGACCTCTGTGGAATTTCTCCAATTTGGAGGCATACTTTCGTGACTTCCAGGAACTCCGATGAACGGAACGAGAACCTCAAATTTTGCTTCAGGCCGGTGTGCCAAAGCATGGGTATCTCTTACCAACTCAGCGAGGCTCCGCAAGCTAGGCTCGTGCTGAACTCGATAAGTCCACCATCGATGTAAGTAGGTATCACTAAATCCTAGGTCTAGCAGGTGTGTAGCTATCGCCCTCGCTGTTTTTTCTGGGCTGGGCAGCGATGGAGCAGATAAAACTTGAGCCCACCGTTCAAGATAGCCGTCCTCAATCCTCTCAAGCATCTGCCGGATAACGATATAGTCTGACCCTCCTGCGCGCGGGCACACATGGAGGCTCGCTTGAAGTAGGCGACGTTCCTCTGAACCCCCAACTCCAGGGTCTTGGCCAACAACTATCTCGGCGGCATGGCAGAGATCCTTGAAAGAAGCCTCTGAGAGAATGCTGCTCTGCACTGCATCGCTTCCTTCGAGCACCTCTTTCAGGGACATCACGGTTCCAACTGCCCAGAGTCGTCTCTGCCAAGGAGTGCTGGAACCGAAGTAATCCGATAGACAGGCGGCCACGTGCTTGCCGTAGGGGTTGACATCGAGCATCAGGGGCATTAGCCTCTCTTCGAGTTGTTCTGCTCGGGGGGTGTCGCCCGCTTGCTTCGGCTACGGGCCTCACTCCCCTTTATTTTTTGGCCTCCTTGAAGACCATTGGAGTAGCGTACTGAAAGTACGCTCTTTCCTGGAAGACGTAACAACCAGGGGAGAGTGTAGCAAAAGCACTGGATTTCAGGTGCATTACACTCGCGGAAGTTTCCTTCACCGCAGAAAGAACGCCAGCTCCTCTAGGTTGATCCGCAGGTCCACGTTCTTGAGTGGCACGTCCTGCCTCCGCTTCACCCTCACCGGGGCAAAGTTGAGGACGCCCTTGACGCCGGCCTCGGCCAGGGCGTCGTAGTTCTCCTGGGCGGCCTCGGCGGGGATGGCGAGGACGCCGATCTCGGCTCCGGAGTCGCGGACGACCTCCTTGAGGTCCGAGGAGGAGCGGACGGTGAAGCCGCCGACCCGCCGGCCGATTTTCTTGGGATCGTTGTCGACCCCCGCCACGACATAGAAGGCGCCGTAGTTGAAGCCCAGGTACTGCGCCAGGGCCGTGCCCAGGTTGCCCATGCCGACGATCACCAGGGCGTGCTTGCGGTCGAGACCCAGGAGGGAGTTGAGGTGGTCGGCCAAGACGTCGACGTCGTAGCCGACGCCGCGGATGCCGAACTCCCCGAACTGGGCGAGGTCCTTGCGGATTTGCGTGGCGGAGAGGTGGTAGCGCTGCGCCATCTCCTGGGAGGAGACCCGCTTGATGCCGAGCTCCTGGAGATGGCGCAGGCAGCGCAGGTAGAAGGAGAGGCGGTTGAGGGTAAGAGGGGATACCTCTTCCTGCTCGCTCACCTCAGGGCGGTCGCTGCGATCAGCCACTGGAGCAGATCCGTTGGCCAGATACCGAGCGCCAGGGTGCCGAGGGCCGCGAGCACGGCCGCGGTGCGGCCCCAGACATCGATGAGCAACCCTTCCGGCTGGCGCGTCTCCGGCTTCATGTAGAGGTAGTACACGACACGCAGGTAGTAGAAGACGCCGACGAGGCTCGCCAGCACGCCCGTGATGGCGAGGCCGACGTGGCCGTCCGCCACGGCGTTCAGGAACACCACGTACTTGCCGAGGAAGCCGACGGTGGGGGGGATGCCGCCCAGCGACAGCATGCAGACGGCGAGGCAGGCCCCCAGCAGCGGATAGCGATAGCCCCAGCCGGCGAGGTCGGAGACCAGGTGCTGCTCGCCCGGCCGGTTGTAGAGCATGGAGACCACCGCGAAGGCCCCGGCGTTCATCAGCGCATAGGCCAGCAGGTAGACCAGCACGGGCATCAGGGATGCCCGGTCGAGCGTCACCAGGGCCAGCAGCAGGTAGCCCATGTGCGCCACGCCGGAGTAGGCGAGCATGCGCTTCAAGTCGCGCTGCACCAGGGCCAGCAGGTTGCCCACCACCATGGAGAGCACGGAGAGGACCGCCACCACGGTCGACCACTTGGCCGCGTAGGGGGCCGCCCCGCCTTGGGCGATGGCGTCGAGGAGACGGTAGAGCACCAGCGCGCTCGCCACCTTCGGCGCCACCGAGAGGAAGGCGACGAACGGCGAGGGCGCCCCCTGGTAGGTGTCGGGCGACCAGGCGTGGAAGGGCACGAGGGCCATCTTGAAGCCGAAGCCGGCCACCAGGAAGAGGATGCCGAGGCTGGCTAGCACCGGCACCGAGGGGGCGGCGGCCAGGGCTCTGCCGATCTCGTCCAGGCGCGTGCTGCCGGTGGCGCCGTAGACCAGGGCGATGCCATAGAGCACGAAGGCGCTGACGAACGCGCCCATCAGGAAGTACTTGATCGCCGCCTCGCCCGAGAGCGCGATCCGCCGGTGGAAGGCGGCCAGGGAGTAGAGGCAGAGCGAGAGCGTCTCGAGGGCCAGGAAGATGGTCAGCAGCTCGGTGGCCCGCAGCATGAGCAGCAGCCCCGCGGCGCACCAGAGCAGGAGGGCGTGGTACTCGCCCGAGAGGATTCTCTCCCGCCGCAGATAGCCCTGGGAGGCCAGCAGGCAGAGCACCGTCGCCAGCAGCACCACCAGCGAGAAGGCGAAGGTGAGCGCCGACGACTCGATCTGGCCGTTGAAGGTCCGCGCCGGGTCCGTCATCACGGCGTTGCCCAGGGGCGTCGCGTACCAGGCTGCGTAGCCGGCGGCGACCGCCACCAGGACGGCGATCGGGGTGAAGGCCCGCCGCATCGACGGCGCGATGGCGTCGAGCAGCAGCAGCACCACGCCGCCGCCGCAGAGCACCATCTCGGGGAGGAGGAGCGCCCAGTCGAAGTGAATGTTCATCGGCTGGCCTCCTGAACCGGCGCGGAACGCAGCGTCGCCTGTGTAACGTTTGGTTCCGCGACTCGCTGCTGGTAGGCCGCGAGCACCTCTTCGAGGGCCTGCCGGCTCGGCTGCAGGAAGGAGTTGGGAGCGACGCCGATCCACAGCATCAGGATGCAGAGCGGCAGCAGCGCCGCCACCTCGCGGCCGGAAAGATCGGAGAGACGGCGGTTCTCTTCCTTAGTGATGGGACCCCAGATCGTGAGCTGGATCATCTTGAGCAGGTAGATGGCCGCCAGCACCACGCCGAAGGTGGCGACCGCCACGGGCCAGCCGAGGGTGCGGAAGCTGCCGGTCAGGATCATGAACTCGCCGACGAAGCCGTTGAGGGCCGGCAGGCCCACGGACGCCAGGCTGGAGAAGACCAGGAAGAAGGCGAAGACCGGCATCACCTTGGCGAGGCCGCCGAACTCCGCGAACTTCTTGGTGTGCCGGCGGTCGTAGAGCATGCCGACGAGAAGGAACAGCGCGCCGGTGGAGAGGCCGTGGTTGACCATCTGCAGGAGCGAGCCCTGCCAGGCGATGATGTCGAACGCAACAAGGCCCAGCATCACGAAGCCCAGGTGGGCGATGGAAGAGTAGGCCACCAGCTTCTTCATGTCTTCCTGCACCCAGGCGACCAGGGCGCCGTAGATGATGCCGATGACGGCGAGCGCCACCAGCAGCGGCTGGGCCGCTTCGCTGGCCTGCGGGAAGAGCGGCAGGCCGAAGCGCAGGAAGCCGTAGGTGCCGAGCTTCAGCAGGATGCCCGCCAGGATCACCGAGCCGCCCGTGGGCGCCTCGACGTGGGCGTCCGGCAGCCAGGTGTGGAACGGGAACATCGGCACCTTGATGGCGAAGGTCAGGGCGAACGCCGCGAACAGCCAGATCTGCTGATGGAGCGGCAGGTCGAGCCGCAGCATGTCCTCATAGGCGAAGCTCCAGACGCCGCCGTTCAGGCCCCGCAGGGTCCAGGCCATCCACAGGATGGCGATCAGCATCAGCAGGCTGCCCGCCATGGTGTAGAGGAAGAACTTGACCGCCGCGTAGATCCGCCGCTCGCCGCCCCAGATGCCGATCAGCAGGTACATCGGCACCAGCATGACCTCCCAGAAGACGTAGAACACGAAGAGGTCGTAGGCGAGCAGCGCGCCGAGCACGCCGGTGGTCAGCAGCAGCATGGAGGCGCCGAAGAGAGGCCAGTGCTTCTCGATCCCCTTCCACGAGCCGAGGATCACGATGGGCACCAGGAAGATCCCCAGCAGCACGAGCGGCATCGAGATGCCGTCCATGGCGAGGTCGTAGCGGATGCCGTAGCTCGGGATCCAGGGCAGGACGGTGTCGTGCACCCTGGGGAAGGTGCCGTCCGGACCGAGATGGCTGAAGAGGTACTGGAGGGCGAAGGCCAGCTCGATCAGCGAGACGATCAGCGTGTAGATCTTCGCCGACCGCGCCGAGGCCCTGGCGAGGAAGAACAGCGGCACGGCCGTGATCGCCGGGAAGAACACCAGGCGGGTCAGCGAGTTGCCAATTAGCAGTCCGAAGAAGGTATCCATGTCTGTTCCGGTCAGGCGAAGGCGATCCACCAGAACAGCAGGATCACACCGAGGAAGAAGTAAAGGGCGTAGTTACGGACGTTGCCGGTGGTGCTGAAGCGCCCCACGTCGCCGGTCAGCTCGGTCAGGAACGCGCCGGCGTTGACCGCCCCGTCGATGAGGAAGGTGTCGACCACCTTCCAGAAGAAGCGGGAGAGAGCGGCGAGCGGGCGCACGATCAGGGCGTCGTAGATCTCGTCCACGTAGTACTTGTTCTCCAGCAGGCGGTGCACGAACGGGAAGCGCTGGGCCCAGGTGCGGCCTTTCGCCAGCCCGTTGTCGCCGCCGTAGAACGAGCGGGAGAGGAAGATGCCCGTCAGGGCGACCGCCGTAGTGATCAGGACCAGCGCCCACTCCATCCCTGCGCCGAGGTTGTGCTCGCCGGCCTCGAGGCCTTGCGGCACGGCGATGACCGGCTCCAGCCAGTGGTGGAACCTGTTCAGGTCGCGTCCCATCGAGAGCAGCTTGGGAACCCCGACGTAGCCGGCGAACACGGCGCCCACGGCCAGGATCCACAGGGGGACCGTCATCGACGGCGGCGACTCGTGCAAGTGATGCTCCTGCTCATGCGTGCCGCGGAACTTGCCGTGGAAGGTCAGGAAGACCGAGCGGAACATGTAGAAAGCCGTCAGGCCCGCCGTGATCAGGCCGACTGCCCAGAGCACCCACTGGTGATTGGACGCGGCGGCGTGCAGGATCTCGTCCTTGCTGAAGAAGCCGGAGAGGAGCGGCACGCCCGAGATCGCCAAGGCGCCGATCACGTACGTCCAGTAGGTGGACGGCATGTGCTTCTTCAGGCCGCCCATTTGCCGCATGTCCTGCTCGCCGCCCATGGCGTGGATCACCGAGCCGGAGCCGAGGAAGAGCAGGGCCTTGAAGAAGGCGTGCGTCATGACGTGGAAGAGCGCCGCCGAGTAGGCCCCCAGCCCGGCGGCCAGGAACATGTAGCCGAGCTGCGAGACGGTGGAGTAGGCGAGCACCTTCTTGATGTCCGTCTGCGCCAGGGCGATCGAAGCGGCGAAAATCGCCGTCGTGGCGCCGATGATCGCCACGAACATCGAGACGCCCGGCGCGAGCTGATAGATGACGTTCGACCGCACCACCATGTAGACGCCGGCCGTGACCATGGTGGCGGCGTGGATCAGGGCGGAGACGGGCGTCGGGCCGGCCATGGCGTCCGGCAGCCAGACGTAGAGGGGGATCTGCGCGCTCTTGCCCATGGCGCCGACGAAGAAGCAGAGGGCGACGAAGGCGGCGAGCGAGAAGCCCGGCACGTACTCGCCCGTCACCAGCCCGGGCTGCGCCGCGATGCGCGGGAAGATCTCCGTGTAGGTGAGCGTGCTGAACTTGGCGAACAGGGCGAACAGGCCGAGAAGGAAGGCGAAGTCGCCGATGCGGTTGACGATGAACGCCTTCTTGCCCGCGGCGGGCGGCACCGGCTGGTCGTAGTAGAAGCCGATCAGCAGGTAGGAGCAGAGCCCCACTCCCTCCCAGCCCACGAACATCACCAGGAAGTTGTTGCCCAGCACCAGCAGGAGCATCGCCGACATGAAGAGGTTGAGGTACGCGAAGTAGCGGCTGTACCCCTCTTCGTGGCCCATGTAGCCGGCCGAGTAGACGTGGATCCAGAAGCCCACGAAGGTAACCACGAACAGCATCACCGCCGACAGGGCATCGAGCATGAAGGCTGCCGGGATCTGGAGCGGCCCTGCGGTCCAGAGATAGTAGACGTCCTCGAAAGTACGGCCGCCGGGGGCGTACTCCTGGGCGTACTGCCAGAGGCAGCCGAGGGCGATGACGAGCGAGGCGAGGGGCGCGCCGACGCCGACGGCCGTCACCAGGGCTTTCGGCATCCGCCGGCCGAGCAGGCCGTTGATGGCGGCGCCCGCCAAGGGGAGGATCGGGATGAGCCAGAGGAGCTCGAGCATGGTCAGTCCAGTCTTACCCGGTTATTTACCAGCGCATCAGGTTCATGCGGTTGACGTCGATGGTGTGCCGCTGGCGGAACACGGCGATGAAGAGCGCGAGCCCCACCGCGGCCTCGGCGGCGGCGACCGCCATCACGAAGAAGACGATGAGCTGCCCGGTGCGGTCGTCCATCTGGCGGGCGTAGGCGACCAGCGTCAGGTTGGCGGCATTGAGCATCAACTCGATCGACAGGAAGATGCTGATGCCGTTGCGCCGGGTCAGCGCGCCGATGGTGCCGATGGCGAACAGCGCCGCCGCGAGCAGGAGGTACCAGGAAATGGGTACGCTCAAGAAGTAGCCTCCTTGTATGCCGGCTCCGCCACGCTCGGGCGGTGCGGATCGGGCAGCGACTTCAGGGGATCGGTCCGCGGCTCGTCGCCGCTGAGGTACTCGGGCTCGCCGCCTTCGCCGATCCTGTCGAGCGCGTCCGGCCTGCGGGCCGCCACCGTCGCGCCGATGACGGCCACCAGCAGCAGCAGGCCGACGATCTCGAACGGCAGCAGGTAGGTGCTGAACAGCTCCCTGGCCAGCGCCTTGAGCGACACCGACTCCGCGGTGAGCGGCGGCACCGCCGGCGAGCCGCTGCGCCAGAAGACCAGCCCCATCATGCCGAGAAAGACCACCGCGCCCACGATCGCCGTCCAGAGCTGCGGCCCGCGGCTGCCGTGGGCCGTCTCCTCCTTCTGGACGTTGAGGAGCATGATGACGAACAGGAACAGCACGACGATGGCGCCGGCGTAGACCAGGATCTGCAGGGCGCCCACGAATGGCGCCCCCAGCAGCACGAAGAGCGCCGCCACCGCGAACAGCGTCAGCACCAGGCTGAGCGTCGCGTAGATGGGGCTCTTGTGGGTGACGACGACGATCGACGAGCCGAGGGCCAGCGCGGCGAACAGGGCGAAGATCAGGGTTTCCATAGTCGAGGGTCGAGCCAGAGATCAGAGCCAGCCCGCGAGCGTCATCGCGGCCACGAGGATCAGGTTGAAGATGGCGAGCGGCAGCAGCACTTTCCAGCCGAGCCGCATGAGCTGGTCGTAGCGGAAGCGCGGGAAGGTCCAGCGGATCCACACGAACACCATCATGCAGAAGATGATCTTGCCGACCAGGGTCGCGAGTCCGAGGGCGGCGCCGAGCCAGTTGTTGGGGAAGTCGATCCCCGGCAAGGTCCAGCCGCCGAAGTAGAGCGTCACCCCGAGCGCCGAGAGCGCCGCCATGTTGGTGTACTCGGCCTGGAAGAACAGGGCGAAGCGCATCGAGCCGTACTCGGTGTGGAACCCGGCCACCAGCTCCGACTCCGCCTCCGGCAGGTCGAACGGCAGCCGGTTCGTCTCGGCGAACGAGGCGATCAGGAAGACCAGGAAGCCGATGATCTGCGGGATGAAGCTCCACAGATGGGTCTGCTGGTAGGCGACCACGTCCGCCAGGTTGAACGAGCCGACCGGGATGATCACGGCCAGCACGGCGAGGGTCAGCGCCAGCTCGTAGCTGATGAGCTGCGCCGAGGCGCGGATCGAGCCGAGCAGCGAGAACTTGTTGTTCGAGGCGTAGCCGGCCATTACCAGCGAGTAGACGCTGAGGCTCGACAGGGCCAGGAACAGGAGCACGCCGGTGTCGACGTTCGCCACCATCAGGGGGATGCGCCGCCCGGCCGCCGTGATGAGGTCCGGCCCGAAGGGGATCACGACGAAGGTCGTGAACGCCGGGAACAGAGCGAGCGCCGGGGCCATCAGGTACAGCGGCTTGTCGGCCGCCGACGGGGTGACGTCCTCCTTGAACATGAACTTGGCGGCGTCCGCCAGCGGCTGGAACAAGCCGAGCGGACCCACCCGGTTCGGGCCAGGACGGTCCTGGATGAAGGCGCAGACCCGCCGCTCCACCCAGTTCATGATCGGGGCGACGTTGATGAAGACGGCGAACATCACGCCGTACTTGAGGATCGCGGAGACGACCTCGGGGTTCACGAAGCGACCTCCGGCACCGCGTCGGCGGCCGGCTCGGGGATCCGGACGCGGGCTCCGGGGACGTTGAGGACCTCGCCCGTGGCCGGCATCCGCTGCCAGGAGAGCCCCGCGAAGGCCGGCACTTCGGCGGCCAGACGGTCGAACACGGCGCCGGCCGAGAGGCTCGCCCAACTCGGATCGAGCCGGGAGAGCAGGTCGGCGAGCACCTCGACCGTGGTGCGCACCTGGCCCGGCGCGTGGAAGGCGCTCATGAACTTCTGCACGCGCCATTCGACGTTGACGAACGTGCCGTCCTTCTCGCCGTGGTGGGCCACCGGCAGCGCCACGTCCGCCACCTGGGCGAGCGGCGAATCGGCCCAGCCGAAGACCACCAGGAACTTGGCCCGGCGCAGCCGCTCGACCGTCTCCGGGTTGTAGGCCACGCTGCTGAAGTCGCTGTCGCAGACGACCAGGGCGGAGCAGCGCTCGGCTCCGCCGCCCAGCAGGAGGTCGTCGGCTCCGTCGCCCGAGCCCATGCCCACCAGCTCGGCGCCGCGGCGGTTCGGAGCGGTCTCGCGCCCGGTGATGCCGCCCTTCAGGTTCGGGATCGTCCGCTCCGGGCCGATGTCGACCGGCACCGGGCGGTGGATGGAGCCCAAGGCGTCCGCCAGCTTGCCGAAGAGGTACGCCTCCTCGCAGGTGTTGAAGCCCGATCCCAGGAATGCGATCTCGCCCTGGCCTTTCGCTGCCTGCAGGCGGCGGAGCACGCCGTCAAGGGCGTCCTTCCAGGACGCCGCAGCGATAGGGGAATGGCCGTTGCTCCCCTCGGCCCGCACGCGGGGGAAGGTCAGCCGCGGCACGGTCTTGTAGCGCTCGAACGAGGCCCGGCCGTAGTCGCACATCCAGTAGTCGTTGACCTCGACGTTGAAGCGCGGCTTGTAGCGCTTGATGTCGCCCCGCCGGTGCTCCATGGTGATGTTGCACCCCACCTCGCAGCCCGTGCAGAGCGAGGGCTTCTTGTCGAGGTACCAGACGCGCTCGGCGAAACGGAAGCGGGTCGAGGTCAGGGCGCCCACGGGGCAGATGTCCACCACGCAGGTGGCGAGCGGGTTCGACAGCTCACGCCCCGGGAACGTGCCGATCTCGACCCGCGCGCCGCGGTTGAAGAAGCCGAGCTCGCCGGTGCCCGCGACCTCCTCGGTGAAACGGATGCAGCGGGTGCACTGGATGCACCGGTTCATGTTGAGCACGACGTTGGCGCCCAGCGGGATGCGCTCGCGGCCCGGATAGGTCCGCTTGTCCTCGTACTCGAAACGGGAGTAGGGGACGCCGTGCTTGAACGAGTAGTCCTGAAGGCCGCACTCGCCGGCCTGGTCGCAGATCGGGCAGTCCAGGGGATGGTTGATGAGGAAGAACTCCATCATCCCCTTCTGCGCCTCGGCGACCTCGGGCACGTCGGTGCGCACCACCATGCCGTCCTTCATCACCTGTGTCGAGCATGCGGTCTGCAGCTTCGGCATGCCCTCGACCTTGACCAGGCACATGCGGCACTGGCCCACGACCGACAGGCGCGGGTGGTAGCAGTAGTGGGGCACTTGCACACCGACCTTGAGGCCCGCCTCGATCAGGTTCGTGCCGGCCTCCACCTCGACGGTGCGGTCGTTGATTGTGACTTTGGGCACTTCTTACGCTCCGTTCTCTACTCTCATCAATTACTCTCGAAAAAGCGCCGCTTGGGGAACGGGCACGCCCGGTCCCGGATGTGCTGCTCGATCTCGTCGGAGAAACGGTCGACCAGCGACTTGACGGGGCCGATGGCCGCGTCGCCCAGGGCGCACAGGGACTGGCCGCCGATGTTGCGGCAGATGGAGAGGAGGAGCTGGCCGTCGCGTTCGCTCCCCTCGCCGTGCTCGATGCGCTTCAACACCAGCTCCATCCAGTTCGTCCCCTCCCGGCATGGAGTGCACTGGCCGCAGGATTCGTGGTTGAAGAACTTCGCCAAGCGCGCCGCCGACCGCACCATGCAGGTCGTGTCGTCCATCACGATCACCGCCGCCGAGCCCAGCATGGAGCCCGCCTTGGCGACCGAGTCGAAGTCCATCTTGATGTCGATCATGTCCGCCTTGAGGATGGGCGCCGAGGCGCCGCCCGGGATGAACGCCTTGAGCGGCCGCCCCTTGAGCATGCCGCCCGCGCCCTCCAGGATCTCGCGGAAGGTGATGCCGATGGGGTACTCGTACGTACCCGGCCGCTCGACGTGGCCCGAGATGGCGTAGAGCTTGGGGCCGGTGTTCTTCTCGTCCGTGCCGATGCCCTTGAACCAGTCGGCGCCGCGGGTGAGGATGTGCGGCACGTTGCACAGCGTCTCGACGTTGTTGATCACCGTCGGCTGGCCGAAGGCGCCGACCACGGCGGGGAAGGGCGGCTTGACGCGCGGCTGGCCGCGCTTGCCCTCCAGCGACTCGAGCATCCCCGTCTCCTCGCCGCAGATGTAGGCCCCCGCGCCGCGGTGGACGTACATGTTCAGCTTGAAGCCGGAGCCCATCACGCCGTCGCCGAGGATGCCGCCCTCGTAGGCCTCCTTGAGGGCGCGCTCCAGGATCGACGCGGCCTTGGTGTACTCGCCGCGGATATAGATGTAGCAGGTCGCCGCCTGCACGGCCCAGCAGCAGATGGCGCACCCCTCGATGAGCTGGTGGGGGTCGTGCTCCATCAGCAGCCGGTCCTTGAAGGTGCCCGGCTCGGACTCGTCGGCGTTGCAGACCAGGTACTTGGTGAGGGGTTTGTCCTTGTCCTTGCTCTTGGGGATGAAGCTCCACTTGAGCCCCGCCGCGAAGCCGGCGCCGCCGCGCCCGCGCAGGCCCGACTTC
>DATFNZ010000047.1:0-4162 GCA_035266085.1 Thermoanaerobaculia bacterium
AGTCGTGGAGGTCCACCTGCGCGAGCCGCCGGGTCACCCAGTTGAACAGGCGCGAGGGGAGGGTCTTGCTGATCGGATCCTGGCGCCGCCGCTTCCAGCCGGACACCAGATCGAGATCCTGCTCCTCCAGGGTGGCGAGGAAGCGGGGGATTTCGTCGGGATCGTCCTGGAGGTCGCCGTCCATGGTGATGATGACGCGTCCGATCGAGTGGTCGAAGCCGGCGGAGAGCGCCGCGGCCTTGCCGAAGTTGCGACGCAGCCGCACCAGCTTGACCCGGGGATCCCGCATCCGGGCCTCGCGGACCCGCGCCGGCGTGCCGTCCCGCGAGCCGTCGTCGACGAAGATGATCTCGAACGTCTTGCCCAGCCGCTCGAGCACGGCGGCCACCCGGGAGGACAGCTCGCCCACCGTCTCCGCCTCGTCGATCACGGGCACGAGCACGGAGACGTCCAGCTCCAGGGGCTCGGGCGCGGTCTCCACGGGAGGACGGATGGGGATCGGCTGGCTGGTCATCGGGCGGTATTGTAACCCCACCCGTAGCAACCCCACCCGTATAATCCCCCGCCATGCAGCGATTTGCGAGCTGGGCCATGCTGAGCCTCCTCCTGGCGGCGGCCCTGGGGGGAGCCTTGACCCTCGACCGGCGGAGCTGGCCGGGACTGGTCGGCGACGAGGCCACGTACCTCATGCAGGCCCAGAGCCTGGCCTGGGACCACGACTTGCGCTACTCGCGTCGGGATTACGACCGCTTCGCCGAGCAGTGGAGCACCCGGCCCGAGGGCCTGATCCTGCGTAGCGGCGACGGCGGCAAGACCCTCACCTACGGCAAGCCCGCCTCCTACGCCGCCTGGATCGCCCCATTCCTGCGCCTCTCCCCCACCCGCGGCGCCGCGATCGCCAACGCCCTGCTCCTCGCCCTCGCAGCCGTGATGGCGGCGCGGACCCTCGAACGCCGTCTCGGTCCCGCGGCTCCCCTGTGGGCGGCCGTCTGGATCTTCGCTTCGGTCGCCTTCGCCTATACGTTCTGGGCCCACTCGGACCTCTTCCTCATGTCTCTGTCGGCCCTGGCCCTGGCGCTGGCCTACGGCGCCCGGCCGGAGGAAAGCAGTCTCCGGGTAGTACTGCGCTGGCTCGCCGTGGGAGCCCTGCTCTACCTGGTGACGGCCTCGCGCCCGTTCTACGGCATCCTGCTGGTGGCGGCCGCCCTGGCGGTGCCTCCCGCGCAACGGAAGCTCGGCCTCCCGGCCATCGTCCTGGCCGCCGGCCTCCTGTTGGGGGTCTCCGGCTTCGCCAACCTGGCGGAGGGAGACTCCTGGACCCCTTATGGCGGCGAGCGCCAGAGCTTCGATTCCTCGACCGGCTTTCCCGAGGTCGAGCTCCCCGCCGACAGTTGGCAGGAGCAGATCGCCGTCCGCGGCAGCCGCTCCTGGCGGGCGGCCGACGAGTTCGAACCACGGCAGTCGGCCTGGAACGTCCTCTATTTCCTGATCGGGCGCCACGTCGGGATCCTCCCCTACTTCCTGCCCCTCTTCCTCGGACTCGTTGCTTTCCGACGGGGCGAGGGACGGGGAACGCTGATCGTGGCCGTCGCCGTGGCGGCCGCCTGCTTCCTCGTCACCCGGCCCTTCAACTTCTATGGCGGGGGCGGCGCCATCGCCGACCGCTATTTCCTGCCCCTCTACCCGGCCCTCTGGTTCACGGCCGCGCGGCCGGCCCGCGCCAGGTGGGCGGTCATTGCGGCAGTGATGGCAACGGTTCTGGCCGCGCCCTTTCTCTGGCCCTTATGGGCTCAACCCCGCGCCTATCTTCTGGATGAAGAGGGGGGCTACCGGTACGTCTCGGGCTTCGCGCGGCAGCTCCTCCCCTATGAGACCACCCAGTCGCACCTCAAGCCCTCCGGCCGCGAGGATTTCGTCCACGACGGCCTCTGGGTGAAGCCGCTGACGACCAGCGTGCGGGCGGAGGGGGACGGTGCCACCCGTATCCTCCTGGGTCCATCCGGCAGCGGCCAGATCCTACTGGGCAGCCCGCAGCCGATCGACGGCGTCCGCCTCACTCTCTTGCCGCCAGCTCCCGAGCGGCTCGAAGTATCCGGAGCCGAGACCGTATCGACCCTACCCGAACCCCGCGGCGGGTCCGTGCGCCTTCTCCACTTCCAGCGTCCCCGCGCGGTCCACCGGATGTGGTGGACGCGGGACCTCATCTATCTCTATCAGGTCGAGCTGGAGGGGACCGGCGGCTTTTCCTTTCAACTGCACCCGCTCCTCTCCTCGGCTCCCCAAGCGGATATCTACCATTAAGGTTGGGAGATATCCGTGCTTGAACCATAGTGATATCCTGGTGCAGAAGGAGAATGAGATGAGCATCAGAAAGACCAGCGTCGAGATCAATGAGGAGTTGCTCGTTGCAGCCCAGCAAGTCCTGGCGACCACAACGATCAAAGACACCATCGAAGCCGCCCTTCGCGAAGTCCTGCAAGCGAACGCCCGGCGCGAGGAGGTCGAGGCGCTCTCGACGATGCGAGGAATGGATCTGGCTGACGAGAAGATAATGGCTCGGGCCTGGCGCACGTGAAGGCGCGCTATCTAATCGACAAGAGCGCTCTGGTACGGATGCCGCTCGAGCCGGTCCAGGCACGCCTTGCACCCATCATTGAGGCAGGAGAGGCGGCAACCTGCGCCATCATTGACCTGGAAGTGCTCTACAGCGCACGGAACCACGAGGAGCACGAGAGGATCCGCCAGCGCCGGATGTTCGCCTATGAGTCCATTCCCATCACGCAAGGAACTCTGACGCGAGCCATCTCCATCCAGGGACAGCTCGCCAGGACAGGGCGGCACCGCATCCCCATTCCTGATCTCATCATTGCAGCCGTTGCGGAACAGGCTGGGCTGACGATCCTTCACTACGACCACGACTACGACGTCATTGCCGAGATCACAGGCCAGGGAGCCGAGTGGGTAGTTCAGCGTGGAAGCCTCTGATACTGCCTTGATCGAGCTCCCACAACCTCTCCCGCAGCTACGGCGGCCGGCGTGGACGGTTGGCCCCGCTTCGTAGTTCGCAACCGGCTCCAAGCGGACGGTTGACAGCCTCCCTTGGGGCCCCTACGAGGGGTATTGAACGGTTCAACCTGCCTCGTCAACCGTCCGCTCTGGGGCGTGGGCGGTTGGCCCCGCGGGGCGAACCCTCCGCCTTGCCCAGCGGACGGTTTGCCCTGCAGGGCAAAGGTTTGGCCCTGCGGGGCGGCCCAACCATCCCGCAGGGCCACGGGGCGCCAGGCCAGGGCGAACCGTCCGCCCCGGCCCGTTGCAGGGGCACGGACCGAGGCCAATCATCCGCCCTGGCTCGGTGGACGGAGGCAGAGCAGGTCAAGGTGGCCGCTTCCCAGGATGAAAGGGGTATGGGCCAGGTCGAGATGTCCGCTCCGCCCCAGTGGCGGAGGCTCGGGCTCCCCAGGAGCGTGCTTCAGAGTGGCGTCTGTCAGGAAGGCCATCACTCCTGACACCTTCCTCTGACACCCCAGATCCTTCCGACCCAAAGAATTATAGAGAAGGCCCTTTGTATCCCAGAGAAGCCGCGGACGTCTCGCTCCGTAATTCTTTCCCTTTAGGCAAGACCTCGACCAGCCTGTCGAAAGTCCCTCCCTCGGGCTGGTCGGGAAGAAATGCTCCGTCCTCGATGGCTCACCCTTTGCAGAAACCGACGACAGCAGTCAGCAATCAAGCAAGCAAGAGGTCAACAGCGGAGACTGCTCGAACAGGGTTCGTTCGAGAAAGGATTCGAGTCCGGATGAGTCGTTCGGCTGTGTCGGATCGCGTGCTGCTCACGATAGGCGTCGAGGACTATTACCAGGTCGGCTCGTTCGCTGGATTGATCCAGCGGGAGAACTGGTACCGGTTCGAGACCCGTATCGCCCGCAATACGCAGAAGGCGCTGGAGTTGCTCGACGTCCACGGCGTACGGGCCACGTTCTTCGTCCTGGGCTGGGTGGCGGACGCGATGCCGGAGGTGGTGAGGGAGATCGCCAGCCGCGGGCATGAGATCGCCAGCAGCGGCTACTGGCACCGCACCATCCGGCAGATGAGCCCGGCGGAGCTGCGCGAGGATCTGCAGCGGTCCCGCGAGGCCCTGGAGCGGGCGAGCGGCCTGCGCGTCCTC
>DATFNZ010000048.1:0-5055 GCA_035266085.1 Thermoanaerobaculia bacterium
GCACCTACTGGGTCCACTACGAAGGGTTTCGGGTTCTGTCTATTGCATGTTCCCTCCTCCCTTCCCAGGCTTCGCCTGGCGCAAGGGGCGTCTCCGCGGCGGGAAAAACGTGGGATCCCACCAACACCTCCCGACGTCACATCCCCTCATGTCCCGAACGAGCTTCGGGGACGCAGTACTGATGCGGCGGAATCTACGGCGGTAGACCCGTGCTAAATTCAAGATCATGGACTGGGAACCCCTCGTCGCCGCCGCCACGGCCGCCCGCGCCAATGCCTATGCGCCCTACAGCCATTTCGCCGTCGGCGCCGCCGTGCTCATGGAGGACGGCTCCATCCATGCCGCCGCCAACGTCGAGAACTGCATCCCGGCTCTGTCGATCTGCGCCGAACGCAACGCCATCTCGGCCGCGGCGTCGGCGGGACTGCGCAGGCCCCAGGCGGTCGCGGTCGTCACGGACGCTTCTCCTCCCTCCCGGCCCTGCGGACTCTGCCGGCAGACGCTGGTGGAGTTCGCGAAGGATCTCCCCATCCTCGTCGTCAACGACCAGGGTGTCCGGGAGGAGACGAGCCTGACGGCGCTCTTCCCCCAGCCTTTCTCGCTCCCGGGATGAGCCTGGCGGAGCTCTCGCCAGACCCGGCTTGCGTTATACTGGACCCGGCCTGCGTTATACTGGCCCAAGCTTGCGTTATACTTAGCTTGGTTCGCGTTAAACCAGAGTCATTTCGCGCCATACTGAGATGGGCCTGGGTTAAACCAAGCTCAGCAGGCGTCAAAATGACCTAAGCAGGCGTTATACTTGGCCAAGTATGACGCGTGATCTCTTCGGTTGACGTCATACTGACCTTGGCAGACGTGCTCCTGACCCTGGGCCGCGTCATTCTTGGGTCAGCTTGCGGCATGTTTCCCTGTTTCTTCCCGGCTGAATCGAAGTTGTCACTCGCCGTCCCTCGACGGCACCCCCGCTGCACCTCTACTATAGGGCCACTTTTTTGAGTTGATTTGAGATGCAGGGCCGCTGTCTCCAGCGGTCCAGGGGGAACAAGCCTGAGCACGATCGAGACACCCGGACCGGATCCGGTGTGGGCGCGCTACCTGGAGATCTTTCCCAGGGAGGCCGCGCCATCGCTCGTGCCGCTCCTGGAACGGATCTCCTCGTTCCTCGGGCCTCCGGAGGAGACGGGGGCGGGCCGGACCACTCTGGCCATCTTCGACGCCGGCCCGGGCCAGCTCGGCTCGCCCCGCATCGCCCAGATCGCCATCCTGATCGCCCTCGCCCGCCGCGCCGAGGAGGCCGGCGGCAGCCTCTCCTGGGGCATCCTGCAGGAGCCGGAGGCGCCGCTCTCGCCCGGCGGGGCGGCGGACGGCCTGCGCCGCCTGGTGGGGGCTCGGACCTCTCGCGAGGCCACCGACGCCGAGATCCGGGCCTGGCGCTCGCGGCTGGAGGAGAGGCGGGAGGAGGGCTCCGAGCTCTGGATGGTCGGCGCGCCACGCCTCGGGGCCCCGCCCGAGGTCCCCGGCGCTTCCCACATCCTGATCTGGGACACCCTGGAGCCGAAAGTGCACCGCGTCGGCATCACCCTGCTGCGCGACCTCCTGAGCCCGGGCGAGGTCTTTCTCGACCTGCCCAAGGACGCCGACTGCGTCCGCCTTCTGCGCGCGGCGGCTCCCGCGACCCGCCGGGTGGAGAACCGCGATCCTCCCGCGGCCGCGGCGGCCGCGGGAGAGCGCTCCCGGCAGGAGCCCCCGGCCCCGGCCGTCCGGCAGGAAGCTCCGGGCGAGGGGCACCGCACGCGCTCGAACGTCGGGCTCGGCGCGCGGTTCGGCACCGTCCTGCACCGCCTCACCGGCCGCACGGCCCTGGCCTCGCGCCTGTCGCGGGCCATCGGCCGCCGCCACGCGGCCTACATCCGCAAGATGCAGGAGATGTTCGAGACCGGCGACTTCGACAGTGCCCTGCGGCACGCCATCCCGCTGACGGCCGAGGCGGGTCCGCGGCGGCTCCCTCTGCGCTCCTTCTCGCCGCGGCCCGACCTCCACATCCGCCCCGAGCGGGGCCGGCCCTGGTCCGTCTCGGAGATCTCGCCGGACCTCCACGGCGAGCTGCGGCGGCTCTACCGCGACGCCTTCCACCGTCTCGAAGGCCAGGGCCGCGTCGAGGAGGCCGCCTTCCTGCTCGCCGAGGTTCTGCACGCGCACGAGGAGGCCGTCGCCTTCCTCGAGCGCCACGGCCGGCTGCGGCTGGCCGCCGAGGTGGCCGAGGCCCGCGACCTCTCCCCGGGCCTGGTGGTGCGCCAATGGTTCCTCGCCGGCGACCGGCGGCGCGGCCTGCGCATCGCCCGCCGCACCAACACCTTCGCCGACGCCGTGACCCGCCTGGAGCGCAGCCAGCGGACGCGGGAATCCGCCGAGCTGCGGCGGCTGTGGGCCCAGGAGCTCGCCGAGGCGGGCGACTACGCCGCCGCCGTGGACGTGCTCTGGCCCCTCCCCGAGGAGCGCCACCAGGCCCTCGAATGGATGGACCTCGCGATCGGTCAGGGCGGCGCGCCGGCCGGCCGGATGCTGGCCCGCAAGGTCGCCTTGACGGCGGAGCCGTTCGACCAGCTCCGCGCCGCCGCCCTGACCCTCCTGGAGAGCTGGCGAGCCGAGGGCGTCACCGCCCGGCTGGCCTTCGCGGACGAGGTCCGCCGGGGCCCCCGGACCCCCGCCACCACCACTCTCGCCCGCGCCGCCGTGCGCGCCGTGGCCCGCGACTCGGGCCGCCTCGGCGCCCGCATGGAGCCGGCCGACCTGCGGGAGCTCGTGGCGTTCGCGGGCGACGGCCCCCTGCGCACCGATTCCCTGGCGCTCCCCCTGTCGGTGCGGGAGCCCTGGATCTCCCGCGCCGAGCCCTGGAGCGTCGAGATCGCGGCCCGGGACGCGGGCGGCCGGCCCGCCCACGACGCCGTCTTCCTGCCCAACGGCTTCACCGCCGTGGCGCTCGGCGAAGCGGGGGTACGCCTCCTCGCCCGCGGCGGCCGCACGGTGGCCGAGCTCGATCAGCCGGCCCATCGCCTGGTGCTCTCGGATCACGGCGACCGGGCCATCGCCCTGGCCCGTCGGGGGGACGTCTGGCGCCTGGCGCGTCTCGACTTCTCCACCCGCAAGGCCGAGCCCTGGTGCGAGGCGCGCCTCGACGCCTTCGCCCCGGACTACGACGGCGCCCTCTGGTTCGTGTCCGGGCCGGACGGCCTGCTGGCCGTGGAAACGGCCGCCGCCGCCGCACGTCTCGACGGCTCCTGGGGCGTCTCCCGGCTGCCCGGGCCCGCCCTGGCGATCGCCCGCTCCGCCACCCTCTGCTCGCTGGCGTTCGGCGGCGAGGGGCACGAGGTGTGGACGTACGAGCTGCCCTCGCTCACCCTGCGCCGCCGCGACTCGGTGCCGCACGCGCCCGAGCACCGGCGCTCCCATCCCGTGGCCGTCTCGCCGGTGGGCACGCTCGCCGAGGCGCTCGGCGGCACGGGGCGGCGGATCGCGCTCCACATCCACGGCGCCACCCGCTTCGAGGTGCCGCTGCCCGGGCCGGGCAAGCCGGGAAATCCGGTGATCGAGGGCGACTGGGCCGCCGTCCCCGTCCACACGCCGGAGGCGCTCCTCCTCTACCTGATCCACCTGCCGACGGCCGCGGTGCGCGCCGAGGTCGCCCTGGGCCGCACGGCCCAGGCCACGCTCCGCCTGACCTCGCAGTACTTCATCATCGCCGACGACCGCGGCCGGGTGATGGTGCTCGATCTGGAGTACGGGCAGGTGCGGCGGGATTTCCGGCTGTAGGGGTTCCGTCAGTCCGGATTGAACGACAGCGCCTGCGTGCTGTTGCCCAGCCAGAAGGGCGCCCGGCGGGCGAGGCCGAAGAGCCCCTCGACAGGCCAGGTGAAGAACCGCCGCCGGTAGAGCAGCTCCCCGCAGTCCCCTTGGTCGATATCCCACACCCGCAGCTCGTTGGCGTCGGCCAGGGCGAAGGCGTAGATGCTCCCCCGGATCTGCTGCACGTCGTGGAGCCAGCGGGAGCCGGTGTCGAAACGCCGGGCGGTCCGTCCCCGGTCGTCCAGGAACACGAGGTGGCCGGCCGTGCTGTCCGCGAAGTAGACCTCCCCCGCCGCGCTCACCCGCGCGCCGTGGCAGCCCACGAAGCCGCGGACGATCTCCTCGTAGGCTCCGGTCTCGAGATCGAAGACCCCGACCGCCCCCTGGATCAGGGTGGAGACCACGGCGCGCCGGCCGCCGTCGAAGGGATGGGCGGCGTTGACGTGGGTGGTCTGCTGCTCGTCGCCGATGTGGTGCCGCCGCAGGTCCATCCCCGGTCCGAGATCGTAGTTACGACCGTAGAGATTCGCGGGCATGCGCAGGACCTTCTCCACCTCGCCCGTCGCCAGGTCTAGCACCAGCAGGGCGTCGGACGCCGAGCAGGAGAGCAAGGCCCGGCCGCCCGGGAGCGGCGCGACGGTGTGCAGGCCCGCAAGGAGAGGGTGCTCGTAGCGTCTGCCCAAAAGCTCGACCCGCTGCTCGAAGCCCACCAGCAGGCCATCCCCTAGCGCGACCACGTGCTGAACCTTCTCCCGGTCTTTCCAGCTCGCTCCCGGCCTGAAATGGAGCTGGCCGCGGGCGTCCTCCAGGATCTCGACGAAGCTGGCGGCGCCGCAGTACAGGGGCTCGGGCGGCGGCAGGCTCTCGAAAGGGGGAAGACGATCGAGGCGTCCCGGATCTCCGAACCGGCGGGCGAGGAACTCGGCGGAGCAGCGGGAGAGGTTCGTGCGCCGGCTCGAATGGGTGAGGGCGAGGGTGCCGAGAGGGTTCATGGGATCGCGGTAGTGTAAGGCGCCGGCTCGCCAGAGACAGCAGGCACCCCGTAGAGACGTCCCATCCCCGATACGACATCCACCACGGATCACGGGGACGTCGCCGGGTAGGCCTGGGTGGTTGCCCACCCAGGCCCCCCACAGACCCGTACGTGCGGAATTACCGCATACGGTTCTTCAGGTCACGGGTTCGCTACACGACTTCAGACCGCTTGACAGA
>DATFNZ010000049.1:0-32608 GCA_035266085.1 Thermoanaerobaculia bacterium
CAGAGCGGGGTCGAAGAGGTCCCCGGCCGCCGGGTCTCCCGCGATCAGATCTCCTGAAGCTTCCAGCCGGGCCCGCAGGGCCGCGACCCGCTCTCCACGCTCGCCCGGGCGGAGGGTGGGGCCGGCGGGCACGGCCGGCCAGCCGCCCCGGGCGGCGATCTCCCGGTACCGCGCGAGGGCCTGCTTCAGGGCGCGATAGCCGGGGTGCGCGGGAGCGAGCTCCGCCAGCGCCTGCCGGACCTTGCCGCCGGCCAGCGCGCTCTCCAGGACGGCGGCGGCGTCGAGCTCGGGGATGTCGAGGGCGCAGTCGCTGTAGATCAGCTCGGGGTTCACCCGGCCGTTGCGCAGGTCGGCGGCCAAGCGCAGGAAGGCGTCGGTGAGCAGGAGGTCGAGCTCGGCGAGATCGCCCGGCGCGGGCTGACTCCGCGCCTGGGCGATCCGCTGCTCGAGGCCGCCGAGGTGGTAGTCCTCGGGGCGCAGGCCGTCGCCGGCGGCATCGGCCACGGCGGCCAGCAGCTCGCCGGCTTCCGGGCGGAGCCCGGCGTCCCCGGTCCAGGCGGGGGCGAAGCCCCGGCGGTCGTAGAAGCAGGGGAGGGCCGGCGTGGCGCGGAAGGTGGCGCCGTCCGTCGCCATCAGCTCCGGCGGCTGGCCGGAGGCGGGAAGGCGGGTGCGGAGGACGACCTGGAGCCTCTGCACAAGGGGCTGCTGCGGCGGGGCGGGCGTCTGCAAGGCTGCCAGCGGAGCGGCAACCGACAGGGCGAGCCAGGAGATCCCGGCCATGAGGACGGCGAGCCTGCGGGTCCGGTCGGAGAGCGGGGACCCGCGGCGATACGATGTAGGCATGTGAGGGAATTCTATCCCAGAGCGGGAATCGGAGGGGTGAGCCCGTGGGTTAAGATGTCCCGATGCCGGAGACGCGCGATCGCTGTCCGTCTCCCTTGAAGCAATCAACCCGATCTCTGGAGACCTTTATGAGAAAGACCCTCACCCTTCCCACCGTGCTGCTCGTCGCGGCGGCCGTGGCGGCCGGCGCCCAGCAGTCCGGCCAGAAGCCCGCCGAGAAGCCCGCGATGCAGCCCACCCAGACGACCGCGCAGCCGAGCGCCGCCGGCAAGCCGGAATCGCTCCTCGACCGGGCCAGCTACATCATCGGCCTCAACCTGGGGAAATCGCTGAAGACCAACGAAATCCAGGCGAACACCGACCTCGTCGTCAAGGGGCTCCGGGACGGCCTCTCGGGCGCTCAGGCCCTGCTCACCGACGAGGAGATGCAGACCGCGATGCAGAGCTTCCAGCAGCAGGTGGCGCAGCAGCAGGAGGCCAAGCAGAAGGTGGTGGGCGAGAAGAACAAGACCGAGGGTGAGGCTTTCCTGGCGAAGAACAAGGCGCGCAAGGAGGTCAAGACGACCGCCAGCGGCCTCCAGTACGAGGTGCTCACGGAGGGCACGGGCGCCGCCCCGAAGGCGACCGACACCGTGACGGTGAACTACAAGGGCACGCTGATGGACGGCACCACGTTCGACAGCTCCTACGACCGCGGCCAGCCGGCCACGTTCGTGCTGAACCAGGTCATCCCGGGCTGGACCGAGGGCGTGCAGCTCATGAAGGTCGGCTCGAAGTACAAGTTCTACATCCCGTCCGCGCTGGGCTATGGCGAGCGGGGCGCCGGTGGCACCATCGGTCCCAACGCGCCGCTGGTCTTCGAGGTCGAGCTGGTGTCGATCGGCCAGCCGGCAGCGAATCCGGCCGCGGACGGCGCCCAGGGCGGCCAGCCGCAGGGTGAGACCAAGCCTGCCGAAAAGCCGCCGGCCGAGCAGAAGCCGCCGGTCTAAGCGGTCCTCTCCATACGAAATCCCGCCCCTTCGGGGCGGGCCCTCACTCCCCAACCCCTCTCTCCCGGCCTCCCCCCCCTTCCGCCGGGAGAGAGGGGCTCAAGAGCCTTCTTCAGACAAACCAAGCCGCGCCGCTTCGAGATCCTCCAGCGCCTGCTCCATCCGGTCCCGGTGGGTGCGGAAGGAGAGGACGCAGATGCGCAGGGCAAACCGCCCGCGCAGGCGGGTGCCGGTGAGGAACACCCTCTGGCGGGCGTTGACGCGCTCGATGAAGCGATGGTTGAGGCCGTCGAGATCCTCCTCGGGCACCCCGGCCGGGGCCAGCCGGAAGGCGAGGAGGGAGAGCTGCGGCTCGGCGAGCATCTCGATCCCCTCCATCTCCCGCAGCCGGTCCGCGGCGAAGCGGGCCAGCTCCAGCTTCTCCTCGAGCTCGGCGCGGAACGCGCCGGCGCCGGCCATCTTGAACGGCAGCCACACCCGCAGGCCGCGGAAGGGGCGGGAGAACTCGGGCGAGTACTGGGAGAAGTCGACCCGTTCGGGATCGTCCTGCATGCCGGGCATGTAGTCCGCCGTCAGGCTGTGGGCCCGCTTCAGGGCTTCGCCGTCGCGCACCAGCACGGCGCCCGTGCCGTAGGGCAGGAACAGCCCCTTGTGGGGATCGAGGACGATCGAGTCGGCGCGCTCGATCCCCCGCATCGTCCGCCGCCCCTCGTCCGTCAGCAGGAAGAAGCCGCCGTAGGCCGCGTCCACGTGGAGCCACAGGCCGTGCCGGGCGGCGAGGTCGGCCAGCTCGGGCAGGGGATCGACGGCGCCGGTGTTGGTGGTGCCGGCGCTCGCGGCGATCAGAAAGGGGGTGAGGCCGGCGCGGCGGTCCTCTTCGATCATGGCCTCGAGGGCGTCGGGGCGCAGGCGGAAGAGCTCGTCGGTGGGAACGGCCCGGACGTTCTTCTCGGGGAAGCCGGCGAGGATGGCGCCCTTGGCCATGGAGTAGTGCACCTGGTCGGAGGCGTAGAGGATCCCCTGGAGGAAGTTCTCGGGCAGCCGCGCCCGCCGCGCCGTCACCAGGGCCGTCCAGTTGGCGAGGGAGCCGCCGCTGGTCAGCGTGCCGCGGGCCTCCGGCGGATAGCCGGCGATCTGGCAAAACCAGGCGACGACGTTGGCCTCGAGCTGCGCCAGGGCGGGCGCGGGAGCGAAGATCGAGGTGTAGCGGTTGATCGAGTCGGCGATCAGGTCCGCCACCGCGGAGTGGAACAGGCCGCCGCCGGGGATGTAGGCGAGGTATCCCGGGCTCGCCGTGTTGTACGTGGGGCGCACCGCCCGGTCGAAGATCAGGTCGAGCAGGCCGTCCGTAGCAGCGCCGGTTTCGGGCATGGGCTCCACCAGGGAGCGAGCCAGCTCGAAGCCGCCCCGGGTATCGGAGACGGTCTGCCGGGGGAGCGATTCGATATGGGCGACGATGCGGTCGAGGGCGGCTCCCACCAGCGAGCGCATCTCGTCGGGGTTCAGCTCGAGGGGGTGTTCGCGGGGTTCGGACATGGGCGAAGCGTATGCGATTCGGCCCCAAAGACTGCAAGGACTGCAAGGACCTCAAGGACGACAAGGAGATTGGATTCTTGGTGTCCTTGTCGTCCTTGAGGTCCTTGCAGTCCTTTTCTCCTACTCGTTCAGCACCTTGTCCAGATACTTCAGCGCCGCGGGATCATCCGACTGGGCGAGCCAGAAGAGCGCCTCCTTGCGGACCTCCCGGCTCTGGCTCTCCTGGCCGAGCCGCACCAGGAGGGGGACGCCGCGGCCGCCGGAGAGCTGGGAGAGGGCGAAGACGCCCTTCTTGCGGACCTCCATCTCCCGCTCCTTTTCGATGGCGTGCAGGATCGCCTCCGGAGCCCGTGGGTCGTTCATCTGCGCCAGCCAGAAGAGGGCCTCGCCCCGGACGTCGCCGCTCTGGTCCTCCCGCGAAGCCTGGATGATGGCGTCGCCCGCCCCGGACGCCTTGCTCTGGCTGAGGGAGAAGATGGCCTTCTTGCGGATCTCGCCGTCCGGGTCGGCGCCGGTCGCCCCGCCGATTATGCGGCCCAGGAAACGGGCGCCGCGCTCGCCGCGGTTCTGGCCGAGCCAGAACAGGGCGTCCTCGCGCAGCTTCTGAGGCTTGGGAGCCGAGGCCATGGCCTCCAGGACGTCGTCCGCCCGGGCGTTGCGGTGATAGGAGAGGGCGGACAGGGCTTCCTCGGACACCTTGGAACCGGACTCCGCCGTCTTCGCCAGCAGGGCCACGCTTTCCTCGGGCTTCGCGGCGCCCAGCCAGACGAAACGGCGGCCGTCGGCGTCGAGGGGGCAGGCCGCGGAGAAGGCGAGGATCCGGCCGATCTTCCGGTCCTGCAGGCGGACGAGCACCAGCAGGTCCTGGTCCGGCGGCACCTTCACGTCGTCGGTGCTGCCCCAGCTCTGGTTCTTGCCTTCGAGGTGGCAGGCCGTCGTCTTGATGTTTTTGAAATCGCCGTTGTGGCTCCAGCAGCAGTTGTAGCGCTGGCCGGCGACCATGGGCACGGTCCAGGCGGCCCAGAAGGGCTCCCGGCCGCGGCCCTCGGCCTGGCGGACGGCGGCCTCGAGCCCGGCGGCCGCCGAGGCCGTCTCGATCTTCGCGTTGGCGACCTGCGGCGCATCCATGGCCAATGCGGGTGCGGCGAGGCAGAGGAGCAGGGCGGAGCACGGGAGCTTCAGTTTCATGGCATTCATCTCCTCTAATTGCTGAAGACCTTGAGCAGGAACTCATCCGCTTCGTCGGAGTCCATGTTGCCGAGATGCTGGACGATCTCGCGCCGCAACTGCCGGTCCTTCTCCGTGCGGAAGAGCTCGATCAGGGCCTTGGCGTTGTTCTGGATGAAGAGCCCCTGGATGACCGCCATGCGGACTCCTCCGTCGGGAGAGGCGTAGAGGGACTTGAGGGCCTGCGTGGCCTGGGGCGAGCCGTTGATCCCCAGGCCCTCGATGGCCTTGCGGCGCAGAGGGGCAGGCTCCTTCTCGTCGCGGGCGATGCCGACCAGGCCCTCGACGTCGCCGGCGACGGCGAGGCCGTCGAGCAGAACCCTCCGGACGCCGGGATCGCTCTCGCTGCGGTAGAGCTGGCGCAGCTCCTGCTCGGCGCCCAGGGGGCCGAGCATGTCGAGGGCCTTGCGGCGCACCACCGGGTCCTTCTCGGCGCGGGCGGCGGCGACGACGCGGTCACGGGCGTTGGCCGACATGTAGGCGTCGAGCACGGCCAGCTTCACCCCCGTGCTCGAGGAGCGGAAGACCTCCGCCAGGTCGTCGATGGCTCGATCGTCCCCCGATACCCCCAGCGACTGGATCGCTTTTCTCTGGAGCTCCGGATGGCGGGCGCCGCGGGCGATCTCGAGGAGGGTCTTGCGCGCCTCGGGCGAGTCGCTCTGGGAGAGGATGAACAGCGCCTGCTCCTTGAGCCGCGGCGAGTGGGGGCCCTCGATGAACTTGAGGACGAGCGGCACGGCGCGGGCGGAATCGGCGGCGACCAGGCCGTTCAGGGCATAGAGCTTGAGCTCCTCGTCCTCCTCGGCCGCCGGGTTCGGGCGCTGGCCCGCGGCGCCGCGGATCTCCAGCTCGAGGGCGCGGGCGTCGTCCAGCCACGCGCTCTTGGGATGGCCGCCGGCGAGCTGGCGCAGGGTGGCCAGGGCCTCCGTCGTCTTGCCGCCCTTCCTCTCGGCGTAGGCCTTCCAGTAGAGCGCCGCGTCGGCGTCCTTGCCGCGGCGCTGGGCCGACCGGCCGAACTTGTCGGCGGCGGCGTTGAAGCGCCCGGCGTCGAGGTCCTTGCGCGCCTCGCGGTAGAGGTCGTCCTTCTGCGCCTCGGCGTCGGGCGCGGCATTCCGGAACATGAAGCTCGGGCTGGGCATCGAGGGCACGAGGGCCAGCCAGAGGCAGAGAAGCGTGGTGTGCATGGACGGTATCTCCTAGAGAGTCTGTTTCCCGGCGTCCAGCCGGTTGCTGGCGATGCGCACTTTGAACAGGAGGGACTGGGCCGCGATCCGCTCGCGCAAGTCCCGGATCTCTTCGCCCGGCAGCTCCTCTGGAGCGTGGGCGAGGTCGAGGAGGAACGGCTCGATCTCGTCGAGCAGGCCGGCCAGGCGCTGGCGCCCGGCCTGCTGGGCGGACTGGCGGTAGAGCCGGTTGGCGGCCAGGAGGTCGCGCGCCCAGGCGCTCTCCGCCGCGAGGTCGGCGGCATCGGAGCCGTTGGAGACCTCCATCAGCAGCCGCTCGGAGCGGTCGAGGTGGGCCGCCACGGTGGCGAGCAGGATGCGGTCCCGGGCTTGCTGCGGCAGCGCCGCCGGCTGGGAGAGGCGGCCGAGGCCGAAGCCGACGGCGAGCAGGACCAGGGCGGCCGCGGCCCAGACCGCCGCCTGCCGGCGGAATCCCGACGGGATCAGCCGGAACGGGAGAACGCGGCCTGGCCGTTGCTCGCGGGCCAGCCGGGGCGCCAGCCGCGCCCAGACCTCGGTGCCATAGTCCGCCCCCCGCTCGGGGATGGGGACGGCGCCGTCCACGGACTCCAGCACCCGCCGCAGCGTTTCATAGCGGGCGCGCGCCTCCTCGGAGGCCTCGATCCGCCGCCGGATGGCCTCGGGGTCGTCGGACTCGCCGTAGTGATAGAGGATCATTTCGTCGTCTTCCAACTCGTTCGCCGGGTCATTCATCGGGTCATTCATGGCCTTGCTTCCTGTCTCTGAACGAAGGGCTCCAGCACGCGGCGCAGCTTCTTGACGGCACGGAACACCGCCTGCTTGCCGGCGCTGACTCCCAGCCCGAGCTGATCGCAGATCTCGGCGATCGACCGCTCCTCGAAGTGGCGGAGCACGAACGCCGTCCTCTCCATGGGGGATAGGTCGTCGAGGGCCGCGCGCACGGCCCGCTCCATTTCCAGGCTGAGGGCGATCCGGTCCGGTCCCGGATCGAGGGAGGGGAGGGGCTCCGCTTCCTCGTGGCGAGCCGGGTGCCGCTGCTGCTTGCGTACCAGCTCCAGAGCCGTGTTGACGGCGATCCGGTGGAGCCAGGTGCCGAACTGGGAGCGGGCGTCGAAGCGGCCGAGCGACCGGTAGGCCCGCAGGAACGTCTCCTGGACGGCGTCCTCGGCGGTCTGCTCGTCGCCGGTGATGCGGTAGGCGAGCCGGAACAGCTTCGGGCTGTAGCTCTCCACCAGCTCGCGGAAAGCTTCCGCGTCGCCCGTCCGGGCTCTCTCCACCACTTCCACGAGGCTGGTCTCGGTACGTTCCATTTCGACTCGTTAGACGCGGCGCCTGCCGCGGGGTTAGCTCCAGGCTACCGCCAAACCCGTCGCCAAACCGTTGCCGGCACTCGCGCGTCTAAAGACTGCAACCTGGGAGCCGGAAGCTCGTACTACCCCAGTCGTCAAATGGAGGAGGGATGATGAAGGGGAGAGGGAAGATTGCTTGTGGAATGCTGCTCATGTTGGCGTTGCCAGTGTCCGTGCGGGGAGCGGCGCCCGAGCGCCCGGCTTATCGGGTCGAGCGGGCGGCCTCGGAGATCAAGGTGGACGGCGTGCTCGACGAGCCGGCCTGGCAGAAGGCGGCGGTGGTCGAGCTGAAGTACGAGACCCGGCCGGGGGAGAACACGCCGCCTGCCGTGAAGACGGAGACGCTCCTCGCCTACGACGACGGCCATCTCTACGTGGCCTTCCGCGCCCACGACCCTGACCCGTCGGCCATCCGCGCCCACCTCTCGGACCGCGACGACGCTTTCAGCGACGACTTCGTGGGCATCGTGCTCGACACCTTCAACGACGAGCGCCGGGGCTTCGAGTTCTTCGTCAATCCCCTCGGGGTCCAGATGGACATGTTCATCGACGACTTGAGCGGCAACGAGGACGAGTCCTGGGATGCCATCTGGACCTCGGCCGGCCGGATCACGGAGGAGGGCTACGCCGTCGAGATCGCCATCCCCCTGAGCTCGCTGCGCTTCCCGCGCACCGAGGGGGACCAGACGTGGGGCTTCGACGCCCTGCGCTTCTATCCCCGCAGCCAGCGCGCCCGGATCTCCAGCCATCCGCTCGACCGCAACGTCAACTGCTACCTCTGCCAGGCGTCGAAGATGACCGGCTTCTCGGGCATTACGCCGGGGCGCAACGTCGAGCTCGCGCCCACCGTGACCGCCGCCCGCACCGACGCGCGGCAGGACGCTTCCGGCTCCCTCGCGGAGGGTACGGTCGACTCCGAGCTGGGGCTGACGGCGAAGTGGGGGATCACCCCGAACCTCACCTTGAACGCCGCCTTGAACCCCGACTTCTCCCAGGTCGAGGCCGACGCCGCCCAGCTCGACGTCAACAACCAGTTCGCCCTCTTCTTCCCGGAGAAGCGCCCCTTCTTCCTCGAAGGGGCCGACTTCTTCAGCACGCCGTTCGAAGTGGTCTTCACCCGCACTGTTGCCGACCCCACCTGGGGACTCAAGCTGACCGGCAAGGAGGGCAAGAACGCCGTCGGCGTCTTCGCCGCCCGGGACGACCGCACCAACCTGCTCCTTCCGGGAAGCAACGGCTCGTCGTCGGCCACGCTGCCCGACCTGCAGACCTCCGACGCCGTCCTGCGCTACCGGCGTGACATCGGCTCCTCCTCGGCCGTGGGAGCCTTGTTCACCGGCCGCGAGGGCGGGGACTACCAGAACCACCTGGCCGGGATCGACGGCCAATACCGGATCGGTGACTCGAACCGCTTCAAAGGCCAGTTCCTGACCTCCCGCACCCAGTATCCCGAGAAGGTCGTCGAGGACTTCGGCCAGCCCGGCGGGATGCTGGAGGACGACGCCTGGCAGGTCTCCTACAACCACGACTCCCGCGACTGGATCGGCTACGCCCGCTACGAGGACGTCGGCCGGGACTTCCGCGCCGACATGGGCTTCCTGCCGCGGGTCGACTACACCTTCCTGCTGGCGGGGCTCGGGCGCATCTGGAATGGCAACTGGCGGGGGGTGACCCGCGCCAGCCTCACCGCGGACTGGGATCACCGCGAGGACCAGCGAGGGCAGCTCCTGGAGGACGAGATCGAGGTCGTCGCCGAATTCAACGGCCCCCGGCAGTCGTTCCTGTCGCTGGACGTCGGCCAGCGCGAACGGTTCTTCAACGGCAGGACGTTCGACGAGACGTTCTACAGCCTCTATTCCGAGGTCGATCCCACGGGGGACCTCTACCTGAGCCTGTCCCTTCGCAAAGCCGACGACATCGACTTCGTCAATACTCAGGCGGGGGACCTCGTCCGGATCGAGCCGGCCGTGCGCTACAACCTGGGCCTCCACCTGCGCACCCGGCTGTCGCACGTCTACCAGACGCTCGACGTCAAGGGCGGCACCCTGTTCAAGGCCAACCTGACCCAGCTCTCCACGGTCTACCAGCTCAACGTGCGCACCTTCGTCCGCGCCGTCCTCCAGTACACGGACGTCCAGCGGGCCCCCCTGCTCTATTCCATCGACGTCGACGAGAGCACGGAGCGGCTGTTCAGCCAACTCCTCTTCTCCTACAAGCTGAACCCCCAGACCGTCCTCTTCGCCGGCTACTCGGACGACTCGGTCGGCGACGAGCGGATCGACCTGCGGCGGACCCAGAGGAGCTTCTTCCTGAAGCTCGGGTACGCCTGGGTGCCCTGAAGGCTTGGGGTTCGCTTTATAGCGGTGTGATCTCGACCCGTGCCGAGCCGGCGCGGGCCATGTCGATCTCGCGGGCGGCGCCGTAGGAGAGGTCGAGCACCCGCTTGCTGTGGTAGGGCCCCCGGTCGTTGATCTTCACCACCACCGTGCGGTCGTTCTCGAGGTTGCGGACGAGCGCGCGGCTGCCGAGGGGCAGGGTGCGGTGGGCCGCCGTCAGGGCGTTCATGTCGAACGGCTCGCCGCTGGCGGTCGGGAGGCCGTGGAACTGGGCGCCGTACCAGGAGGCGCGGCCGCTGAAGGCCGAGCCCCAGCGCTCCTCGATCCAATGAGACTTCGACGGCCGGGCGCCCGAGGTGATGGTGGCGTGATCCTCGGGCAGGACGACCGCGCCGGGGTTGAAGTCCTGGCGGCCGGCGGCGACGGCGACTCCCAGGTAGGCTACGAAGGCCAGGGAGGACGCCCAGACGAACGCCGAGCCGCGGGCCCGGGACTTTTCCGGGCGGGCAAGGGTCGTGCGCAGGGGCGGTCTTTCTCGGGTCATTGACGCCTCCTTCCTGGAGAAACGTACGCGGGCTTAAGCTCAGCCCCTACAACGGATAGGCGTGCCGGTCGATTCCCCTAGGCCAAATTACCGGGCGGAAACGACGACCGAAGTCACCCCGATCACCGTCAGCTCACGGCGCAGCGATTCGGCCTCCTCGCGGTGGTCGAAGGCGCCGATCTGGACGCGGTTCCAGGTGCCGTCGGAGTCCACGACGGCCTCGGGATAGAGCCGGAGGACGTCGCGCTGCAGGGCGAGGGCGCGCTCGGGCTCGCTGAAGGCGCCCACCTGCACGGTGTAGCGCGGCGGCGCGCCGGCCGCCGGCACCAGGTACAGCTCGACGCTGGCCGTGCCCGCCGCCACCACGCCGACCTCGCGCGCGGCGGCGTAGGAGAGGTCGATGACCCGGTTCCTGGCGAACGGACCGCGGTCGTTGACCCTCACCAGCACCTCACGGCCGGTACGGGTATTGCGTACACCCAGCTTGGTGCCGAAGGGGAGTGAGGGGTGGGCGGCCGTCAGGTCGTTCATGTTGTAGCGCTCGCCGCTGGCGGTCTTCCGGCCGTGGAACCTGGGGCCGTACCACGAGGCGATACCCCGCTCGATAGGCACTCCTAGCGAGGTCGGACCGGCGGGCTTGCGATTGTTGGAGCAGCCCACCGCCAGGAGCTGGCAGAAGAGGAGAAGCGCGAGAAGTAAAAAGCTGCTGGAAGGAACGAAGGCGACGAGCCGGGAAGATCCCCCTTGGCGCATGGGCTTGGGTTCTCCGTAAGGTGGTTAGGAGCCATCTTCGTGAGAGCTCTCGGGTCCAATAGCGCTGGAACGGCTTGCGCTTGGCGGACATATTACCACACTGCAATTTTCGCTTTGTCTACTCCCTCCAAAGGCTTTGTTTATGCCTATTTACACTCGGGGCGCCGCGACCTCGGCGGCCTCGGTCCCGGCCAGGGCGGGGGCGGCGACCTCGGCGAGGAACTCGTCCACCTGCTCGGCTGACCGGCCGGTGAAAGCGAGCGGGTCGAGCAGAGTCACGACGACATCTTCAGACAGGCGGAATTCGGGGTCGTTCACGATCTTTTCAACCAAGGAATTGGACTCGCCTTGCTCAAGGTCAAACTGAGCCTCCAGGCTGTATCTGCGGATCTTTTCGTGCAACTCCTGACGGTCGCCGCCACGTAGCGCCCCTTCCATCAGCAGGGTCTCCGTCGCCATGAAGGGGAGCTCGCGGGCCACCCGGGCGGCGATCGTGCCCTCCCGCACCACCAGGCCGGCCGAGATGTGGGCCGCCAAGCCCAGGATGGCGTCGGCGTTCAGGAACGAGTCGGGGATCACCAGCCGCCGGTTGGCCGAGTCGTCCAGGCTTCGCTCGAGCCACTGGGTGGCGGTGTTGAGGGAGCCGTTCAGGCTGTCGGTGATCAGCCGGCGGGCGAGGCCGCACATCCGCTCGGACCGCACCGGGTTGCGCTTGTAGGCCATGGCCGAGGAGCCCACCTGCTCGGCGTCGAAGGGCTCGGAGAGCTCGCCCACGCCCTGGAGCAGCCGCAGGTCCGTGCCGTACTTGTGGCAGCTCTCGGCCAGGCCGGCCAGAGTCTGGAGCACCTGGCTGTCCTGCTTGCGGGAGTAGGTCTGGCCGGTGACGGGGAAGCTCTCCGCGAAGCCCAGCCGCTGGGCGAAGAGGCGGTCGAGCTCGCGCACCTTGGCGCCGTCGCCCTGGAACAGCGTCAGGAAGCTCGCCTGCGTCCCCGTGGTTCCCTTCACTCCCCGGCAGCGCAGGGTGGCCAGCCGGTGGCGGACCTCCGCGAGGTCCATCAGGAAGTCCTGCAGCCACAGGCAGGCCCGCTTGCCCACGGTGGTGAGCTGCGCCGGCTGGAAGTGGGTATAGGCCAGGGTCGGGATGGCCCGCGTGCGGCCGGCGAAGGCGGCCAGCTCGCGGGCGGTGGCGGCGAGGCGGCCGGCGAGCAGCTCCAGGGCCTCGCGGATCAGCAGGACGTCCGTGTTGTCGGTGATGAAGGCGCTGGTCGCGCCCAGATGGAGGATCCCGCCGGCGCCCTCGTGGACCCGGTCGGCCTGCTCGGCGTAGTGGCGAATGTGGGCCACCACGTCGTGGCGGGTGCGCCGCTCGAGCTCCGCCACCCGCTCGAGGTCGACATCGCCGGCGACCTGCCGGAGCGCCGCGATCTGCTCGGCGCTGATCGGCAGCCCCAGCTCGCGCTCGCACTCGGCGAGGGTGATCCACAGCCGGCGCCAGTTGAGGAACCGGTGCCGCGACGAGAAGATCCTCGCCATCTCCGGCGAGGCATAGCGTTCATAGAGCGGGTTCTGGGGGGTGTCGGAGAGCATGGCCGGGGATTCTAGCAGGGGGGGAATGCCCGGGCTGGCGCCCGGGAGCCCTCACTCCCCAACCCCTCTCTCCCCGCCTCCCCCCCGGTCCGCCGGGAGAGAGGGGCTCGAAGAGGCCTTTCAGACAAGACCAGACAAACTTCTCCCTCTTCTCCCAGCGGGCGGGAGGGAGGAGGGGAGAAGAGGGCCGGGGTGATGAGGGTCCGGCGGGCTCTGCCGCCGGCCGGGGCCCGGCCGCGGCCCGTCTGCTACAATCCGCCGCCACGCGCCCTACCGGGCGCGCACCCCTCTTCGAGGTCCGAATGCCGATACGAGTCGATTCCGAAATAGGCCGCCTGCGCCGCGTCCTGGTCCACCGCCCGGGGCGCGAGATCGATTGGATGGTCCCCGCCATGATGGGGAGCCTCCTGTTCGACGACATCCTGGACGGCGACGAGGCGCGCGAGGAGCACGACCTCTTCTCCAAGGTCCTGCACCAGGCCGGGGTCGAGACCCTGGACGCCCAGGACCTGCTGGCCGACGTGCTGGCGGCCGAGGCTCCCCGCAAGCGGCTCCTCGTCGAGCTGGAGGCGGAGTACGGAGCGCCCTTCAGCCTCGTCCGGCGCCTGGACGAGCTGCCGCCGCGCGAGCTGGCCGCCGCCCTGATCGAGGGCATCCGCGCCCCGGCCGAGGTCTCCGACGCCGGGCGGCTGCAGTTCTTCCAGCTCAACCCGGTGCCGAACTACTTCTTCCAGCGCGATCCCCAGGTGGTGCTGGGCAACCGCGTGGTCATCTCCTCCATGGCGACCGACGCCCGGGAGCGCGAGCCTCTGCTCGCCCGCACCCTGTTCGAGCATCACCCGGCGCTCGGGGGCTGCTCGGCCCTGTTCGAGATCGACGTGCCCCCCTCGGGCGCGCCGCAGCACAACCCCCATTTCCCCTATCCGAACCTGGAAGGGGGCGACGTGCTGGTGGTGAGCCCGGAGATCGTCCTCGTCGGCCTCTCCGAGCGGACCAACCGGCGGGGGATCGAGGTCCTGGCCGAGTACCTGCGGCTGGAGGAGACCCCTTTCCGCCATCTGATCATGGTCGAGCTGCCGCGCCGGCGCTCCTACATGCACCTCGACACGGTCTTCACCCTGATCGACCGCAACCTCTGCCTGGCCTACCTGCCGGTCATCGAGCCGGGCGGCCCCGAGTCGGCCCACGTCTACTCGGTCGACCTCTACGCCAAGGAGCTGACCTTCACCGTCCGCCCCTCGCTGCTCAGGGTGCTGGCGGATCTGGGTCTCGAGCTCGACGTGGTGCCCTGCGGCGGCGCCACGGAGGCGATCGACCAGCAGCGCGAGCAGTGGACCGACGGCGCCAACGCCTTCGCCGCCGCGCCGGGGCTGATCCTGCTCTACCGCCGCAACCGCAAGACCCTCGAAGAGCTGGCGCGGCGGGGCTGGCGGGTGCTCCTCGACGAGGACGTGGCCGCCGGCAAGCACGACCTGCTGGGCGGCGGGCCGGCGGTGGTCTCGCTGTGCTCCAACGAGCTGTCGCGGGCCCGCGGCGGGCCGCGCTGCATGACCATGCCGCTCGAGCGCGACCCGCTCTGATTCGACCCTACTTTTTTGATCCCCTTCATTTCTCAGGAGATTCCATGCCCCGTCACCTGATCTCGATCCACGACCTGAGCGCCGCGGAGGTGGCCGGCCTCTTCCGGCTCGCCGCCGACGTCAAGGCCAATCCCGCCAAGTACGAGAACCACATGCACCGGAAGACCCTGGGCATGATCTTCGAGAAGTCCTCCACCCGCACCCGGGTGAGCTTCGAGGTGGGGATGGCCCAGATGGGCGGGCACGCGCTCTTCCTGTCGAGCCGCGACATCCAGCTCGGCCGCGGCGAGCCGATCTCCGACACGGCGCAGGTGCTCTCGCGCTACGTCGACGGCATCATGGCCCGCACCTTCGCCCACAAGACGGTGACGGACCTGGCCGATTACGGCTCGATCCCCGTCATCAACGGCCTGACCGACGACCTCCACCCCTGCCAGGGGCTCACCGACTACTTCACCCTCACCGAGGTCTTCGGCGGGCTCGAGGCGCTCGCGGGGCGCAAGCTGGCCTACGTGGGCGATGGCAACAACATGGCCCACTCGCTGATGTTCGGCGCCGCCAAGGCCGGGATGGACGTCGCCATCGCCTCGCCCCGGGGATACGAGGTCAAGCCGCAGTGGGCCAGCCTGGCGATGCAGGACGCCGCCGAGGCCGGCACCAAGGTCACGCTGACCAACGATCCCAAGGAGGCGGTCGAGGGCGCCTCGGCCGTCTACACCGACGTCTGGGCCTCGATGGGCCAGGAAGCGGAAGCGCAGCAGCGCCTCAAGGACTTCCACGGCTTCATCGTGGACAGGGCGCTGATGTCCCACGCCCGCGAGGACGCCGTCTTCCTCCACTGCCTGCCGGCCCACCGCGGCGAGGAAGTCTCCGCCGAGGTCTGCGACGGACCCCAGAGCCGCATCTTTGACGAGGCCGAGAACCGCCTGCACGTCCAGAAGGCGGTCATGCTGTGGCTGATGGCGGGGGTGGAGGTCTAGGACCCCTGCCGGGGAGGTCGGGGCTGTCCCCCTCCTCCCTTTTCAGGGTCTCCGGTCGTAGGAGGAGAGATGCTGGTCGTTAGACCAGATGTAGACGCGCCGCATCGGATTCAGCGAGCACTGCCTCTCGAACTCCTTGACGATAGTAAGATCGGCCAGGCCTGAGCCTCGGCTGGCCCAGTCCGGGAACTCTCCCAGCCACTCTAAAAGGGCTTCCTGCCCGAAGAATGTAGTCGCCTCGAAGGGGGTTTCTCCTCGAATTGCCTGCTGGATGAGATCCACGAACCTCTTTGCTGCCTGTCTCCGCTGCCGGCCATTGCCGTTCTGGCCGATGTGGTTCCCGGTTTCCAGGATAGCGCTCATGGGCAGGAGGAGAGATTCGTCCTCTTTGATCCTCAACTTAAGCTCAGCCGTGATCTCGGCGAAGCTCTCACACATGTTGGGAATCCGAAGGAGCTGGCAAAGGATGGTCGTGTCGATCAGGCAGATGCTCAAGAGGATTGCGCTCGCCGGAAATCAGAAAGCCAGGCAAGGCCCTTCTCGACTTTCAGAGCCCTGTCTCGCTTATCCGGATCCTTGAGGAATCTATCGAGGACTCCTCGGGTGACCAGCCGCCCAAGAGAGTCCTGAGCGACCAGTTCAGGGTAGCTCTCAAGATCCTCCAGCCGAATCAGCCGGCTGTCCCCTTCCTGGGGATCGCGGTAGCAGGCAACGGTATCAGGTACTGCCTCCAAAGGCAGAGCGTCTAGAAGTGCGGGGTTGTGGGTAGTGAGGAGAACCTTGAGTTCACGTTCTCGAGCGATCCTCTGGATTTCTTGGAGCAGGGATTTGGCCCGACTTGGATGGATACCGTTGTCTATCTCCTCAATAACGACGAGAGAACCCGGTAAAACCGAAAGCAACGCGGCCGCCACAGCCAGGACGCGTAGGGTTCCATCCGAGAGTAGGGCGGCCTCGCGCATCTTAACTTTTCCCCCGAAAGTCTCGTGAAGCCTCACCATGACCTCATTGCGCGGAGTACCGAGAAAGGAGATGTCGCGGATGTCCTGCTCGGGCAAAGCATGAATGAATCGAAGGATCTGCGCCTTCTCCCCCTCTTCCTTGATCAACCTGTGGAGCACCGACGACAGGGCTCCACCATCGCCTTGAAGGTCTTCTTCGAGGATATAGCTGTATCCGCGCATCCGGCGAGGATCTGGATTCAAAAAGAGGATGTTTCTTAAATTGCCATAGAGAATGGATGCGGAGGCTGGGATTTGTTTCTGGGCTTCACCGTGATGAGCATCGAACCGAGCCGGCGTCGCGATTTGCGTGAAGATTGCCTGCTGGTCTGTGCAGATGATTTTGGGCTTCCTGCCCTTTGCGAAACTGTTGTAGACCACTTCAACCCACTCGCCCTGAGCCGGCGCTGGTCCTACGGTTCGGTAAAGAGGAAATCTGGGGGAGAGGTCTGGGCTTTCAAGCTGCTCCTTGGAGATACGGAGCCTCTCCTTGCCGATATCCAGAGTCGTGGAGAAAAGGAGCCTGGGGCCTTCCGCATCCTCCTCGGGGCGAATCTCACAGCCGAGGGATATTTCCGGCCCTTCCAACGTCAAATCCCGATATGTCCCCCGAATGGCGATCTCCTGCTCTCTCAAGGCAGAAGGAAGCTCGCTCAGTCGCCGGCCCGAAGCGAGCCACGCCAGAAGCTGCATCGCCTCGATGGCGTTGCTCTTCCCCGAGGCGTTGGCACCAATCAAGAGCGTCAGCGAGGAGAGAGGCAGCGTGGCCTCCCGGAAGCTCTTGAAGTTCTTGATTGTGACGTTCTGGATCATCCAAAGGAGTCTACACCCCAAGGAAGCGCCGGGGAACGCGGTGTTCCCCCCTTTTGCGCCTCTTCGGAAGAGGGGAACGTCTCAGAAAGACAAAGAACGGGTCCTTCCCTCCTGGCAGCGTCTTGAAAGCTGGAGCCAGCGGGATATTCCCCGCGAGGCACGCCCTTTTCCCTCCCTCTCGCGTCCCGAAGGACGGGGAATGAGACGTTGGCTCCTCGTCACGTCCCGAAAGAAGGGGGAATGGGATGTTGAGGGCTCGTCACACCGGGTGAAGCCCGGGGAATGCCTCGCTCTCTCCTCCGATGCTTCCGGAAATCCGGGGAACGAGGCATTCCCTTCCCATTCACGCCCCCTTGCCTGGGGAACGGGCTATTCCCCCTGCGTGAGACGCCTTGCCGGAAGGACCTGGAAGCCCAGCCGCTCGGCGAGAGCCTGCCAAGCCTTCCCACGATGGCTGACGGCCCCTTTCGCGGCGCCCGTCAACTCCGCGAAAGTCAGGCCGGAGCCGGCGGGGAGGAAGACAGGGTCCCAGCCGAAGCCGTGGGCGCCTCGTCCGGGGAGGACGAGCGTGCCCTCGGTCCTCCCCTCGGCGACGACCTCGCGGTCCCCATCCTTATATAGAAGGAAGCAGCGCGCGGCGGCCCGGACGTCCCCCAGGGCGGCCGCCGTCCGGGCCAGCCCCTCGGCGCCCACGGCTTCCAGCATCCATTTGACGAGAGGGCCGGGGAAGCCGTTCAGGGCGGCGAGGTCGAGCCCCGCCTCCTCGACCACGAGAGGCCGGCCGATCCGCCGCCAGGCCTCCTCCGCCTTGGCGAGCAGCACCTCATGGTAGTCCAGAGACTGGATCTCGGGAAGGTCCACCTCGACCGCCTCCAGGTCCGCCCCGACGGCGAGCCGGGCCTCGGCGATCTTGCCGGCGTTGCCGGTGACGAGGACGAAGGGGGGCTCGGGATTCAAATTACAACTCGGCAGGCAGCCGCTCCAGCTCGCCGACCAGCTCGTCCACCTGATGGCGGAGGTGGCCGAGGTCGCCGGAGTTGTCGATCACCCGGTGGGCGGCCTTTCGCCGATCCTCGCCGTCGCCCTGGGCCAGGAGCCGGGCGCGGGCGGCGGTCTCGTCCATGCCCCGCTGGATGGCCCGCTGGAGGCGCAGCTCACAGGGGGACTCGACGGTGACCACGAAGTCGAACATCGGGGTGTAGCCGGCCTCCACCAGCAGCGTGGCCTCGAGCACGATGGTCTTCGGGGCCACGGCGGCGAGCTCCTCGAAGCGGCGCCGTACCAGGGGATGGACGGCGGCCTCCAGGGCCCGGCGGGCCTCCGGATCGCTGAAGACCCGGGCCGCGACCTTGGCGCGGTCCACGGCGCCCCGGGTGTCCAGCACCTCGGCTCCGAAGAGGGCCGCCGCCGCCGCGGCCCCCGCGCCTCCCGGCTCGTAGAGCTCCGCCACGAGCTGGTCCGCGTCGAGCACCTGGAAGCCCTCGTCGCGCAGCCAGCGGGCGACGGTCGACTTGCCGCTGGCGAGGCCGCCCGTGAGGCCGACGCGAAGGGCGCGTTTCATGGCGCGACCGGCAGACCCTGGCGGCGCCGGGCCGCCTGCAGGGTGCTGAAGATGACCATGGCGACCGTCAGGGGGCCGACGCCGCCGGGTACGGGAGTGATCGCGGCGGCCTTGGCGGCCACGCGGGTGAAGTCGACGTCGCCCACCAGGGTGTAGCCCTTGGCCGCGACCTGTTGGCGCCGCGCCTCGTCGCCGGGGAACAGGCGCTCGGTCTCGGCGGGGTCGGCCAGGCGGTTCATGCCGACGTCCACCACCACCGCCCCCTCGCGCACGTGGTCCGGCCCGAGCAGGGCAGGGCGGCCGACGGCGGCCACCAGGATGTCGGCCTCGCGGGTCACGGCGGCGAGGCCGGCGGTGCGCGAGTGGCACACCGTCACCGTGCTGTTCTCCCGCAGCAGCAGGCCGGCCATGGGCTTGCCGACGATGGCGCTGCGGCCCACCACCACGGCGCGGCGGCCCGCCAGCGGGATGCCGTTGCGCTTGAGCAGGGCGACGATGCCGGTGGGGGTCGCCGGGGTGAAGCCCGGCTCGTCCAGCCACAGGCGGCCGACGTTGATCGGGTGGAAGCCGTCCACGTCCTTGTCGGGGGAGATGCGGTCGAGGACGCGCTTCTCGGCGATCTGGCGGGGCAGGGGGAGCTGGACCAGGATGCCGTCCACGGCGTCGTCATCGTTCAGACGGTCGATGACGGCCAGCAGCTCGGCCTCGGAGGTTCCGGCGGCGAGCCGCAGGGTCTGGCTCAGCATGCCGACCTCGGCGCAGCCCCGCGTCTTGCTCCTCACGTAGGCCTGGGAGGCCGTGTCCTCGCCCACCAGCACGGCGACGAGCTGCGGCGGCCGGGCGCCGGCCTCGGCCATCTGGCGCACGCCCGCCGCCACCTCGGCGCGGATCTCGGCCGCCGCCGCCTTGCCGTCGAGCAGGCGGGTCATTCAGGGATCCTCCCCTGGTAGATGCAGACAGTGCCGCCGGAGAGGTCCTCCCAGGCGAGGTCGGTGAACCCCGCCGCCGCCATCCTGTCGAGGAACTCCTGCCGCTGCGGAAAGCTGAGCACCGAGGCGGGCAGATAGGAGTAGGCCGAGCCTTGCGGCGAGATCAGCCGGCCGAGCCACGGCAGGAGGCGCAGGAAATAGAAGAGGTAGAGGCCCTTGAGCGGCTGCCACTTCGGGATGGCGCACTCCAGCACGACCAGCTTGCCGCCGGGCCGCAGCACGCCCGCGAGCTGGCGCAGGGCGGCGGGGAGGTCGGCGACGTTGCGCAGGCCGAAGGAGACGGTCGCGCCGCGGAAGCGCCGGGCGGCGAAGGGCAGGGCCAGCGCGTCGGCGGCCAGCGCTCCCGGCCTGGGGGCGCCGGCCTTCTCGAACTTCCGCCGGGCGATGGCCAGCATCGGCAGGCAGAAATCGGCCGCCGCGACGCGGGCTCCCCGCCGCCGCAGGGCGGTCGCCTGGTCGCCGGTGCCGCAGCAGAGGTCGAGCACCTCGGAGCCCGCGGGGACGCCGAGGGCGGCCGCCGCCTTGCGCCGCCAGACCACGTCCAGGCTGGCGGACAGCAGGTGATTGAGCAGGTCATAGCGGGGCGCCGCCCCCGCGAACATGTCGCGGATGACGGTCCCGGATTTGTCGAGCGGAGCGGTCGTCGTCTCGGCCATCAGGGAGAGTGTATCCCCTTCCGGCGGAGGCGCCGCCGATCCCGCGGCTCCGGGCTGTGGTGGAGTGGTGGTCTAGCTCTTGGACCCGGAGAAGAGGTATACTGCACCTTGGCGGTCGCCGACTGTTCCCGCGGCAGATGGAGTTGCCTGTCCCCTGGTAATTGCCTGGTCCCCTTGACAAGCATTCCCCAGAGACCTACCATGTGGGTCCTTTGCGCCGCGAAGGCGGAGATCGGCGATGGGTACGCCGCGCCGAGGTAGTTTATTTCCCAGCCCAAGCTGACCTGGAGAGATTGGAGATGCTGAAGAAGACCTACAGCCCGAAGCTCGCCGAAATCGAGCATCGCTGGCACGTGCTGGATGCCGCGGGGATTCCCCTGGGCCGGCTGTCCTCGTTGGCGGCACGCCTGCTGACGGGCAAGCACAAGCCCACTTACGCCACGCACATCGACACGGGTGACTTCGTCATCGTCATCAACGCCGAGCAGGCGGTGCTCACCGGGCGCAAGGAAGAGCAGAAGATCTACTACCACCACACGCGGTATCCCGGCGGCATCCGGGCGGAGTCGGCGGCCAAGCGGCGCCAGCGCCGGCCCACGAAGATGGTCGAGGACGCGATCTGGGGCATGCTCCCCAAGAACAAGCTCGGCCGCCAGCAGCTCCGCAAGCTGAAGGTCTACGCCGGCGCCGAGCATCCGCACCAGGCGCAGAAGCCCGAGACCTTCGACGTCGCCGCCGCCCTGTAGTCGGAAATCAAGGAGATATCGAGTGAACCAAGTTCAATACTACGGTACCGGGCGCCGCAAGACGGCTTCGGCCCGGGTGTACCTGCGGCCGGGCGCCGGCGACATGCAGATCAACGGCCGCAATCTCGACGGCTACTTCCCGAACGAAGTCCTCAAGATGGTCATCAAGCAGCCCCTGCAACTGACGGAGACGGTCGACAAGTTCGACATCTACGTCCGGGTTGCGGGGGGCGGCAGCGCGGGCCAGGCCGGTGCGATCCGGCACGGCATCTCGCGCGCCCTGCTGGAGTTCAACGGTGAGCTGCGCGACCGCCTGAAGTCGGCCGGTTTCCTGACCCGCGATCCTCGCAAGAAGGAACGCAAGAAGTACGGTCAGAAGGGCGCCCGGGCCCGGTTCCAGTTCAGCAAGCGCTAAGCGCTAGATACTAGATAAAGGCCCAGAAGGGAGAGACCTTGGTAGAAGTCACGATGAAGGAGCTGCTGGAGGCTGGCGTCCACTTCGGGCACCAGACCCGGCGTTGGAACCCGAAGATGAAGCCGTATATCTTCGGCAAGCGTAACGGAATCTACATCATCGACCTGCAGAAGACGCTCAAGCTGTTCAACCAGGTCGCTGAGTTCGTACAGGGGCTCGCCGGTGAAGGCAAGCGGATCCTGTTCGTCGGCACCAAGCGGCAGGCCCAGGAGGCCATCGCCGAGGAAGCGCGGCGGGCCGGTGAGTTTTCCGTCACCAACCGCTGGCTCGGCGGCACGCTGACCAACTTCGTCACGCTCCGCACCTCGATCGAGCGTCTGAAGGAGATCGAGGCGAGGCTCTCCGACGAGAACAGCCCGCTGACCAAGAAGGAGAAGCTGCGGCTGGAGCGCGAGCGGGAGAAGATGTCGAAGAACCTCGAGGGGATCCGCGACATGGGCGAGCTGCCGGACGCGCTCTTCGTGGTCGACCCGAAGAAGGAATACATCGCCGTCTCCGAAGCCAACAAGCTGGGGATCCCGGTGATCGCGATCGTCGACACGAACTGCGATCCGGAGCTGATCGACTTCCCGATTCCGGGTAACGACGACGCCATCCGGGCCATCCGGCTGTTCGCGTCGCGCATCGCGGACGCTTACCTGGCCGGCGCCGGCAGGTTGGAAGAGGAGTCGATGATCCGGTCGAAGGACGGACGCGGCATGGCCATGCCCGTCTACGACAAGGACGCCGCCGCGGCGGGCGCTCCGGCTTAAAGGCCGACGACACCACGTCTCGATATAGCGCGCCGTCCGGCCTCCGGGCGGCGCGGAGCATGAGGTCAGTCGAACCCGCGTCGATCTGGCCTCTTCTTTTATCTGCCTCCGATTCAAGAAATCCGCTTCATCGCGGTTCGCAAGGGAGAACGCTGTCATGGCCGAAATCACCGCTCAAATGGTCAAGGAGCTCCGGGAGCGCACCGGCGCCGGAATGATGGACTGCAAGAACGCCCTCAACGAGACCAAGGGCGACATGGAATCCGCGGTCGACTCGCTGCGCAAGAAGGGCCTCGCCGCGGCGGCCAAGAAGGCCGGACGCATCACGGCCGAGGGGGCCGTCGCCTCCTACATCCACGCCGGCGGCAAGATCGGCGTGCTGGTCGAGATCAACTGCGAGACCGACTTCGTGGCCCGCACGGACCAGTTCCAGGAGCTGGTGCGCGACATCGCGATGCACATCGCCGCTGCCGAGCCCCGCGTCGTCCGCCGCGAGGAGGTCACCTCCGACCTGCTGGACCGCGAGCGGGCGATCTTCCGGGACCAGGCCCTGGCCTCGGGCAAGCCGGACAACGTGGTGGAGAAGATCGTCGCCGGGAAGATCGAGAAGTACTACTCCGAGTTCGTGCTCCTGGAGCAGCCGTTCGTCAAGAACCCCGACCAGACGGTCGCCCAGCTCATCGCCGAGAAGGTCGGCAAGATCGGCGAGAACATCCAGGTGCGGCGCTTCGCGCGCTTCAAGCTGGGCGAGGGCATCGAGAAGCGCCAGGACGACTTCGCCGCCGAAGTCGCGGCCCAGGCGGGCCAGTAAATGGGCGAGGGCAAGCCGGAGGAGGGAAACCCCCTCGGCAAGGCGGCCTATCGCCGGATCCTCCTCAAGGTCTCCGGCGAGGCCCTGATGGGCTCCCAGCCGTTCGGCATCGACGAGGGGGTGGTGGCTGCCATCGCCGACGAGGTGCGGGATGTCGTCAACGGGTTGAAGGTCGAGGTGGCGATCGTCGTCGGCGGCGGCAACATCATCCGGGGGCTGGCCGCCAGCCACCGGGGGATCGACCGGGTGACCGGAGACTACATGGGCATGCTGGCCACGGTGATCAACGCCCTCGCCCTTCAGGATGCGCTCGAGAAGCGGGGCGTGCCCACCCGGGTGCAGACCGCCATCGACATCCGCGAGGTCGCCGAGCCCTTCATCCGGCGGCGGGCGATCCGCCATCTGGAGAAGGGGCGGACGGTCATCTTCGCCGCCGGCACGGGCAATCCATACTTCACCACGGACAGCGCCGCGGCCCTGCGGGCCAACGAGATCCACGCCGACATCCTGCTCAAGGCGACCAAGGTGGATGGGCTGTACACTGCCGACCCGGAGAAGGATCCGACGGCGGTGATGCTGCCCGAGGTAACCTACCTCGAGGTCCTGGAGAAGGACCTCAAGGTGATGGACACCGCGGCCATCAGCCTCTGCCGGGACAACGGCATCCCGATCGCCATCTTCGATCTGATGACCACGGGCAACATCCGCCGGGTGGTCTGTGGCGAGCGGGTCGGCTCCATCGTCCGGGCCTGACGGACGTCTGCAAAGGAGGGAACATGAAAGAGGTGTTCAACGAAGTCGAAGCCCACATGAAGCACGCGGTGGAGCACTTCCATCACGATCTCAAGCATCTGCGCACCGGCCGCGCCTCCCTGGCGCTGCTCGAGGGGATCACGGTCGATTACTACGGCAGCCCGGTCCCCCTGAACCAGGTGGCGAACCTCTCCGTGGCCGACGCGTCGCTGATCGTGGCGCAGCCGTTCGATCCGAGCCAGAGCTCGGCCATCGAGCGGGCCATCATGAAGTCCGACCTGGGGCTGAACCCTTCCTCCGACGGCAAGATCATCCGCATCCCCGTTCCCCCCCTGACCGAGGAGCGGCGGCGCGAGATCGTCAAGAAGGCCCACGACCTCGCCGAGCACGCGAAGAACGGCATCCGCCAGGCCCGGCGCGAGGGCAACGACAAGCTCAAGAAGAAGGAGAAGGACAAGGAGATCAGCCAGGACGACGAGCGGCGGGGCCTCGACGATGTCCAGAAGCTCCACGACCGCTATATCGGCGAGATCACCACGTCGCTCCAGAGGAAAGAGCAGCAGATCATGGAGATCTGAGCGCCGCTGCTGCCTGATTCAGGGGCGGGTTCGTCCCGCCCCTCGTCAGCGCTTCCCCTCGAGGTCGTACTGGATCTCGGGCCTGACTTCAGCTCCTCTGGCCGAAATCTCCTCCAGACAATCCTTGGGCAGGTCTCCCGTGGAAAGCAGGTGCCGCTTCTCCGAGGCCACGAAGATCGGCACGCGCCCGTCGAGGATCTCCAGGATCTCGCGGTAAGCCGGCAGGTCGGGTGCCTTGACTTTGTACCGCACGCCTCGATCTTACGCTATGTGGCAGCCTGGAGGGCGGCCATGCAGTCGATCAGCCCGGCGCCTTCACACCCGGGGCCATGACCCAGTGGAACCGCGGTAGCTCGGATCAACCGGAAGAGGGCGTCCCTCCCGAGCCCGCCGTCGGCGCCGAGGAGAAGGGCGGCGAGCCCCGCGACTTGCGGACAGGCACCGCTGGTCCCCCAGCCGTCGGGGAAGGCCAGGATCTCGTCTCCGTAGACGACGGAGCCGTGCTCTGGTGTGGGAGCGGTGATGTCGGGTTTTGGGCTCATGTTGGGCTCGCCGTGCAGTTGCCCGGGACCACGGCTCGAGTAGAACCACATCGAGCCGTCCAGCTTGCACGTTGCCACGGTCATCACGTCCGCTCGTGACTTGTAGAGCCAGATGGTGTTCGGATGACACTGATCCGGGAGACCGTTGGCGAGGTGATGGTTGTTGCCCGCCGAGAAGAAGACGCTGATGCCCTTCCGGATCGCTTCATCGAGGGCTGGCAGGAAATCGCTGTCGGAAGGCTCCGGGGGAGGAGATCCCGTGTGGCGCCCGAAACTGTTCGTCGCGACGATCCGCAGCCCATCCCTTTCAGTCCGGTCGATCAGATAGTCGTAGGCGCTGGCCAACTCTGAATCATAGAAGTGGGTCTTGCACGCGATGAGACCGGCGTCAGGCGCTACGCCGTCGAAAGCGCCGTCCTCCTCCGTTGTACCGGCAGCGACGCAAGCGCACATCGTGCCGTGGCCGTCCCAGTCGGTCCAGGGGGTGTCCCCAAGAGGTTGCCAGGCCCCTTGCCGTTTACCGGCGGGAAACTCAGGCCGCTCTCCGTTGATCCCGGTATCGACCACAGCGATCGTGATGCCGGCTCCCCGGCTGAGCTCCCACGCTTCTCGCGCCCGGATTCTCTCGATGACGTCCTTCAGCGACGGCTCGTCTCTTCCCCGGTCTAGGTGCGCAGGGCCGGCCCCATCGAGGTCGAACCGGTAGTCTTCTAGGATCTTCCCTCCGAGCTCCCTCTCGAAGACGTACAACTGGGAATCGAATCTCCGCTCCGCCGCGGCGAGCCCCCGCGTTTGGAAGGGCACTTGGACGCTGAGGAAGCCCCGTTTCTCATTGGCGACCCGGGTCAGGGCATGGGGCGACCTCATCGACTGGGCCGCTCGCAGAGCTCCAGCCTCCTTGAAACGAACTTTGAACCGCCTTGAACGGGTAAGATTCTCGGCGCGCGCTTCCGCGTCGATTGGATCGGCAGCCATGGTTTCCCTCCTGGTGGCGTGCAAAGGATACCTTGATCCCGGATGCCGTGACGAATAGCCACCTCTCACCGACTACTTTTTCGACTCTACGAAACCGCCCATGTTCCTCTACGGCTACCACCCCGTCCGCGAGACCCTGCGCCATCGGCCGCAGGAAGTCATTCGCGTGCTGGTGAGCGCTTCCCGGGCGGGGCGGCGGCGGGAGGAGATCGAGGAGGCGTGCCGGCGCCACCGGGTGCCGTTCGTGGTGGTGCCGGAGCGGGCGCTGGCGGACCTCGCCGGACCGGCGCACAACGGCATGGCGGTCGAGGTGCGGTCGGGGGAGGCCGCGCCAGAGGCCGGCGGCGATCCCGAGCTGGTCGTGCTGCTCGAGGACGTCCAGGACCCGCGCAACCTGGGGGCCCTGCTCAGGGTCTGCGAAGGGGCGGGGGTCGGCCGAGTGCTGATCCGCGACCGCGGCTCGGCGCCGGTCACGCCGACGGTGGCGAAGACCTCAGCCGGCGCCAGCGAGTGGCTCGAGATCGAGCGCATCACCAATACGGCGACCGAGGTCGAGCGCCTGAAGGAGCAGGGCTACTGGGTCTACGGCACCGATCCCGAGGGGGAGCCGCCCTGGGAGGTCGACCTCTCGGGCAAAGTCGTGCTCTGCTTCGGGGGCGAGGAGAAGGGCTTGCGCGCCCGCACCCGCCAGATCTGCGACCGCATGATCGGCCTGCCCATGCGCGGCCGGGTGGACTCCCTCAACATCGCCACCTCGGCGGCGGCGGTGCTCTACGACGCGGTGCGGCAGCGAAGCTCGGGGCAGGCACGAACTTCGCAAATCCCCGCCCGCCATGACGAACCCGCCTGAGCTCAGCGCGCGGGCGACCTCCGAGTCCGCCCGCAAGAACATCGAGGCCATCGTCCGGCTCGAGGAGGAGTCGGTCCGCAGCCGCTCCCTGGGCGAGCGGGTCAGCGACTCGGTCACCCGGGTGATCGGGAGCATGAGCTTCGTCGTCTTCCACCTGCTCCTGTTCGTGGTGTGGTTCGGGGTGAACCTGGGATGGACGCCACTGCGGCCGTTCGATCCGTTCCCTTTCGGCATCCTGACGCTGATCGTGTCGGCCGAGGGGGTGCTGCTGGCCATCTTCGTCCTGGTCAGCCAGAACCGGATGAGCCGGCAGGCGAACCAGCGCGCCCACCTCAACCTCCAGATCAACCTGCTGGCCGAGCAGGAGACGACCAAGCTGCTGCAGAAGGTTCAAAGCATCCTGGATCACCTCGGCGTCGAGCAGACGTCCCTCGATGAGGATGTCGCGCAGCTCAGCCAGGAGACCCACGTGGAGACGCTGGTCAGCGAGCTCCAGAGGAGCCTGCCGGAGGAGTAGGGGCGCCGCGCTTGCCAGATGGGGGAGGGAACGTTAGACTCTCCCGGCTCCTGGAATTCGGGGTGGCCCGGTGGAGTTCTGGGGCCTGGGTCCTTGGCCGGCATAGCTCAGGGGTAGAGCTACGGTCTTGTAAACCGTAGGTCCCCGGTTCAAATCCGGGTGCCGGCTCCAGCCCCGATCCGGCGCGACGAAGTTCTTTGGAGGTGTGGCCGAGTGGACAATGGCAGCAGACTGTAAATCTGCCGGGCTTCGCCCTACGGAGGTTCGAATCCTCCCGCCTCCACCATTCCCGTCCTGATTGCAGGGTTGATTCGCGGGAGTAACTCAGGGGTAGAGTCACAGCCTTCCAAGCTGTTGGTCGCGGGTTCGAATCCCGTCTCCCGCTCCAATTTCCCCATCCCCGTCCATGAGATAGCGGCCCCCCTCGCGGGGAGCCGCCCGATCCTGCCGGTCCTCAACTCAATTCGTGGCGATCAGTTCGTGGCGACGACCGTCTTGCGGTAGCTGTTCGTCTGGTTCGCCGAGTCGGTGAGCGTCAGGGTGATCGTGTAGGTGCCGGCGGCGGCGTAGGTGTGGCTCGGGTCCGAGTCGGTCCCGTTCGTCGTCGTGCCGTCACCCCAGTTCCAGAGATAGTTGGCGATGAAGACGTCGTCGGAGGAGGTCTCGGCGTCGGCGGCGCACAGCCGGTTGCTCACGCATACGACATCGAAGTTGACGTGGGGCGGATTGTCGACCGTGTTGGCGAGGCGCGAGGTGCCGGTGGTGTTGCCGGTGGTGTCGGTGACCGTCAGGCTGATGGTGAAGACGTCGTCCCAGGTGAACTCGTGGGACGTGGTCGGCGACGTCGTTTCCGTGACCGCCTCGTCGCCCCAGTTCCAGAGGTAGCCCGCGATCCCCAGGTCGTCCGTGGAGGGGGAGCCGTCCACGTTGCAGAGGCGCCCGTCGCAATCGAGCTTGAAGAAGGCGTCGGGTGCCTGGTCGACGGTGACGTTGTGGTTGGTGCTGTTGGTCTGGTTGATGGTGTCCTTGACGGTGAGGGTGATCGTGTAGGTGCCGTTGGCGGCGTAGGTGTGGCTCGGAAACGTCTGATTGCTGCCGCTCGTCGTCTGGCCGTCGCCCCAGGCCCAGGAGTAGTTCGTCAGGGCGTGGTCGTCCGTGGAGGACTCGGCGTCGACGAAGCAGGTCCGTCCGACGCAGACGACGTAGAAGCTGGCATGCGGCGGGTCGTCGGCGAACGCGGGAAGGGCGGTTGCCAAGCAGGCCAGGGCCAGGACTGGGATCCAGCGGTTCCGGTTCATTGTCTTTCCTCCATGGTTGGGGAGTAGGGTTCGGACGGTTTCTCTAATAAAAGTATGCGCCAATATCTTGGCAATGTCGCCGTGGGGCTCCGCGGCCCTGGCAGGACGCCAAGGCCGCGGCTCCGGCGGGCACACCTCAGCCGTCCGGGGACGTCTCCCCGGCTGGAAGGATCCTGGCGTGGAGCCGGATCAGGGAAGACGCTTCATCTGGATCGGGGGCGGCGGGGGCGGTACGGGCTCGCCGCGCTTCTTGGCGGCTTCCACGTAGGAGTTCGAGAGGCTGCGGAAGACGGCGTCTCCCGCCCCCCGAAGCTCCAGCGACTCCTCGATGTCGGCGGGAGCCGCCGGCTCGTCACGGAACGCGAAGCTCTCGACCCGGACCTTGAGCCTCAGGGTGTTGCCCGCGACGGTGTAGCCCGCCACCGGGTGAACCATCTTCCGGGGGTTGACGGCGCCGTCCGGGGTGATCTGGTACTTGTACCAGGTCTCGACGATCCTGCCGTCAGGCCTGACCTCTACATCTAGTGCCCGCATCTTCTTGGCGTTGTGCTTGTCGGCGGCCCAGTCGCCGCTCCAGGTTCCGACGAAGGGCTTCAGGTCTCCCTGGCCGGCGGAAGCATTGGACGAGGGACTGGCCGCGACCGCCTCGACCGAGAAGACCGCGGCCGCAGCTCCGATCCCGGCCAGGAGCAGCAGCACAGCTCCCAGCGCGGCGCGCGCCCGCCGCGCGCCCATCTTCGGACGGTTGTCGAGGATCCGTTTCATACGCACCTCCAGTGTTTGGGCGTCGAGGACGCCCAGGGTGGTGGATGGCCGGGGGATGCCGGCGACCGCGGCCGCCAGGGAGAGCAGCGACCGTGCATAGACACGGTGGCTGACGAGGCTCTCCAGGGCGGCTTCATCGCAGGCCATCTCCCGGGTTATCGCCAGCCGGCGCCGCACGACGCGGACGGCCGGATGGAGCGCGATCGGGAGGAGCAGGAGCTCGCAGAGAAGATTGATGGCGTAGTCCCGCCGCCGGACGTGGGCCAGCTCATGGCCGAGGGCCGACACCGTTTCCTCGGGCGAGGCGTGGTCGAAGAAGCGGGAGGGGAGGAGGATGAGCGGCCGAAGCGCTCCCACGGTCAAGGGGCCCGCGGTCTCCGCCGAGCCGAGGATCTCGGCGTCACGGACGCCGAGCGCTGACCGGCACCGGGAGACGGCGGGGGCCAGCCCTTCCGGGATGGCGAGTGGATGGGCGCCGCGAGCCAGCCCGCAGGCCCGCCGCCAGGCGTGGATCAGAACGGCCCCGTGGGCCAGGATGGACAGGCCCCAGAGCCAGGCCACCACGCCCGCGGCGCCGGCAGGGACGACGGGCGCCGGGCGATCCTCGCCGAAGGGGAGCCAGCCCCGAACGTCGCCCGCCCGAGCGGCAAGGGGAGCGTGGGACGGGGCCGCCATGGGATCGGGGGAAGGAAGGGCCCGCCTCAGGCTGACGGCGGGGAACAGGAGGCAGGCCGAGAAGACCGCCAGCCAGAGGACGTGGCGCAGGCTCGCGGAGGCCCGCCTCAGGAGCCGGTCGCCCAGTAGGCCCGCCGCCACCGCGGCCGGGATCTGCCAGAGGGCGTTGAGCACGAACGTCAGGATCAGGCCGTCAATCCTTCCCATGATCGTCTCCATGATCGTCTCCATGATTGTCCTCAGGATCGGCCTCTTGATTCTTGTCGAGCAGGGCCGACAGCTCGGCCAGCTTCTCCGGGGTGAGCTGGCGCGCCTCGACGAGGCTCATCACCAGGCTCTCCGCCGAGCCGTCGAACATCCGGTGCACCAGGTCGCTGACCGCCAGCCGGGCCGTCTGGGGCCGGCTGACCACCGGCTCGTAGAGATAGGCGCGGCCCTGAATCTCCCGCCTGACCTTGCCCTTGCGGAGCAGGACGTTGAGCATCGTCTGGACGGTGTTGTAGGCGAGCTTGCGGTCGGCGGCGAGCCGTTCCTGGACCGTCTGCACGAAGGCCGGGCCGGTCTCCCAGAGCACCTTCATGATCTCCAGCTCCAGGGGGGTCAGCGGCTCCGCGGTCTTCTTGGCCATCGGCTACCTCCTAATGTCTTAGGATGGTACGCCGCTCTCTCGGAACGTGTCAACTAAATCTTTAGGAGAAGAGCCGGACCTCTGGCGTGTGGTTCACCTTTTTGTTAACCTGGCGACGTGCGTGAGGCCCGTTTCTATCGAACCCCGGCGGGTCACTGCCCCGTGGAGGATTTTCTCGATGGGCTGAGTGGCAAGCAGGCTCAGAAAGTCGTGTGGGTCCTACGGGTGATCGAGGAGCTCGAGTCCGTTCCCTCCCAGTACCTCAAGAAGCTGGTTGGTACCGAGGGTCTGTGGGAGGTTCGGGCTCAACACGGGGGAGAGACCTTCCGACTCCTGGGATTTTACGATGGCCCCCGGCTGTTGGTGCTTACCGGTGGCTTCGCGAAGAAGACGGAGAAGATCCCACGCCAAGAAATTGCGTTGGCAGAGAAGCGCCGGCAAGATTACCTGAGCAGGAGGCCCGGATCATGAGCGACCTGACGAAGTACACGCGTTCTCGGGCTACGCGCGATCCCGAGTTCGCCGAGGGTCTTGAAGCTGGCTACGAAGATTTCAAGATCGGCGCCGTTCTCCGTCAGGCCCGAGAGCGAGCGGGTCTGACCCAGGAGGACGTAGCGGAGCGGCTGGAGACCAAGAAATCGGCCATCAGCCGGATCGAGAACAGTACGGGCAGCATACGGCTCTCGACGTTGGAACGGTATGCGGAGGCGTTGGGGTGGCAACTTTCTCTAGAGCTGCGCCCTCCCCGAAGAGCTTCAGGCTCCCGCAAGTGAGAGGCGCCCACTAGACAAGCCTGCAGGTCTCTGGCACAATACCCGTCTTCCTCTGGGCGCCCTTCCCGGGACGCCTACGTTGGCACCCCCAGGTCGTCACCCGCGAACGAAGGGGCTTTACACGAAGTGGGGGAGGTTGTAGGATCGCGCGGTTTGACCGCCGGGAGACGTCCAGGCACCAGCCTCGGGCGAATCCATGAGTGTCTCAAGCCCACGTGGCTCAGGGGTAGAGCACTTCCTTGGTAAGGAAGGGGTCACCGGTTCAAATCCGGTCGTGGGCTCCATTGACTCGTACGCATTTGCTCTCAATAAAAGCTAGATAAATACCGTTTAGGAGTCTGACAGCGCCATGGGCAAGGAGAAGTTCAATCGTTCGAAGCCGCACGTCAACATCGGGACGATCGGCCACGTCGATCACGGCAAGACGACTCTGACGGCGGCCATCACGAAGGTGCTGTCGTCTCAGGGCCTGGCCAACTTCGTGGCCTTCGACCAGATCGACAAGGCTCCCGAGGAGCGCGAGCGCGGCATCACGATCGCGACGGCGCACGTGGAGTACCAGAGCCCGAACCGGCACTACGCGCACGTGGACTGCCCGGGGCACGCCGACTATGTGAAGAACATGATCACCGGCGCGGCGCAGATGGACGGCGCCATCCTGGTGGTGTCGGCGGCGGACGGCCCGATGCCGCAGACGCGGGAGCACATCCTGCTGTCGCGCCAGGTGGGCGTGCCGTACATGGTGGTGTTCATGAACAAGTGCGACATGGTCGACGATCCGGAGCTGCTGGACCTGGTGGAGCTGGAGCTGCGGGAGCTGCTGTCGTCCTACGACTTCCCGGGCGACGACATTCCGATCATCCGCGGTTCGGCGCTGAAGGCGCTGGAGAGCGGTGTCGCCGACAGCGAGTGGGGCTCGAAGATCATGGAGCTGATGGCGGCGGTGGACGAATACATCCCGCTTCCGGAGCGCGCGATCGACAAGGACTTTCTGATGCCGATCGAGGACATCTTCTCGATCTCCGGCCGCGGCACGGTGGTGACGGGCCGGGTGGAGCGCGGGATCGTCAAGGTCGGCGAGGAGGTCGAGATCGTGGGCATCCGTCCGACGGCGAAGACGATCGTGACGGGCGTCGAGATGTTCCGCAAGCTGCTCGATCAGGGGCAGGCGGGCGACAACATCGGCGTGCTGCTGCGGGGCACGAAGAAGGATGACGTGGAGCGGGGTCAGGTGCTGGCGAAGCCGGGGTCGATCAAGCCGCACACGAAGTTCAAGGGCGAGGTGTACATCCTGACCAAGGAGGAGGGCGGTCGTCACACGCCGTTCTTCAACGGCTATCGTCCGCAGTTCTACTTCCGGACGACGGACGTGACGGGTGTGGCCAAGCTTCCGGAAGGCACGGAGATGGTGATGCCGGGCGACAACGTGAACCTCGAGGTGGAGCTGATCGCTCCGATCGCGATGGAGAAGGGCGTCCGCTTCGCCATCCGCGAGGGCGGCCGCACGGTCGGCGCCGGTAC
>DATFNZ010000050.1:0-15901 GCA_035266085.1 Thermoanaerobaculia bacterium
ATGGACATCATCAAGCTCTACGGCGGCGAGCCGGCCAACTTCCTGGACGTCGGGGGCGGCGCCTCGCAGGAGGCGGTCAAGAACGCCTTCCGCATCCTGGTCTCGGACCCCAACGTCAAGGCCGTGCTGATCAACATCTTCGGCGGCATCGCCCGCACGGACCGCATCGCCCGCGGCGTGGTGGGCGCCATCGAGGAGCTCGGGGACGTCCAGGTGCCGGTCGTGGTGCGCCTGGAAGGCACGAACGTCGACGAGGGACGGCGCATCCTGCGTGAGGCGGCGTTTCAGTTCATCGTGGCCAGTGACATGGCCGACGCCGCCGAGAAGGTGGTGGCCGCCGCAGCCGAAGTGAAGGGAGGAGCCTGATCATGGCGATCTGGGTCGACAACGACACGCGCCTGCTCGTGCAGGGCATCACCGGTAAGGAAGGGACGTTCCACGCCCTGGGCTGCCGCGACTATGGGACCAAGGTGGTAGCCGGCGTCACGCCCGGCAAGGGCGGCGACAAAGTCGAGGACATCCCGGTGTTCGACTCGGTGGCCGAGGCCCGCGAGGCGACCGGCGCCAACGCGTCGATGATCTTCGTGCCGCCGCCGTTCGCCGCCGACGCCATCATGGAGGCCGCCGGCGCCGAGATCGAGCTGGTGGTCTGCATCACCGAGGGCATCCCGGTCAACGACATGCTGAAGGTGAAGGCGTTCCTCCAGGATCATCCGACCCGCCTGGTCGGGCCGAACTGCCCGGGCGTCATCTCGCCGGGCATGGCGAAGATCGGCATCATGCCGGGTCACATCCACAAGCAGGGCTCGATCGGCGTGGTCTCCCGCTCGGGCACGCTGACCTACGAGGCCGTCTGGCAGCTTTCGAACCTCGGGCTCGGGCAGTCGACCTGCGTGGGCATCGGCGGCGATCCGATCAACGGCACCAACTTCATCGACGTGCTGGAGCAGTTCACGGCCGATCCGAACACCGAGGGGATCATCATGATCGGCGAGATCGGCGGCAATGCCGAGGAGCTCGCCGCCGAGTGGATTCAGGCCAACTGCAAGAAGCCGGTGGTGGGCTTCATTGCCGGCCGTACCGCCCCTCCGGGACGGCGGATGGGCCACGCGGGCGCCATCGTCGCCGGCGGCAAGGGCACGGCGGAGGAGAAGATGGCGGCCATGAAGGCGGCCGGCATCCTCGTGGTCGAGAATCCGGGCACGATGGGGGAGACGATGAGGGAAGCGTTGGGGCGGTAGGCTCTTTCTTGTAGAGGGCAAAGAAGACCCATCATGCCAGGCGAAATCCAACGCATTCCCGGCTCGGGCTGGCTCGCCCTCCTCGGGGGCGGCGAGTTCAGCTTCGGGGAGACGGAGGACGCGGACCGGGCCTGGATCGAGAAGGCGCCGGCGGGTCCGGTGGGGTTCATCCCGGCGGCGGCGGGGTCGAACGACTACCCGCGTCACTTCGCGGAGTACATGAAGGAAGCTTTCGACCGGGAGGTGGAGATCATCCCCATCTACCGGTCGCGGGATGGCCGGCGGGGGCGGAACTCGGAGCGCATCCGGGACGTCGCGGCGGTCTATCTCGGCGGCGGGGTCACGGACCATCTGCTGGAGGCCATCCAGGAGACCCCGGCGGCCGAGGCGCTGGCCCGGAAGATCGCCGAGGGTGGCATCGTGGTGGCCATCGCCGCCGCCGCTCAGTGCGCCGGCCGGCTCGCCCGCAGCATCTTCAAGGGCGACCTGATCCCCGGCTTCGGCTGGCTGCCGGAAGGCGTGGTGGAGCCGAACTTCGACCCCGGCCACGACCGCCGTCTGCGCAAGATGCTGGTGGGAACGGGCGTGCGGTTCGGGCTGGGCGTCCCCGCCGGCTCGGCGGTGCTGATGGGGCCGGACGGGGTGGTGGAGCTGGTGGGAGACGTGTTCCGGATCGAAGGGGCGGAGGGGGACATCGAGGCGATTTGACCTCGTCCCTACAAACGACAACGAAATGGACCGGTAAAGCCGGTCCTACCTGTTCTTACCAGGATATTCTTACCAGGGAGAGACGCGATGGAGATGACTTTGGCAATCCTCAAGCCGGACACCGTGGAAGCCGGCAACGCGGGCAAGGTTCTTGCTCACTTGCAAAAAGAAGGCTTCACGATCCGTGGCCTCAGGATGCTGCGGCTGACCGATACGCAGGCGAAGGCCTTCTACGAGGTTCACAAGGAGCGGCCGTTCTACGGCAGCCTGGTGGAGTTCATGACCAGCGGACCGGTCATTCCGGTCGCTCTGGAGCGCGAGAGCGCGGTGACTCACCTGCGGCAGGTGATGGGGGCGACGGACGTCTCCAAGGCCGAGGAGGGTACCATCCGCAAGGCGTTCGGCACGTCGATCGAGCGCAACGCCATCCACGGCAGCGACTCGGCGGAGAACGCCGCGATCGAGCTGTCCTTCTTCTTCTCGCGCACCGAGCTGCTGGCGGCGCGCTGAAGCACGGAGAGCGTAATGGTCTATCGATTCCCTCACGCGGCACCCGAGAGCCAACTCCCCGAGGAGCGGCGGGGCCGGACGATCGGCCGTTTCTGCCTGGTCTGCAGCAGCATCTTCCCGCTGCACCGTAAGCTGCACCGGGGCAAGGCGATGTACGGCCGCGACCACATCGCCTCGCCGTGCACCCACGAGGGGGATGCCTTCGAGGAGGGTGCCAACTGGTGGCAGCCGGCCGTCGAGGTGCTGCCGGAAGCGATCGAGAAGGCCGCCACCGATCTGGTGGCGAGCTCGCCCGTGAAGGGGACGTCCCCCTAGCGGGCCAGGAGGTTCATCCACCCGGGATGGGCATGGTCGAATCCCAAACGCGAGCCGCCCCGACTGCCGGGGCGGCGTTCGCCTTTCACCGCACGAGCCGGCTTGCCGAGTGGTTCGGGCGGAGGCGGGGCGCCCGTCTGGCGCTGTCGCTGGCTGCCGGTCTCCTCGGCGAGCTGATCACGGGATGGAGCGGCGGCCTGTTGTTCCCCCTGACGCCCGCCGTTTCGCTGACGGCGGCCCTCCTCTTCGGCTGGCCGGGGATCGCCGGCGCCGCGGCCGGGCAGCTCGCGGCGGTCTGGATCCTTCATCACAACTCGCTCGATGCCCTGATCTTCGCCTCCTCCTTCTCCCTCACCGGCATCGCCGCCTGGACGATCTTCCGGTACGTGCCGAAGCTCGGACGGGGATTCCCCAATCTGCGGTCCTTCCTCTGGACGCTGGCGGCCGCCTTCGTGGGCGGGCTGACGGGCGCCCTGCTGACTTTGATGAGCTCGGGCGCCGCGGGCCTGACCGGTCCCATGACGGTACAGGTGGCGGGGTTGTGGGTCTGGACGTGGGTCACGGGCTCCCTGGTCAGCGTCGCCCTCCTGGCGCCGCCCATCCTGCTGGCGTTCGACCATGACGGCCGGAGCTGGATGGTGCCGTTGCCCCGCGAGCGCCTGGTCTCGGACAGCCGCCTGGAGCGGGAGCTGGCCGGCACCGGCGAGGAGACGATGGTCCTCGCGGTGCCGGCTCCCAAGGCCGGGAAGACCCGGGACCTGTGGCTGGGTGCGGGGATGGTCGTGGCCGCCGCGGTCTTGGCGCTGGAGCTGGTCTGGAAGCTGCCGCGGGGGAACGACTGGACGACTCTGCTGTATCTCCTGCCCGTCCTCTGGGCGGCCCTCAATCATGGCCAGCGAGGGGGGATCCTGGCCTCGTCGGGGAGCGGCATCTGCCACCTGCTCGGTCTCGCCATCATCGCCGTTCTCCTCGGCGCTCCCGATCTGGGACGCGAAGTCTGGGCGGGCCGGGCCGACCTGCTGATCCTCTCGGTGGCCGGCGCCGTGGTGGGCTGGTCGCGGGACCGGGAGGTGCGGCTGCGCGAAGAGCTGGTCGAGACGAACCGCCTGCTGCGCCGGGACCTCGTCCGGGTTTCGGAAGCGCTGATGCAGGCGGTGGAGGCCAAGGACGCCTACACCGGCGGGCATCTGCGCCGGGTGGGCGAGTACGCCGTGGCGGTGGGAGAGAAGCTCGGCCTGCGCGGCGGCGACCTGGAGACTCTCCACTACGCGAGCCTGCTGCACGACGTGGGCAAGCTCGGCGTGCCGGAGTCGGTGCTGCGCAAGGAAGGGCCGCTCGATTCCGCCGAAACGGAGATCATGCGCCGGCATCCGGAGATCGGCGCCCGGATGCTCGAGCGGCTGGAGCTGCTGAGCGGCGCGGCGCCGCTCGTCCTTCACCATCAGGAGCGCTACGACGGCAATCTCCAGGGCCAGCACCCCGGTTATCCTCGTGGGCTTGCCGGGACCGACATCCCTCTCGGGGCGCGCATCATCTCGGTGGTGGACGCCTTCGACGCCATGACCACCACCCGTCCCTACCGTCCGGCCCTGCCGGCCGAGGAGGCTGCCGCCGTGCTCCGCCGGGAGCGGGGGCGGCAGTTCGATCCGCGAGTGGTGGACGCCTTCCTGGACAGCCTCTCCGAGCGTCCGTGGCGGATCTGAGCCCCGATCTGATCCCCGAAGATTGGGAGGCCCTCGACCGGCACCTCGCTCAGGTGAGGGGATGCCGGATCTGTCCCACGGTCGAGCCGCCGCCGGTCGCGGCCCGTCCCGAGGTCTGGCCGCGCGTGATGCTGGTCGGGCAGGCGCCGGGGCCCAAGGAGGTGGTCCTCCAGCGTCCGTTCGCCTACACGGCGGGGTCCCGGCTGTTCGCCTGGTTCGCCCGGCTGGGGGTCTCCGAGGAGGAGTTCCGCCGGCGGGTGTGGATGTGCGCCGTGATCCGCTGCTTCCCGGGCCGGGCGCCCCAGGGCGGCGACCGGGTGCCAAGCCCGTTGGAGATAGCCAACTGCGCACCCTATCTGGAAGCGGAGATCGATCTGATCCGTCCGGCGACGGTGCTGGCAGTCGGCCAGCTCGCCATCAAGAAGTTCCTGCCGGAGAACGTGCCGCTGCAAGAGAGGGTGGGCCGGAGCTTTCCCGCCTCCCGGGGGGACGTGAAGTTCGAGGTGATCCCCCTGCCGCACCCTTCCGGCCGGAGCACGTGGCTGGTGCGGCCGGAGAACCAGGCGCTGCTCGAGCGGGCGCTGGAGCTGGTGCGGGGGAGTGCGGGGTGGCGGGGGATGTTCGGGTAGGGCCTTACCACCCTGAGCCGGGGACTCGGAGGGGCAGTTCCGGAAACGCGGCCTCGAAATCTTCTGGGTTTCTTGTGATCAATCCCTGGTGCCGTGAAGCGAAGGCACCGATCAGGATATCCGCCAAGGGTCTCTTGGGAGCGAGACCTGCTCGTTTCTGTTGGATGAAGTGGTGCCACGAAACGTGAGCCTGGAGGGTGTCTTCCCACGTCCAGTCCTGGCGGAAGTCGGCGCCGACTCCTGTTAGGAACTCGTCCTGCAGGTTGGGGTTTCCTTCAAAGGCAGGAGCCAGCTCCGCATAGGTGATGGGACAAACGGTCAGGCCCTCCGCTGCGTAGCCGTCGAGGGCTAGGGCCGAAGCACGGCCGAACTCCGGGTCATCCTCGAGGATATCGATGAGGACACAGGTATCGACGACCCAAGCCATCAGGTCTCACCATCTCGTAGCTCGGCCATCCAATCCTTGGTTCTGCGGGTAGTCCGGAATCGCTTGGCGAATCCCAGCATGGCTAGGGCGCCGTGCGGCTCCGGTTCTGGAAGGATCGTGACGCGAATCTCGCGCTCGCCAGTCTTTTCCCAGAGCAGGCGCTGACCCTTAGCGAGGGACAGTTCCTTACGCAGGCGCGAGGGAATGGAGACCTGCCCTCTCTCGGTGATCACGGAAATCTTGGATGGGACAGGCATGAAGACAGTCTATCATGTAAGCGCATCATGTAGTCGCGGCACGGCCAGTTGTCAGATGAGGTACAATCCGCGCACTTTCAGGAGGTTGCCATGGATTCTTCGCAGACGGAGCAGGCCATCATCGCTCGCTACCAGGAGAGATGCCACCGCGCGGGCGGCGTTCAGGTCGGCTATGGGATGCGCGCCCAGGCCATCCGGCTGGGTCAGCCTCGCGGTGTCGATGTGGACTCGGCCCTGAACGCGATGGTGGAGAAGGGCTGGCTCAAGGCCAACGCGGCGGGGACCTGGTATTTCTTGACGGCGGACGGGGCGGAGCGGGTCAAGGCGGCGTAGGCTTCTTAGGGCGAATGAACCGGATCTGAAGTCCCAGATCCAGCTCACCCCAATCATGGTCAGCCGTGAGAACCTCGAACTGAAGGTGCGAGCCCAAGGCCAGACAGGCCCGATCTCCCAGAGAAAGTCCCTTGTGCCGAGTCAAGGAACGCAACTCGGCAATCCTCATGGCAAGCGACTCTTCCAAAGGGTGGATGATCAAGGCTAGTCCCAACAGGCCTTGGTTTTCGAGATCTTGGGCCACATCTCTGGGTGCTTGGCCTGCCTCGGCCAATTTGCTGAGCACTTCGGCCCAGTTCACTGCGCTGATGTGAGTTCCTGTAACCAAGGCCTCTTCCACCAGTTCAGCACCGGGCTCTCCACGGAGAAAGGCGAGGAGTGCTGAAGCATCGAGCACTGTATCGGAGATCAGGGCTCGTTCTCCCGGCGTGCTTCCTCCCGCCGCTCTGAAAGCAATTCGCCGACGAGATCCCTTTCCGGGGCCACTTGCCGGAAGAGTCCTCGCGCCTTCCTGACTTGCTCACGCAGGCTGACGAGCCGCATCGATCCGTCCGGCTCCAGTGAAAGCACGACGCGATCCCCCTCGTTTAGAGCCATTTGTTTACGAACAGCGGCAGGTAAAACAAGTCTTCCACGAGCTCCTACCTGGGCTGTGTACCGCTGGACTTGCTGAGCATTTTCCAAATTGTGGGCCATGCGCTTAGTGTACCACCTGGTCCCTTGGTCCCACTTCTGAGCCTTATCCTCTCGTCTCCAACCCCGCCGGCCGCAACGCCCGCTCCACCATCCCCAGCGCTCCGTCCACCCCCAGCGCCAGCAGCGCCGCCGGGATCGCCCCCGACAGGATCATCGCGGAATTCGCGAGCTGCAATCCGGTGACGATGGGCTCGCCGAGACCGCCGGCGCCGATGAAGGCGGCCAGGGTGGCGGTGCCGACGGTCAGGACGGCGGCGGTGCGGACGCCGGCCATGACGATCGGAGCGGCGAGAGGGAGGCGGATCTGCCTCAGCACCTGGCCGGGCGTCATGCCCAGGGCGGTGGTGGCCTCGACGGCGCGCGGGTCGGCGTCCCTCACGCCGGTGTAGGTGTTCCTCACCATGGGAAAGAGCGAGTAGACCCAGAGCGCCACGATGGCGGGGACGATCCCCACGCCCAGGAAGGGGATCATGAAGGCCAGCAGGGCGAGAGAGGGGACGGTCTGCAGGAGCCCCAGGACGCGGATGACCGCCTCAGCCCAGCGGCGGTGCCGCTCCAGCCACAATCCCAGAGGGATCGAAACGAGCGCTCCCATAAGCAGGGCCGCCGCCGACAGGCCGAGGTGCTCCAGGGTCAGCCGTCCGATCTCCCGGCGCTGGCTCCAGACATAGGCCGGGAAGCCGGGTTTCCGGGCGACCGGCTCGGCGACGCTCCCCTCCTTGACGACGAGACCGATCGAGCGGAGGGCGTCCCGGGCCACGACGACCTCGCTCTCGTGCTTCTCCTGGAGACGAAGGTTGAAGGCCCGCATGGCGTCCTCGTCCAGCGAGCCGGCGAGGAGGCCGAGGACGGCACCGACCTCCGGGTGCTTCTCCAGCGTCTCGCCGCGCACCAGGGCCGCCGCCTCGTAGGGCGGAAAGAAGTCGCGGTCGTCCCGCAGGACTTTCAGGTTGTAGAGGATGAGCCGGCCGTCCGTGGAGTAGACGTCCAGGGCATCGATGGTGCGTTGCCGGGCCGCCTGGTACTGGATGGCCTGCTGGAGGTGATCCACCGAGCCCCACTGAAGGCCGTAGACCCGCTCGAGCCCAACGAGGCCGTCCTCCCGGCCCACGAACTCGTGGCCGAAGCCGCCGTGGAGGCCCTTCGAGACCCGCGCCAGGTCGGAGATCGTTGAGAGATGCTCCCGCTCGGCCAGCTCCTTGGGGACGGCGATCTCCCAGGAGTTCTCGAATCCCAGGGGCGCCAGCCACCAGAGATTCCAGCGGCGGAGGAACTCGGAGCGCACCCGGTTCAGGGTCTCGTCCGGTCCGCCCTTGGCCTGCTCTCCCAGGATGGAGACCAGGCCCGTGCCGGTGTACTCGGGATAGACGTCGATGGCGCCGCTCTTCAGGGCCTCGAAGCAGACCTGGGTGCCGGCGAGGCCCAGCCGGCGCTCGACCTCGAGGTCCGTGCGGCTCTCCAGGAGCTGGGCGAACATCTCGGCCAGCAGGCGGCTCTCCTCGAAGTTCTTGGAGCCGATCACGATGCGGTCGGCGGCATGGAGGGGAGAAGAGAAAAGGACATAAAGGACGCAAAGGACTGCAAGGACGAGACGCTCAGACACGGCGCAGCTCCAGAAGAGCCTGCACGTACGGGTCCGCGGGCCGGGCCGCCAGCTCTTCGGGAGAGCCGAGCTGGAGGAGGCGCCCGCCGCGCATGACGCCGATGCGGTCGGCGAGGCGGAAGGCTTCGGCGAGGTCGTGGGTCACCAGGACGGTGGTCTTGCCCAAGGTCTTCTTGAGCTCCAGGAACTGCCGGTGGAGCTCCAGGCGGGTGAGGGCGTCGAGGGCCCCGAAGGGCTCGTCGAGGAGGATCACGGACGGATCGGCGGCGAGGGCGCGGGCGATGGCGACGCGCTGGCGCTGGCCGCCCGAAAGCTCGGCGGGGTAGCGGCCGGCGTGGGCGGCGGGATCGAGCCCCACGAGCTCCAGCATCTCCCGTCCCCGGGTCTGCCGGCGGCCGGAGTCCCAGCCCAGGAGGCGGGGGACCAGCTCGACGTTGCGCTCCACCCGCCAGTGGGGGATCAGGCCGCCGTCCTGCGGCACGTAGCCGATGCGGCGGCGCAGGGCGATGGGGTCGAGGTCGGCCGCGGGGCGCCCTTGGACCCGTACCATGCCGGCCGAGGGCTCGACCATGCGGTTGAAGGTGCGGAGAAGGGTGGTCTTGCCGCTGCCGCTCTCGCCGACCAGGGCCACGGTCTCGCCGGGCCGGACCGCCAGGTCGATCCCGGCGAGCGCGGCCGTCCCGTCGCCGTAGGTCTTGGCGACGCCGAGGGCCTCGAGGATGGGCTCGCCGGGCACGGTGGCTAGTCTACCCCGCGGTGCTACGATCTTTGGATGAAGAGCGAACACCTGAAGTTCCCCGGCTCCCAGGGTCAGGAGCTGGCCGCGCGTCTCGACAGCCCGGTGACGGTGCCGTCCGCCTATGCCCTCTTCGCCCACTGCTTCACCTGCTCGAAGGACATCAAGGCCGCCGGCTGGATCAGCCGCGCCCTGGTCGAGCGGGGGATCGCCGTGCTGAGGTTCGATTTCACGGGCATCGGCGACAGCGAGGGGGAGTTCGCCGACACCGACTTCTCTTCCAATCTCGAGGATCTGGTCGCCGCGGCGGACTTCCTGCGGCGGGAGCGCGAGGCGCCGCGCCTGCTCGTGGGGCACAGCCTGGGGGGGTGCGCGGTGCTGGCGGCCGCGGAGCGGATCCCGGAGGCGCTGGCGATCGCCACCATCGGCGCTCCCAGCGACACGGAGCATCTGCGGAAGACCCTCGTCCGCCTCGCCCCGGAGCTCGAAGCGCGCGGCGAGGCCGAGGTGAACCTCGGGGGCCAGCCGTTCCGCATCCGCAAGAAGCTGCTCGACGATCTGGAGGAAGACCACCTGCGGGGCATGCTCGAAAGGCTCCGCAAGCCCCTTCTCATCTTCCACTCGCCGGTGGACAACATCGTCGGCGTCGATCACGCCCGGCGTCTGTTCGAGATGGCGAGGCACCCGAAGAGCTTCGTCTCCCTGGACAAGGCGGACCACCTGCTCAGGGACGAACGGGACGCCCGCTATACCGGCGACGTCCTGGCCGCGTGGTCGAGCCGGTATCTCGAGGGCGTGCAGGCGGCCGTGGAGGCCGACCCCGAGATCGGCAAGCAGGGGGAGGTCCTGGTCGTCGGAGGAGCGAGCGGCTTCGCCCAGGACATCGTGGCCCACCGCCACCGCCTGGCCGCCGACGAGCCGAAGGAGATGGGCGGCACCGACCAGGGGCCGACTCCCTACGACCTGCTGCTCGCCGGCCTCGGCGCCTGCACGTCGATGACCATCCGGCTGTACGCCGACCACAAGAAGCTGCCCCTGGAGGCCGTCAAGGTGACGCTCCGCCACGCCAAGATCCACGCCGTCGACTGCGCCCACTGCGAGAGCCAGACGGGGAAGATCGACCGCATCGAGCGCGAGATCGAGGTCCTCGGCCCCCTGACGGAAGAGCAGCGCCTCCGCCTTCTCGAGATCGCCGACAAGTGCCCGGTCCACCGGACGCTGACCTCGGAGATCGAGATCGTCAGCCGGCTGGTCTGACTCCCGCCGGGGTTCCTCCCTGCCGTCCGGCCTCTCCAGGCAATGGCCTCTCCAGGCAATGGCCTCTCCAGGCAACACTCCCGTCTCTGCCAGATGACAGGCGTCCGGTCCCCCGGACGCCATGATTCCCTGATTCTGGGGCCAAACAACTGAAAACAAAGGATTGTCGTGGCTCCGGAGCCCCTGGCACGCTTCGTGGAATCCAGAGAAGGCAAGGAGAAGAAAGCAATCTCCTCTCCCTCCGGTGCCGGGGCGGGTTTAATGCCCTCCGCCCGCCCTGGCCCTCTTTTTTCTCTCCGGTCTCCCAAAGCCTTGCCTCGCCGCTCCACCCTCTATAGAGTCTGCCCGCGTCCTCGATGGGCGTGAAGAACACTTAAGCTCTTTTCGTTCCAATATATAGCTACTTATCGATGGTTATCCCAGCCCCTTGATTGTTTCCCCTTATAATCACCCCGTGAGCGACAACGCCGAGGAGGAGCCGCGCGTTCTGCCGCGCTCCGAGCACCCGATCTCCCGCCGGTTCATCGACAAGAACGCCCTGAAGGTGCTGTACCGCCTCCACAACGCGGGCTACCGTGCCTGCCTGGTGGGTGGCAGCGTGCGCGACCTGATGATGGGGCGCACGCCCAAGGACTTCGACGTCGGCACCAACGCCAAGCCCAACGAGATCCGCCGCCTGTTCTCGAACTCGCGGATCATCGGCCGGCGTTTCCGGCTGGTCCACGTCTTCTACCATGACGGCGGCGTGGTGGAGGTCTCGACCTTCCGCCGCGATCCGGACCCCGACGAGCAGCGGGGCGAGCCGGGCGAGCTGCTGATCACCAGCGACAACGCCTACGGCACTCCCCGTCAGGACGCGTTCCGCCGCGACTTCACGATCAACGCCCTGTTCTACGACATCGCCGACTTCGCGGTGATCGACCACGTCGGGGGGATCCAGGACCTGGAGCGCAAGCTGGTGCGGGCCATCGGCGATCCGGACGTGCGCTTCCAGGAAGACCCCGTGCGGATGCTCCGGGCCTGCGAGTTCGCGGGGCGGCTGGGGTTCGGCATCGAGACCCGCACGCAGGAGGGGATCCACCGCCAGAGCAAGGAGTTGGAGAAGGCCTCGCCGGCGCGGGTGACGGAGGAGATCGTCCAGCTCCTCAAGTGCGGGCGGGCCGGGGCCGCGATGCAGTGGATGCTGGAGCTCGGCCTGCTCGAGGTCCTGCTGCCGGAGGCGTACGCCATGCTGACCGCCGGCGCGCGGGGGCTGGGCGACCTCGGGCAGATCCTGCCGGTGATCGACCGCATGGTGGCCGGGGACCGTCCTCTTTCCGATACGGCCCTGCTCGCCGCCCTGCTGCTGCCCAAGATCATGCTGCGGCGCATGGACGTCGAGGCCCAGCAGCGCAAGCCGATGAGCCGGGCGGCCATCGAGGTGATGATCCAGGAGGAGGTCGCCCCCTTCTTCGCCCGCCTGACGGTCTCCAACCTGCGGGCCCAGCAGGTGCTGCATGCCCTGGTCGGCTTCCAGCGGCTGTGCGAGCCGCGCTGGTCGGCCCACGAGCGGGTGCGGTTCGCCCGCAAGCCCTACTTCGACGACTCCCTGCTGCTGTTCGAAATCCTCGTCCAGGCGACGGGCGAGGGGCACGAGGCGCTGGCGGAGTGGCAGGCCGCGGCGCGCCGCCGGCCGCCCCTCAAGGCTCCCGCCGAGAGCGAAACGCGCGAGGCGCAGACCCGTCCGCGCCGCCGCCGCCGCCGCCGCGGCCCCGCCTTGTGACACGTTTCACAAACTGGCCGGGATTGGCATAGGATAGGGCCGGTCCGAGCTTCCGAGCCGGTCCGAGCTTCCGAGAGGATTAGCCATGTCCTGGTTCTCTGATCTCTATCGATCCGCGGTGGGCAAGAAAGCGGTGATGGCCGTCACCGGCATCATCCTGTTCGGCTTCGTGCTGGCACACATGATCGGCAACCTGAAGCTGTACGAGCCGGGAATGTACTGTGCCTCTCTGGACGCCGCCGGCACCTGCGCATCGACGCCGGTGCCATACCTCGACGCCTACGGCGCCTTCCTCCGCAACGTGGGCGCGCCGGCTCTGCCGGCCAGCGGCGCCCTCTGGATCGTCCGCATCGTGCTGCTGATCTCCGTGGTGCTCCACATCTGGGCCGCCTGGCAGCTCACGCTGATGAACCGGCAGGCGCGTCCGCGCGACTACGCCAGCAGCCCCAAGCGGCACACCAGCTACGCTTCGCGCACCATGCGCTGGGGCGGCATCATCATCCTTCTCTTCGTCATCTACCATCTGCTGGACTTCACGGTGGGGACCCTCAATCCTGGTTTCCAGGAGGGGGCGGTCCGCCGCAACATGCTGGCCAGCTTCAGCGTCTGGTACGTGGCGCTGTTCTACATCGTGGCCCAGGTGGCCCTCGGGTTCCACCTCTACCACGGCCTGTGGAGCCTGTTCCAGTCGCTGGGTTGGAACCAGCCCCGGTTCAACCACTGGCGCAGCGGCTTCGCCCACGCCTTCGCCTGGATCATCACCCTTGGCAACATCTCCTTCCCCTTGGCCGTGTTGTCCGGCCTGATCCGTTAGGAGCTCCGCGATGACGCTCGACAGCAAGGTTCCGGCCGGTCCCCTGGAGCAGAAGTGGGACGAGCACAAGAACCACGTCAAGCTGGTCAACCCGAACAACAAGCGGCGGTTCACCATCCTGGTGGTGGGATCGGGCCTCGCCGGCGCCTCGGCCGCGGCGAGCTTCTCCGAGCTCGGCTACAACGTGAAGTGCTTCTGCTTCCAGGACTCGCCCCGCCGCGCCCACTCGATCGCCGCCCAGGGCGGCATCAACGCCGCCAAGAACTACCACAACGACGGCGACAGCGTCTTCCGGCTCTTCTACGACACCATCAAGGGCGGCGACTTCCGCTCCCGCGAGGCCAACGTCTACCGTCTGGCCCAGGTGTCGCTGAGCATCATCGACCAGTGCGTGGCCCAGGGCGTGCCCTTCGCCCGCGAGTACGGCGGCCTGCTCGACAACCGCTCCTTCGGCGGCGCCCAGGTGGCCCGCACCTTCTACGCCCGCGGCCAGACCGGCCAGCAGCTCCTGCTCGGCGCCTACCAGGCCCTCGAGAAGGAGATCGCGACGGGCAAGGTGAAGATGTTCCCGCGCACCGAGATGCTCGACGTGGTGATCGACAACGGCCGGGCGGTGGGCATCATCACCCGCGACCTGGTGACCGGCAAGCTCGACCGCCACGCCGGGCACGCCGTGGTGCTGGCGACGGGCGGCTACAGCAACGTCTTCTATCTCTCGACCAACGCCAAGGGATCGAACGTCACGGCGGCCTGGCGCGCCCACCGGCGGGGAGCGCTGTTCGCCAACCCCTGCTACACCCAGATCCATCCCACCTGCATCCCGGCCTCCGGCGACTACCAGTCCAAGCTCACCCTGATGAGCGAGTCGCTGCGCAACGACGGCCGGATCTGGGTGCCCAGGAACCCGAACGACACCCGGACCCCCGACCAGATCCCGGACGGCGAACGCGACTACTTCCTGGAGCGCAAGTACCCGAGCTTCGGCAACCTGGTGCCGCGCGACGTCGCCGCCCGCAACGCCAAGATGATGGTGGATGCCGGGCTGGGCGTCGGTCCGCAGAAGAACGGCGTCTACCTCGACTTCTCGGATTCCATCAAGCGGCTGGGCCGGGCCACCATCGAGGAGCGGTACGGCAACCTCTTCGAGATGTACGACAAGATCACCGGCGAGGATCCGTACACGGTCCCCATGCGCATCTACCCGGCGCCCCACTACACCATGGGCGGCCTGTGGGTGGACTACAACCTGATGACCAACATCACGGGGCTGTACGGGCTGGGCGAGGCCAACTTCTCCGACCACGGCGCCAACCGGCTGGGCGCCAGCGCGCTGATGCAAGGCTTGGCGGACGGCTACTTCGTCATCCCCTACACCATCGGCGACTACCTCGCGGGGCACCTGGGCGAGGCCCTCTCGACCGAGACCGCGGCCTTCCAGGCGACCGAGGCGGAGGTCAACGAGCGCATCGGCCGCCTGCTGTCGATCAACGGCAAGCGCAGCCCCGACTCCTTCCACCGCCAGTTGGGGCGGATCGTGTGGGATTACTGCGGCATCACCCGCACCGCCGAGGGGCTCAGGAAGGCCCTCGAGCAGATCCCGGCCCTGCGCGAGGAGTTCTGGAGCAACCTGCGCGTCCTGGGCGGTCCCGGCGAGCTCAACCAGGAGCTCGAGAAGGCCGGCCGGGTGGCCGATTACTTCGAGCTGGCCGAGCTGATGTGCATCGACGCCCTCGACCGCGACGAGTCGTGCGGCAGCCACCTGCGCGAAGAGCACCAGACGCCCGACGGCGAGGCCCTGCGCGACGACTCTCACTACTCCTACGTGGCGGCCTGGGAGTGGAACGGGGCGGGAAAATCGCCGACCCTGCACAAGGAGCCGCTCCAATTCGAGTCCATCAAGCCCACGCAAAGGAGCTACAAGTAATGAACCTCACCCTCCACGTCTGGCGTCAGAAGAGCCCCGCGGACGAGGGGCGCATGGTCAAATACGAGGTCACCGGCGTCACCGAGCACGCTTCGTTCCTGGAGATGCTGGACATCCTGAACGAGCAGCTCGCCGAGCGCGGCGAGGAGCCGGTCGCCTTCGAGCACGACTGCCGCGAGGGGATCTGCGGCTCCTGCGGCTTCATGATCAACGGCGAGGCCCATGGCCCGATGCCGGCCACCACCGTCTGCCAGCTCCACATGCGCCACTTCAAGGACGGCGCCGTGCTCTACGTCGAGCCCTGGCGGTCCAAGGCCTTCCCGGTGGTGAAGGACCTGGTGGTCAGCCGCGGCGCCTTCGACCGCATCGTCCAGGCCGGCGGCTTCATCTCGGTCGCCACGGGCAGCGCGCCGGAGGCGAACCTGATCCCGGTGCCCAAGCCGCTCGCCGACCGCGCCTTCGACGCCGCCGAGTGCATCGCCTGCGGCGCCTGCGTGGCCCAGTGCCCGAACGGCGCGGCGCAGCTCTTCACCTCCGCCAAGGTCTCCCACCTCAATCTCCTGCCCCAGGGCCAGCCCGAGCGCTACGACCGCGCCCTCTCCATGGTCGAGGCCATGGAGAAGGAAGGCTTCGGGAGCTGCTCCAACTACGCCGAGTGCGAGGCCGTCTGCCCCAAGGAGATCTCGATCGACTTCATCGCCCTGATGAACCGGGACTACCTCAAGGCCAAGGGCAAGGGGACGATGAAGGTGCCGCTTAGCACGTAGGACGCGGTCGGCCTGGAAATGATAGCTGCTTCGTAGGGGCGGCCTCCCAGCCCGGCGATGAATCGCCGAGCTACTAGTCCGACGTGCCCGAAGTTCGTTCCGGGTATCCGGGACTTGTGACGTCGGGAGTTGTTGGTGGGATCCCACGTTTTTCCCGCCGCGGAGACGCCCCTTGCGCCAGGCGAAGCCTGGGAAGGGAGGAGGGAACATGCAATAGAC
>DATFNZ010000051.1:0-28164 GCA_035266085.1 Thermoanaerobaculia bacterium
TTGGTGGCACAGATGGATCAGTTGCTGTCGGGCAACTTCACTCATGAGGGCAACCGCCGTCTGGCTAAACACCTGCGGTGCAACCGGGAGGCTCTGTTCCTCTTTCTGGACCGTGAAGACATCGAGGCCACCAACTGGCCGGCCGAGCACGCGATCCGGCCCGCCGTTGTCAATCGCAAGTCGTGCGGAGGAAACCGTACCCGTCGCGGCGCTGAGGTCCAAGCCGTCCTGATGAGTCTCCTGCGAACCTTTCACCAACGCGGCATTAACTCCATCTCCGCCTTCACCACCCTCCTCCGAAGCCCACAGGCGCCTTCATACCCCGATCTGCTGGAACCTCACTGAAGGGGCATTGGACGGTAAACAGATACTGACTGTCAAACTTCTACTGCCACCCCGGCAGAGCCGGGGGAACTCCCTTTGGGATTAGAACATGCCTCCAAGGAAAGAACAAGCGTCCAGCCGTGCCATCAAGGTGGAATTCACGCCTCAAGCCACGGGAAAGGCGGTAAACAGATACTGAAAAGTTTAGGAGGGTCTTGGCAGGCTGCCAGAACGGCAGGGCCACTGGTGGCCAGACCGATCCGGTGACGTCACAGGCAGTCTGACGTTCGGAGCGCGCTCTCGCGGGCCGACTACGCGCTGGAGCTACTCGATCCTCTTCACCTCCTTGTCAGAGCCATTCTGATGCAGGACCAGGTGCGTCACCGTTCCGCTCGCGTCTTTGACGAAACTGAATCTTGCCTCCCCGCCTTTGAGGAAGAACGTCGCCTTGGATTCGGCAAGGATCTCCGCGCGCTGTTGGCCCGTGGCCTGCACCCAGAGCTTGTCCCCTTCACGGAAGAAGGTGAGCAAGTAACCGGGCGCAAACTCGTACTCGCCGGCGTATGAATCGAAAGTCTTCGGATCAATCCGGATGGCGGTGCGTTCGATGTGCGCGAGCTCGGGGTCGTAGAGGCCCGCGATGCCGTTCGCGATCGTTCCGGTGGCCACCGCGGCAAGGTTCGTCAGCACGATGACCGTCAGCTTCTTGTCGACGAAGCGCGCGATGTGCGTGGAGAAGCCCTGCCATTCCCCGCCATGCTGGATGACACGATGTCCGCGCCTCTCGCCGACCATCCAGCCGAAGCCGTACGGCTCGGTCTTGCCGTCGTTGAGCTTCACCGGCGCCCACATCAGGTCGAGCGAAGCCCGCTTGAGCAGTTTTTCCGAGTAGAGCGCCGCGTCCCACTTTGCCATGTCGAGCACGGTCAGATAGAGCGCGCCGTCGGCGGTGGTATTGAGCGTCGGTGAAACCCATTCCTGATTCTTCAATTCGCCCTTGACGAGCCGGTAGCCGGCGGCACGATTGGGTATGATGTCGGCTTCGTTGAGGATGCGCGCGGTCGTCATGCCGAGCGGCTCGAAGATCTTCTCGCGGAGCAGGTCGCCGTAGAATTTACCGGTCACTTTATGGATGAGGATGCCGAGCATCACATAGCCGGGATTGCTGTAATTCCATCGGTCGCCGGGTGCAAAGTCGAGCGGCAGCGCCGCGATCTGCTGGACCAGCTCGTCTTCGGTGTAGTCCTGGCGCAGGTTGATCTTCTTATAAAGGCTGTTCGAGAGCCCTGACGTGTGCGTCAACAGGTGGCGCAGGGTGATGTTCTGCCAGCTTGCAGGCGCGCCGGCGATGTGCTTCCCGATGCGATCGTCCAGGCTCAGCTTGCCTTCTTCGACCAGCATCATCACCAGCGTCGCGGTAAACTGTTTACCGATCGAGCCGGATTGATAGATGGTCTCCGGGGTGGCGGCGACGTTCAGCTCGACGTTCGACAGCCCATAGCCTTTCGCTTGGATGATTTCGCCCTCGCGGACGACGGCAATGGAGACGCCAGGGATGCTTCGCCGTTGCATTTCAGCCTTGACGTAATCGTCGACTTTGGCGGCTTGCGCCGAAGCCGAAGATGCAACGAAGAAGACGAGCCCCAGCAGGGCAACGACAACCGATTCGCGGCGGTGGTGCATCGATCGCTCCTTTCCAGTCCAGCTTCAAGCTTCTCTCGATTCTACCGGATCTTCTCCCGGTGTCATCTCACCTCCGCACGGGAACGTCGATGAAGCTGCCGCCAAACCATTGGATGCTCAGCGGCTCCTTGCCGTCCGTGATCGTTTCGTCGCTGACGTCCTTTCCCGTGCCGTAATTGATCTGCGCCCCGGGCGCCTTGATCACCCTGAGCACCGCGACCAGCCGGCTGCCCGGCTGGAACCTGCGGCTGGTCAGGCGCCCGCTCTTGAAATCCAGATGCTGGCGCCCGCCCGGCGTCAGCAGTTGGCGGTGGCCGCGGTCTCGCACGTGACTGGCCCGCGCCATGTAGAAGGAGAGCTCGACGTACTCACCCCGGGCCGTAAGATCATAGAGCTCGACGGCGAAGTCCAGATCCTTCTTGTTGGTCGCAAAATCGAGCCTTCCGGAGAACAGGCCGCTGAGCTCGGTTGGCTTCAGGAACGGATCGCTCACGAAAACCACGCCGCCCCACCGGTTCAGATCCTTGTCGACGATGCCGCCGCCGGGGAACTCGCGATCGATATCGGTACGGTCCGCGAGATCGACCTTCTGTGGGACGAAGTCGTCTCCGGTGGGTTTCCGCTCGCTGAGCCGGTAGTCGTCTCCCGTCCGCGCCGCGCTGAGGTGGAATCTCAGAGTCTCCTTCCCCATGGCGGCGAGGGAAGGGGCATGCTTCCATTCGTTGGCGCCCATTACCTGGTAATTCACCTTGTCTTTCAGTATGGAGGGCTTGGGAGCGTCTTTGAAGACGAAGTCGAACCACTGGTAGCGAAGCTCTCCGATGTCGATCTGCGCCACCGGGTCCGTCTCGTATCCCCTCAGGACGGTCAGGGGGTTGCCCAGCCGGCTGAACGTGCCTCGCTGACCCCGGATATGGTCATAGGGACCGATGACCAGATAATGCTCGGCGCCCGATGAATACTCGTGATGCTGGATGAAGTAGTAGAGAGCGCCGATCTGGGCGTCGTCGTAATAGCCGGTGGTGGTCAAAACCGGGATGTCGATCCGGGCGAACTCTTTCTTGTAGGGGATCATGCCCTGCCAGTAGGAGTCGTAGCTGGGATGGTCGAGCCAACGGTTGAAAAACGGGTTGGGCGTGCCGTCGATCTTGTCCAACGTGCGGTAGGCCAGACCCTTGACGTACCACTCGCGGTTCATCCGCCACCAGCGAGCCCGGTCGTTGTAGGGCGCATCGTCGAGGGTCTTATTGGTCGTGGTGTAGAAGGGCCAGTAGTACACGAAGCTTTGGAAAACGTTGCCTTCCATCGGCACGTCGATGCCGGGGGCCGCCGTCACCGACGGCATCAGCGCCTTCAACGCCTTCGGCATGCGCTTGGCCGCGGCCCATTGGGTGAAGCCTTCGTAGCTCCCCCCGTACATGCCGACCCGGCCATCGCTCCACGCCTGCCGGCTGATCCAATCGATCACGGCGGCCGCGTCGGAGCCGTCGTGCTCGTAGGGGACGGGTTTGTCCGGGCTGCACCCCTTGCCGCGCGTGAGGCCCTCGACGCCGGCGTAGCCGTTCGACGCCGTCCGCCGGGCCTCGTCGAGCAGGTTCTTGGGATTGGCGTAGATGGTGAAGTTGAGCAGTGCAGGCAGACGGGCTGAAGCTGAACGCGGGCGGACCACAAGGACGCAGACCGTCGCGCCATCCGCCGTTCGAACCGGGATGTCCTGATCGATGACGTAGCGCCGGCGGTCGTCCTCGTCGATCAGCGGCGCGGCAAGCGGCACGAGGATCGGGAAGACCTGCTCGGCCTGATAGGCGCGGATCAGGGCCAACGCGTCTTCGAGTGGAAGGGTGCCCTTGCCTTTCTGCTTCTCCAGCGCCTCCTTCAAGGTCTGCTGGATAGAAGGTAGATCGACGCCGAGGGCGCGCAGCACCAGGGCGGACATCCGATCGTCCAATCGGCCGAGGGCTTCACGGAACGATCGCCGGACCGCCTCGTCGAAAGGCGATCCATCCTCATCCTGCCTGACCTTGGCCTGGGCGAAGACCTCATACAGGACCTGGGTCGCGCCGGCTTGAGAAGAGACGCCGCCCGCCCCCAGGGCACGGAGCGACGTCAGGGTCTTGCCCGCGTCCGCGTACTGGCCGGCGACCATCTGCAGGCGAAACAGGTCGTCGAGATAGGTCCGGCGATCAATCTCACGGCGATCGTCCTCCCGGTAGACGGCGATCACCTCGCGGGCCAATCCGGGCATGGACCTGGAAAGCGCCGCGGGATCCTCCACCGCCGAGGCCGGAAAGTCGAAGGCCCTCGCCATGGCGGGCGGTGTCATCAGGAACAGGCAGATCAGCCAGACCGGCTTGTGCATCAGGCTCTCCTTCATGGGGTCATGGGGGTGTGCCGCGCGCGCCCACTCTATGGCGCCAGCGGGTTCAAAAGGAACCAGCAGGGCGATTCCCTGGAGCTGAACAGCCTGCAAAACCGGTTGGCCCCCTTTCGCTCTTTCTTCCGCCTATCTCCGGTAGCCGCGGTGAACGACCGCCAGACCAGAAAAGGAGAAAACCATGAAGAAAGCGCACAAGAAACTCACCCTGAACCGCGAGACGATCGCGAGGCTCACGGACAACCAGTTGTTCGACGCGGCCGGTGCAACGGGAGGTGTCTGTCCCACGAAGTGGATCACCTGCAATTGCCCCACGAACGGCTGCGACACCAACCTCCAGTGCCCGACCCACACAGACTGCATCGGCACCCAAGGCTGCTGACCGGCCGCCGAGCCGCCCTCCTCCCTCATCTTCCGCCGGGCACCTGGAACGGGTGCCCGGCGGGATTTCGTTTGGCCTGCCTTCCCATCCCCTGAAATGTTTCTCGCCGATCCACACTTAGGTGTGGATATCCGTATGATTGGCGGAGGGGTGAATTGAGCAAGTTACCGTTGGTTGTTCCTCCGGTGGACTCGGACGTCACCGAGCTGCTGCGGGCCTGGAAGAGCGGCGACGACCAGGCTCTGGAGCGTCTCGTCCCGGCGATCTACCGCGAGCTCCGGGCCATCGCCGCGCAACAACTGCGAGGCGAACGGACCGGTCACACCCTGCAGCCGACCGCTCTCGTCAACGAAGCGTTCCTCAAGCTCCGGGGCCTGAGCAGCATCCGATGGCAAGATCGGGCGCATTTCTTCGCCTTCTCGTCCCGGATCATGCGGCGCATCCTGGTCGACCACGCCCGGAGCCGCCAGGCCGGCAAGCGGGTTCCGAGGCGCTCCACATCGGCCTGGCGGAGGGCTGGGACGGCGCGGTGGAGTCCGCCCTGAGCCCCGCTGAGCTGATCGATCTCGACCGCGCGCTCGACCGCCTGGCGGCAGCCGAGCCGCGGCTGACGCGGCTCGTCGAGGTGCGCTTCTTCGGCGGCTTGACGGTCGAGGAGACCGCCGAGGTCCTCGAGTGCTCGCCGCGCACGGTGAAGCGCGACTGGGCCTTCGCCCGCGCCTGGCTGCTGAAAGAGCTCGGCCAGACATCGTGACCGAGACCCCACGTTTCGCCCGACTTCAAGCGGCCTTTCACGACGTCGCCGAGCTGGCGCCGGAAGACCGCGAGGAGGCGGTCCGGCTCGCCTCTGAAGGCGACTCCGCTTTTGCCTCCGAGCTGCGGGCACTCCTGGAGGCTTCAGACCGCACGGTCTCTCCCCTCGACGCCCCTCTCCTTCGCACTCCCGGCGAGGAACCGTGGGAAAACATACCTGGCTACCGCCTCCTGCGGCCGATCGGACGAGGCGGCAGCGCCACCGTCTACCTCGCCGACCAGCAGGGGCAAGGCTTCACGCGCAGGGTGGCGCTCAAGGTCGTCGACCGATGGACGGACGCCTCGCTCACGCGCCGCTTCCATGCCGAGCAGCACATCCTCGCCACCCTCGAGCACCCGGGGATTGCCCGGCTCTACGACGCCGGCATCGCACCGTCAGGACGCCCCTATCTCGCCATGGAGCTGGTCGAGGGCGAGACCCTCCTCGAGTCCTGCCGCCAGGCTGGGACGCCGCTGCGCGAACGGCTCACGCTCCTCCTCGCCGTCCTCGCGGCGGTCGAGCACGCGCACGCGGCCGGCGTCGTCCACCGCGATCTGAAGCCGGGCAACATCCTGGTCTCCGCGCGCGGCGAGCCCAAACTGGTGGACTTCGGCATCGCCCGCCTCCACTCGGAGGAGACCACCCACACGCAGCACCGGGCCATGACGCTCTCCTACGCCAGCCCCGAGCAGGTGCGCGGCGAGGCCGCCGGCGTGCCGTCGGACGTCTACTCCCTGGGCGTCGTCCTCTACGAGCTCCTCACCGGACGGCGTCCCTACCGGCTTCTCGAGGCAGGCACCGCGAGCCTCGAGGTCCTCGCCCGCGCCATCCGCGAGCAGGAGCCGGATCGCCCCTCGGTCCACTGCCGCGAGCTGCACGGCGACCTCGACGCGATCCTCCTCAAGGCCCTGCGCAAGGAGCCCGGGCAACGCTACGCGTCCACCGCCGATTTCGCGGCGGACCTGGAACGCCACCTGGCGGGCAAGCCCGTCCTGGCGAGGCGCCCCTCCCTTCTCTACCGCGCGGGCAAGACGGCTCGCCGCAAGCGGCCGCTCCTTATCAACCTGGTCATCAACCTCGCGTTCGCGGCTCTGCTCGCCGCCGGCGCCTGGGGCTGGCTCCGCTGGCAAGCGGCCCGCTCCACGACCGCTCCGCCGCCCGACGCTCCGGCCTGGCGGGCGATCCCGGTGCGGACCGCCGCCCTGGAAAGCTACGACCGGGGTCTCGCGGCCCGCGCGCGCTACGACACCACGGAGGCCCTTCGAAACCTGCGCGCCGCCGTGGCCGCCGATCCCCGGAACCCTCTCGTCCGGGCGGCGCTGGCGGACGTGCTGTCGCTCGCGGAACGGTTCGCGGAGGCCGGGCGGGAGGGGCAGCGGGCCCTCGCTCTCGCCGAGGGTCTGCCGCGCGAGAGCCGTCTCCTCGTCGAGTCGGTCGCGCTGCGCACCGCGGGACGGCGGGCCGAGGAAGCGGCGATCCTCCGCTCGCTCCGGCTTCTCCGCCCGGACGATCTGGAGATCGGCCTGCTCCTGGGCCGCAGCCTCATGCGGACCGACGATCCGGCGCAGGCCCAGGAAACGGCCGCGCAGCTCCGGACCCTGCCGCCCCCCGAGGGAAGGGATCCCAGAATCGGCTTGATGGAAGTCGAAGCGCTCGACGCCATGGGCCGCGCCAAGGACCTCCACGACCTCGCTCCCGCCTTCATCGCCGAGGCCAAGGCGCGCGGCTTCACGTCCGTGATGGCACGGGCCCTCATCATGGAAAGCTCCGCGCAGGACGGCCTGGGCAACACCCGGGAAAGCCGGAAGATCGCGGAGCAGGCCCGGCGCCTGTTCCTCGAACGCGGCGAGCTCGGCGGCGCGGTGAGAGCGCTGCATCTCGTCTGCCTGGCCTCCATCCGCGAAGCCCGCCACGAGCAGGCCGAGCGGGAGTGCGGCGAAGGCGTCCGCCTGAACCGCACCCTGGGCAATCCCAGCGGCATCGCGCGGGGGCTCAACCTTCTCGGGGCATCGCGCCGGCGCCGCGGCCTCCTCCAGGAAGCGAGGACGGCCTTCGCGGAAGCCCTGCGGGCCGGCAGCTCGCTAGGCGACCGCATCAATGAATCACGTTTTCTGCACAACCTGGCCAACGTCGATCAGCAGTTGGGCCGCCTGCCCGCGGCCGAGGCAGGCTTCCGCAGAGCGATCGCCATCAAGCGCGAGGCGCACGATCAACGCGGCCTGGCGTTGTCGCTGCAGAGCCTGGCCCAGGTCCTCCTGAAGCGCGGTTCGCTGGGGGAAGTCGAAACGCTCCTCGCCGAAGCGGAGGCCACGAGCCGCGATCTCGGCACGCAACGCGAGCTGCCGCTCATCCTGAGAGTCCGCGCGGACCTCGCCGCGCTTCAGGGAGACCGCAAGCGGGCTATCGAGTGGTTGGGCCAGGCTGCCGCCCTGCACGAGAAGGGGGATGAGAGGGACCGTCTCGTCCAGGTCCACGCCCTTCGCACGCAGCTCGACGAGCCACACGACGGTGCGGCCTGCCGCCGCCTGGAAGCGGCGGCGCGGGAGCTTCAGAACTTGGACGATCAGGAGACCGCCCCAGTGCGGATCTGGGCCGCGCGCTGCTGGATCGAGGTGGGCTCTCCGCGGCGGGCCTTGCCATGGCTCGACCTCGCGGCCAGCGATCCGTTGACAGCCCAGGCGGCCGACGTTCGCATCTCGCTTGCGCTCGCCCGGGCCGACTACGCGCTCCACCTGGGACGCTGGCCGGAGGCGGATCGACGGCTCGAGGAGACCGCCGCCGAATGCCGGCACCTCTCCCACGGGCTGCTCCTCTTGGAAACCCGCCTCCTGCAGGCGCGCCTGGCACGGACGAGAGGGGACCACCCCGAGCGCGTAAGGACCCTCGCCGAGGAGCTGCAAAGCGACGCCAAAGCCGCGGGTTTCGGAGAGATCGCCCGGTTGGCGGGCGAGATGCTCCAGGCGTTTCCGGGATGATCGGCCCATTGCCACATCACCGCCAGAAGGCAAGCCGAGACCACCAGGGCCGCGGCTCGAGGAAGGGAGCGCACACGTCCTCCCCCTCGCGGCCGACGAGGATGGGGGCCACCTTGATGTCGTCCGCGGTGAGCAGGCGCACTGCGATCCGCTCGACATTACGGCCCGTCTTCTGGTCCTTGACTGTGAGCCACGAGCCCCGGAGTTTCTCCCGGCACACCGTCTCGGGCAGTGAGAGCGGCTCAGCCTTTGCCCAATCGACGGGTCCCATCAGCCAGCGAACGTCCCACACGCGGGCGGTGCCATTCGACGTCGTGACGATACGGGCACCATCCGGGGAGAAGGCCGCCGAGAAGACCGCCGAGGTGACAGCGTCTTGGTGGTCTTCCAGAGCGACACTGGTCCAGGTGCCGTCTTCGCCTTCACTCCAAACCCTAACGGTATCGTCACTTGACGCGGTGACGATACGCATGCTGTCCGGGGAGAAGACCGCCGAGTTGACCCCGTTTTGATGCCCTTCCAGGACGGTGCTGGTCCAAGTGCCGTCTTCGCCTTCGCTCCACACCCGGACGGTTCTGTCCTCTGACGTAGTGACAATACGCGCTCCATCCGAGGAGAAGGCTGCCGAGTTGACGACGCCTTGATGACCTTCCAGGGCAACGTTGCGCCAAGCGCCGTCCTCGCCTCGGCTCCACACCCTGGCAGTTCTGTCCCAAGATGAGGTGACGATGCGCGCGCCGTCCGGGGAGAAAGTTGCCGAAGTGACAGCGTCTTGATGGCCTTCCAGAGCAATGCTGTTCCACAAGCCGTCCTTGCCTCGGCTCCATACTCGAGCGGTTTTGTCCCTTGATGCGGTGACGATGTGCACACCGTCTGGGGAGAAGACCGCCGAGGTGACCGGGCCTTGATGGCCTTCCAGGTTGACGCTGTGCCAAGCGCCCTCTTCGCCTCGGCTCCATACTCGGGCCGTTTTGTCCCTCGATGCGGTGACGATGCGCACGCCGTCTGGGGAGAAGACCGATGAGTAGACGGCATCTTGATGGCCTTCCAGGGCGACATTGTGCCAGGCGCCTTCTTCGTCTCGGCTCCACACTCTGGCGGTTCTGTCACTTGACGCGGTAACGATTTGCGCGCCGTCCGGGGAGAAGACTGCTGAGTAGACGAAACCTTGATGGCCGTCCAGGGCCTCTGTTTCTTGTCCCTTCTCAGGACTAATCCAACTGAGCAGACTAAACCATTTAGCCGGCCCACCTGCGACGCTGTGCCCGGCAACATCCTCGCCTCGGCTCCACACCCGGGCGGTTTTGTCCCACGACGTGGTAACGACGCGCGCGCCATCTGGGGAAAAGGCCGCCGAGACGACGACGTCTTGATGACCTTTCAATGCGACGCTGTACCAAGTGCCGTACAAGCCTCGCTTCCACACTCGGGCTGTTTTGTCTCGCGACGCGGTGACAATGTGCGCGCCATCTGGGGAAAAGGACGCCGAGAGGACCAGGGCTTGATGGCCTTCCAAGGCGACGCTATACCAAGTGCCGTCCACACCTCGGCTCCACACTCGGGCTGTTTTGTCCCACGACGCGGTGACGATACGCGCGCCATCCGGGGAAAAGGACGCCGAGACGACGACGTTTTTATGACCTTCCAGGGCGACGCTATGCCAGGTGCCATCCTCGCCTTGACTCCATACTCGGGCAGTTTTGTCCTCTGATGCGGTGACGATACGCGCGTCCCGCGGAGAGAAAGCCGCTGAGTAGACGATGCCTTGATGGCCTTCCAGAGCGATGCTGTTCCAAACGCCGTCCTCGCCTCGGCTCCACACCCGGGCGGTTTTGTCCAACGATGCGGTGACGATGCGCGCGCCATCTGGGGAAAAGGACGCCGAGAGGACCAGGGCTTGATGGCCTTCTAGGGGGCGGCTGTGCCAATCCCCTTTCTGGCCTTGGCTCCATACCCGGGCGGCGTTGTCTAACGACGCGGTGACGATATGCGCACAATCAGGGGAGAAGGCTGCCGAGGTGACCCAGCCTTGATGACCTTCCAGAGCGACACTGTGCCAGTCGCCGTCTTCGCCTGGGCTCCACACTCGGGCGGTCTTGTCCTCTGACGCGGTCACGATGCGGTTGCCGTCCGGGGAAAAGGCCGCGGAAATCACCCGGCCCTTGTGGCCGGTGAGTTGTGCTCCCTGCCGAGAGAAAAACGCAACGCGGCCGAGTTGAATGCTGGCGTCCAACAAGCGTTCGTGCCCTGTGCCCTGGCTCGTCAGCAACGAGAGCCGCATGGCGCGATCATGGTGGCCAGCCTCGAACGCCTCCTTCGCGTTGGCCAAGATCAACCTCGATCTCTGCCGCGCCAAGTCCCGCTGTCCGGCCACCACCAGCCAGCCGCCCATTAGCGTGATGATTGCCACAATCATCAGCAAGATGCCGACCCGGCGCTGCATTGCACGCTGGCGAGCCAGGCGTTGGGTCTCGGCGTCTCGCGCGGCGTCCTCGGCCTGCCGACAGGCATCGAGATAGGCGCGCGGCACGCCCTCGAAAACTTTGGCGAAGTCTTCCCGTCGCGCGACCGCTTCGGCCTCGGCGAGGCGCGCGCCGCGGTGGGTGAGCCAATCGGGCCCACGCCCGTTCTGGCTCCAGGCTGAGGAGGCGCGGGCAATCTCCTGCTGGGTCGCGAGGGCCGAGCGCTCCTGGTCGTGCCAACGCCGGAGAGTCGGCCAGCGGCGCAGCAGCGCTTCGTGGGCGACCTCGATCACGGTCTCCTCGGCGCCGTTCTCGAGAACGCGCCGGTCGACCACCAGGAGGCGGCGCTCGATCAGCCGATCGATCAGCCCGCGTGCCTCGAAAGGAAGGTCGGTTAAGCGTGAGATTCGGCGCACGGGTTCGCCGTTGGCCTCGTTGACACCCATCAAGTGCGGCACGAAGGCTCGCTTCAGGAGCGCCTCGCGCTCGGCGGCATCGGCTGGGATGCGCGGCGCGGCCTCGGGGTCGGCGAAGGCCTCTGACACCGCGGCCTCGATCGAGCCCCTCACGCCGCCCAGCGCGTCGTAGTCGGCGAGAGTGAGCGCGCCGTCGCCTCCGTGCTCGACATAAAGCCGCTCCAGGGTGAAGCCGAGCAGCGGCAGCGCATCGGCGCCCTGGGCCTCGGCGAGCAGGGCGGCGGACAGCCCGGGCTCGAGGGTCAGCCGCCGGCCGGCCTCGCTCGCACGATCGGCCGGACCTTCGATCACGCCGCGGTAGTCGGCCGCGGCGAGGGGCGGCAGGTTGAACGGGACCTGCGGCACGCCGGCCAGCGCCTCGGCGGCCTGCAACGGCTCATAGGCGTCCGAACGGATGGTGACCAAGGCGATTGCTTCAGGGCCATGGCGCAGGATCTCCGCCATGCGGGCGAGAAAGAGGCCGGCTTCAGCCGCGCCGGTTTCGCCGGGCCGGTCGCCGTGGACGGTCGTGAACAGTTCCTCGGCCTGATCGATCGGCAGGACGAGGGTGGGAGGCTTGGCATCTTTCTCCAGATCCCTGGCGGCAGCCGAGCGCAGGTTGGCTAGGCGGAGGAGGAAGCCGGCGCCGCCCGCCTCCAGGTCGGCCCGCAGCGCGGCGCGCGTGACGGAAAGCCCCGCCTGCCGATGCGCTGTTTCCAGAGCGACGAGCAACCCCTCGTCGCCCCACATCGCCGCTCCGCGTGGCCGAAGGATCGGCAACAGCAGGAAACGGCGGTCGTCGCGGGCGAGCCGCGGCAGCAGGCCGGCCCGCAGGAAGGAGGACTTTCCGGACCCTGAGGCGCCGAGGATGACTACGAGACACCGGCCGCCCCGATCGCGCAGGTCGGCGAGATGGTCGCGCGCCCTCACCAGGTCGGCATCGCGGCCGAAGAAGACACCGGCGTCGGGGACATCGACCGGCTTCAAGCCACGGTACGGCCGACGCGGCGTCGTGCCGTCCGCCTCGTGCTCAAAGCCGCGAGCCGGCCAAGGGAAGCTCGCCGTGTCGAAGCTCGTCAGCCCGGCCTGAACGAGCCCGAGCCGAAGGCTTTCGAGCCCCTCGTGCGAGAACTCCACCGGGGTAGGGGCATAGTCGGGCGGCGGCAGCACTAAAAAGGTTTCAAAACGCGAGCCGCGTTTGAGAAAGGCGAGTTGCCAGACGCCGCGCATCTCGGCGGGCACTTCGGAGACCGCGGTGTCGTCGATGACGACCGCGAAGAGCGGGCGCTCCTGCTTGCGCGCCTCCCAGAATTCGGCGGTGCAATACCTCGACGCGAGCAACTCACGCGAGAGCACGAAGAGCACGGCCTTGCAACGCTGGGCGCTCTCCTGAAGACGGTCGAGCCAGCGTTGACCTGAGACCAGACCGCGCTGCGGGTCGATGTCGAGAAAGAGATCATCCCATCCGCGGGCGCCCAGCCAATCTCGCAACGCCAACGCCTCCGCGTTGTTGGCGCTCGAATGGCTGATGAAAATCCTCGCCAAGGTATGCCCTGTCCTCTGTGAAAAACCCTTACTGGGCTGCAGGCTGCCCTGTCGCCGCGATCGACGGCTGCTGCAAGATCGCGTTCCAAACCAGGGGATGGCTGCCGATCGTCGAGCCGCGCCAGATCGGGTTGATGGCGAAGAGCAGGAGGCGCCCCTTGCCGGACGGCACCTCGACCACCGCGGCGCGGCGCGCCAACTCGCCCCCGTTATCGAGCAGTCCTGACACCAGCAGATCATCGGCATCGCCGAAACGCACCAGCGTCCGCGGGCGGAGCGCCTCGGGGATTACAGCGGCGTTGTTGCGCAGCTCTTCGACGCCGAGCGGCCTCGCTTCCCAGCGCTCGACTTTCGTTGGTGTGGGCCGCGTTGGCTGGGGAGTCCGGCCTTGGGGCACGTCCACGTCCTTGGGGCCACCGCGGCCGGTGGGGCGATCGGCTTCCTCTTCAGGCCAGCCGCCCAGGGCCGAATTGCTCAGCTCGAAGCTCATGCCTTCGGCGCTGTAGACCGAGAGGCGGTCGCCCAGGCCGTCGACGATCGGCGACTTGGGATCGGGGAAGCGCGCGTCGAGCACGCTGCCGACCACCTTGAGGTTGTTGGATTTGGCGACGCGCACGCCGGGCGCAAAGCCGGTCGAGATCATCAATTGCGCCGTGTCCTCGACGCCCACCAGCAGGCCTCCCTGCTGCACGAACCGGCGCAGGTGATCGAGGCCGGCGAAGCCGAGGCCGGGACGCTGATCGTCGGTCGAGTCGATCTTTCCGAGGTTCGGAGTCTCCGGCGTGGTCTTCCAGGGCATCGGCTGGCCCCACATCGGCAAGCCGTTGACGATGCGCAGCGGATCCCCCACTCCCACCGGCGGGAAAAGGATGACGTCATAGCTGGCTCCGAGATTCGGGTCGGCCGCGACGTTCTGGGTGCTGATGTAGCTGTAGGGGATCTTCAGCAGGTCGAGACGCTGGCGCCACCAGCCCTCGGTCTGGGTGCTGATCCATGTGTGCAATAGAGCGATGCGCGGCTTTCCGACCGGCCGCGTCGCGATCTTCGGCGCGGCGACGGCCTCTACCTTCAAACCAGCGCCGGCGGCGGCCCGATCGAGATCGTCCTTCGCGATTCCCCGCACCAGCCAAGCGCCTCGCGAATAATCGTGCCCCCCGGCCTTGAACGGCTCGGCCGCGGCCTCGACCGTGGCGTCTCCGAGGGCGTAGCGAAGGGTGATCATCGCGTCGTCCCCGCGCTGGGCTACGACGAACACCGGGCCGCCTCCCGTGACGCCGCCGGACGGCCGGACGGGCGCTTCGACGCGGCTCATCGGCGCCGCCAGCGCCTGCCGGTCGGTGATCCGCACGGCCTCGGTGTCGAACAGCGCGGGGAAGCTCCAGCCGGTGTCGTCGTAGGGGTGCTTCTGCGGATCGTCGGGGCTCCAGTACTGGCGGTCGAGCAGCACGTCGGCGGAGCGGCTGTAAGGCTGGTCCATGCGCACGACGTAGCTGCCGGCCGGGAACGTCCGCGTCGCGGGCGCCTTGTCTTTTATATCAGCCTTCTTTTCAGAAAGCTTTTCGGCCGGCTTCTCTTCGCTCGGGACAGCCACCGTGAACGCCCGATCGGCCCGCGAGATCTCGACGTGCTGCAGTTGCAGGACCCGGAGCAGCTCGGCCTGGGCGCCCGGCCGCCGGTCGTCGGCGGGGAGGACGTACGCCGCCGGCCCTTCCCGCTCCGGCTTGGCGATCGAACGCTTGCTCTTCTCCCAGAAGCTCCGCAGCAGTTGCTCGCGGTTCTCCGCCACGAACGCCAGCGAGATCAGGAGGCCGGTCTGCTGATAATTGTTGTTGTTGCGCTGCGACCAGGAGACGGTCCGGTACGGAGGGTCCTGGCGGTACCAGGTGCGGGAGGTGTCGCTCGGATCGAGCTCGCGCGTCTCGGTGTCGGCGCCGGCGTTGCCGAACGTCTCGTAGAGCCGCGACACGCCGTTGTGCATCGCCGCCAGGAACATCAGGTAGCCCGGGCTCCAGGTGTCGAAATCGCCGTGGGTGTAGACGCCCGGCATCCCGAACTTGCCCATCTGCGCCACGTTCGTCCACCCGAAGAGCTGCCACTCGTTGGTGAGGAGAGGATCGACCCAGGCGTTGTAGGGGCCGTCGCCCACCGTGTTGTCGTAGAGGAAGGGCACCGACTCGTGCAGGTCGTGCAGCACCTGGGCGTGCCATCCCAGATAGGTGTCGAGCACCTGCCGGGAGAGCGAGAGCGTCAGACCCATGGCGTCGCGGTTGTTGTCGTGCGCGACGTAGTGGCCCCAGTACGACAGGAGGGGCCTGGTCGTCTTGGGATGGGTGAGGTGCCAGCGGTAGACGTCCACCATGCGGTCGCGGCCGTCGACCTCGACGACCGGCGTGATCAGGGTGATCACGTTGTCGCGGATGGCGCGGATGTACGGGCTCTCGTCGACCGTCAGCCGGTAGGCGAGCTCCATCAGCGCCGTCGGCGAGCCGGTTTCGGGTGAATGGATCGTGCCCGTAATGTAGTAAACCGGAACGCTCGAGGTGATCAAGCCCTCGGCGCGCGCGTCGTCGAGCTTCAGGAGACGCGGGTCCGCCAGTTGCGCGAGCCGCGCGTCGTTCTCCTTCTGACGTTCGAGGTTCGCCTCGGAGCTGACCGCCACCGCGATCCGCTCGCGCCCCTCCTCGCTCATGCCGATCGAGACCACCCGCACCCGGGGGCTGGCCGCCGCGAGCATCCGGAAGTAGCGATGCACGTCCGCCGCGTAAGGCAGGATCCCCGGCGCCCCGGCGACGTCGCCGAGGACGGCGCTGGGGCTCGGCACGGTCGCGGACGCCGGCAGGTAGTCCGTGAGCGGCGAGTTGAACTCCGGCGCCGTGGTGTACTCGCGGATCTTCGCCGTGGCGCCGGCATCCATAGGTTGATCGAGACTGGGCTTGAGCTCGGCGGGGACCCGGGTCTGGGCGGCGAGAGGAGCCGCCAGCCCGGTCGCCAGCAGAAGAACGGCAAGGGCGAATCGACGCATCTGTAATCCTCCGTCCGGGGCACGAGATGAACCGTGACTCTGCGCATCCTACCGTTCTTCCAGCAATCCCAATCCGGCCAGACGCGCAAAAGGGGGGCGGGGCCAAAGCCCCGCCCCCCTTTCCCGTGACGCTGGGTGACGCCGAAGCTTAAGGCGCCACGACCTGCACCAGCCCCGCGTTGTAGTAGGCGGCGAGGCCGTAGGTGTTCATGTCGGGCGGCGTATTGCCGTCCCTGACCCAGATGAAGATCTCCCAGGTGCCGACGTCCGCCGAAGTCGGAGTCCAGCGGAGGACGTTGCTCGTCTGCCAGGCCGGGGTCGTCACGTCGGGCGTCCAGGGGGTGGTGCCGGTGCGGCGGCGGAACAGCGCGTACTGGATGCTCGACGGGGTGCCGCCGCCGGCGTTGGCCGTCCAGGTGATGGCGGTCCCGTAGGGTGACGACGCCGGACTGCCGGTGCCGCTGAGGGTGAGGGGCGGCGGCGCCACGACCTGGACCGTGCCCGCGTTGTAGTAGGCGGCGAAGCCGTAGGTGTTCATGTCGGCCGGCGTGTTGCCGTCCTTGGCCCAGATGAAGATCTCCCAGGTGCCGGCGTCCGCCGAGGTCGGAGTCCAACGGAGGACGTTGCTCGACTGCCAGGCCGGGGCCGTCACGTCAGGCGTCCAGGGAGTGGTGCCGGCGCGGCGGCGGAACAGCGCGTACCGCAGGGTCGAAGGGGTGCCGCCGCTGGCATTGGCCGTCCAGGTGATGGCGGTCCCGTAGGGCGACGACGCCGGGCTCGTGCTGCCGCCGAGGGTGATCGGCGGCGGCGCCACGATCTGCACCGGGCCCGTGTTGAAGCCGGCGGAGTAGCCGTAGGTGTTCATGGTGGACGGCGTGATGCCGTCCCTGACCCAGATGTAGGTATCCCAGGTGCCGACGTCCCCGGAGGTCGGGGTCCAACTGTAGACGTTGCTCGACTGCCAGTTCGGAGAGCTCACGCTGGGGATCCAGGTTGCCGTCCCGGAGGGGCGGCGGAAGAACGCGTACTGACGGCCTCCCGAATATCCACCGCTCGCGCTGGCCGTCCAGGTGATGGGATTGCCGTAGATCGCCGACGACGGGTTGACGGTGCCGCTGAGGGAGGGGGGCGCCAGGACCTGAACCGTGCCCGGGTTGCAGGTGATGGCATAGCCGTAGGTGTTCATGGTGGCCGGCGTGTTGCCGTCCTTGAGCCAGACGGTGATCTCCCAGTTGCCGGCGTCGGCGGATGTTGGCGTCCAGCCGAAGGCGTTGCTCGGCTGCCACGCCGGGGTGGTCACGCTCGGGGTCCAGGTCGTGGTCCCGGCGCGGCGGCGGAACAGCGCGTACTGGAAGGTTGCCGGGTTGCCACCGCCCCCGGAAGCCGCCCAGGTAATGGGATTTCCGTAGTACACCGGCGACGGGCTCGGGGTGCACGTGAGGGTGAGGGGTGCCACAACCTGAACGGGGCCCGTGTTGAAGCCGGCCGCGTAGCCGTAGACGTTCATGCTGGCCGGCGTAGCGCTGTCCTTGACCCAGACGTAGGTATCCCAGGTGCCGGCCTCCGCCGCGGTCGGGGTCCAGGTGGAGACGTTGCTCGGCTGCCAGTTTGGCGAGCTCACACTCGGGCTCCAGGTCGTGGTCCCGGAGCGGCGCCGGAAGAACGCGAACTGGGTCGCCACCTGGGTGCCGCCGCCGGCGGTGGCCGTCCAGGTGACGGCCGTGCCGGAATTCACCCACGCCGGGCTCGGAGTGCTCGTGAGGGTGAGGGGAGCCACCACCTGGACGTTGCCCGGGTTGTAGTAGGCCGAGTAGCCGTAGGTGTTGGCGTTGGGCGGCGTGTTGCCGTCCCGGACCACGATGCCGATCTCCCAGGTGCCGACGTCCGCGGAGGTCGGCGTCCAGCTCAAAACGTTGCTCGTCTGCCAGACCAGGACGGTAGGAATCCAGGCGGCTTCCCCGACGCGCCGGCGGCCGATCGCATATTCAGTGCTCGCCGGGATGCCGCCGCTGGCGGTGGCCGTCCATTTGATGGCGATTCCGTAGTAGGCCGCCGCCGGGCTGGCGGTGCCCGTGAGGCCGAGGGGTGCCACGACCTGCACCGGGCCCGGGTTGCAGTAGGCGGCGAAACCGTAGGTGTTCATGCCGGGAGGCGTGTTGCCATCCTTGGCCCAGATGGAGATCTCCCAGGTGCCGGCGTCCGTGGAGATCGGGGTCCAGCTCAGGACGTTGCTCGACTGCCAGGCCGGGGACGATACGAGAGGCGTCCAGGCCGTGGCCCCGGCGAGGCGGCGGAAGAGCGCGTATTGGGTGGTCGCCGGGACGCCGCCGTTGGCGGTAGCCGTCCAGGTGATGGGGCTGCCGGAGGTCGCCGACGCCGGGCTCGGAGTGCACGTGAGGCTGGTGAGGGGCCCCACGACCTGAACGGAACCCGGGTTGTAGCCGGCCGCGTAGCCGAAGGTGTTCATGTTGGCCGGCGTGGCGCTGTCCCTGACCCAGATGTAGATATCCCAGGTGCCGGCGTCCGCCGAGCTCGGCGTCCAGTTGTAGACGTTGCTCGCCTGCCAGCTTGGCGAGCCCACGATCGGCGTCCAGGTCGTGGTCCCGGAGCGGCGCCGGAAGAACGCGAACTGGGTCGCCGTCTGGGTGCCGCCGGTGGAGGTGGCCGTCCAGGTGATGGGATAGCCGTAGCTTGCCACCGCCGGGCTCGGGGTGCTGGTGAGGGTGGGAGGTGCCACGACCTGGACGTTACCCGGGTTGTAGGAGCCCGCGTAGCCGGGGACGGCCGGCGTGTTGCCGTCCTTGACCATGATGAAGAACTTCCAGATACCGACGTCCGTAGGGCCAGGGGTCCACGTCAGGACGTTGCTCGCCTGCCACGCCAGGGAGGCAGGAAGCCAGGTGGTCGTCCCGGTGAGCTGGCGCACCAGCGCGTACTGTGTGGTCGCCGGGGTGCCGCCGCTCGCGGAAGCCGTCCAGGTGATGGGGAGTCCATAGTACGCCGCGGCCGGGCTCGGGGTGCTCGTGACGGTGAGGGGCGCGGTGAGCGTCACCGTGGCGGTGTCTTTCTTGGTTCCGTCCGCCTGGCTCGTGGCGATGACCGTCACCGTCGTCACGCCGCCGAGCGCCGCCGGCGCCGAATACAGGCCACTTGTAGGATTGATGCTGCCCGCGTCCGGGGTGGACGGTTGGAGCGACCACGTGACGGCGGTGTTCGCGCTGCCCGTCACTTGCGCGGTGAACTGCTGCGCCTGTCCCACCGTGACGGTGGCGGTCTTCGGGCTCACGGTGACCGTCAGCGTTACTGCCGGCAGCAGCGTCACCTGGGCGATGGCGCATACGCCGGCGCTCCAGCAGGCGTTGATCGTGGCCACGGTGCTGGTGGCCACCGAAGGGGGCGCCGTATACCGGCTGCCAACGAAGCTGCCCAGGCTGGCGTTCCATGAAATGTTTTCCGGAGTCGTGCAGACCTCTGACGAGGCAGTCCGGCAGGTAGGGGCAAACGTCAGCGATTCTCCCGCGTGGAGCTGGGCCGTCGCCGGCAGGACGCCGAGGGAGGCCGCCGCGATGGGAAACGACGGCCAAAGGCTTTCAGCCTCGTCGCCGTTGCTCTGTAACACCTTCACGGAAGCTTGGGTCGTCTTCCCCCCCATCGACACTGGAATGACGACCTGGCCCGTGATCAGGGTGTCCGTCACCGAGCTCACCGAAGGAGTCGGCAGAGAAGTGAACTTGACGACCGGATGGGCTCCGAACCCCGTGCCCGTGATCGTGAACTGCGTCGTCTTGCCCGCGTGCCACTGACCCGTGACGCCGGTGATATGAGGTTCCGAGATCACCAGATGGAGCGGGTCACTGCAGAAAGCCGGGCTGTCCTTGAAGCACGCCTTGACGTCGACCGCGCCGGTGTTGCTGAAAAACGGCGCCTTGTAGGTTGCCAGCAGCGTATCCTCGGACACGGTGGGGAAGGAGTCGTCCGTTGCGGGCGTCCTGGACCAATCGATTTTTCGAGTCTGGCTGGAGCCCTGGACAAACGCCGTCAACTGCAAGGTCTCGCCCGGTATCAGCGTCGTCTTCTGCGCCGAGATGAAGAACAGCATTTTCGGCACGGTCACCAGGGCCGTCGCACAGACGGATGGGCTGGCTGCATCGGCCTTCCCGCACACCTTGACGGTGATCTCCTCCGTGGAGCTGATCTCGTCGTTCCTGGGGGCCTTATAGACGCCCTTGAGGGGATCGTCCGTGGCGGGAGTGATGGTGCCGGTGGCAAGACCCGTTGCGGCGCTCAGGGACCACTCCACCTGCCGGCCCGGCGTGCTCGGAATCGTGGCCGTGAAGTTGAGCCCGCCCTGCGGCAGCACTTCGCCGATGGCCGGAGTCAGCGTGACCTCGTACGGCTTCAGGTGAATCGTGGACGTAAAGCAATCATCGACGTCGCAAGCCTGGATGGTGGCGGTCTGCGGGCTGGCGATCGTCGCCGGCGCTTTGTAAAGGCCCGTGCCGTCCAGCGTGCCCGGCCCGACGAGGCGCAGGGCAACAGGAATCCTGGGGGTAAAGCGCTGCTGCTGGTTTGGATACAGCGTGACGTCATAGGGGGTGATGTCCAGGAAGGTGATCAGCCTGCCCACCGTCTGCGCGAGGCCGCAGGCACCAAACCCGTTCTGCTCCCAGCAAACGGAATCGCCCAGCGGGTGGATGCTGGCCGAAATCCCGTACACTGGGAACGGAGTCCCACTCGGACGGCAGTAGTGCAGCGGATCGAGGAGCTTGCCAGGGACACCTGCGCACGTGCCCGTGTTCAGGCCCAGATCGTGGCCGCCTTCCGTGTGATACGACGTGCCCGGGAAGCCGCCAAAGATGATTTGGCATATGCCTGGATTCGAGGGATCGCAGGGGACGTCGGTTACCGAACCGTCATCGCCATACACAGTGCAGAGCACGGCGGTGTAGGGGTATTTCTGGGCCGTCTCGGCGTCCACGATCCTGGTAGTGCACAGGGCCTGGTACTGGTTGCCCGACAGCTTCGTGATATGGGAGTTCACGAAGATCTCCCACTGCGTCGTCGCCGTCACCTCCACCGGCAGGGTGGGATCGTCGGACACGGGTGGCAGGGAAACGGGTGACCCCGGTCCCGGTGAGCTGCTCACCAGCTCGATCTCAGGGCCGAACGTGGCATGGACGTACGAGGCCAACGTTTGAAACGCCTCTTCGCCCAGCCGCGAACGGAGCTCGTCCACGGCCGCGCTGACGATCTCTCTCGTTCCCACGGACTGATCGGCCGGGATCGTGCCTGAGGCCTGAAGCTCGGCGTCATGGTCCTGCAGGGCCTGGTTGCAGCCGTAGGCCACCTCCTTGAGGATCTCCCCCTGCTCGTCCGTGAGCCCAGCCGCGAGCTGCTCGTGCCTTCTCCACTGGCTCGCGTTCGGGTTCCCCTCGGCCTCGGCGCTATCCGCGGCAGCGTCGAGACTGGCCAGGTGCTGGAAGAAGAAGAGAAACTCCACTACCGGGTCCGGGGTGTTCGAAGCGTCCGGGTCTTCCGGGATCTCAATCACCGGGGGCTGGCTCACCGGCGCCCCGATCGGCTCGCTCGTGGTAGACCCGAGGCCTGTCCGCCATGGCGGCGAGACCTCCTGTGCCTGTGCGCCTGAGCCCAGCACAAGCATGTTGATCGACAGGGCAAGCCCAAAAACTGCGAATGTTCGCACGATGACTCCTTCTCTCGAGATGCAGAGGTTTCCCTCGCGATGGTGATCCTTCTACTCCTGGATGCGTGATCGGAGAGAAAACTCCGTCATCGGAGTCGGTGGTGGGACCGGCGAGGCCCAGCAAGCCTCTGACCTCGAGCCGGCTTGAGCCCATACATCGAAATGCTTGCATAACTCTCTGCATTGAAATAAGCTCCGGCCCGCTTCAGGTCGTACGCAGTTGAGTCGGAGCTTGCTGTGCTTTCGCGGTCCCGCGTCTCTTTGGGGACCTTCCCGCCCTGCCGGCATCGGCGGAGCGCGCTCCTGGCAGGTCTTCCCGTCCGGTTCCCCTCTCCGCCCGGCCTGGCGCCGCAGCACGCGCCCTTTCGCCTCGACAACCCGGAGAAGCTGATGACCCACCGAAAGAACCTGTCCCTCTCCCTCCTCCTGCTGGCGGGCCTGGCCTCGAGCCCGGCCGTCTTCGCCCAGGATCCCAAGCCGGGCCAGCCCGGCTACACGCCACCCCCCGCCCGGACGCTGGCCATCGCCGCGGGCCACTTCGGCGACTCCCCCTTCGATCCGCCGGAAGCCAACGACGCGACCTTCGTCGTGGATCAGGACGCGGGGCTCGACACCGGCTGCACCTACCGGGGCGGCGGACCTCTCGTCTTCAGGGTCAAGATCGGCCGTGTGGTGGGCGACGTGGCGAAGCTCAAGCAGAACAACATGATCTCGGCCACCGCCGAGCTCCGCATGCCGGCCTTCGACGTCGACTTCGACGCCGTCACTGAAGGGTTCAACCCGGAGCGCGACCGCGTCACGTTCAACGGCAACGTGGTCCCGACCGAGTTCCTGACCGGCTCGGACAGCGTCTGGAAGCTCAACTCCTTCAGGGTGCCGATCGAGTGGGTGAGGTTCCCCGCCGATCCCGGGCAGAACGGTTCTCCGGCGCCCGAGGACAACGTCGTCCAGATCGACATCGACACCGCCAACGGCGACGAGTTCTGGTGCACCTCGATCGACTGGGCCGCCCTGTCGATCGAGGTCTCCCGCCCGATCGTGCTGGCCCACGGCATCCTGTCGAACGGCGGGACATGGGCTCCCGTCTGGACCTCGCAGCTCACGACCCGAGGCCTTCCCCACACCAACGAGCTCAACATGGGGAACCTGGACAGCATCCAGAACAACGCTGGCAAGATCAGCCGCGTCGTGGCCAGCTCCCGGCGGCGCTGGGGCGTCGACAAGGTGAACCTCGTCTGCCACAGCAAGGGCGGTCTCGACTCCCGGCACTTCGTCGAGGGCAACGACGGCGTCGACCAGGTGATCCAGATCGGCACGCCCAACGCCGGCAGCCCGCTGGCCGACGCGGTCCAAGGCGCGGTTCTCCGCCTCCTCGGCCCGCTCCCCGCGATCCTCATCAACGCCCTGGCCGGCCCCGCGGGCGTTCAGCTCACGCAGCCCTACATGCGGACGTACAACCTCTTCCACGGCTCGAACCCCGACGTCCAGTACACCGCGCTCGCCGGCGACTACAACCCGGACTGCTTCTTCCTGAATCCCTTCTGCCGCCCGGTCGACCGTCTGCTGCTCCTGATCTCGGGCCGCGGCGACACCATCGTCCCCGTCCGCTCGGTCCATGCCCTGGGCTACACCCGGAACCGCGTCTTCCAGAGCAGCGGCGGCAACGGCGAGTCCAAGCACACCCAGATGACGAAGTCGCAGGGGATCTTCAGCAACCTGCGCGACCGGGTGCAGGCCTTCGGCCGCCTGGCCAACGTCTCCGACGAGCAGTTGGAGAGCACGGTCGGCCGGACCGCCACGCTCGCCGGCGCCCTCTCCCAGGGGCAGGTCCAGACCTGGCAGCTCCCGGTCGACGCCTCCTCCCCAACCTTCTTCTCTCTCGCCTATCCGTCGGGCAACCTGGATCTCGCGCTGGTCGCTCCGTCCGGCCGGCGTTACGACCCCGTCACCGTCCTGGGAGAATCGAACGTCTCCCGGGAGGAGGCGGAGATCCCGGGCGGGTTCCTCGAGGTCTACAACTTCAACGCCCCCGAGACGGGGCTGTGGACCGTCGAGGTCACCGCCGTCAGCGTGGTCGAGCCCGCCGGCACGGTGGGCTACGCCGCCCATGGCTGGGTGGAGAACCCGGCCATCACCCTGGCCGCCGGCCTCAAGCGGGGGAGCGTTCCCGCGGGCACGCCTCTGGAGATCACCGGCACGGTGCGCGAGAACGGCGTTCCCCTGCCCGGCGTCGCCGTCGCCGCCAGGGTCGGCCGGCCCGATGGCACCGTCTCCCAGGTCATCCTCCTCGACGACGGCCAAGGGGCTGATACCACGGCCGAGGACGGCGTCTACACCGGCCGGCTGTCCGACACCGGGCAGCCTGGGACCTACCGGGTCCTGGTGACGGCGAACGGCACGGGCCTGCCGGCCACGCCGGCCTTCAGCCGCGAGGACTTCACGCTGGCCACGGTCAGCCGCAGCACCTCCTCGATCTCCGGGACCTTCCGCGACCGGGGTGAGGACACGGACGGCGACGGGCTCTATAACACCCTCGCCGTAGACGTGGACCTCGCCGTCACCGCGGCCGGCACCTACCGGCTCTTCGGCCTTCTGACCGACGCCTCGGGCAACCGCCACGAGGCGAGTGTCGTGGCCGAGCTGCCGAGCGGTTCCGCCACGCTCTCCCTCCGCTTCGACGGCGCGGAGATCTACGGCAACGGGGTCGACGGCCCCTACACGCTCTCGGCCGTCCGCCTGGCCGAGGAGAGCGAGCTCGACCTCCTGCCGATCGACGAGAAGCTCGGCGCCCACCAGACCGCGGGCTATAGCTTCCGGCAGTTTCAGCACGCCCCGATCGTCCTCACCGGCGGCGGCTCGTCGACCAGCGTCGACACCAACGGCAACAGCCTCTTCGACCTGCTGAACGTGGGGATCGGCGTCGATGTGGACCTCGCCGGCTTCTATAGCTGGTCCGCGCGTCTTCTCGACGCCAACGGCAACGAGCTGGGCTTCGCCGCCAGCTCCGGCTTCTTCGACGCCGGGGTCAATACGCTCACCCTCTCCTACGCCGGCGAGCCGATCGGCCGGAGCGGGGTCGACGGCCCGTACTTCGTCACCGACCTCCTGGTGTTCGGAGCCGGCCGCTCCCTGGTCGCCGCGAGCGCCTTGACCACCCAGCCATTCCTCGCCAGCCAGTTCGAAGGCTTCGCCCTCGATCAGGCGCCGCCGCAGCTCACCGTCACCCTCTCTCCCACAGCTCTGTGGCCGCCCAACCACCGGCTGGAGGAGATCGTGGCCACGATCTCGGTGGAGGACGACCAGGATCCGCACCCCGTCGTCCGCCTGGTCTCCATCACCTCCAGCGAGCCGGACAACGGGCTCGGGGACGGCGACACCGCCAACGACATCCAGGGGGCGGACCTCGGCACGGACGACCGCCGGTTCTTCCTGCGCGCCGAGCGCAGCGGAACCGGCACGGGCCGGACCTACACCGTCACCTATGAGGCGAGCGACGCCGCCGGCAACATCACGACCGTGACCAAGCAGGTCACGGCTCCCATCAGCCGGCCGAAGTAGTCTCGAACGCCGGTCAGCCCAAGGCGGCGGGAGCCTCTCCCGCCGCCTATTCCCGCCGTCACTCCAGCCGCCAGGCTGCTGTGGCCCGAGGGAAGCTAGGGGGGAGCCAAGAGAGGGGCCGCCCGCGCCGCGAAGATGACGCCGGAAAGGCGGGCGGAAAGCGCCCGGAAGGCAGCCCGAGCGCGGTGGAATGGTGTAAAATAGACGTAAGTCCGGGCTATCCTGGCCACTGCCACCACGGATAGGGTATTCTGACCTCGGACGACACAAGCGTTTGCGGACGCGGTGCTTCCCGTCCGCAAACCCAACAACAGAGGGAGAGCCGCCATCCCGACCAAAGTTGACTCGATGAGCGACTTGTACGCTCGTTTAACCGCGACAGGTTTTGACCGCGATTTCTTAAGAGACGCGATCTTGCCCGAGTGGTGGGAGGATTCTTTGGCCGAGATTCCTGCTAATCGCGCCTTTGTCGAGAATCTCTTGGCGCGACACCTCGGGATGCCGCTTAGCGACCTTAGCCAGCCACTAGCTACTCTCAGCCTTCCGTCACTGGCTCACGTCAAATTTAAGCGCTTCAAGAACCATGTGGACCAGCGTGTTGCTCCTGCCATTTTGGTTGCTCAGCGAGTCGCAAGAATTGTCGTTGATTCAATGTCTCTGCCCCCGTTTAATTTAAACTTCGATGCGGCCTCATTAAGGCAAGCTATTCTACGTCATTCACATTACGTCGATCTTTCATCGCTCCTGGAATTTTGCTGGACTCGAGGGATTGTCGTTCTCCATTTGGCGAGAGCCCCAAAGACGAGCAAACTGTTCGATGGCCTTGCCATGTTTTGCGGCGATCGTCCGGTACTGGTTCTAGGCACGCGACGCGATAGTCCCGCCTGGCTAGCATTTTATCTGGCTCACGAACTGGCTCACATTATTCAGCGGCACGTCACTCCTGGCAGTCCGCCGCTGGCGGATTCTGACCTGCAGTCTGCCTCCACCGACCGCCAAGAGAAAGATGCCGACTCTGCGGCTTGCGAAATGCTGGCGGGCATAGCTGATCCAACGATCAGGAATCTCAAGTATGACGCCATGAAGTTGGCGTTGATGGTAGCGAGGGAAGGCCCAAGGCAGGGCGTAGACCCTGGCGTGATGGCTTTGATTTACGGCAAATCCAATGATCGATGGGGCGTGGCGCAGAACGCCCTGAAACATCTTTCTCTGTCCTCGGGGGCACACGAGATGATTGCCGAGGCTCTACGGAAGAGGTTCAACGCTGAAGATCTCCCCGAGTCGTCAGAGCGATTCCTCTCAGTCCTATCGGCCTGACGCTGATTCACTTCTACTGATTGATTCCGACGCCTTCATTACGTTCGGCGCTGCTGGCCTCATTCGCGAGGCTGGAGATGTGATGAACGTAGAATTGCAAGATCTGCGGCGTCTAGCACCGCTTCCCAACATGCTGGATCGCGGGAAGCTGGCTCAGAAGTATTCCCTTGCCATCCGCGATAAGGTGAAATCATGGTGCGCAGTAATTGCGCCCATTACGAATGCAGCTAGCCCAGAAACCCGCCAAAAACTTTTAGGGGTAGAAGGCGTTCATGATGGCGAAGCTGACTTGTTCGGGTTGCTGTTCGAGAACCCGAATTACCGGCTCCTCAGCAGCGACAAGACCGCTATGAGGTCTCTCTGTCGTGATCCAGCTCTCGTTCCCATCTATGAGAGATTGTGCGGAAGGGTAATTTGCTCGGAGTCGATTCTGCTTGCGCTACTGGAGACTGTAGGCATCCGAGCTTTGGCCACGTCCATAGCTCCCCTTAGGGAGCACAACGGTATGCTCAACGCGATCTTTTCGATGGGTGAGAACACTTCCGAAGCGCACTGCCGCGACGGCCTGTCGTCGTATCTTGCCGAGATGTCTCGTGATCTCGGGGCATCCTTCCTATTTAAATTCTAATCAAGGAACCTGTAGTGCATCGTGGTTCGAAGGGTGCTCCTTTTTCAACTGTGTCCTGCCAGCCGAGTTGACGCAAGAGAAACTCGCTGAAAGACAGAACCAAGTCGAGAACGGCGTTTGGAAGGACGAGGCGGTCCAATAGCTCCTCCAAAATCGCACGGCACTTGGATGGATAGACGAATAGGCGACCCCGCCGGCAGCCTAGGAGCCTGCGCGCCAAAACGCCGGATCGCAGCGAAACCTTCCTCTGGCGGCACCGTTCCCGTAGAGACGCCCCACCCCCGTTACGACACCGTTTCGGCGACCACGGGGACGACGCCGGGTAGGCCTGGGTGGTTGCCCACCCAGGCCCCCCACAGACCCGTACGTGCGGAATTACCGCATACGGTTCTTCAGGTCACGGGTTCGCTACACGACTTCAGACCGCTTGACAGATTCTCGGGTTCGCTAACGGGTAGCGCTCCAAAAGAGCGTTGAACCGCTGCCAATTCAGGTTGGACTTGCGCGAGCGGCGACTGAGCCACTTGCGCCAGATCCTCTTGACCCGGTTATGCACGCTACGCAGAGACTTCGAGTTGCCGGTGATCCCGTAGTACCCGTAGTGCCCACGCAGCTTGCTGAGAAGCTGTGCGTGTTGCCAGGCCATAGGCCCGTGCCGGTTGCCTCGACACCACAGGTTCAGGCGCCGCAGGAATCGGGTGATCCGATCGGAGGCTGTCTTGCGCTTCACCATCCAGTTGCCTCGACGAGACTTCTCCCAATAATGAGTGAAGCCTAGGAAGTCGAAGCTCCTCGGGACTTCCGGCTGCTGAGCTTTTCCCGGTGCCCCTTTGCGGGGGCGTTCAAAGCGCATCAGACGAGTTTTGTCCGGATGGAGGCGAAGCCCGTATCGGCCGAATCGCTTCGGCAGAACCTCCAGCACCCGCCGGGCATCGCTCTCCA
>DATFNZ010000052.1:0-9385 GCA_035266085.1 Thermoanaerobaculia bacterium
TGCCCGATGTTGGGCTTCGACGACACCAGGGCGCAGCGGCCCTCTCCGATCGCGGGCCCGAACGCCTGGGCCAGCGCGGCGACCTCGATGGGATCGCCCCGGCGGGTGCCGGTGCCGTGGACCTCGACGTAGCCCACCGTGCCCGGCTCGACGCCCGCCAGGCCTTGAGCCTCGGCGATCACCGCCGCCTGGCCGTCGACGCTGGGAGCCGTGAAGCCCACCTTGCCGGCGCCGTCGTTGTTCACCGCCGAGCCCAGGATGACGGCGTGGATCGTGTCGCCGCCGGCGACGGCGTCCTCGAGCCGCTTGAGCACCACGACGCCGGTGCCGGCGCCGCGCGGCGTGCCGGCCGCCTCGGCGTCGAAGGTGCGGCAGCGGCCGTCGGGCGAGTGGATGGCCCCTTCCTTGTAGACATAGCCCGCCTTGAGCGGCACGCCGATCGAGACGCCGCCCGCGAGCGCCATGTCGCACTCGCCGGCGAGCAGCGCCTGGCTGGCCAGATGGACGGCGACCAGGGAGGTCGAGCAGGCCGTCTGCACCGTCAGGCTGGGGCCGCGCAGGTTCAGCTTGTAGGAGACCCGGGTGGCCAGGAAGTCCTTGTCGTTGCCCATCAGCGGGTTGCCGCCGTCGGCGAGGGCGCCCTGGGCCGCGAGGTGGCCGAGGTAGCCGCTGAAGCTCGCCCCGGCGTAGACGCCCACGGAGCCGGCGGCGCCGCCGGGAGCGTAGCCGGCGGACTCCAGGGCCTCCCAGGCGCACTCCAGGAACACCCGGTGCTGGGGGTCCGTCAGCTCGGCCTCGCGGGGGCTCAGGCCGAAGAAGTCGGCGTCGAACAGGTCGGCGCCTTCCAGCACGCCGCCGGCCCGGACGTAGCGGGGATCGGCGAGCAGGGCCGGCTCGATCCCCCCGTCCCGCAGCTCCGCCTCGGAGAAGAAGGAGATCGCCTCGACGCCGGCGCACAGGTTGCGCCAGAACTGCCCGACGTCCGCGGCCCCGGGGAACCGGCCGGCCATGCCGACGATGGCGACCCTGGACGCGGAGCGTCCGGCGGCGCCCGCCCGCTGGCGCGCCCGCTCCAGGCCCGGCCGCGCGGCGTGGTCCCCGGAGCCGCCCCGGCCGAGGTGCTCGGCGAGCGCGGCCACGGTGGGGTACTGGAACAGCTCGACCATGGACACGGGCCGCCCGAGCTCCTTCTGCAGGCGGCCGTGGACGCGGGCCATCAGCAGCGAGTGGCCGCCGAGGTCGAAGAAGTTGTCGTGGAGCCCCACGCTCCCGGCCTCGAGCACCTCGCGCCAGACGCCGGCGATCCGCTCCTGGAGCCCGTTGAGGGGCGCCGCGGGCGCCGCCGCCGGACGGGCCTCCTGCCGCGCGGAGGAGAGCTTCGGCGCGGGCAGGGCCCGGCGGTCCACCTTGCCGGTGGGTCCGAGGGGCAGCCGCTCCAGGGCCATGAACGCCGAGGGCACCATGTGCGCCGGCAGCTCCGCACGGGCGAACTCGCGCAGCTCGGCCGCGTCGACGGGACAGTCCGCCTCGGGCACGAACCAGGCCGCCAGGATCCGCGTGGCGGTACCCGCGCCGGCCGCCGACTCCTCGCGGTCGGCCACCGCGATCTCGCGGACGCCGGGGTGGCGGGCCAGCACGGCCTCGACCTCGCCCAGCTCGACGCGGAAGCCGCGGATCTTCACCTGGCCGTCCACCCGGCCGGCGAACTCCACGGCGCCGTCCGGGCGGTAGCGGGCGAGGTCGCCGGTGCGGTAGAGGCGCTCGCCCGGGGCGGCGGCGAAGGGGTTGGGCACGAACGCCCCGGCCGTCAGCGCGGGCCGGTTGAGGTAGCCCCGCGCCAGGGAAACGCCACCCAGATACAGCTCGCCGGGGACCCCGGCGGGCACCGGCGCCATCCGCGGGTCGAGCAGGTACACCTCGGCCCCGGCGATCGGCCGGCCGATGGGGAGCACCCGCTCCTCGGCGTCCCGCCGGCACGACCACGAGGTGACGGAGATCGTCGCCTCCGTGGGGCCGTAGCGGTTGAGCAGCCGGGCGTCCGGGCTCAGGCGGGCCAGCAGCCTGCCGGGAAGGTCGGCCGGCACCACCTCGCCGCCCGTGACCACCGTGCGCAGCGTGCGGCAGGCGGCGTCGAAGCCGTCCCGCTCCATCAGGAGGTAGAGGAGCGACGGCGGGAAGGACGCGAAGGTCACGCCGTGCTCCGCGATCAGCCGCAGCAGCCCGTCGACGTCCCGCTGCGTCTCGGCGCGCACCAGCACCTCGCGGGCGCCGGCCATCAGGGGGCCGAAGACCTCGAACACCGAGACGTCGAAGCTGACGCTGGTCTTCTGGAGCACGGCGTCGCTCTCGCGGAGGTCGTACGCCGCGGCCCAGTCCAGCCGGTTGGAGAGGGCGCCGTGGGAGATCACCACCCCCTTGGGCACGCCTGTCGAGCCGGAGGTGTAGATCACGTAGGCCGGGTTCCCGGGCTCGACCCGGACGGCCGGCGCGCTCGCGCGTTCGGCAGCGATCGCCGCGGCATCGGCGTCCAGAGCAACCCGGAGAAGGTCTCCGGCGTCATCTCCGAGCAGATCCTCGATCAGCTCCTGGCGCGCCACCAGCACCTCGACCCCCGAGTCGCTCAGCATGAACTTCAGCCGCTCGCGCGGATAACCGGGGTCGAGGGGCAGGTAGGCCGCCCCGGACTTGAGGATGGCGAGGAGCGCCACCACGAGGTCGAACGAGCGGTCGAGGCAGACGCCCACCAGGACCTCGGGCCCGGCCCCCCGCCGGCGGAGGTGGTGCGCCAGGCGGTTGGCGCGCTCGTCGAGCTCGCCGTAGCTCATCGCCTCGCCGTCGAGCAGCAGGGCCGGAGCCTGGGGACGGCGCGCGGCCTGGGCCGCCACCACGTCGTGCACCCGGCCCGCCGCCGGAAACACGTCGGGGGCGTTCCACTCGACCCGCACGGCCTGCAGCTCCGCCTCGCCGAGGAGGGGCAGGCCCGAGAGGGGGCGCTCAGGGTCGGCCGCCGCAGCCTCCAGGAGGGTCCGCAGGTGGCCGATGGCGCGGTCGATGGTGGCGGGGTCGAAGAGATCGACGTTGTAGGCCCAGCGCAGGTGGATCTCGTCGCCGCTCTCGGCCGCCGCGAGGTCCCAGTCGAACTTCACCGTGTCGCCTTCGGTGTCGACCACGCTGAGGGCCAGGCCGCCGAGCCGCAGCTCCGAGAAGGGCAGGTTCTGCAAGGCGAAGGCGACCTGGAAGAGCGGCGAGCGGGTGAGGTCGCGGTCCGGCCGCGCCACCTCGACGACCTTCTCGAACGGCAGGTCCTGGTGGGCGTAGGCCTCGAGCGCCATGTCGCGGATCCGCTCGATCAGCCCGGCGAAGGAGCGGTCGCCCGAGAGGTCCGCGCGCATCACCAGCGTGTTGACGAAGAAGCCGATCAGCGGCTCGATCTCCACCCGGTTGCGGTTGGCGATCGGCGAGCCGACCAGGATGTCCTCCTGCCGGGTGTAGCGCTGCAGGAAGGCCGAGAAGCCGGCGAGCAGGGTCATGAACAGGGTGCCGCCCGAGCGCCGGCTGGCCTCCCGCAGGCCGGCGGCGAGCGGAGCCGGCAGGACGGTCCGGCGCAGGGCGCCGCGCGAGGTCTTGACCAGGGGGCGCGGGCGGTCGGCCGGCAGCTCGAGGGCCGTGGGGGCGCCGGCCAGGCGGCTTCGCCACCAGGCGGCCTCGCGCTCCAGCTCCTCCCCCTCCAGCCAGCGCCGCTGCCAGGCGGCGAAATCCGTGTATTGGATGGGCAGCTCGGGGAGGGCCGCCGGCTCACCGGTGGCGAAGCTCTCGTAGAAAGCGGCCACCTCGCGGATCAGGATACCCATGGACCAGCCGTCCGAGACGATGTGGTGCATCGTCAGCAGGAGCGCGTGCTCGTCCCCGGCAGCCCCGTTTTCCCCGGTCAGCCGCAGCAGCCGGGCGCGGACGAGCGGCCCCGCCGCGAGGTCGAACGGCCGTAGCGCCTCCTCGCGGGCGATGGCCTTCAGGCGCGCTTCCGGCACGGCGGCCGGCTCCAGGCGGAACGGCATCTCCGGCTCGACGATCACGGCGGGCTCGCCCTCCGCCGCCGGGAACCGGGAGCGCAGGGCCTGGTGCCGGGCCACCACGCCGGACAGGGCGTGCTCGAGGGCCGCCACGTCGAGCCTGCCCGCCAGCCGCACGGCGGCCGCGATGTTGTAGGTCGGGTTGCCGGGATCGAACTGCTCCAGGAACCAGAGGCGCTGCTGGGCGAAGGAGAGCGACAGCGGGCCGGCGCCCGGCGGCAGCGGCACGAGGGGCGCCTCGTGGGCCGTGCCGGTGGAGCGTGCGGCCTCGATCAGCGCCGCCTGGGCTTCCAGCGTCGAGGCGTCGAACAGCCCGCGCATGGGCACCTCCACCCCGAACGCTCCCCGCACCTGCGACAGCAGCCGCGTCGCCAGCAGCGAGTGGCCGCCCAGCTCGAAGAAGTCGTCGCGCACCCCCACCTGCTCGACGCCCAGCAGGGTGCGCCACATCCCCGCCAGGACCTCCTCGACGGCCGTCCGGGGCGCCAGGTGCTCCGCCCTCTCGCGCCCGGCCTCCGGAGCCCCCCCGGCGGGCTTCAGGGCCTCCAGGACGCCGCCCGGCAGCCAGCGGGCGCGCTCGCCCGTGGGATCGCCTCCCACGAACAGATCTCCAGGCACTCCCGGCGGCACCGGCTGGCGATCCTTGCCGAGCACTTGGCGGCCCTGCTCGCGGCTCCACTCCCTGACCATCTGCAGCTCCTCCACGGAGGCGAGCAGCGGCAGGTCGGACAGCGGCGTCTCGGGGCCGGCCACGGCGGCTTCGAGCAGGGCCGTGAAGCGGGCCGCCAGGCGGTCCATGGTCGCCCCGTCGAACAGGCCGGCGCGGTACTCCAGGACGCCCTCGAGGCTGCCGCCGGCTTCGGGGATCAGCGTCAGGTTGAAATTGAACTTGGCCTCCCGGCTGGGCACGGGCAGGACCTCGATCCCGAGCCCGCCGATCCGGGGGTCCGACCTGAGGGTGTTCTGGAGGGCCAGGAGAACCTGGAAGATGGGCGTCGAGCCCACGTCGCGGGCCGTGCCGAGGAGCTCCACCAGCTTCTCGAACGGCAGGTCCTGGTGGGCGTAGGCCCCCAGGGCGGCCTCGCGGGCCCGGCGCACCAGCTCGACGAACCGGGGGTCTCCCGAGAGGTCCAGGCGCAGGGCCAGGACGTTGACGAAGAAGCCGATCAGCGGCTCGGTCTCCAGCCGGTTGCGGTTGGCGATCGGCGAGCCGACGACGACGTTGTCCTGCCCGCTCAGGCGGGAGAGGAGCGCCTGCAGCCCCGCCGTCACGACGGAGAACAGGGTCGCGCCCTCCTGCTGGGCGAGCCGCGAGAGGCCCGCCACCAGCGCTCCGGGGAGGACGAAGCGGCGCTCCGCGGCCCGCGTATCCGGAATCGCCGGGGTGGCCGAGCGCGGGCGGTCCGTCGCCAGGTCGAGCACCGGCGGGGCGCCCTCGAGAGCACGCCACCAGTAGTCGAGGTGCCGCACCAGCACGTCGCCGCGCAGCCACTCCCGCTGCCAGACGGCGAAGTCCGCGTACTGGACCGTCAGCCCGGGAAGGGGAGAGGGCCGGCGGGCCACGGCGGCGTCGTACAGCACGGCCAGCTCGCGCAGGAAGATGCCGATCGACCAGCCGTCGGACGCGGCGTGATGGAAGTCGAGCAGCAGGACGTGCTCGTCGGGGGCCAGCCGGAGCAGCGCCGTGCGCAGCATCGGCGGGCGCCGCAGGTCGAACGGCTGGACCACGTCGCCGTCGAGCAGGCGGCTGACCTCGGCCTCCCGCCGCGCCGGCGGCAGGCCCGAGAGGTCCGTCAGCGGCAGGTCCGGCGGCGACCAGGGGGCGACCACCTGCACCGGCCGGCCTTCCGACTCCGTGAAGCCGGTGCGCAGCACCTCGTGGCGGCGCACGATCTCGCCGATGGCGGCGCCGAGGGCCGGCACGTCCAGCTCGCCCGTCAGCCGGGCCGCGGCCGGGATGTTGTACATCGTGCCGCCCGGGTCGAGCTGGTCGAGGAACCAGAGCCGCTCCTGGGCGAAGGAGAGCGGCAGGTTCCCCCGGCGCTCCGCCGGGCGGATGGGGGGAGCTTCCGCGCCGCCGAGGGCCGGCAGGAGGCGTGCGAGCCCGGCGACGGTGGGCGCCTCGAAGAACCGGCGCAGCGGCAGCTCCACGCCGAGGGCCTCGCGCAGCCGCGAGACGAACTGGGTGGCGAGGAGCGAGTGGCCGCCCAGGGCGAAGAAGTTGTCGTCGACGCCGATGTCCTCGATGCCGAGAACCTCGCGCCACAGCCCCGCGATCAGCTCCTCGACCGGCGTGCGCGCCGCGCCGCCGCCCGCCCTCGGGGCCTCTGCCGCGGTCCGGCCGAGCGCCAGCTCCATGCCCGCCAGCGCCCGCCGGTTCACCTTGCCGTTGGGCATCAGCGGCAGCTCCGCCAGGGGCGTGACGGCCCACGGCACCATGTAGTCGGGCAGCCGGTCCTTGAGGTAGCCGCGCAATTCCGCGATCAGCGACACGGATTCTCCAGGCTTCAGCACCACGAACGCCGCCAGGCGCAGGTCCCCCGGCACGGGCTCGCGGGTGATGACCACGGCCTCGCGCACGGCCGGGTGGCCGAGCAGCGCCGCCTCGACGTCACCCAGCTCGACGCGGAAGCCGCGGATCTTGACCTGGTGGTCGAGGCGGCCGAGGTACTCCAGCTCGCCGTCCGCGCGCCAGCGGCCCAGGTCGCCCACCCGGTACATGCGCACGCCGCCGCCCGCGAACGGATCGGGGACGTACTTCTCCGCCGTCATGTCGGGCCGGCCCAGGTAGCCCCGGGTGACGCCCTCGCCGGAGATGTAGAGCTCTCCCGGCACGCCGACTGGCGCCGGGCGGTGATTGCGGTCCAGAACGTAGATCCGCGTATTCGCGAGCGGCCTGCCGATCGTGGGCTCGCCGGCGGCTCCAACGTCCGCCCAGGTGGTGAACGTGGTGTCCTCCGACGGCCCGTAGACGTTGTACAGCTTCACCTCGCCCAGCTCGTGGATCCGGCGGGCCAGGGCGCCCCGCAACGGCTCGCCGCCCAGGTTGACCGTGCGCACCGAGGGCGGCACCGCCTTCAGCCGCACCAGCTCCGACATCGCCGAGGGCACCGTGTTGATTAGCGTCACCTCGTTCTTCGCCGGCAGCTCGGGCAGCTCCAGCGCGTTCTCCGCCAGGATCACCGTGCCGCCCCACGCCAGGGTGACGAACAGCTCGAAGATCGACATGTCGAAGCAGATCGACGTCGATCCAAGCACGCCTGCCAGCTCCGCGGGCGAAAACACCTCCCGCGACCAGTACGTCAGGGCCACCACGCTGCGGTGCGCGATCGCCACGCCCTTCGGCCGGCCCGTCGATCCCGAGGTGTAGATCGTGTAGGCCAGCAGCGACGCCCGAACCTCCCCCTCCACCGCCGCCCAGTCCTGGCCGCCCTGGCCGTCCCCGCCGTCCGTGTCGTCTTCCAGGTCCGCCCGCACGATGCGAGCGCCGGTCTCCGGCAGCAGCGGCAGGCAGCGCTCCTCCGTCACCAGCACCGGCGCCCCGGAGTCGTCGAGGATGGCGGCCAGCCGCTCCCGCGGGTAGGCGGGATCGAGGGGCACGTAGAACCCGCCGGCCCGCAGCGTCCCCAGCATGGAGGTCAGGAGGGCCGGCGTGCGGTCCAGGCAGATGCCCACCGCCACCTCCGGCCCCACGCCCGCCGCCCGCAGCCGCGCGGCCATGCGGGCCGAGCGCTCGGCGATCTGCCGGTAGGTCAGCCGCTCCGCGCCGTAGACCAGGGCCACCCGGTCCGGCGTGCGCTCCACCTGGGCCAGGATCATCTCGTGCAGCAGGGGATCCCGCGGGTGCTCGAGGGCCGTCTGGTTGAGCCCCACCAGCACCTGCTCGCGCTCGCCGTCCGTCATCAGCGGCAGGTCCCAGATCCGGCTCCGCGGCGCCGCCACGATCCCCGCCAGCAGGGTGTGCAGATGGCCGAACAGGCGCTCCACCGTGGCGCCGTCGAACAGGTCGGCGTTGTGCTCCACGAACCCCCGCAGGCCGTTCTCTCCCCCCTCCAGTAGCAGGGAGAGGTCGAACTTGGCCGTGCCCGTCTCGACCGGCACGGCCTGGAGCGTCAGACCCGGCAGCTCCAGCGCTCCCAGCGGCGCGTTCTGCAGGGCGAACAGCACCTGGAAGACGGGCGTGCGGCTGGGGTCGCGCGCCGGCACCAGCTCTTCCACCAGCTTCTCGAACGGCAGGTCCTGGTGGGCGTAGGCCCCCAGCGTGACCTCCCGCGCCTGGGCCGCGAGATCCTCGAAAGCGGGATCGCCGGCGAGGTTCAGCCGCAGCGCCAGGGTGTTGACGAAGAAGCCGATCAGCCCCTCCGTCTCCAGCCGGTTGCGGTTGGCGATCGGCGAGCCGATGACCACGTCCTCCTGGCCGGAGAGCCGCATGAGCAGCGTCTCGAAGGCGGCCAGCAGCACCATGAACGGCGTCGCGCCCAGTCGGCGGGCGAGCGTCCACAGGTCCGCGGAGAGGCCGGCGGGCAGCGCCACGGGGCTCTGCCGGCCGCGGTGGCTCTGCACGGCGGGGCGCGGGCGGTCGGCCGGCAGCTCCAGGGCCGCCGGAGCCCCCGCGAGCGCCTGGCGCCAGTAGCCGGTCTGCTCGGCGAGCACCGGCCCCTGCAGCCAGTCCCGCTGCCAGAGCGCGAAGTCGGCGTACTGCAGGGCCGGCTCGGGCAGCGGCGACGGCCGGCCGGCCGAGAAGGCGCCGTAGAGCGCCGCCAGCTCGCGCAGGAAGATGCCCAGCGACCAGCCGTCCGCGGCCACGTGGTGGAAGGTCAGCACCAGGATGTGCTCGCGGACCCCGAGCCGCAGCAGGAGCGTGCGCAGCAGCGGCGGCCTGGCCAGGTCGAAGGCTTGGGCTCCCTCCCGCTCCGCGAGCCGGCGCCACAGCGTCTCCCGGCGGTCCTCCGGCAGCGCCGAGAGGTCGGCGAGGGGCAGCCGCCACGGGCTCCAGGGCGCCACCCTCTGCACCGGCCGCGGCGTCGAGTCCACCAGGGCCGTACGCAGCACCTCGTGGCGGCGCACCACCTCGCCGAAGGCCGCCGTCAGGGCCGCGGCGTCCACCTCGCCGGCGAGGCGCACCGCCGCCGGCATGTTGTAGAGGGCGCTCCCCGGCTCGAAGCGGTCGAGGAACCAGAGCCGCTCCTGGGCGAAGGAGAGGGGCTTCTCGAGCGGTGGATCCGCCGCGCCGGCCGCCGGCCGCTGGACCACGCGCAGGCTGTGAAGCTCCGCCGCGATCCCGGCGACGGTCGGGGCCTCGAAGAAGCGCCGCA
>DATFNZ010000053.1:0-9086 GCA_035266085.1 Thermoanaerobaculia bacterium
CGCTACCGAACCTGAGAATCTGTGTTGCGGCCTGAAGTCGCGTAGCGAACCCGTGATCTGAAGAACCGTATGCGGTAGTCCCGCACGTACGGGTCTGTGGGGGACCTGGGTGGGTAACCACCCAGGTCTACCCGGCGACGTCCCCGTGGCCTCCGCGGCGGTTTCGTATCGGGGGTGGGGCGTCTCTACGCGGTCGTTTGCGTTTTGGCGTAGATTTGGCGAATGGGGTAGAGACGCTCCATCCCCGTTACGACACCTTCCACGGGGCACGGGGACGTCGGGGCGTCTCCGGATCGGAGGAGGCGCACCGATCCTGGATGACGATTGGCGGCAGGCCTGGTCTGCCTTCCAGTGCCCTGTCGGCGCGCCGACAAACCCTCAAGCGATACATCTGAGGTGAATTCTAGGATTCGGCCCGCGTTGACCTCGGCCCCCCGCTTTGCTAGTTTGCCCAACGACATGCAAAGCTCCGATTCCTCCTTTGACGAACCACTGATCGAGCTTCGCCGCCGGATTGAGGAGCTCGAGGGCTATCCGGCGGGAAGCGGACATGAGAAGGAGCTGGAACGACTCCGCGGCTCCCTTCGCAAGACCACGGTCGACATCTACGGCGGTCTTGACCGCTGGCAGAAGACCCTGGTCGCCCGCCATCAGGACCGCCCCTATACCCTCGAGTATGTCCAGGCCCTGATGACGGACTGGGTGGAGATCCATGGCGACCGCGCGTTCTCGGACGACGCGGCCATCGTCGCCGGGCTCGCCGAGTTCCGGGGCCGGAGCGTGGCCGTGATCGGCCATCAGAAGGGGCGCGACACCAAGGAGCGGATCCTCCGCAACTTCGGCCAGCCCCGGCCGGAGGGCTACCGCAAGGCGCTGCGGGTGATGAAGATGGCGGAGAGGTTCGGACTGCCCGTCCTCACTTTCATCGATACCGCCGGCGCCTATCCCGGCCTCGACGCCGAGGAGCGGGGGCAGGCCGAGGCCATCGCCCGCAATCTCATGGAGATGTCGGTGCTCGAGGTGCCCATCGTCGTCACCGTCACGGGCGAGGGCGGGAGCGGCGGCGCGCTGGCGCTGGGTGTGGGGGACCGGGTGTACATGCTGGAGTACGCCACATACTCCGTAATCTCGCCCGAGGGGTGCGCCGCCATCCTCTGGAAAGACCAGAACCGGAAGGCCGAGGCCGCCGAGGCCATGAAGCTCACGGCGCCCGATCTGCTCGCCCTGGGGGTCATCGACGAGATCATCCCCGAGCCGCAGGGCGGCGCCAGCACCGATCCCGCCGCCATGGCCCGGCGGTTGGGCGACGTCCTCGAGAGGGCCCTGGACGATCTGCTTCGCCTTCCTCCCAAAGAGCTGGTCGCCCGCCGTTACGACAAGTTCCGCAAGCTCGGCGCCTTTGACGAGGGATAGCACGCTGAGCTTTCCGGTGGAGTGGGTGGCCGCGCCGGTGCCGGAGGCGGCTGCCGTTCTTGAGCAGGCGGGGCATCCGGCCTGGCTGGCCCTCCTGCTGGCCCGGCGGGGCGTCACGGACTCGCTCGGCGCCCAGCGATTCCTTCATCCTTCCCTGGAGCAGCTCCACGATCCGTTCCTCCTCGCCGGCATGGAGGAGGCGGTGGTGCGCCTGCTGGCGGCCCGCGACGGCGGCGAGCGGGTGGCCATCGTCGGCGACTACGACGTGGACGGCATCAGCGCCACGGCGCAGCTCCTGGCCGTGTTCGCGAAGTGCGGCGTCGAGGCGAAGGCCATCCTGCCGCACCGGCTGCGGGAGGGGTACGGCTTCCAGCCCGTCCACGTCGAGAAGGCGCGGGAGCTGGAGTGCGGCCTCATCGTCACGGCGGACTGCGGCAGCTCCTCGGCAGAGGCGGTGGCGGCGGCGCTCGGCGCGGGGATCGGGGTCATCATCACGGACCATCACCTGCCGGGGTGCGAGCTGCCGGCGGGGGTGCTGCACATCAATCCCCGTCAGGCGCATTGCACCTACCCCTTCCCGGACCTCGCGGCGGCGGGCCTAGCGCTCAAGCTGTCTCTGGCCTTCGCGGGACGGTGCGGCAAGACGGTCGATCCGGCGGCCCTGCTGCGCATCGCCTGCCTTGGGACAATCGCGGACCTGGTGCCCCTGAACGGCGAGAACCGGGTGATCGCGGCCCTGGGGCTGACGGCGCTGCTGGACGCGAAGTCGCAGGGCTTGAAGGCGCTGATGCAGCAGTCGGGCATGAAGCCACCGTACACGGCGGCGGACGTGGGCTTCCGCATCGGGCCGCGGCTCAACGCGGCGGGACGGCTCCACGACGCGGACCGGGCCCTGGATCTGCTGATGACCCGCGACGCCGGCCGGGCCACGGAGCTGGCGGCGGAGCTGGACAGCCTGAACCGCGAGCGGCAGGCCGAGGAGATGCAGGTGGTGGAGGAGGCGCGGATCCAGTTCGCCGGCCGCTCGCCCCTGCCGCCCGTCCTGGTGGCGTGGAGCGAAGCGTGGCACAAGGGGGTGGTAGGCATCGCGGCCGGCCGCATCGCCAAGGAGCTGCACCGCCCGACGGTGCTGCTGGCCGTCGAGGACGGCACGGCGACAGGCTCGGGCCGCAGCATTCCGGGGCTCGAGCTGCATTCGTTCCTCAACGTCTGGAAGGAGCGCATGGTACGGTTCGGCGGCCATTCGCAGGCCGTGGGCCTGACGGTCGAGACCGGCCGGCTGGAGGAGCTGCGGGGGGAGTGGGAGGCGGCGGGCGCGGCGTGGCCGGCGGAGCTGCTGGCCCGGCGGGTGGAGTACGAGCTGCACCTGGCGCCGCGGGAGATCTCGAACGGCCTGCTGGCGCAGCTCGCGGCGCTGGAGCCTTTCGGCCAGGGCAACCCGCGGCCGCTGGTGCGCACGGGGCCGTTGCGCCTGCAGGGCGAGCCGCGGCCGTTCGGCAACGGCCATCTGTCGGCGCGGGCACGGGCGGAAGAGGACGGCGCGGCCGTAGAACTGGTAGGGTGGCGGTGGGGAGAGCGCGCGGGAAGTCTGCGCGGCCCGTTCGAGGTTCTGGCTTGTGTCGAGCACGACTCGTACCGCGGCGGGCCCGTATTGAGACTGGTGGACTGCCGGCCGGCGTGATGCAGATCTGGAACGATTGCGGCGGCCCCCACCCGGGCATCAATGCCCGGGTGGGGCCGCGGAACCCCAAGCAAAATTTGGATCGAAACTAGTTCAGAACCCTTAGAATCCACCGGCCATGGTACGCAAAGCCCGATCCCCCGTCGCCGCCATCCGCAAGCTCGTGCTCGCGGTGCTGGTGCTCTGCGTGGCCGGGCTGGCCGGGCTGTTCCTGTTCGGCAAGGCCGGCCTGAAGCGGGAGGCCCCGTCGAGCGGGGAGGCCCGGGGCGGCAAGAACATGACCCTCATCGGTGAGGACTTCGACTACACCTTCACCGAGGGGAAGCGGCCGATCTTCCATATCGAGGGCAAGAGCGTCAAGGCGGACAAGGAGGGCACCCTGTTCCTCGAAGGGGTGGCCCTCACCATGTACGACCGGGCCGGCCGGGTGTTCCACGTCGAGAGCCGAAGGGCGAGCTTCAACCGTGAAAGCAACGAGGGAGCGCTCCAGGGGGACGTCGTCCTCAAGGGGCCCGACGGGCTCGAGCTGCGCACGGCCCGCCTCAATCTGAAGCAGAAGGGCGAGCGGGTGATCAGCCAGGGCGAGGCGGAGATCCGCTACGGCGGCAAGTACGTCGTGCACGCCGGCAAGGTGCAGTTCGATCTGCCGTCCGAGGAGTACGTCCTGCAGCAGGGGGCGCGGGTCGAGAGCCTCCCCGGCGCCGAGAAGCCGGTCCTGATGACCTCCCAGCGCATGGTCTACGAGCGCAAGAAGCGGTGGATACGGATCGAGGGCGGCGCCAACCTGCGGCACGGAGAAGACTGGATGACCGCCCGCCGGATCTTCGGCAACGTCTCGGACGACGAGAGCGCGCTCAAGTTCGTTCACGCCTTCTGGGACATCAAGGGCGAGACCCGCGCCACCGTGCAGCCGGCGGGCGGCCCGGCCGAGCCGACGCGGGTCCGCTTCGCCGGCCAGGACCTCGCCGTGGTGCTGCAGCCCCAGGGCAACGAGGTGCGCCACGTCGAGCTGGACGGCAAGGAAGCCGGCGGGCGCGCCAGCCTGGAGGCCGTGGGCCCCGGCACCGTCCGCACGATGACGGCGCGGCGCATCGAGGGGATCATGGCCGAGGGCGTGCTGAGCGGAGCGGAAGCCTTCGGCGGCGTCGAGATCCGCGAGAATTCACGGGTGGCCGGCAAGCCGCCGGTGACGCGCCAGGCCAACGGCCAGAGGGCCTCGGCGCGGTTCCGGCCGGACGGCCAGCTCTCGTCGGTGGACCTGAACCTCAACGTCACCTACCGGGACGGCCCGGTGACGGCGACCGGCAACCATGGCGGCCTGAACCTTGACGAAGGCCGGGGCGAGTTCTTCGGCGCGCCGGTGGTGATCGTCAGCGACCGCGGCCGGATGGAGGCGCCGCGGGTGGTGTACAACACCGACCAGCAGATCGCCAACGCCCGCGGCGGCGTCAAGGCGGTGCTGCAGAAGGTGGAGGAGACGGCCCTCGAGGGCACGCCGTTCTCCGAGGGCGAGGGGCCGGTGCACGTCGAGTCGCAGGAGGCGTTCTGGAAGCAGCAGCCCTCCTCCTTCCTGTTCCGCGGCGACGTGCGCGCCTGGCGGGGCGACAACCTCCTGCTGGCGCCCGAGCTCAAGGGCGACAAGGAGGCCGACCTGCTGACGGCCACGGGCGGCGTGAAGACCCTCTGGTTTCCTTCCAAGGAGCAGCAGGCCGCCAAGCCTGCCAGGGCTGCCAACAAGGGGAACGCCGCCGCCGCTGGCCCGCGCAAGCCGATCCAGGTGGTGGCGAGCGACATGAGCTTCCAGCAGACGGCGGGCAAGCTCCTCTACACCGGCAACGTGCGCGTCGACCAGGAGGGCAAGACCCTGGCGTGCCAGCGGCTGGAGGTGGACCTCGGGGAGAAGCACCAGGCCGAGACCATGACCTGCACCGGCGACACCAAGGTGAACGATCCCAAGGTGGGGCGCCGGATCGAGGGGCAGCGGGCCGTCTACCACGTCGACCAGAGGCAGGTGGACGTGTTCGGCGATCCGGTCGTGATGAGCGACCGCGAAGGCAACACGGTCCGTGGCAAGCGGGCGCTCTACTTCATCGACGACGGCAGGGTGGAGATCAAGGGCAAGGACGAGACGGCGCCGGCGGCGGCACCCGCGACGCCCGCGGCGCCTTCGACGTCTACGCCAGGGCAGGGGAGTCAGGGAAGCGGCCGATGAGTGAGCCCCAGAAGCTGTCGACATCCAATCTGCGCAAGGTGTACCGCGGCCGGGCCGTGGTGCAGGACGTCTCGATCGAGGTCGGCCCCGGCGAGATCGTGGGGCTGCTGGGCCCCAATGGCGCGGGCAAGACGACCACCTTCTACATGGTGGTCGGGCTGACGCCCCCCGACTCCGGCACCGTTTCCCTGGGCGACGAGGACATCACCGAGCTCCCCATGTACCTGCGGGCCCAGCGCGGCATCAGCTACCTGCCGCAGGAGCCGTCGGTGTTCCGGCGCATGTCGGTCGAGGACAACCTGCGGGCCATCTTCGAGACGCTGGACCTCGCCCACGCGGAGCAGGAGCGGCGCATCGACCAGCTCATCCTCGACCTCGGTCTGACCAAGGTGAGGCGCACCAAGGGCGGCCTGCTCTCGGGCGGCGAGCGCCGCCGGGTCGAGATCGCCAGGGCGCTGGTGATCAACCCGTGGTATATCCTTCTGGACGAGCCGTTCGCGGGGATCGACCCGATCGCCGTGCTCGACATTCAGGGAATCGTCAGGCATCTGAAGTCGATGGGCATCGGAATCCTGATCACCGACCATAACGTGCGGGAAACATTGAAAATAACGGACCGGGCCTATATCATCAACAACGGCGAGATTCTGCGCTCCGGCACCCCATTGGAGCTGTCGACGGACCCTCAGGTCCGAAAAATTTATCTTGGAGAAGACTTCACTCTGTAGGCTGGGCTGAATGGCGCTAGAGCAGAAACTTTCACTCAGGCTGTCGCAGAAGCTGGTGATGACGCCTTCGTTGCAGCAGGCGATCAAGCTTTTGCAGATGACTCGCATGGAGCTCGAGACGCTCCTCACCCAAGAGCTGGTGGAGAATCCCGTTCTCGAGGAGCCGGAGCTTTCCGACGAGGAAACGCCGCGGGAAGAGGAGGCCGCCCCCGAGCCGCAGACCAACGGCGACGAGGTGATCGACCACGGCGAGTCGATGGAGAACATCGACCTCGACGCCTACTTCGGCGACTACTGGGAGGGCTCCGGCCAGTCCTCGATGATGGAGGAGCGCGAGGAGCCTCCGATCGAGAACAGCCTCAGCCGCGACGCCGATCTCTACGATCACCTCCTCTGGCAGCTCCACATGGCGGAGGTCACCCCCCGCATGCGGGAGATCGCCGAGCTGATCATCGGCAACCTCAATCCCGACGGCTTCCTGGTGGCCACCCCGGAAGAGATCCGGGAGATGGGCTACAGCGAGGATCGCAACTACACGATGGAGGAGGTGGAGGAGGCGCTCGTCCTGGTGCGCAGCTTCGATCCGCCCGGCATCGCCTGCGTCGACCTGCGCGAGAGCCTGCTGCTCCAGATGGACATCAAGGGTGTTCCCGAGGACGCGCTGGCGCGGCGGATGATCTTCGAGGCCTGGGACCTCTTCCTGCGGCGGCAGTTCCCGGCGGTGGCGAAGAAGCTCGGCGTCGAGCTGCCGGTGCTCGAGGAGGAGGTCGAGCTGGTGCGCACGCTCGAGACCCATCCCGGCCGGCGGTTCAGCACGGACCGGCCGCACTACATCGAGCCGGACGTCTTCGTGCGCCGGGTGGGCGACGAGTACGTGATCCAGCTCAACGACGACGGGCTGCCCCGGCTGCGGGTCAGCCGCGCCTACCGGCGGATGCTGCAGACCATGCGCAGCGAAGGCCGGCAGACCGAGGCGCAGCAGTTCATCAAGGACAAGATCCGCTCGGCCGTCTGGCTGATCAAGAGCCTGGACCAGCGCCAGCGGACGATCTACAAGGTCGCGTCGTCGATCGTCCGCCAGCAGCGCGAGTTCCTGGACCGGGGGATCGAGCACCTGCGGCCGATGGTGCTCCGCGACGTCGCCGAGGACATCGGCATGCACGAGTCCACGGTCAGCCGCGTGGTGTCGAACAAGTACATCCACACCCAGCGCGGCCTGTTCCCGATGAAGTTCTTCTTCCACAGCGGCATCGACCGCGAGTACGGCGACAACATCTCCTCCCTGACCGTCAAGCGCAAGATCGAGCAGCTCATCCAGGCCGAGGATCCCAAGCGGCCCCTCTCCGACAGCGAGCTGATGCGGATCCTCAACCGCGAGGGGATCCAGATCGCCCGGCGCACCGTGGCGAAGTACCGGGACGAGCTGAGCATCCCGTCGTCCACCGACCGGAAGCAGATCTTTTGAGTGAGCTCTAGGTGTTGCTGGGGTCGCTGACTCGGCCGGAGCTGGTCTTCCCCGATCTGCCGGCAGCGGACCGCCGGGAGGTGCTGCAGGCCCTCGCGGACCGCGTCGCCGGCGCGGGACTGGTGAAGAGCGGCGACGAGCTGTTCCAGAAGCTCTGGGAGCGCGAGCAGCTCGGCTCGACGGGCATCGGCGCCGGCATCGCCATCCCGCACTGCAAGCTCGTGGGGCTCAGCCAGGGCGTCGTCGCGGTCGGGCTCGCGCCCGAGGGGGTGGACTTCGGGGCGGCCGACGGCAAGCCGGTCAAGGTCCTCTTCCTGGTGGTGTCGCCCAGCGGCTCGCCGGCGGAGCACCTGCAGATCCTGGCCGCCATCTCGCGCTGGGCGCGGTCGGGCCAGCACGCCGAGAAGGTCCTCGCCCTGCGCGATCCCGCGGCGGTGTACGATCTCCTCCAGGACGAGGGGAGATAAATGTACGACACCATGCCGCCGGTCGGCGCCGTCCCTGTCGCGGAGCTGCTGGAGGAGGAGCTCAACTACCTCCACCTGAACGTGATCTCGGGCGGCTCGCACCTCGACAACCTGATCACCCACCCGCGGGTGCAGAAGCCGGGCCTCGCCTTCGCCGGCTACTACGCCTACATCAAGCCCGGGCGCGTGCAGATCATCGGCGAGAGCGAGACGGAGTACCTGAAGACCCTCAGCGAGGAGGAGCGGCACGAGCGGCTGGACCGGATCACCGCCCTGCCGGTGCCGGTGTTCGTGATCACCAAGGGGCTGGAGCCCCTGCCGGGCTTCCTCGCCCTGTGCAAGAACCGCGAGGTGCCGGTGCTCTCCTCGCCCGCCCTCTCGTCGACGGTCATCAAGGGGATCAGCTACTTCCTCGAGGATCACCTCGTCCCCTCGACCTCGCTGCACGGAGTGCTGCTCGAGATCTACGGCCTGGGCGTGCTGCTGATCGGCGAGAGCGGCGTCGGCAAGAGCGAGTCGGCCCTCGACCTGATCACCCGCGGCCATAGCCTGGTGGCGGACGACAAGGTGCAGGTCAAGCGCTACCCCAACGGCGAGCTCGTCGGCTACAGCGAGGGGCCCCTGAGGCACCACATGGAGCTGCGCGGGATCGGCATCATCAACGTCCAGGACCTCTTCGGCCTCGCCTCCGTGCGCGAGCGGACGACCATCGACCTGGTCGTCGAGCTGGAGCACTGGCAGGACGGCCGGGTCTACGACCGGCTGGGGCTCGACGAGACCCTGTTCAACATCCTGGAGACCCCCTGCCCCTACATCCGGATGCCGGTCGCCATCGGGCGCAACATCAGCATCCTGGTCGAGATCGCGGCGCGCAACCACGTGCTGAAGATCCAGGGGCACCACTCCGCCCGGGAATTCGCGCGCAAACTCGAGGCCCAGCTTGAGCGAAATCGAAAAGGCTCCTCCCGGTAACCTCGGTAACCCCGGAAAGGCCAGGCTCGTCATCATCACGGGCCTCTCGGGCTCGGGGAAGTCGTCCCTCGCCTTCGACACCATTTATGCGGAGGGCCAGCGCCGCTACGTCGAGTCGCTGTCGGCCTATGCCCGGCAGTTCCTGGAG
>DATFNZ010000054.1:0-38359 GCA_035266085.1 Thermoanaerobaculia bacterium
GCGCCGTTCCAGTAGGCGGAGACGAGGCTCGATCCGAAGAAGGCGATGTTCAATCCCGCGCTCATGTTGCGGCTCCCATGGCGGCGCCGGCCCGGGCGGTGGCGCCGAGGAGCTCATGGTCGATTGCCATCAGCTCATCCACACGGTGGGCGCAGGTGTGACGGTCCAGGATGGTCTCGCGTCCGGAGCGGGCGATCTCGGCCGCCATCTCCGGGTCCGCGAGCAGGTCGCGAAGGTGCCGCTTCATCTCCTCGCCGTCCCGGGCGACGAGGTAGTCCCGGCCCGGACGGAAGAGCCCCTCGGCGTCGTCCCAGGGGGCGGAGACCAGGGGGATGCCGCAGGCCAGGGCCTCGAACGGGCGGATGGTCGGGATGCCCGGCAGCGCCTCGACGTAGGGGCGGCGCGGCACGTGGACGGTGACCCGGAAGCGGGCGAAGGCGCGCGGCACCTCGTGGTTCGGCAGCCAGCCGGCGTACTCGATGCCGGCGGCGGCGAGGGCCTCGCGGGCGGCCTCGGGATAGCGCACGCCGTGCACCCGGGCCGCCAGGCCCAGGCCGTGGACGGGCTCGATCAGGAGCTCGTGGAGCTCGGCCGTGCGCTCGTCGTCGCCCCAGTTGCCGATCCAGACCAGGTCACCCTGCTGCGGCTCTCCGGAAATGGGGTGAAAGACGCGGGTGTCCGCCGCTTCGTGCCAGGTCCAGGCCCGCGCCGCCCAGCCGCGCTGGAGGTAGAGGTCGCGGATGACGCCGCCGAAGGCGAGCACGCCGTCGTAGTCCTTGAGGTCATAGCCAGCCATGGCGTCCGGCTCGGTGACGGAGCGGTGGTGGGTGTCGTGGAACAGCAGCCGGTAGGAGCCGGAGCGCGCGCGGTGCTCGCCGATGCGCTTCACCAGGCCGTGGTCGTTCCACTCGTGGACGACGACCAGATCGGCGCCGTCGAGGGCGCGGTCCAGATCCAGGGACGAGAGCTCATAGCGCTCGCTGCGGAGGGTGGGGTAGGCGGCGTGGAAGCCGTCGAGGGCCCGCTCGCCGTGGTCGGCGAGCAGGTTCGCGAGGCTCCAGGCATCGCGCGGCTCGAAGACGGCGACGTCGTGGCCGCGCGAGATCAGCTCGCTTGCTACGCCGCGCAGAAAGTGCGCGTTGCCGTGGTTCCAGTCCGACAGCAACGAGTGGACGAAGAAGACGATCCGCATGGCAGGGGGCTACACGGCCACCTGCGCGGGGTACGCTCCCGTATCGTCCAGATCGACGCCATGAAGGGCCAGGACCTCGCCGTAGGACTCCAGGTACGCCTCGACCATGCGCTCGGGCGTGAGCTGGAGGGCGCGGGCGCGTCCGCTGGCGGCGATCGAGGCGCGGCGGTCGGGGTCCTGGATGAGCCGGTTGAGCGCGTCCTCCAGGGCCTCCGGATCGTTCGGCGGCACGAACACGGCCCGGTGCTTCCAGATCTCCCGCAGGCTGGGGATGTCGCCCAGCACCAGCGCGCAGCCGGAGAGGGCGGCTTCGAGCACGGAGAGGCCGAAGGGCTCATAGCGGGCCGGCAGGCAGTAGATGGAGGAGCGGCCGAGCCAGGCGGCGAGGGCGCGCTGGGAGAGGTGGCCGAGGAGGCGCGTGTGGTGCGGGCGCGCCTCGCCGCCGTCCGGGTGGTGGTTCTCCCCGGCCACGAAGACGGGCCAGGGGAGCCGCGGCGCCACACCCTCCAGGGCTTCGAGGTTCTTGGCCTCGTCCCACAGCCGGCCGGCGGCGAACACCATAGGCTCCTTGGGCGTGGGCTTGAAGGCCTTGGAGTCGCGGCCGTTGAGGATCACCCGCGCGCGCGGCAGCTCGCCGTAGTGCTGGGACAGGGAGGAGAGCATGGCCTGGGTCGGGGCGATCACCAGGTCGGCGGCGGCGAGGCCGGCCGCGACCTCGCGGGAGTAGCGTTCCCAGGTTTCGGGCGCGGCCTCGCCATGGACGGCCTGCCACCAGGAGAGCACGCAGGAGTGGCCCACCATCACCTTGGGAGCGTTCCAGGGCAGCCCGCCATGGGCGTAGCCGTTGAGGTGGATGAGGTCGGGGCGGAAGCGCTCCTCGATGCCGAGCAGCCACTCGCCCGCCTTCTCCACGTCCCGCCAGGGATCCTCCATCCACTCGAGCTTCAACGTGCTCTCGAACACCTTCAAGCGTGGAATGCGGTCCGCCTTCTCGCGATGGAAGTCGGTCAGCGGCTGGCCCATTGTGGCCAGCGCCACTTCGACGCCGCGCTCGGCCAGGCCGCGCGCCAATTCGATCGCGTAAGTCCAGACGCCGCCAACAGTGTCGGCGGTCATCAAAACCTTGCGGGGCAGTGGAACGTTCTCGCTCATACCGGTCCCCTCCTGGGCCCTGGGCAAGTGCACCTTGGACATGGATCTATCCAAGATTCGTGCCGTTACCGGGCCCCCGCCGCCTCGCCTCACCTCTTCTTCTGGGGTGAAAGGGGATAGCGGCGGCGAGGGCCTCTCAGGAGGTTTACGAGGCGTGGCGCCTGACCGCCACGGAGGTCTCCGCGAGCCCCCTGAATTCCAGTAGCCAGTTGTAAAGGTTGCCCACGCCCTCCCGCACGCCGACCCGCGGACGCCAGCCGGTCGCCGCCTCGAACCTGGAGAAGTCGGAGACGTAGTACCGCTGGTCGCCGGTGCGCCAGTCTTCGAAGGACACCTTCGGCCGCCGGCCGTTGAGTGAGCCGATCAGCTCGATCAGCTCCAGCAGGGAGACGGTGCTGCCCGCTCCGCCGCCCATGTTGAACGCCTGGCCGGCGAGGCAGCCGATGTTCTTCTCGGCGAGCAGGAAGGCGCGGACGAGGTCCTCGACGTAGAGGATGTCGCGCACCTGCATGCCGTCGCCGTAGAGGGTGATCGGGTGCTCCTCGATGGCCCGGATGAGGAAGTGGGCCACCCATCCCTGGTCCTCGGTGCCGAACTGATGGGGACCATAGATGCAGCTCATGCGGAAGACGGCCGTGCGCAGGCCGTAGCTGCGGGCGTAGTCGAGCACGTACTGGTCCGCGGCCCCCTTGGAGCAGCCGTAGGGGCTGTGGAAGTCGAGCGGCCTCTGCTCGCCGAAGCCGCGGGCGCGCAGGACCGCGTCGCAGGGCTCGTAGCGCTTCGAGCGCTGGCGCAGGGGCACGTCCTCCATGCCGCCGTAGACCTTGTTGGTGGAGGTGAAGAGCACGGCCGGCGGCTCCGGCTGGACGCGCGCCGCTTCCAGCACGTTGAGCGTGCCGCGGGCGTTGACGTCGAAGTCGTTCGGCGGGTCGTCGAGGCTGGTGGTCACCGCCACCTGGGCGGCGAAGTGGAACACCGTACCGGCGCCGGCGACGGCCCGGCGCACGGCGGCGGCGTCGCGGACGTCGGCGATGTCGATCGAGACGCGGTCGCCGTGGGTGTCGCGCAGCCAGCGCAGGTTGTTCTCGACGCCCGGGCGCGAGAGGTTGTCGAGCAGCTTCACGCGGCGGCCGGAGGAGGCGATCTTGTCCGCCAGGTTGGTGCCGATGAAGCCGGAGCCGCCGGTAATGACCACCGTTTTCTGGCTCATACCGTCAACCCCCGGGCCGCCAGCTCCGCGCGCGCCTCGGCCACGCGGTCATGGGCCACCTGCCCCTCGAGCCAGGAGGCGAGCTCGCGCAGCCCCTGCTCCAGCGGCATGCCGGGCTCGTAGCCGAGGGTGCCCCGCGCCAGGGTGATGTCCGAGAAGCAGTGGCGGATGTCGCCGACGCGGTAATTGCCGGTGATCTCCGGCTCGAGCTCCTGGCGCCCGAGCACCTCGCCCATGGCGCGGGCGATCTCGCGCACCGTGTACTGGCGGCCGCTGCCGACGTTGAGGACCTGGCCGGGCGCCTCGGGCTTCTCGAGGGCGAGCCGGCAGGCGCGGACGACGTCGGAGACGTGAACGAAGTCGCGCATCTGCCGGCCGTCCTCGAAGATCAGGGGCCGGTTGCCGTTGAGCAGCCGCGAGGCGAAGATGGCGAGCACGCCGGTGTAGGGGTTCGACAGCGCCTGCCGGGTGCCGTAGACGTTGAAGAAGCGCAGCGCCACGGTGGGGATGTCGTAGGCCCGGCCCACCATCAGGCACAGGCGCTCCTGGTCGTACTTGGAGAGCGCGTAGACGGAGGAGAGGGTGGGGGCCTTGGCCTCCGGCGTGGGGACGGGCGTCAGCGGCCGCCCCTGGCCGTCCCGCACCTCCCATTCGCGGGCCTTGAGCTGCTCGCGGCCGCGCTCGCCGGCGGTCACCAGGTTGCCGTCCACGTCGCGGAACAGGCCCTCGCCGTAGATGCTCATGCTGGACGCCACGATCAGCCGCCCGACGGGCTTCTCGATCAGGGCCTCGAGGAGCACCGCCGTGCCGAGGTTGTTGACGCTGGTGTAGCGCTCGATCTCGTACATGCTCTGGCCGACGCCGACCATGGCCGCGAAGTGGTACACCGCGTCGATCCCGTCGAGGGCCTTGCGCACGGCCTCCGGATCGCGGACGTCTCCTTCCACCAGCTCCACCTCGGGAGACAGGTAGCCCGGCCGCGTGCCTCCCGGTCCGTGCACCTGCTCCGAAAGGTTGTCCAGGGCCCGGACGCGGTAGCCGTGCTCCAGCAGCTCGTCGGCGAGATGAGAGCCGATGAAGCCGGCGCCTCCGGTGATCAAGATCCGTCCGCTCATGCCATTCCTCCGATGAAAGGATTCAAGTTGTGGCTCCTCGCTAGGGGACACGACGAGACCGGGCGGACTGGTACCGCCGCCCGAGATTCTGGGATTTTTGAGTGGGTGCTGTTCTGTGGCTTCGGCGTCACGGTTCCCTCACCGCCTGCTCGCTCCCCGGCTCATGCTTCCGCCGGCGATCGAGGTCGAATCGCTGCCGCAATCAACTCGGAATCTTGGGGACCGCTGGTGTACGTCTTGCCACGTAGCCGTCGGGGCCGAAGAAGATCGTTTGTACCAGCAGATCCGCCCTTACAGTCGCCTAATTGCAGCAAGTTGTATGCCAAAGGCAAAACATCCCTGAAATCAGAGTCTTCGCGCAGAGGAGAGATTCCGGAGCGAACCGGAAGGGCGGAGGGGGAAAGGTAAGTTGCTGTATTTCCTACATGGCGAGCCCTCACCACCCCGGCCCTCCTCTCCCGGGGGAGAGGAGGGAGAACGGTCGCTGGAGGGCTACTTCCGCCCGCCCTGGGAGGGCGGCGGCGGCAGGGAGACGTCGACCTTGGTGACCTTGCCGAAGCTGGCGAGGGGCTTGTCCATGCCCTGGGACGGGCCCACCACCAGGATCGAGAACTCCTCCGGCCGCAGGTGCCGGGCGGCCTTGCGGACCTGCTCGAGGTTCACCGACTCGACGCCGGATTGATAGCGGGAGAGCCAGTCGAGGGGGTAGCCGTAGAACTCCAGCCCGAGCTGCCGGGCGAGCACCTCGCGCCGGGTGTCGAAGCGGAAGATGAAAGAGTTGAGGAGGCTTTGCTTGGCGGTCTCCACCTCGGCCGCGGTCAGCGGCTGGGCCGTCAGGTTGCGGGCCTCCTCCAGCAGGGCGTCGATGCCGGCGCCGGTGGTCTCCGTCTTGGTGGAGACGAAGAGCGAAGCCGTGCCCGGGTGGTCCCACTCGCTGCCGACGCCGCCGAACACGGAGTAGGCCAGCCCCTTGCGGGTGCGCACGTTGGCCATCAGCCGCGAGGCGAAGGAGCCGGAGAGCGCCTGGTTCATCACCTCCAGGGCGTAGTAGTCGGGATCGTTCACCAGCACGCCCAGGTGCCCCATCAGGATGTACGACTGGGTGACGTCGCTCTTCTCGATCTGGTAGACGCCCGGGCTCGGCTGCTTGCGGAAGGCGGCCTCGGCCGGCTTCCACTGCGGGCCGCGCGGCCAGTCGCCGAACGCCTCGCGGATCAGCTTCAGGGCCTCGTCGCGCTGGAAGTCCCCCACCAGGCCGAGGATCATGCGGTCCGGATGGAAGCCCGCGCGGTGCCAGGCTACGAGGTCGTCGCGGCGGATGTTGCCCAGGGTCGCGAAGGTCTCGGTGCGGGCGTAGGGCGAGTCGGCGCCATAGATGATCTTGCCGAACTCGCGGAACAGGATCTGGCCGGCTTCGTCGTTCTGGCGGGAGACCTCGGCAATCGCCAGGTTGCGGGCCACCTCCAGCTTGCCGGCGTCGAAGGCGGGGCGGCGCAGCACGTCGGAGAAGAGGCGCAGCACCTGGGGGAAGTCCGCCTTCAGAGAGGATAGGCTGGCCCGGGTCATGTCCTCGTCGGCGCGCACCTCGACCGAGGCGGCGCGGCTCTCCAGGGAGTCGTCCAGGGCGTCGCCGGACAGGCTCTGGGTCCCCCCCGTCCGCATCACGGCGGCGCCGAGATCGGCGAGCCCCAGCTTGTCGGCGGGGTCGAAGCGCGAGCCGGTGCGGATCAGGGCCGAGGCTTCGACGAGCGGCAGCTCGTGGTCCTCGAGCAGCATGACGACCATGCCGTTGTCGAGCACCACGCGCTCCGGCTGGGGAATGTCGAAGGCCGGCAGCGGCGGGTAGCGCAGCTCGGTGGCGCGGGTGGCCTGGGCCGCCGCGGCACCGGGCAGGATGAGGGAGGCCAGGAGCAATAGGACTGGGATTTGGTGATTGCGTCGGTTCATGTCGTCCTCCTCACTTCCCGGCGGCTGGCGCCGGCCGGTTGACGATCATCGCCACGGTGCGGTTGGGGGCCTGGAACGTCTCGGTGGCGATCCGGCGGATGTCGGCCTTGGTCACGCGGTCCAGCCGGTCGATGTAGCGGAACAGCTCGCGCCAGTCGCCGTAGAGCCGCTGGTACTGGGCGACCTGCTCGGCGAGGCCCTGGTTGCTGCGCAGCGAGCGGAGCAGGTCGGCCTTGGAGCGGGCCTTGAACTTGGCGAGCTCCTCGTCCGTCACGTCCTCGCGCTTGAGCCGCTCGATCTCCTCCCTCAGGGCCGCCTGCACCTGCTGGTTGGTCACCCCGAAGCCGGGGACGGCGAGCACCGCCCACAGGTTCGGGTACTTCCGGCCCGGGTAGCCGGAGAACGACTCCACATCCACCGCCAGCTTCTTGTCGCGCACCAGGGAGCGGTAGAGGCGCGAGGTGCGGCCGTTGGAGAGGATGTCGTCGATGGCGTCGTAGACCGGCTGGTCCGGATGGGTCTCGGCGGGCTTGTGATAGCCCTCTAGATAGAAAGGCTGCGCCGGGTCTTCCAGCACCACCGTCCGCTCGGCGATCTGGGGCGGCTCGACCGTGCGCAGGGGCGCCGGCGCCGGACGCGCGGGGATGCGGCCGAAGTACTTCTCCAGGATGGGGATCAGGGCCTCGGCGTGGACGTCGCCGACGATCCCCGTGGTCATGTTGGACGGCGCGTAGTAGGTCTGGAAGAACTTCTCCGCGTCGGTGATGGAGATCGCCTGGAGGTCGCTGGGGCTGCCGATGCCGGGCTGCTGGTAGGTGTGGTACTGGAAGGCCGTGGTGCTGAACTGCTCGACGAGGCGGCCGATCGGCCGGCTCTCGTAGCTCTGGCGCCGCTCCTCGCGCACCACGTCCCGCTCCTCGTAGAACTCGCGGAACACGGGATGGGCGAAGCGCTCGGACTCCAGGAAGGCGAAGAGCTCCACCTTGTTGGCGGGCAGCGAGTAGTAGTAGCTGGTGTCGTCCGCGCCGGTCGAGGCGTTCATGCCCACGCCCCCCTCGCGGGTGAGGAGCTCGTCGAACTCGTTGTGGGCCACGTAGCCGGCGGCCGCCTGCTGCCTGGTCCGGAAGTCGGCCAGCAGGGTCTCCATCTTCTTGGCGTCGGGCCGGAGCGCCAGGCGTTCCGTCTGGTAGGCCTGGTAGGCGGCCTCCAGGGCTTCCAGCGCCTTCTTCTCGGCCGCGTAGTCGGTGCTGCCGATGTTGGGCGTGCCCTTGAAGGCCATGTGCTCGAACATGTGGGCCAGGCCCGTGATGCCCGGCACCTCCTGGGCGGAGCCGACGTCGGCGATGGTGGCGAACGCGAAGACCGGCGCCGTGGGCCGCTCGACGATGATGAAGGTCCAGCCGTTCGCGAGCTTGTGGACCGTCGTCCGCTGCTCGAACGACTTGAGGTCCTGGGCGCCCGCCGCGGCCGCCGCGAGGAGGAGCAGCGCGAGGGCGGACCTGAAGACTGCGTTTCGTTTCATGGGGTAAGTTCTCCCGTGCAGACCGTGCGGAGTTTGCAGGGAGTTTAACGCGGGAAGGGGCCCGGAGCTTCCCGGCGTTGGGCCCTCATCACCCCGGCCCTCTTCTCCTCCCCGTCCTTCGGACGGCCGTTTCCCCCCGACCGGGAGAAGAGGGAGAGGTTTGTCTGAAGAGAGCTTTCAGAGCTTTTTCATTCCCCTTCTCTCCCGGGGGAGGGGAGGGAGGCGGGGAGAGAAGGGGGTAGGGGGTTATGAGGGCCGGCCCCAGAGGGGCCGCTCTTCCGGGGTCCTACCGCTCGATCGCCGCCCGGAGCTCCTCGAACGGCAGCGTATTCAGCACGTCCCCCGGCTCCAGCCCCGCCCGGCGGGCCTGCTCGACGCCATAGCGCATCAGGTCGAGCTCGCGGGTGCGGTGGGCGTCGGTGTCGATGACCACCTTGCAGCCCAGCTCCTTGGCGAGCTTCAGGTGGCTGTCCTTCAAATCCAGGCGGTGGGGGCTGGAGTTCAGCTCGACGGCGACGCCCAGCTCGGCGGCCCGGCGCAGGATGAGGTCGAGGTCCATCTCGACCGGCTTGCGGCGGTTGATGATCCGCGCCGTGGGGTGGCAGAAGATGTTGACCTCGGGGTGCTCCAGGGCCCGCAGCACCCGCGCGGTCTGCTGGTCCGCGGGGAGGTCGAAGCGGGAGTGGAGGGAGACCAGGACGAGGTCGAGCCCGGCCAGCATCTCGTCCTCGAGGTCGAGCGAGCCGTCGCCCAGGATGTCCACCTCCATGGCCTTGAGGACGCGGATCTCCGGATGACGGGCGCGGATGGCGTCGATCTCCAGCCACTGCAGGCGCAGGCGGTAGGCGTCGAGGCCGCCGGTCATCGCCAGCGACTTGCTGTGGTCCGAGATCACCATGTACTCGTAGCCGCGGGCGGCGCAGGCCTCGACCATCTCCTCGATCGAATTCCTGCCGTCCGACCAGGTGGAGTGCATGTGGAGGTCGCCCCGCAGGTCCTGCACCCGGATCAGGTGGGGCAGCCTCCCGGAGGCCGCGGCCTCGATCTCGCCCCGGTCCTCGCGCAGCTCGGGGGGGACCCAGTCGAGCCCCACGGAGGCGTAAACGTCCGCCTCCTCGCGGCCGGCGATCAGCTCGCCGTCCTCCTCCTGGTGCCGCTCCTCGACCCGGAACACTCCGTACTCGGAGATCCGCAGGCCCCGCTCGACGGCCCGCCGGCGGAGCTTGACGTTGTGCTCCTTGGAGCCCGTGAAGTAGACCAGGGCGGCGCCGTAGCACTCCTGGGGCACCACCCGCAGGTCGACCTGGAGCCCCGAGCCGAGCACGATGGTGCTCCGGGTGTCGCCGGCCATCAGGATCTTGTCCACCTGGGGATAGCCGCGGAAGCGCTCCATGACGGGGATGGGCTGGGAGGCGATGGCCAGCAGGTCGATGTCCCCCACGGTCTCCTGGCGGCGGCGGTAGCTGCCGGCCACCTCCAGGCGCTCCACCTCGGGGGTCTCGCGCAGGTAGGCGAGCAGGGGCTCCAGGTAGCGCTCGGCGTCGGTGAGCAGGACGCGGCTGCCGTGGAGGCGGTACTCCGCGATGCCGGCGAGGATCTTCTCCTGGCTCTTGGCGCCGAAACCGGGGATGGCCGCGATCCGTCCCTCTTTCGCGGCGGCTTCGAGCTCGTCCACGGAGCCCACCTGGAGCTCGTCGTAGACCTTCTTCGCCTTCTTGGGGCCGAGCCCGGGCAGGCGCATCAGCTCGATCAGGGAGCGCGGCACCTCGGCCAGCAGCTCGTCGCGGAAGCCGAGGGTGCCCGTCTCCACCATCTCGCGGACGTGGTTCGCCATCTCCTTGCCGATGCCGGGGAGGTCGGTCAACGGGCGCTTCTCCTCGACCCACTTGCGCAGCGGTGTCGTCAGCGTCTCGACCGTGCGCGTGGCGTTCCGGTAGGCGCGGACGCGGAAGGAGTTGGCGCCCTGGATCTCGAGGATGTCGGCGACCTCCTCGAGGATGCGGGCGATTTCGGGGTTTTCCACCGTCTTCTCAGGAAAGCAGGGCGAATCCGGGAGAGCTCGCGAGATCGCTATCGAAGGTCAGAGTATCCGTGCACCCCGCCCGGCGGTTCTGGCAGCCGATCAGGTAATCCGCGAAGTCTGCCCGGCCCTCCCGGTAGTCGTCCAAGGCATGTTGTACCAGATCCAGATCCTGGATCTCCAGGAAACTCGATTCCAATAGGGAGTCCAGAGACAGGACGGTCTCTCTGCGGGTGAACCGATACACGGTCCGCAGCACCCAGACGATCTCACAAAGAACTATGGTACTGACGTGAAACCGTTTCCCCTCCCGTATACCCCGCTGGAAGAGGGAACGTACCGTGATGGATTGCTTGGGGTCGTCCGCTATGAGGAAACGAATCAGGATATTGGTATCGAGGCCCCTCACGCTCACCCTTTGCGGATCCTCGCCTCTTCTTCCGCGTGGAACCGTCCGATGCCCTCGTCCATTTCTTTGAGGCTGACCGGGCGCATCCCGGGGCGGTGTAGAACCCCGAACAGGCGCTCGACGGAAGCGCAAGTCGTCTCTGCAGATGTTCCTTCCATGGAAAGGGCTCTCCGTTCTTTGCTGATTCTCGGATTCGTCGGCATGTCTTTACCTCGATGGAAGATTACCACCTTGATCCCCGACTTGGAATAGGGCCGTTGTGGGAAGAGATGCCGGCGTCGTCCAAGAGCAGAAATACGTCTACTCCACCTCCTTCCCATTCCCCCCATACCCCGCCGCCCCCCGCCGCATCTCGTTGTTCTCCACCGCCGCCTCATCTGACAGCCGGGTGAGCACCGACGGGGCCCAGCGGGAGGTGCTCTGCCAGCCTGGGCGGGCCTCCTGGCCGTCCTCTCCATTGGGCCCGGGCAGGAACCGGTCCGCCAGCTCGAGGAGGCGGGCGGTCAGATTGGGGACCACCGCGTTGGCAATCGCGGCGGCCTTGGCCTGCGGCGTCAGGGTGAGGGAGGGCTCGCCGTAGCGGCAAGCCTCCAGGATGCGCCTGGCGGCCCGCCGGCCGGCCATCGAGGTCAGGGGGAGCGAGTCGGTGACGGCGAACCAGGTGAACTCCTCGTCCCGCTTCCCCTTGAACTGGGCGTTGACGTGCGAGCCGGTGCGCATCAGGCCCGGGCAGACGGTCGTGACGTAGATCTTCTCCTTGGCGAGCTCCGTCCGCAGGCCGTCCGACAGGCCGGTCAGGGCGAACTTGCTGGCGCTGTAGGGCACCAGGTGGGGGACCGCGATCCGGCCGCCGATCGACGAGATGTTGACGATGCGGCCGGTGTCGCGCTGGCGCAGGTGGGGGAGGGCGGCCATCGTGGCGTAGAGCGGGCCCCAGAAGTGGACCCGCATGGCCTCCTCGAAATCTTCCAGCGTCATGTGCTCCAGCGGGCCGACCTGGATGACGCCGGCGTTGTTGATCAGGACGTCCAGCCGGCCGAACCTCTCGACCACCCGGTCGATGGCCCACCGCACCTCCTCCCGGTCGCCGACGTCGCAGGGGAGGGCCAGCACCCGCCGGCCGCCGATGGACGTCAGCTCGCGGCGGGCGAGGTCGAGCTCGGCCGGGTCGCGGGCCAGGATGGCCAGCCGCGCTCCCTCGGCCGCCAGCTCCCGGGCCATGAGCAGGCCCAGGCCGCGCGAGCCGCCGGTGACGACGGCCACGCGCTCACGAAACTGGATGGGCGGGCGCCGCCGCAGCGCGCGCGCCGCGGCGGCCATCCCGGCTCCGGCGAGGAGGACGGCGGCCGGCCCGGCCAGCCGTTGCAGGCTTTCGCGGGCCGGCGTCCTCATGCGTCGTACTCCGCTCCGTTGGTTCCCCCGTTGGACCCGTTCGCGCCATGGCGGTGATGGTGATGGTGGCCGTTCCCGTCGAAGTCCGGCTTGAGCACCACCTTGATGCACTCGTCCTCCTTGTCCCGGAAGGTCTTGTAGCCCCACGGGGCTTCGTCGATGCCGAGCCGGTGGGTGATCAGCCGGGAGGGATCGATTTCGTCGTTCAGGATCCGCTCGAGCAGGGGCTTCATGTAGCGGTGCATGTGCGTCTGGCCCATCTTGAAAGTGAGCCCCTTGTTGATCGCGGCGCCCAGGGGCACCTTGTCGACGAACCCGACATAGACACCGGGGATCGATACGGTCCCGCCCTTGCGGCAGGCCATGATCGCCTCGCGCAACGCGTGGGCACGGTCGAGGGTCAGCTTCAGGTTCTGCTTCGTCTTGTCGACGCGGGCATCGAGCGTCGTGCCATGCGCCTCCATGCCCACGGAGTCGATGCAACTGTCCGGTCCGAAACCGCCGGTCATGTCCTTCAGGGTCTCGAGGACGCTCTCCACCTCCTCATAGTTGATCACCTCGGCGCGGCCCCAGGTCTGCGCCAGCAGCAGCCGTTCGGGGAAGCGGTCGATGGCGATCACCCGGCCCGCGCCCAGCATCCAGGCGCTCTGGATGGCGAACTGGCCGACCGGGCCGCAGCCCCAGACCGCCACCGTGTCGCCAGGCTCGATGGCGCAGTTCTCCGCCGCCATGTAGCCGGTCGGGAAGATGTCGGAGAGGAAGAGGACCTTCTCGTCCTCGATGCCGTCGGGCACCTTGAGGGGGCCGACGTCCGCGAAGGGAACCCGCGCGTACTCGGCCTGTCCGCCGGCGTAGCCGCCCATCATGTGGGTGTAGCCGAAGAGGCCCGCGGGGCTGTAGCCCATCATCTTCTCCGCGATCATGGCGTTGGGGTTCGAGTTGTCGCAGAGCGACCAGAGCTCCTTCTTGCAGTAGAAGCAGTTGCCGCAGGAGATGGTGAAGGGGACGACCACGCGGTCGCCGAGCTTCAGATTGGTGACGCCGCGGCCGAGCTCCACCACCTCGCCCATGAACTCGTGGCCGAGGATGTCCCCCTTCTTCAGGGTGGGGACGTAACCATCGTACAGATGGAGGTCCGAGCCGCAGATCGCCGTCGAGGTGATCTTCACGACGGCGTCGCGGGGGTTCAGGATCTCCGGGTCGGGCACCGTCTCGACCCGCATGTCGGTCTTGCCGTTCCAGCAGACTGCTCTCATGTCGTATCTCCCGGCCTCTTCGAGGCTCTGTTGCAGTTTTTCGATGTCGTCAGAAGGGGTTGTGCACGTGGGCGCCGAGGAACGAGCGCTCGCCGTGGGACTGCCCGTCGGTGGTCGCGGTCTCGCCCGCCTCCATGAGCTGCTTGAAGCGGCGGAGATCCTCCAGCACCTGCCGTTCGGTCCCCGAGGCGACCACCTTGCCGACCGCCTGGCCCAGGGTGCTGGCGGAGCCGAGCTCCATCGAGACCCGCACGACCGTGCCGCGGCCGTTGGCGGCTTCCTCGAAGAAGACCGTGCCGGCGTTGTGGATCTGGGAGCCGGGCACCGAGCGCCACGAGAGGAACTGCCCCTCCCGTTCTTCGACGATCTCGGCGTCCCACTCGGCCTTGAAGCCGAGCGGGCTCTTGCCCGCCCAGTGCGACCGGCGGTCGTCGAGCTCGGTGACCTCCTGGAGGCCGTTCATGAACCGGGGGAGGTTCTCCAGCCGGCGCCAGAAGGCGTACAGCTCGGCGGCGGGCTTGCCGATGGTCAGCGCGGCCTCGACAGGTACCGGCGCCATGGCGTCGGAGGCGCGCTGCGCCACCGTCTCCGGCACGAGCCGGCGGCCGGTCGCCTTTCTGGCGGCAAGGGCGACCAGTGCCACGCCGCTGACGATCATGGCGGCCTGGCCGACCCGGTACAGCATGCCGGCGTCTTCGTGCTCGGTGTACTCGCTTTCGACCCTGTAGCCGGTGAGGGACTGATCGAATGATCCCGTGCTCCGTGGGTAAGAACTGGAAGTGACGGCGTCTCGCACGTGGATGCCTCCTTTTTTCAAGAATCGAGCTCGGTGATGGGAGTTGCCTCCTTGAGGGTTTCCCGAAGCCCGGCACTACGGCGGCCGGACCGAAGAGAAACCGCAAGAGGCGTGCCATTGTTTTCTCAAGTCCGTCACGGCACCTCTTCCTTTGATTTCTCCCCCCGATTCCTCTAGATTCCGCCTTTTCCTAGGGAGATGCCGGAGACCCGATGCCTGAGACCCTGCCCGAAGTCACCATCTACACCGACGGCGGCGCCGACCCGAACCCGGGAACGGGCGGCTGGGCGGCCATCCTCCTCGAACCGGCGGGCGGCAAGGTCCGCGAGCTCTCCGGCGGCGAGGGGCGCGCCACCAACAACCGGATGGAGCTGACGGCGGCCATCCGCGCCCTCGAAGCCTTGACCCAGCCCTGCCGGGTCAAACTCTTCACCGACTCCCAGTATCTGAGGAAGGGGATCACCGAGTGGCTTCCCGGCTGGATCGCCCGCGGCTGGCGGCGCAAGGACGGCGAGCTCCAGAACGAGGACCTCTGGCGCCGGCTCGCCGAGCTGATCGGCAGCCACAAGATCCAATGGGGCTGGGTCAAGGGGCACGCCGGCAACAAGTGGAACGAGCGGGCGGACGAGCTGGCGACCCGCGAGATCCGCAAGCTGCGGGGCGGCGGAGGCACGATCGCCGCGCCGGCGGCCGCGCCCGCCGAGGCGGACGTCTTTTTGCGGGTCTCCTGCTCCGGCCGCAAGGGCGGCTGGGCCGCCCTCGTCCGTCACGGCGGGGAGGAGGCGGTCCTCTCCGGGGCTCTCGATCCCGCCACCGCCAATCAGCTCGACCTGCTGGGAGGGATCGCGGCCCTGGAGCGGCTGCCGGCGGGGATCTCGGTCGCCGTCTACACGGGCTCGGACTATCTGAGGAACGGCGCCAGCCGCTGGATCGAGGGCTGGAAGCTCCGGGGCTGGAAGACCAAAGAGGGCCAGCCGGTGCAGAACCGCGCCCTCTGGGAGCGTCTGGAGCGGGAGACCAAGGCCCGCCGCGTGACCTGGCCGGACGTCAAGGGGCGGGAGTTGGCGGAGCTCAAGGAGCTGGGGAAGGCGGCGAAAGAGGCCGCAGGATCCTAGCCGGTCCCCTCCAGGGGACGGGACGGCCCGGTGACCAGGGCCGCCCCTTACTGGGATGGGTCAGCTCGGCTTCCTCAGGCGCAGATGCAACTGAACTCGTTGTTGTACGTCGTGCACTCGCAGGTATTGAGGCAGGAGTACTCTCCGCTCGGTGCGCAGCAGTCCGTCGGGCAGCAGCTACAGGTACAGTTCGCGCCCGCCGCCTGAAGGTGCTTCGGGTCGAGCGCTGCGAGGGTCTCACGGTGCAGCTTGAGCTTCGAACGCTTCTTCATGACAGGCCTCCTGGGGGAATCCCCCGGTTGACAGGGAAACGCGGAGCATCTACAGAGACAGAGTGAGCCCGAGGGCGCCACCGTGACACTGCGCTATGCTTCCCCCATGGCGACCAGGCCCAAAGACAAGGACGCGGTGCGCCCCCTCGCGAGCAACAAGCGGGCCCGTTACGACTATCACGTGCTGGAGACCTTCGAGGCCGGCATCCGGCTGAAGGGCACCGAGGTCAAATCGGTGCGCGAGGGGAAGGTGCAGCTCAAGGACAGCTACGTCGAGTTCCGGGACAACCAGGCCTTCCTGGTGGGCGCCCACATCAGCGCCTACAGCCACGGCAACCGCGAGAACCACGACCCGGAGCAGATGCGCAAGCTCCTGCTCCGGAAGCGCGAGATCGAGCGCCTCTTCGGCCGCACCCAGTTGAAGGGGCTGACCGTCGTCCCTCTCGCCATGTATCTGAAGGGGAACTGGGTCAAGGTGGAGATCGCCCTGGTGCAGGGCAAGAAGCTCTACGACAAGCGGGAGACCGAGAAGACGCGCGAGCTCGACCGCGAGGCCGAGGCGGTGGTCAACAGCGGCAAGTGGTGAGCGGCGCCTGAGCGCGCCGCCCTTGCTCAGTCATTGCCGATTTCCTGGCGCCGCCGCCGGCCGCCGGTGTCCTGAATGCGCTCCAGTGCCGTCTGCCCGCCGTACTTGGCCACGATGCGGTCGTCGTAGTCGTCGGCCACGGTGGCGACCGACGTGATCGCCCGCAGCAGGTCGCGGGGGTCGAGGCTGCGGCCGAACAGGGAGTAGGCGAAGAAGATGTCGTTGCCCACGAGGGAGAAGTGGCCGCACGGCATCTGGTGGTTCAACTGCAGGAGCCCGGCCATCAGCTCCTCCTCCAGCTCCACGTCCTGCACGCAGTAGGACATGATGACGACGATCGTCTCCTCCGAGCCGTAAGGCTCGACGGAGATCTCCAGCACCGTCGTGCCGTAGCGCACGTAGAAGTGGTCGTTCTCCGGATCGTGGTAGGGCTCGTCGAAGAGCTCCCCGAGGTATTCCCGCAGCTTGTTGAAGGTCTCTTCGTGGGCCGGACTTTCGAACATGATCTCTATCCTCCAGAGGCCCTACTCTAGCAGCAGTCCGGGCGTTGACACCCCAGGGCGTTGGGACTAACGTTTAGGCGAGCCGCAAAGACATCCCTAGACCTGGTTTCCGCAACTCCAGGGATGGCTCGGAGAGAAGCGAGTGTGCGGGTCAATCATTTTCCCATACAGATTTCACACCGACAGGAGGAGATTCATGCAGAGGCGAGGAGGATTCACGTGGAGGGCTCTGGGCGTTGCTGCGGCCTTGGGCGCCCTGGCCGCGGGCCCCATGCACGCGGCGGGTTTCAGCATTTTCGAGCAGGGGACCAAGGCCATGGGCATGGCAGGCGCGTTCACGGCCCAGGCGGATGATCCGTCGCTGCTGTTCCATAACGCCGGCGGCCTCGCCTTCGTGACCGAGCGGGACTTCTCGATCGGCCTCACCTACATCAAGGGGCTCAAGGCGGAGTTCGAGGGCGCCAACCCGTTCCCCGGCGAGGGCTACCGGGCGGAGCAGGAGCTGCTGTCGGAGGTCCCTCCCCACATCTATTACGTCCAGCCGATCAACGAGACCTGGAAGTTCGGCTTCGGCGTCGAGACCCCCTTCGGCCTCACCACCGAGTGGAAGGACCCCGACCAGTTCGCCGGCCGGTTCCTCTCCACCAAGGCCGCCCTGCAGGCCATCGACCTCAACCCGACGATCGGCTGGCAGGTGACGCCGACCTTCGGCATCGGCCTCGGCGCCGTCGCCCGCGTCTCGAGCGTCGAGCTGAACCGCAACGTGCCGACCCTCAACCCGTTCACCCAGCAGGCCGTGGACGTCGCCCGGCTCAAGCTCGAGGGCGACTTCAGCGAGGCCTACGGCTTCAACGCCGGCATCCTGCACAAGGTCACCCCCCGCTTCTCCTGGGGCCTCTCCTACCGCAGCGCCATCACGGTCGACTACGAGGGCGACGCCCGCCTGACCCAGGTCTCGACCGGCAACGCGCAGCTCGACGCCGTGGTCGCCTCCCGGCTGCCCTTCAACCGCGACCTGCCGGTTAAGACGAGCATCGCCTTCCCCGACATCGCGAGCCTCGGCCTGGCCTTCGGCCTCACCGACAACCTGCTGATCGAGACGGACTTCAACCGGACGGGCTGGAGCAGCTTCGAGGAGGTGCCGATCGACTTCACCGGCGGCGCCACCAACTCGCTGCCCGACCAGACCATCCCGGAGAACTGGGAAGACTCCTACCACTACCGCGTCGGCCTGCGCTGGGACGCCAGCGAGACCTCCCAGTGGCGCTTCGGCTACGTCTACGACGAGACGCCGCAGCCCGAGGAGGGGATCTCGCCGCTGCTGCCGGACGCCAACCGCAACGCCTTCACGATCGGCTACGGCCACACCGGCAGCTTCAAGGCCGACCTGGCCCTCATGTACCTCCTCTTCGACGAGCGGTCGCGCGACCAGAGCTTCGCCGGCGAGGGGCCGTTCTTCGGCACCTACAACACCGAGGCCCTGCTCCTCGGCGTGACGCTCACTTTCCTTTAAACGACGACGCAAGGAGACAGGAAGATGCATCGTGCGAAAATACTGGCGAGCCTCCTGGCGCTCGCCCTCTTGACGGCAGGGGCGGCCTTCGGCCAGGCCGACTTCAGCAAGTACGTCGCCTTGGGCGACAGCCTCACCGCCGGCTTCTCGAGCGGCAGCATCAACCGGAACTTCCAGGTCAACAGCTACCCGGCCCTGCTCTATCGGCAGTTCACGGGCAACACCACGGGCTTCGAGCAGCCGCTGGTCAGCGCTCCCGGCCTGCCGGGGATCCTGACCCTGCAGCGCCTCGCGCCCACGCCGCAGATCGTGCCCTCCGCCGGCTCGGGCCAGCCGCTCAACCTCAACCTGCAGCGCCCCTACGACAACATGGCCGTGCCCGGAGCGCGGGTCCATGACCTCCTGGCCAAGACGGCGTCGACCAGCGCCGGCGACCCGACCGACCTCATCCTGCGCCGGACGAGCTTCACGCAGCTCCAGCAGGGGCTGTCGCTGCGGCCGACCTTCGTCACCCTGTGGATCGGCAACAACGACGCCCTGGCCGCCGCCACCTCCGGCATCGTCAACGACCAGACGCTGACTCCGCTGGCGAGCTTCGAGGCGGACTACCGGGCCATCGCGGGCGCCATCGCCGCCTCCGGGGCCAGGTTCGCCGTCGCCAACATCCCGAACGTCACCAGCATCCCGTTCGTCACCACCCTGACGCGGTTCATCCCCAACCCGGCGACCGGCCAGCCGGCCATCATCAACGGCTCGCCGGTACCGCTGCTCGGCCCCAACGGCCCGCTGCAGGCCGGTGACTTCGTGCTGCTCACCGCCAGCTCGGTGCTCGCCCAGGGCTTCGGCATCCCGACGGCGCTGGGCGGCAACGGCCAGCCGCTGCCCGACTCCGTGGTGCTCTCCGCCGCCGAGGCGGCCACCATCCGCGACCGGGTCAACAACTACAACGCCGTCATCCGCGCGGTGGCCACCGAGCGGAACGCCGCTTTCGTGGACGCCAACACCGTGCTGCAGAACCTCGCCACCGGCGGCATCAGCGTCGGCGGCGTCACCTACACCGGCGCCTTCCTGAGCGGCGGCGTGTTCTCCTACGACGGCGTCCACCCGACGGCGTTCGGCTATGCCTACATCGCGAACCTCTTCATCGATGCCATCAACGACAAGTTCGGCACCGACGTCGAGCCCGTGAACCTCTTCCCGTTCGTCTTCGGCACCGCCAGCGCCACCGCGGCGCTGCAGCTCGATTCCGCGGCCGCCGGCAACGTCTGGGGCGTGCCGTTCGTCTTCACCAGCGAGGCCCGCCGCAACCTCCTGCAGTCGCTCGGCGTTCCCAAGTCGATCGTCGACGGCGATACGAAGCCGGCCCCCCGTCCCCGCCGGCCCCGGAGAGGCAACCGCGCGTAGGATCGACGATCCATCGCGACGGACCTTAACGAAAGGGCGGGAGAGATCCCGCCCTTTTCGTTTTTATTCCCAGGGCCCGGCGGTTGTCACGAAATGAGGTTCTCGCGCACCTTGATTTGGATCTATACTAGAAAGGTGCCAGGTTGTCTTCTCTTTTGAAGTTTTTTCTTGAGCACCTGTTGGACCTCCCGGAGGGGAGGGTGGAGGCGCATTTCTTGTCGGAGGTTCCATGCGTGCGCGAACGGATGCGAAGTGTCAGGGTGGGCTGCTGCTTTGTCTCGTCGCGGCAGCCTGGTTGGGGACGGGGCCGATCGTCTGGGCCCAAGCCACCGCCGTCCCGCCGGCTTCCGGAGATGGGACCGGCTCTCTAGGCCTGAAAGAAGGGGCGAAGATCTCGTCGGAGCGGGTCGAGGAGATCTACCGCAAGATCCTGTTGGACTGGTCGGCCGGCGAGACGGAGCGGGCGCCCGAAGAGCTGATCCAGCTCGAGACGGCGGCCATCGTCGACGGCGAGCCCAAGACCCGCAAGGCCCTCCTGGGGGCCGAGCAGCGGGTGATCCACCAGGTGGGAGCGGCCGACCTCGAGGTCCTGGTGCCCATCGCCGTGCTGCATCACGAGGCCTACCGGCGCCTGCTCGAGCGGCGCACCCGCGGCGAGGCCATGGCGATGGTCCACACCCGCAGCATGGCGCGCGACCTCGTCATCCTCTACCACGAGCAGTCGGGCTCTGAGGGTGCCGGCCTGGTGGCGAGCCGGCTGCTCACCAGCCTGGGGGGGCTGCTGCTGCAGTCCGCCCAGCAGCTCCCGGCGGGGGAGATGTTCCAGCAGGCCGCCGAGCTGGACGGCAAGAACGTCGCCGCCCTGCTCGGGCTCGCCAGCATCTACGAGAAGAACGCCCAGCCCGAGACCGCCGTCAAGCAGCTCCGCCGCGCCCTCGAAGCCGATCCGGCCAGCGCCGAGGCCAAGCTGCGCTTGGCGCTGAACCTGAAGCGTCTGGACCAGACGGCCGAGGCGGGCAAGCTTCTGGAGGAGCTGACGGCGGCCGTCGATTCGTCCTGGGTCACGCCGCTGGCTTTCCAAGAGCTGGCCCGCCTGCACAGCGACAAGGGCCGCCAAGCGGAAGCGGAGAAGGTCCTGCGCAAAGGCATCGAGCGCCATCCGGACGACATGCGGCTCGTGATCCAGCTCGCCGCGGTGCTCGACCGGCGGGGGTCCGCCGGCGAGGCGACCGCCCTCGTCGAGAAGCTCCTGGCATCCCAGCCCAAGGCTGAAGCTTCCGCCCGCTACCTCTACAACACGGTCCGCCCGGAGGCGTTCGCGCCGGCGCGGTCGTTCCTCGCCGAGAACTCGCGGTCGCGCCTGCCGGTGCTGGCGCAGGCCCTGAACGCTCCGGCCGAGGCTTCGGGAATGGGGTTGGGCCGATGAGCGGGCTCAGGACGGCCAGATTCGGCCTGGCTCTCGCTCTGGGGCTGCTGGTCGGCGGCACGGCCAGGGCCCAGGTGGCGGTGCGCATTCAGAGCCCGACGCCCGACCAGCCGATCTTCGGCCAGACGGAGGTGGAGGTCGGCATCCGGTCCGGCGAGGCGGTCGACCGGGTGGAGGTCTTCCTCGACGGCAAGCTGGTGGGCTCGGCCAAGACCCCGCCCTTCCGGGTCCGGGTCGACGTGGGCGACGAGAACGTCCAGCGCGAGTTCAAGGCCGTCGCCTACACGGTCTCGGGGGCGTCGGGGACCGACTCGGTGGTGACGCAGCCGGTGCAGATCATGGACGAGCTCAACCTCAAGCTGCGCGCGCTTTTCGTCAGCGTCAGCCGCGGCGGGGCGCAAAACCTCAGCCTGGAGCAGGGCGACTTCCAGATCTACGACAACGGCGACGCGCAGGAGATCGTCACCTTCGGGCGCGACGAGCTGCCGCTGACGGCCGTGCTGCTCCTCGACACCAGCGAGAGCATGCGGGAGAAGGAGCTGGAAGCCGTGCGGCGGGGGGCGCGAGCCTTCCTCGGCGGCATGAAGCCGTCGGACGAGGCGATGCTGGCCCTGTTCTCCGACCGGCTCCTGAAGTTCACTCCCTTCACCGCCGACAAGAAGGTTCTGGGAGCGGCGTTCGCGGACGCCCACGCGGCGGGAGGGACGGCGGTCAACGACTTCCTCTACCTGTCCCTCAAGGCCCTGGACTCGCGCCAAGGGCAGCGGGTGGTCGTGCTCTTCTCCGACGGCTCGGACGTCCACAGCGTCCTCCCCGCTTCCGAGGTCCTGTGGAAGGCCCGCGCCGGACAGTCGCTGATCTACTGGATCCAGCTCGGCGGCCAGCGCAAGTCGTTCACCTCCGCCTGGCGGGACTACCAGGGCAACGACCAGGAGTACGACAACCTGGACAAGGCGGTCCGGGAGAGCGGCGGGCGGATCCTGGCCGTCGAGCGCCCCGAGGAGCTGGAAGGCGCTTTCCGCGACATCCTCCAGGAGCTGCGCCAGCAGTACGCCCTCGGCTACTACCCGACCACCGCCAAGGGGGACGGGAAGTGGCACAAGGTCGAGGTCCGCGTGAAGGGCTTCGCCGGCCGGGTGCGGACCCGCGAAGGGTACGCCGACCACTAGAGCGGCCCAAACGCCGAAAAAACCTCTTGACCCTCACGCAACGTGAGGGTTTATCTTCCTTTCTGCCACTGGGACGTGGCGGAAAGGAGGAGGGATATGGGGCCCTTGCCCTGGAAGGTGGGCGAGCTGGCCAAACGGACGGGGGTGTCCGTGCGGACGCTCCACTACTACGACGAGCTGGGCCTGCTCGTCGCCTCGCATCACACGGCGGCGGGCTACCGGCTCTACACCGGAGCCGACTTGATCCGCTTGCAGCAGATCAAGTCGCTTCGCAACCTTGGCTACTCCCTGGAGGAGATCCGGCAGTTCCTGAGCCGGCCGAACGTTTCGCCCGAGGGCGTGCTACAGCTCCAGATCGCGCGCCTCAAGGAGCAGATCGGGCTGCAGCAGAGCCTGTGCGACCGCCTGGAAGGGATCGCACTGCGATGGCGGTCGGACGAGATGGTCTCCACGGAGGAGTTCCTGAAAATCATCGAGGTGACCAACATGTTGGACAAGTACTACACCCCGGAGCAGATGGAAGAGCTGAAGCAGAGGCGGGAGGCGCTCGGCGACGAGAGGATGCGTCAGGCCGAGGGCGACTGGCAGGAGCTCATGGCGCAGGTCCAGGCCGAGATGGACAAGGGGACCGATCCGGCGGACGAGCGGGTGCAGCAGCTCGCCGGCCGCTGGATGGGCCTGATCCAAGAGTTCACCGGCGGCAACCCCGGCATCGAGAAGTCGCTCGGCCGGATGTACCGGGAGGAGACGGCGGTGGCCGGGATGGACACCTCCCACATGCAGCCGATGATGGAGTACGTGGGCAAGGCGATGGCGGCTGCGAAGAAGGTGGATTGAGCGGTATGGCGCCCGCGGCGGCTGGCGCCGCCGCGGGCCCTCACCCCTGGCCCCTCTCCCGACCCCTCCCTCCCCCTCTCACCGGGAGAGGGGAAGGAACCAAATATTTCTTTCTTCGGTCTTGCTCCCTCCTCTCCCGGTGAGGGGGGGAGGGAGGGGTCGGGAGAGGAGGGCCGGGGAGGTGAGGGCCTACAGCAGCTCCGCCTTCCGCGCCCGCCGCAGCACCTCGGCGCCCAGCTTTCCATAGGCCACGGCGCCCGTCGACCAGCTCGCGAAATCGAAGATGGAGAGGCCCTGCCCCGGCGCCTCGGCCAGCCGGACGTTGATCGGGATCTCGGTGCGGAACACCGTCGGCCCATACTGGCGGCGGAGGGCCGCGACGACGTCGTCCGTCACCAGCGTGCGGTGGTCGACCAGGGTCAGGAGGATGCCCAGGAGCTGCGCCTTGCGGCCGATCCGGCCGCGCGACGAGTCGACGAGCTCGAGGAAGCCTGCCAGCGCCTCGGCGTCGAGCCGGTGGGGAGACACGGGGACGACGAACGCCTCCGCGGCGGCAAGGGCGTTGACGGTGAGGAAGGACAGGCCGGGCGGGCTGTCCATCACGATCACGTCGTAGCGGCGGCGGATGGGGGCGAGCGCCTTCTTGAGAAGCTTCTCGGGCTCCGGCTTGCGGGCGAGCGCGAAGTCGGCGCCGGCCAGCCGCAGCGAGCCCGGCAGGAGATGGAGGCCGGGCACCGGCGTCTCCCGGACCGCCTCGGCGGCGGCCGCCTTGCCGCTCAGCACCTCGGCCGAGGAAGCGCCATCCTGGTCCCGGCCGACTCCCAGCGAGAAGCTCGCGGAGGCCTGCGGGTCCAGGTCGATCAGCAGCGCCGAAAGCCCGCTGCGAGCGAATGCCGCAGCCAGATTGACGGCGGTCGTAGTCTTGCCGACGCCTCCCTTGAGGTTGGCCAGGGCCAGTCTCATGCCTTTTCTCCTTTCCTCGACAGGGCGGTACCTTGCGATGGAGAAAAACGCCCTTCTCCTGAATGCTGCGCCATGATTCTAACCTGGGGTATCATCTTCGAAACGCATCTTCAAGGAGGGTCTCGATGCTCTCCCGACGTTCGGTCCTGCTGTTGACCCTGGCTCTCGGTCCTGGCCTCCTGGCGTTCTCCGCCGTCCCGGCGGCCGCCGCCGACCCGATCAGCGTCGAGGCGGCGCCAGGTGGGCCCATCCTTGGCTCCACGCCGGCCACGGTGACGCTGCAACTCTCCCCGGAGGCGGCGAGGGCGATCCGCAAGCTTCCCGACAAGGCCACCGAGGGGCCGGCGGTGCGCCTGTCCATCCAGGGGGTGAAGGCCCCGGCCGGCACGAGCATCCACGTCTTCGTCAACCTCCCCGGCGCCACGGCCGACGCGACGGTCAACGACGCCCACTACGTCGGCAACATCAACTCCTTCGAGGACCCGGCCCCGGGATCCGCCGGGGATGACGTGTTGTTCGACTCGGGACCTGCCCTCAGGCGCCTCAAAAAGGCCGAGCGTCTGCTTCCCGGCGACACGCTGGCGGTGACCCTCGTGGTCCTGCCGGGGAGCGCCCCCGCCGACGCCTCGATCCCGGTCGACAAGGTGGTGCTGTCGATCACGCCCCAGGGGCGCTGACCCTATCTTTTCCGGGCCGCCTCGATCTCCCGGTCGAACCCCGGCAGGATGGCCTTGACGAAGGCGTTCGAGACCAGCCGGACGGCGATCTCCCAGGCGCTGGTGTTGGGGTCCTCGAGCGTGCCCGAGAGGTCCGCCACGGTGGCGACCTGGTCGCGGGGACGGTTCTCAAGGATGTGGGAGAGCCCGCCGACGACCTTCTCGTAGAGCTTTTTGAGGATGGGCTTCTTCTTGTCCTGCTGGGGATCGTAGACCTTGACGTCCGCGAAGAGCGGCTTGAGGTAGCCTTCGATGCGGCCGTTGCGGACCTTGACCTCGGAGTAGACGGAGAAGCTCCCCTCGGCCACGTCGAGCTTGCCGTAGGCGCGCAGGAGCTCGTTGATCGACGGCAGGCTCGCCTTCTCGATGGCGACGGTGAGGTTGAAGTCCGGCCCGGCGTGGTCGTCGCGGAAGATGGCGGACCCGCTTGCGGCGCCGCTCCCCATGAAGCGGCCCTTGAAGCTCGCTTTCGCCGGCCCCTGGCGGAAGCCGCTCGACAGGTTGGTCACCTCCAGATTCGTGTGGTCGACGAAGACCCGGAAGCGGCGGTCCTTCGCCTCGCTGACCAGGCCGAGCTTGCCGTCCACGAGCTGGAGGCGCTGGATTCGCACGAGCATGCCGGGCTGCGCGTCCCTGGCGGCCTCGGCGACCTGCCGCCCCCGCGCCTCCTCGGCGTCGGCGGTGGCGGCCGTGTGGATGTAGTCCAGGCGCAGCCCCTTCGCCGTGACGTCGTCGATGCGGACCTCGCGGTGCTTGGGGCCGTACTCGAACTCGCCCCGCGAGGCCAGCACGCCGCCGGAGAGGGACAGGTTGGCGCGGGCGCTCAAGGGCCGCAGCCGGTCGAGAGGGACGTTGTCCACCTGGTAGATGGCGTGGACGCCGGGAAAGGGCTCGGCCAGGAAGTCGGCGTGGCCGTCGAGGACTCCGCGTCCGGTGTCGAAGATCACCCCATCGGTATGGATGGGCGAGGGGTAGATCCGTTCGTCCGAGCGGATGTTGCGGATATTCGACGCCGACAGGTTCCAGCGGGAGATGTGGAGGGGGCGCTCCGGGTCCTCGTCGATGTAGACGATGTCGCCGTCGCTGACCTCGAGGAGGTTGAACTTCAGCGGGTAGATGGATTCCAGGGCCTGCTGCCAGCCGCGGTTCTGGACGTCCACCTGGTCCCGGTCCTCCTGGCGGAGCTGCGGCAGGTTGACGTGGATGCGCGGGCCGTCGAACCTGGCGTTGGCGACCAGGTGCCCGTGCAGGATCTCCCGCCACTCCACGCTGGCGGTCAGGCGGGGGATGTCGGCCACCGGCGGTTCGGGGTTGGCCTGCTGCCGGATGACGCCCCGCTCGAGCGTCAGGGCCAGGCCGAACGGGTTCAGGTGGGCTCCTCCGAGGCTGAAGGCGTAGCCGTGGAGGCGCTGGTTGATCTTGGTCTCCAGGGTGCGGCGCAGGTACTCGTCGAAGTGCTGGGCGACGAAGAGAAGAAGCAGCGCCAGCGAGCAGAGGGCGATCGTCCACAGCAGCCCGCGCCGGCCCAGCGGCTCCCGCGGACGGCCCGCCGCCGGCGGTGGCGCCGCCGGAGTCTCCCTTTCGATGCTTTCGATCGGCTCGTGATGCTCTCTGGGTGCGAATGCTCGGTGCGACATAACGCCTCCAAGGCCCTCCTCGGAGAAGAGCTAGCAAGGCGTTTGCCAGCCGGGTTTCCATCCCGGTCGATTCGAGTGTCTAATGGAGGCAGTTGGAGGTGAAGCCATGACACGCATCTGGAGTCTCGCGTTGGTATCGGTCCTCGTGACCTTGGGCTTGGCCGCGGCGCCCGGGGAGAGCTGCGACGCCTATCTCCCGCAGGTGCCGGCGGTGGAAACTCAGGTGCTCGTCAAGCTGGACGCCCGCACCGTGGAGGTGGAAGCCGGCCGCGACCGGGGCCTGCTCCCGGGCATGATGCTCGTCTCGCTGGAGACCACGGAGAGCCTCCCGCTCTGCGATCTCGAGGTCGTCTCGGTGGAAGACGGCACCGCCGTGGCCCGCGGCGACGAGGACTGCGAGGCCCTGCAGCCGGGGCACCGGGTCGCCACGCGCGGGTCGAAGTACGAGCTGCCGGCGCTCGAAGACCGCTGAACGGCTCCTGCGCCTGCGGTACCGCCTGCGATAGACTCCCCGCACGTTCGTCATTGCCAGCGGGGAGGCCACCATGAGCGAGGCGGGGAGCCCGGGGTTCGCCCGGCGTCTGACCCTGTTCGACGCCACGATGATCGTCATCAGCGGGATCATCGGGTCGGGCATCTTCATCAATCCCTACGTCGTGGCCCGGGCCGTGGGCACGCCGTTCCTGATCCTCGGCGTCTGGATCGCGGGCGGCCTGATCGCCCTGTTCGGCGCCTTCGTCTTCGCCGAGCTGAGCACGGTGATGCCGCGGGTCGGCGGCCAGTACGCCTTCTTCCGCGAGGCGTTCGGTCCGATGGTCGCCTTCCTCTATGGCTGGGGGCTCCTGCTGATCGTCCAGTCCGGAGCCACGGCGGCCGTGGCGGTGGCCTTCGCCAAGTACGTGGGCCGGCTGGTGGACCTGCCGGAGGGCAGCGCGGCCTGGCTCGCCGCCGCCATCCTGCTGGCCGTCGCGGGCTTCCACGCCCTGGGCATCAAGCCGGGGGCGGTGCTGATCAACCTGATCACCTTCACCAAGACGCTCGCCCTGGCGGCGCTGATCGTGGGCGCCTTCGTGCTGACCCGCGGCTCCGGCATCACGTTCGAGCCGCTGGCGCCGCCGGACCTCGGGGGCTTCTCCCTCCTCTCCGCCTTCTTCGCCGGGCTGGTGCCGGCCATGTTCGCCTACGGCGGCTGGCAGAACCTCAACTACGTGGCGGAGGAGGTGCGCGACCCGCAGCGGAACCTGCCGCGGGCCATCCTGACCGGCGTCTTCTGCGTGATCGCCGTCTACGTCACGGCCAACGTGGCCTACGTGCATGTCCTCGGGGCGCCGGCCCTGGCGGCCACGCAGACTCCGGCCGCGGACGTGGCGGCGCGCCTGATGGGAGAGCCGGGCGCCAGGGTCATCAGCCTGCTGATCGTGGTCTCCACCTTCGGCTTCATGAACCTCTCCCTGCTCTCGGCGCCGCGGGTCTACTACGCGATGGCGGCGGACGGCCTCTTCTTCAGCTCGTTGTCCCGGCTCTCGCCGCGCTTCCGGGCGCCCACGGCGGCCATCCTCCTCCAGGGCGGGCTCGCCGCCATCTACGCTCTCGCCAACACCTACGACCGGCTGCTGGGCTACGCCGTGTTCGCGGACTGGATCTTCTTCGCCCTCGCCGGCGTGTCGCTCCTGGTCTTCCGCCGCAAGCTCCCGGGAGCGCCGCGGCCGTTCCCCACGCCGGCCTATCCCTGGATCCCCATCCTCTTCACCCTGGCGGGCGCGGGCATCGTGATCAACACCTTCTTCACGGATCTCCGCAACGCCCTCGTGGGAACGGCGATCTTCGCGTTGGGCGTGCCGGTCTATTATTTCTGGCGGGGGAGGAAGAGCAGGACATGAAGCGCAGCGTCTACATGCGCTGGGCCAAGGAGCACGCCGCGGCCCGGTACAACCTCGCGAACAGCGGACTGCTTGGCTGCGAGACGGCGGACCTCGTCCTGGAGCCTGGAGACGTGGAGGTGAACGGGGCGAACCGGGATGGCTATCCGCCGCTCCTGGAGGCGATCGCGGCCCGCTATGGGGTGGACCCGGAGCGGGTGGTCACGGCTCAGGGGACCTCGGGGGCGAACTTCCTTGCCTTCGCCACCCTGGTCGATCACGGCGACGAGGTGCTGGTCGAGCAGCCCGCGTACGAGCCGATCCTCGCCGCCCTGGAGTTCCTCGGGGCCCGGGTGCGCCGGTTCGAGCGCTACGCCGAGGAAGGCTGGCGGCCGGACCTCGACGAGCTCCGGTCGAAGATGTCCGACCGCGTCCGCCTCGTCGTGCTCACCAATCCCCACAATCCGACCGGCGTGCTCCTGCCGCCCGAGCAGATCGCCGAGGTCGGCCGTCTGGCCGAGCGGTACGGCGCGTGCGTGCTGGTCGACGAGGTCTATCGGGACACCTGGTTCGAGCAGGCGCCGCCGAGCCACGCCCATCTCGGGCCCCACTTCGTGGCCACCAACAGCCTCACCAAGAGCTATGGCCTCTCGGGCCTGCGCTGCGGCTGGATCCTCTGCGCGCCCGAGATCGCCGGCCGGATGCGCCGGGCGAAGGACTTCATGGAAGCCGTCGACGCGGTGCCGGGCGAGACCCTGGCGCTCGCGGCCTTCCGGCAGCTCCCGAGGCTGACCGAAAGGGCGCGGACCCTCCTCGATCCGAACCTCCGGCAGGTCCATGCCTTCCTGGAGGAGCATCGCGAATGGCTCGACTGCGTCGTGCCGCCGCGTTCGATGACCGTCTTCCCTCGTCTGAAGCAAGAAGAGGACAGCGACGCCCTCCACGACTGGCTCCGGACCCGCGAGACGTCGATCGTGCCGGGCCGGTTCTTCGAGATGCCACGGCACTTCCGGCTGGGTTTCGCGGTCCGGCCGGAGGACGTCACCGAAGGGCTTAGGCACCTTTCGGAGGGGCTGCGGCGGTTCTGAGATCGGTCCGCTTGCTTCCGGACGCGACACGAATTACCATCTCCCGCAACTTGACGGACTGCCCGGGGGCCGCTAATCTCGATTTCGGTATCGAGGGATGATTCGGTATCGAAGGGAACTCATGGCTCACTCCGCACACTCTCTGGCGCTTCCGTGGAACGGCGACGACCGGGCTTGGCCTGCCCAGGGACAGTGGACCTATGCGGACTATGCGCGCCTTCCCGACGATGGCCGCCGTTATGAGGTCATCCGGGGGCACCTCTACGTGACCCCCGCTCCTGGCTTCGATCACCAGTACGTGATCTCGCGTTTGCACCTGACGTTCGGCCGATTCGTGGACGAGAACCAGCTCGGCATCGTTTTGGGGGCGCCCTTCGACGTCCTCCTGCCGGACGGCATCGCCACCCCAGTACAGCCGGATATGGTCTTTCTCCGGACGGGCAATCAGCCCCGCTCCGGCGACAAGAACTTCCAGGGCGTTCCCGACCTGGTGATCGAGGTCGAATCCCCCTCGACGCGAAAGCGGGATCGAACGATCAAGCTGGAGGCTTACCGCGATGCCGGGGTCTCCGAGTACTGGCGGCTGGAACCTCGCCCACGCACAGTCACCGTCCTTGCCCTGAGTGAGGATGGCAGCCGGTATGTCGAGGTCGCCTCCTACGGGGCCGGAGAGACCGTCCGCTCGACGGTGCTTTCCGGTCTCGCGATCAGCGTTGACTCCCTGTTCCCTCCCGTCTGAGCCGCACCCCCCCTGGAACGGCGCGTCCGTTCCTGGCATAGTCACCGAATGGAAATCCAAGAGAGGTGCCTCGACCTCGCGGCTCTCGCCGGGGATGCCGGTCCTGACCCCCGCGGCCGTGTCTCGGAGATGGCGGCTGGCCTGGTGGGCTCGGAGATCCTGCGCATCGCGGGAGAGATCCGGGCCCTGATGGCCACCGGCCGGACCATCTGTAACCTGACGGTGGGCGACTTCGATCCGCGCTACTTCCCCATCCCGCCCCAGCTCTCCGCGGGCATCCGCGCCGCGCTGGAACGGGGCGAGACCAACTACCCGCCGTCGAGCGGCCTGGAGCCGCTTCGGCGGGCCGTGGCGAGTTTCTACGAGCGCGACCTGGGGCTGCGCTACCCGTCGGAGTCCGTGCTCATCGCGGGCGGCGCCCGGCCGATCATCTACTGCATCTACCGCACCCTGTGCGATCCCGGCGACCGGGTGATCTACCCCGTCCCGAGCTGGAACAACAACCATTACGTGCACATGGTGGGGGCGGAGGGGGTGCCGGTGATCTGCTCGCCGGAGAACCGGTTCCTGCCCACCCGGGAGGATCTGGCCAGCTCCCTGCCCGGGGCTCGCGTGCTCTGCCTCAACTCCCCCCTGAACCCTGCCGGCACCGCCTTCGGGCGCCAGGCGCTGCTGGAGATCTGCGAAGCGGTTCTGGAGGAGAACGAGGGCCGCGCCCGCCGCGGCGAGCGGCCCCTCTACGTCCTCTACGACCACATCTACTGGATGCTCTGCTTCGGCGACACCGTGCACGTGACGCCGCCGGAGCTGCTGCCGGAGATGGCGCGCTACACCCTGTTCGTGGACGGCATCAGCAAGGGCTTCGCCGCCACGGGCCTGCGCGTCGGCTGGGGCGTCGGCCCGGTCGACATCATCTCCCGGATGTCCGCCGTGCTCGGCCATGTCGGGGCCTGGGCGCCGCGGGCCGAGCAGGTGGCGACCGTGACCCTGCTCGACGACGCGGCAGGGATCCGCGCTTACCAGGAGCACTTCAAGCGGGAGCTCCAAGTACGCCTGGACCTGCTGCACCATGGGCTTCAGGCGATGAAGTCCCGCGGCCTGCCGGTGGACAGCATCCCACCCATGGGAGCCATCTATCTCACCGCCCGCCTCCATCCCTTCGGCCGCCGCACCCCTGAAGGGGAGGAGATCCGGACCAACAGCCAGGTGCGGCGCTACATCCTGGAGGCCGCCAGCATCGGCGTCGTGCAGTTTCAGGCCTTCGGATCGACGGAGGACGAGGGCTGGTTCCGCCTCAGCGTCGGCGCCGTCTCGCCGGCCGAGATCGAGGCCGCCCTGCCACGTCTGGAAGAGGCCCTGCTGCGGCTTGGATGAGCCTGAAGCGGGGTGCCGGGACCGCGGGCAAGCAGCCCCTGCACCTCGTCGTTCACACGCTGCGACGCCTGGGCTTTACCACCGACCCGTTGCAGCCGTTCCAGGAGGAATGGGGCACCGCTTGCAGTCCGAGGGGGTCGTGGTGGGGCAGACGCTCCCATCCGACCAGCCGTCTCCCCCGGCCACCTGATTCAGAGACTTGCCGTTCAGCGGGGTGAGCGTTTCCTTCGACAGCGACAGCTTCCTCCGGAGTTTCTTCATTACTACCCCTCTCTTGGTAAATAAACACCCACAGGTTATGGATCGACGATATCACAAAGCGGCGAAGGAATCGTTTGTTGCCTCAACGCACGCTGCCGGTGGGGGATGGCCGCGGTGAAACCGGCGGGCCGCTGGCTGCCCTTCTGGGGGGCCTTCGCCGCCGCGCTGGCCCTCCGGCTCGCTTTCCTGGATGCCCGGCCGCTCCATCATGACGAGGGAGTGAACGCCTGGTTCGTCTCCAAGCTTCTGGAGGGGTACCAGTACGCCTACGACCCCGCGAAGTTCCACGGCCCCTTCCTCGTCTTCCTCGTCCTGCCGTTCTTCGTCCTGCTGGGGCAGAGCGTCTTCATCTCGCGGCTGCCGGTGGCCTTGGCCTCCGCCCTCATGGTGCCGCTGCTGCTGCCGCTGCGGCGCCGGCTGGGAATGGCGGGAGTCACGGCGGCGGCCTGGCTCCTGGCGCTCTCCCCCTCGTTCGTCGCCTACGGCCGGGACCTCATCCACGAGACTTTCCTCGCCGCCCTCACCCTGGCGCTGGTGGCGGCGGTCTCGTCCTGGCTCGAGACCCGCCGCGAGGAGCGGCTCGTCCTCGCGGCCTTCTGCCTGGGGCTCCTCGCCACGGTCAAGGAGACCTACGCCGTCACCCTCGCCATTCTGGCGATCGCGGCGGTCCTGGCGCGGATCTGGACGCGAGGCCGGCCGGATCTGCGCGAGCTGTGGAGCGGCGTCCGGGCAGCTCGGCGAGACACCGCCGTTCGGGCCGCCGCGGCGTTCGGCGTTCCCTACGTCCTTCTCTACACGTCCTTCTTCACCCATCCATGGGGGCTGCCCGGCTCCATCCAGACCTTCTTCATCTGGAGCGGCAAAGGGCTCGAGGGCGCGGGGCACGGCAAGCCGTGGGACTATTTCCCGGGCCTCCTGCTCGCCTTCGAGCCCGTGACCGTCCTCTGCGCCCTGGTGGGCGGCTGGCTCGCCCTGCGGCGGCGGGACGCCTTCGGCACCTTCTGCGCTCTCTGGGCCGCGGGAGAGCTCGCCGCCTACTCCCTCCTCCGGTACAAGACGCCCTGGCTCGGGCTCAACATCCTCCTGCCCGCCGCGCTCGCCGCGGGAGTGCTCTTCCGGGAAATCTTCTCCGGGCGGGTGCCGGCAGTCCCGCGGGCGGTCCTTGCCGGCACCTTCTTGCTGGGGGTCGCCTGGGAAGGATGGCGCGCCGTCGAGGTCTCCTTCCGCCGTTTCGACGACACCCGCCTGGCCCTCGTCTACGTGCCCACCCACCGGGACGTGGACGCCCTGGTGGCCGAGGTGCGCGAGGCGGCGGGGCGGATCCCTCCGGGCGGCAAGCCCGCGGTCCGCATCCTCGGCCGCTACGCCTGGCCGCTGCCCTGGTATCTGCGCGATCTGCCGGGGATGGAGTACCGCCACGACCTGCCGCCGGAGCCGGATGGCGACGTCCTGATCGTCGACCGCGAGCGGGAGGTCAGCCTGCGGCCCCTCCTCCGGCAGCGGTACCGGCGCCGGGAGTACCTGCTGCGGCCGGGTGAGCCGGTCGCGGTCTACGTCAACGAGCGGTTGACGAAACCGCGCTAGAGTCCCCGGGCTTGGAGCCGGTCTTTTCGAGGAGATGTCGCATGGAAGTTGAAGCCTCGCCGTCCCCCGTCATCGCAACTGAAGCGGCCGCCCCGAGCAGATCGGGCACGCTGTTGAACCGCAACTTCCTCCTGCTCTGGGGAGGCCAGACCATCAGCCAGCTCGGCAACCAGGCCTACAGCCTGGCGATGATGTTCTGGCTGATGGAGAAGACGGGCTCGGCCAGCCTCATGGGCCTGGTGCTGACGTTCTCGAACCTGCCCGCCCTGCTGCTCAGCCCCTTCGGCGGCACCTTCGCCGACCGGCACTCGCGGGTCCGGATCATCATCGTCTGCGACATCCTGGCGGGCTTGAGCATCCTCGGCCTGACCGCCGCCGTCTGGCTGGTGCCGGACCAGGTGCGGCTCATCATCACCCTGCTCTTCGTCGTCTCGACGGCGCTCGGCCTGATCCGGTCCTTTTTCGTGCCGGCGGTGGGCGCCGCCATCCCGGACCTGGTGCCGAAGGAGAAGCTGGCGGCCGCCAACTCCCTCAACCAGTTCTCGATCCAGGCCGCCCTCTTCGTGGGGCAGGCCGCCGGCGGCGTCCTCTATCGTCTGGTGGGCGCGCCGATTCTCTTCCTGATCGACGGCATCTCCTTCTTCCTTTCCGCCGTGAGCGCGGCGTTCATCCGGCTGCCGCGGAAGACGCGGGAGCGAGGGCCGGAGCGCACGGTGAAAGAGATCTTCCGCGCCTTCATGGCCGACTTGGCGGAGGGTTTCCGTTACGTCTGGAAGTTCAAGGGCCTCCGGTACTTCCTGGCCGCGGCCTCGCTGATGAACTTCTTCATGATGCCTGTGGTGGTCCTGTTCCCGTTCTTCGTCAGCCTGTATCTCGGCAAGGGAGCCGAATGGTACGGCTTCCTGATGGCGGCGATCAGCATCGGCACGGTCTGCGGCTTCCTGCTGGCGAGCACGCTGCGCCTGCAGGGTTCGCCCCGGGCCTGGTCGATCATCGCGGGGATGCTGATCGTCCCCACGCTGTACGGCACCCTCGCCCTGCTCAACAGCCCGGCCGCCGCCCTGGCGGGAGCCTTCGGAGTCGGCGTGGCCATGGGCTTGGTGAACGTGACCCTGGTGACCATGGCCCAGAGCTCGACGCCTCCCGAGCTGCGGGGCCGGGTCATGGGTCTGGTCAACACCCTGAGCGGCGGCCTGATCCCCATCGGCATGGCCCTGGGCGGGTTCGTGGGCGACCTGACGGGAAAGAACATCCCCCTCGTCTACGGCGTCTGCGGCGCGCTGACGGTGATCGTGATCCTCGCGACCTGCCTGCGTGGGGATACCCGGGAGTACCTGGCTTGGGGACGGCAGGGGCGGCCGGAGGCGGCGGGCTGAATCGGCTATGTCCCGCCACGCCGCCCGGGCGGCGTGGCGCCCGCGGGACGCTTGAAACCCCCCGCCCTCCGCCGCTAAAGTCACCCGTCTGTTCTCGCCCGTCCGGTTCGCCTTTCGGAGGTCCATCCGTTGTCCAGAACCCCCCTCTTCCGCACCCTCCGCCGCTCCTTCCGCCTGGCCCAGCGCTCCGTCGCGACCGGCACGCCGCCTGACGCCGTGGTCGAGGAATGGCGCGAGGCGGCGAAGCTCTCCCGCCGCCAGTTCATCGGCGGCACGGCGGCCGCCGCCGGGCTCGCCATGGTGGGCTGCCGGCCTTTCGCGCCCCGGGTCGCCGGTAGCGGCGGCTCCTCTGGCGAGCGGATCGTCATCGTCGGCGCCGGCATCTCCGGGCTGACGGCGGGCTACCGGCTTCACCAGCAGGGCGCGGACGTCCGCATCCTCGAGGGGCAGGAGCGGGTGGGCGGGCGGATGTACAGCCAGCGCGGCTTCTTCCCCGGCCAGGTCGCCGAGTTGGGAGGCGAGCTGATCGACACGGGGCACGTGCACATGCGGCAACTGGCCGAAGAGCTGGAGATCCCGCTCGACGACTTCGCACTCGACGGCGTGGGGCTCGACCGCGACGTCCTCTTCTTCGACGGCCGCCGGATCCAGGAGCACGAGGTGGTGGAAGCCTTCGTGCCTCTGTCGCGGCGCATGGTCTGGGACCTCGCGACGCTGAGCGGTGACGGCGTCTCCTTCCGTGAGCCCAACGGCGGCGAGAAGCTCGACCGCACTCCCCTCTCCGAGTGGCTCGCGGGCGTCGAGACCCCACCGTGGTTCCGCAAGCTCCTGGACGTCGCCTACACCACCGAGTACGGCCTCGAGACCGCCGAGCAGTCGGCCCTCAACTTCCTCCTCTTGATGGACCCCAACCCGATCCCCTTCCGGATCTTCAGCGAGAGCGATGAGCGCTTCCACGTGCGGAGCGGCAACGATTCGATCCCGCGGGCCCTCTCCAAGCGGCTCGGCAACCGTGTCGAGACGAGCTCCCAGGTGGAGGCGGTGTCGAAGAAGTCCGATGGCACCTTCGCCCTCTCCGTCCGCCGGGGCGGTACGAGCCAGACCGTGACCGCCGACCACGTCGTGATCACCGTGCCCTTCACCCTGCTGCGGCCCCGGCAGGACGGCGGACCGTGGATCCGCCTCGATGACAGCCTCGGCATCCCGGAGGTCCAGAAGAAGGCCATCCGCGAGCTTGGCTACGGCACCAACTCGAAGCTGATGGTGGGCTTCGCGAAGCGCCTCTGGCGCCAACCCGAGCTGCCCTACCGGTCGATCGGCAGCACGCTCACCGATCTCCCCTACCAGCTCTGCTGGGAGACGAGCCGCCTGCAGCCGGGCGAGAACGGCATCCTCACCAACTTCACCGGCGGCCGGCACGGCCTGGAGTTGGGAGAGAGAACTCCTGAAGAGCAAGCGGAATCGTTCGCCCGCGAAATCGACCGCGTCTTCCCGGAAATCGCCGAAGCGCGTCTGCCCGACCGGCAGTCCCGTTTCATCTGGCCCACCTTCCAGTGGACGCTGGGGAGCTACGGCTGCTACCGGCCCGGGCAGTGGACCGCCTTCGGAGGCGAGGAGGGCCGCCGGGTGGGCAACCTCCACTTCGCCGGCGAGCACACCTCGGGGACCGCGCAGGGGTTCATGGAGGGCGGGTGCGAGAGCGGCCACCGCATGGCCGAGGAGATCCTGGAAGGGCGGGCGGGCGCGGTTCGCGTCCGTCAGCTTTCCCGGTCGATGCCGTAGCACAGCATCTCCCTGCCCAGGTGTTGAATGCGGCCTTGCAGCCTCTCGCCAATCCGCTCGGCGACGCGGATGGAGGCGCCGTTTTCCGGATGGATGAGGCTGATGAGGTGTTCCTTCCGCAAAACGATGAAGGCGTACTCCAGGGCCGCCCGCGCATTCTCGGTGGCGTTAGCGGCTTGGGATGGACGCCTTTGTCGTAGATAACTGTTCAAGAGACGCCATGATCTTGGAGGTAACGCTCAATACCTTGTAACAATTTTTCGATAAGCTCGGCGCCGGAATCAAAATCGACTGATTCGAATGCGTGCCAATCTTTACCCAGAAAGATGCCAGCTTCGTCCTCGTAAATAAAAACTTCGAGGCGCTCGTCAGTGGGTGCGAGTCTCGCGACTACGTAGTTCTCTCGGTTACCATGCACAACTTCGAACGAAGCGGCTATCTGCCTTCTGGCCAACAGTAATTCCAATACATAGAGGCATTTAATCTGAAATGCCGTTAGGCCAGGTATAGAGTCAGCAGGGCTCATAATCTACTCTACACGACACTCAGGTCTTGCTTAAAGCCGCGGGCCGATGTGAACACAGCGTCTGCCAACCAACTGTTCCAAGGCGGACGAGAGTTGAGTCCTGGAAGTTTCAGTCAAGATGTCAGCCTTTTATATATTAGATTAGCTTCCGTCGGACTTTCACCGCAGCAATCTTGCCTGACTCCTCCACGCTGACCTCGAGTTCATCCACTTCTGCAAAAAGTGTGATTGGGATCCCCGTGGTGATTCGAACGGTTTTAGCCGCTGAGTCATACGTCACCTCGTTAAGGTCGTACATCTCAACGCGCTGGAGGTCTTCGACATGCCAGTGCCGGGCATGGTGGATTCGTAAAAAGCTTTCGCAATAGGGCACCTCAACCTTGTGAAGCGGTCCGGCACGACCGATGCGACGTTCCCGCTCCGGCACTGGACGTGTGAAGCGAATGGTTACCACCGCAGCGCTATCGTCAAACGAGATGTCGTCCGTGTAGAACCACTGGTCGTGGATGAACTGATTGATCTGTGCCAGTTGGGTGGCTGATCGTGCAATGAACACAGAGTTAGTCATGCTGCATTCACCGGAACGGGAGGATGATTCGGATCGCATTTCCACTCCCCTTGACCCCGACGCGCCACCAGTTCACCTGGATATGTGCCAAGCGGCCTAGGCGCCCGAACGTGTGATGTGCTCCATGGACTGCGACTCTGGTCTGCCATCCGGCCGCTCTGGCTACGGTGAGGCCACCGAGGGCGACGCCATGTGCGACTCCGGCGACCTCGCCGGCCTTGTAGGCGACCGAATTCTCGTTGATCGTGTTCTCGTAGCCCGTCGCCGAGCGGACCAGAGATGTGCCTCCCCAGCTCACGATATCGCCAAACCCGACGATTGCATCACCGATCGTCTGCGCCCCATGAGCATCGATCGAGCTGAGGATTCGCTCCGTAAGCGTCAGGCGCAGGGTGTGTGGTCCAGGATTATTAGTTGCTAATCCGACGATTCCGTCAAAATTCGTGCGGCTGAGCAGGAGGTTATTGGCGGTGTTGGTTGAAGAGAGTACCAACCCCTCCGCTGCCCACCGAGATTCCCTCACCATAGTAGTAATCTTCGAGCGGCGTTTCTCCAACGGGAACAAAGTAGCGCGTGCCTTCGGTCTGCCAGAGCCCGAGGGGATCTGTGTACTTGATCGGATTATTTGTGACATAGGAGTAGGAATTCCAACTCTGCGGCATCCGTACGCTCCCTCCAATCGGGTCTACACTCGTAAACCGCGCCACCTGCGCGTTATAGAACCGCGCATGCATGTAGTCCAGATCATCCGCGAACGGGTTCGCCCCGGTCATGGAATTCAGATCCCTCTCGTGACCGGTGAACTGCATGCGGTCGATCGTGGCATCGAAGGGGGTGGCTTCTTCTCCGAAGGGGTAGTAGATGTGGTAGCCGCTCTGGCCGCCGGCCGTGTTCGTGATCAGGCGCGGAGTGCCGAGGTGGTCGAGGGCGAAGTGGCGGCGCTGGCCGCTGCCGAGATAGTTGGCGAAGAGGAGGCCGTCGCGGTAGATGTAATCCCCGGCGACGCTCCAGGTGCCGGTGCTGATGAATTCGCGCAGCACCTTGCCGTCC
>DATFNZ010000055.1:0-10660 GCA_035266085.1 Thermoanaerobaculia bacterium
TTCGACAAGGCCAACCGCACCTCGATCGGCAGCTTCCGGGGCCCCGGCCTCGAGGAGGGGCTGCGCGTGCTGAAGCTGGTGAAGGCGGAGACCGGCCTGCCCGTGCTCACCGACGTCCACGAGCCGGGCCAGTGCGAGGCGGCCGCCGAGGTTTGCGACGTGCTCCAGATCCCCGCCTTCCTCTGCCGCCAGACGGACCTCGTGGTGGCCGCCGCCCGGACGGGACGGGCCGTCAACGTCAAGAAAGGGCAGTTCATGGCGCCGGACGACATGCGCCGGGTGGTCGAGAAGGCCCGCTCCACGGGCAACGGCCGGATCACCGTCACCGAGCGCGGAGTCTCGTTCGGCTATCACAACCTGGTGGTGGACATGCGCAGCTTCGCCATGCTCCACGACGACGGCATCCCGGTGATCTACGACGTCACCCACTCCCTCCAGCTCCCCGGCGGCGGCGAGCAGAGCGGGGGCCTGCGGCGCTACGCCGAGCCCCTCGCCCGGGCGGCGGTGGCGGCCGGCGCGGACGGCGTGTTCATGGAGGTCCATCCGGACCCGGACCACGCTCTCTCCGACAGCGCCGTGCAGCTCGATCCCGAGCGGGCGGAGCGGCTGCTCCGGTCGCTGATGGGATTGCGCAAGGCGGTATCGGAATGAGATCCCCCCGCGCCGTCGCCGCCGAGGTCCTGGAGACCGAAGCCGCGGCCGTCCGCGGCCTGATCGGCCAGCTCGACGAGCGCTTCGACCGCGCGGTCGATCTGCTGCGGGCCTGCGCCGGCCGGATCGTCTGCAGCGGCATGGGCAAGAGCGGCGTCATCATGAAGAAGGTCGCCGCCACCCTCTCCTCGACCGGCACGCCGGCCCTCTTCCTCCATCCCGCCGAGGCGGTGCACGGGGACCTCGGGATGATCGTGGCCGGCGACGTGGTGCTCGCCGCCTCCTATTCCGGCACCACGGCGGAGCTCCTGAGCCTCGTCGAGACCCTCAAGCGGCTGGGCGTGCCGCTGGTGGTGATGACCGGCAGCGCCGCCTCCCCCCTGGCCCGTCACGCCGACATCCACCTGCCGGTCGCCATCGACCGCGAGGCCTGCCCCCTGGGCCTCGCCCCGACCGCCTCGACCACCGCCACCCTGGCCATGGGCGATGCCCTGGCCATGACCCTCCTCGAGGCCCGCGGCTTCACCCGCGAGGACTTCGCCCTCCTCCACCCCGCGGGACAGCTCGGCAAGCGGCTGCTCAAGGTCAGCCAGCTCATGCACGCCGGCGAGGCCCTGCCCAGCGTGCCGGCCGGCACTCCCATGCGCGAGGCCATCTACGAGATGTCGAAGAAGGCGCTCGGCATCACCGCCGTCGTGGACGGCGACGGGCGCCTCGTGGGCTGCATCTCCGACGGCGACCTCCGCCGCCTCCTGCAGACCGACGACGGCACCATCCTCCACCACACCGCGGCCGAGTGCATGACGGCAAGCCCGCGCACCATCGCCGGCGAGGAGCTGGCCGCCGCCGCCCTCAAAGTCATGGAGGACCGCCGCATCACCTCCCTCTTCGTCACCGACGGGACGGGCCGGCTCGAAGGCGTGGTCCACCTCCACGACCTCTGGGGTTTGGAGCTCTTCTGATGGGACCGATCTGATGGGCATCTCGGACCAGGATCTGGCCCGCCGGGCCCAAGCCCTCGACTGGCTGCTCTTCGACGTCGACGGCGTGCTCACCGACGGCCTCCTCTTCTACGGCGCCCATGGCGAGCAGTGGAAGACGTTCGACGTGCGCGACGGCCTGGGGCTGAAGCTCGCCCGCGACGCGGGACTCAAGATCGGCATCCTCACCGGCCGGGGCAACGCCGCCCTGGAAGCCCGGGCGCGGGAGATCGGCTTCGACGCGCTGATCCAGGGCCGCCACGACAAGGACGCCGCCTTCACCGAGTTTCTGACCCAGCACGGCGCCGTCCCCGAGCGGGTGGCCTACATGGGGGACGACCTCCTCGACCTGCCCGTCCTGCGCCGCTGCGGCCTCGCCTTCGCCCCCGCCGACGCCGTCGCCGAGGTGCGGGAGCGCGTCCACCGGGTGGTCTCCCGGCCGGGCGGACGCGGAGCGGTACGGGAGATGTGCGAGCTGATCCTGCGGGCGCGAGGGCACTGGGACGAGCTGGTCGCCCATCTGCTCGTGGCCTGGTAGATTGACGAACAGGGTGCGCAAGAAGAACCCCCTGAAGGCCCGCCTCGCGCTGGCGTTGCTCAACGCCGGCCTGCGGGCGCTCACCGGCACCCTCGGCCGGCTCTCCTGGCCGGCGGCGCAGCGGGTCGGCCGGGCGATCGGGGCCCTGGGCTGGCGCCTCTCCCGCCGCGACCGCCGGCGCACCCTGGACCACATCGCCCTCGCCTATCCGGAGATGGCGGCAGCGGAGCGCCTCCGCCTCGGCCGCGACTGCTTCCGCCACCACGGGACCACCCTCGGCGAGTGCCTCCACCTCTTCCGCCGCGACTGCGGCTTCCTGGAGTCCGTCGTCGAGGTCCGGGGCTGGGAGGAGGTCGACCGGGCGCGGGCGGCGGACCGTCCGATCCTCATCCTCACCGGCCACTGCGGCAACTGGGAGCTGCTCGCCGCCACCATCAACTGCCGGGGCCTCGGGATGGCCGTCGTCGCCCGTCCCCTCGACGAGCCGGACCAGCAGCGGCTGCTCGCCGGCCTGCGCGAGCGCTTCGGCACCCCCACCATCGCCCGTGGCAGCGAAGGCGCGGCCCGCCAGCTCCTGATCGCCCTGCGGCGGGGCGGCGCCCTTGGCATGCTGATCGACCAGGACACCAAGGTGGACGGCGTCTGGGTGCCCTTCTTCGGCCGTCCCGCCTTCACCCCCGTCGGCGCCGCCAAGATCGCCCTGCGCCAGCGCACGGCGGTCATCCCCGCCTTCATCGAGCGCCTCCCCGACGGTTGTCACGTCGCCACCTTCCACCCCGCCCTCGACCTGCCGAACGACCCCACGGAAGCCACGGCCCTGATGACGGCGAAGATCGAGGAGCAGATCCGCCGCCGGCCCGAGCAGTGGGTGTGGATGCACCGCCGCTGGCGGCGGCAGCCGCCGGCCGCTTCCCTCGCTTAAGAGCGTGTTAGAGTAACGTCATGGCTACGGATCCCCAGCAGCGGCTCACGATTCGGGAATATTTGGCGTTCGAGCGTCAAACGGAGACGAAGAACGACTACCTCGACGGCGAGATCTTCGCGATGACCGGCGCCAGCCGGGAGCACAACCTCATCGCGGGGAACGTCTTCGGGGAAATTCGGAATCAGCTCAAGGGGCGTCCTTGTGAGGTCTATTCGGAAGCCATGCGAGTGCGGACTCCTGCTGACCTCTTCACCTATCCCGACGTGGTCGTCGTCTGTGGTGAACCGAGTTTCGACGACGGGGAATTCGATACGCTCCTCAACCCGACGATGATCGCCGAGGTTCTGTCTCCCTCTACCGAGGGCTACGACCGGGGGATCAAATCCTCACGCTACCGTTCGATAGCGTCTCTTGCCGAGTACCTCCTGGTGGCACAGAACCAATGCCACATCGAGCATCTCATCCGCCAGGCAGACGGCGAGCACTGGCTTTTGGAAGAGCTCTCGGACCTCAACGCGGTACTGGAGCTGCCCTCGATCGGCTGCCGTCTGTCGCTCGCCGAGATCTACGATCGGGTCTTCCTCCCCTGAAATCTCTCGGCGATAGGCGGTGCTAAACTCCCCCGCCGTGCGCCACCGCTTCTCCGTCCTCCTCTCAGCCTGCCTGCTGCTGACCCTTTCCGCCTGCCGTGCGCAGCCGGAGCCGCAGTCCGTCGAGCCCTGGGACCGGCTGGACCTCTGGCGGGTGAAGCCGGAGACGGAATCCACCTCCGCCGGGTGGCGGAAGCCCACGGTCCGGCAGATCTCCTACCTCGGCGCCGCAGAGGTGCGGGACATGAGCCTCGTACCGGCGCAACAGCTCATCGCCTTCCCCCGGCGGACCGCCGGCCAGGTGAAGGCTCTGGAGCAGCGGGCCGGCTCCCGCGTGCGCTGGAAGATCCAGCCGGGCCAGGATGCCTACTTCTCCTTCATCCCCCTGGGCACCACCACCGCCTGCGACTGCCTCTACCTGGTGAGCGTCCGCGAAGCGCCGGACAAGACCAAGGAGCTCTACCGCGTGGACGCGGAGCCGGTCTCCCCCTTGGCGCCCGCCGCCGTGGAGGTCGACCTCTCCCCTTACGCCGGACGCCAGATCGAGCTGCTCGTCCAGGTCGAAGGCTCAGCCGCGCACGCTCCCGGACAGCCGACTCCCAGCGTCCTCTGGGGCAGCCCAGCGATCTACAGCCGCAAAGCCCTTTCTGCCGAAGCCAAGCCGTTCAGTGGCGAGAACCGTCCCAACGTCCTCCTGATCGGCTTCGACACGCTGCGCGCCGACGCCCTCGGAGCCTGGGGACGGAACCCCAGCCTCACGCCGTCCCTCGACCGCCTGGCCGGGCAGAGCGACGTCTGGCTGGACGCCTTCAGCGCTTTCAACGTCACCAATCCGAGCTTCGCCTCGATCCTGACCGGCCTCTACGGCAAGAACCACGGCGTCTACGATCTGCAGACGCCCCTGCCGCCGAGCCATACGACGCTGGCCGAGCTGCTCTCCAAGGCGGGCTACGACACCCTCGCCTTCATCTCGGCCAGCCACCTGGGGGATCACAACTCCGGGCTGGGCCAGGGCTTCGGCGAGGTGAGCACCGCGAGCGAGCATTACGCGGCCGAAATGCCGATCGACATGATGATGGACTGGCTCACGGCCCGCGCCGGCAAGCCGAGCCCGTTCTTCGTCTGGCTCCACCTCTTCGATCCGCACACGCCCCATACGCCGCCCCAACCCTTCGCCCTCGGGTTCCGCCCCGCCAGTGCCTCGGGCCTGTCGGCGGTACGTTCCTGGACGACCTTCCGCCAGCCCGAGCCCAGGGGATTCACCGAGCCCATCCTGGGCGGGGCCCGCGATCTCTACGATGGCGAGGTGGCCTATCTCGACCGTCAGGTCGGACGGCTGCTGGATTTCATGGCGAGCCGCGGGCTGCTCGAGAACACCATCGTGGCAGTGGTGGCCGACCACGGCGAGAACCTGGGGGATCACGGCATCCGCTTCCGCCACGTGGGGCTCTTCGACAGCACCACCCACGTGCCGCTGATGATCCGCTGGCCGGGCCGCGAGCCCGAGGGGCGGCGCATCGACGGGCTGGTGCAGACGATCGATCTCTTCCCCACCCTCGTCGCCGCCACGGGCCTCGCCGTGCCGGCGCAGGATGGCACCGACCTGCGGGAGCTCACCAAGGACGATCGGCGCGGCCGCCGCGCCGTCTTCTCCGAGCACGCCGGCCGTCTCGGCGTCTCCGTGCGCACACCCAGCCATCGCTACGGACTGAGCCAGGGGAATCCGCAGTTCATACCCGACGGCCCATATCTCTACGACCTCAAGGCCGACCCCGGGGAAACCCGGAACCTGGCCGGCCAGGGCCTCCCCATCGAGAAAGAGCTGAACCAACTGCTGCTCCGCTGGATCTCCGACCGCAAGCGGAATCCCAATCCCGAGTCCCGGGACCTGACGGAGGAGGAGGAGCAGAAATTGAGGGCGCTGGGGTACGGGTAGCGGACCGGACCTACTCGCCGTCTTCCGCCATCTCCGCGTCCTTCTTCTTGCGGAACCGCTCCGCGAAGAAGGCCGCTCCCACGCCGAGGAGATAGAGCCCTATGGCGGGCACGGCGAAGATGCAGAGGTTCACGACGTCCGGCGTCGGCGTGATGATGGCGGCGATGATGAAGATGATCACCACCGCGTGCTTGAAGTAGCGCAGCAGGAACCGCGGCGTCACCACCCCGATCAGCGACAGCAGGAGGATCAGCACCGGCAGCTCGAACATCAGGCCGAGCCCCAGGATCACCGTCAGCAGGAATCCGAAGTACTTCTCGATGGTGATGACGGCCTGGAAGTTCTGCCCCATGCTCAGCAGGAACCGCGCCGCGAAGGGGAAGGCGACGTAGTAGGCGAAGGCGCCGCCCGAGAGGAAGAACATTGTCGTGAAGAAGACGAAGGGGAACGCCAGCATCCGCTCCTTGCGGTAGAGCCCCGGGGCCACGAACTGCCAGAGCTGGAACAGCAGGAAGGGCGCGGCCACGAAAACCGCCGCCAGGGCGGCCACCTTGAAGTAGAGGATGAACGGGTCGGTCAGCCCCAGGAAGGCGAGCCTCATGCCGGGCTGGATCTTCTGGAGGGGCGCCGCCAGGAAGTCGAAGATCCTCTGGACGTACACCCAGCACGGCAGGAAGGCGATGAACAGCGCGATCAGCGAGTAGAAGATGCGCTTGCGCATCTCCTCCAGGTGCTCCATCAGCGACATCCGCGACAGCTCTTCCGCCGTCGGGGTGCGAGGCGGAGGCTGACGCTGGGAGGCGGTCGGGATCATGAGCTGCGGAGAGAGGGCAGAGGAGAATTACCGGGGATCCTGCGAGCCAGGTGCGAATTCGGGCCGGGGTTCCAGCTCCGGCTCGTCGTCGAAGGACGAAGGCATCGGGGTCGAACGGGGCTCGGCCCAGGCCGGGGCTTCGCCGGGCGGCTCCATCATCTCGCGGACCGGGTCGTTCTCCTCGAGCCTGCGGGGGCGGAGCACCGGCGGAACAGGGTTCTCCTCGAGCGCCATCTCGGTGTTGATGGTCCGCTTCAGCTCGGTGGTCGCCTTGCGGAATTCAGCCATCCCCCGGCCCAGGGTACGTCCGATCTCGGGCAGCTTCTTGGGGCCGAAGATCAGCAGGGCCAGGACGAAGATGAACGCTATTTCAGGTAAACCCAGTGAACCCATCGGGCCCTCCAAGCTTCCGATCATCGAGCCTGGGAGCGTGCGAAGTCAAGGGCGGGGGGATTGGCGGCCGGCGGGAAGAGGGAGCCCCGCGTCCGAGGTTGTGACTGGAAACAGACCCCCTGCCCCAGGGCGGGTCTGTACGCCCGGTGGTACACTTATGATCATGAGACGTTCATGGCGCATCGCAGCAATCGTACTTTTCGCTGTCGCGCTGGCGCTTGGCGGCCTGCTGGGCGACCGGCTCCTCGCCGTCACCGACGAGACGCGCGACTCCCTCCGGCTCTACACCGAGCTGGTGAACGTGGCCCACGAGCGCTACGGCGCCGACGTGAGCTACAAGGACATCGTCTACTCCTCGGTGAACGGCATGCTCCGCGCTCTCGATCCCCACACGGCGTTCCTCAGCCCCGAGGCGTACGAGGGGATGCGGGAGAAACAGCAGACCAGCTTCTACGGCCTGGGCATCCTGGTGGGCGTGCGCAACGGGCAGCTCACCGTCATCTCCCCCCTCGAGGGCACGCCGGCCGCCCGGCTCGGCGTCCAGGCGGGCGACGTCATCAGCACCATCGAGGGCGAGGCGACCGACCAGATGACCCTCGACGAGGCGGTCGGCAAGCTCAAGGGCCCCAAGGGCACCCAGGTCAAGATCACCATCGTCCGGCGCGGGCTCGACCAGCCCCTGCCGATGTCGGTGACGCGGGCCGAGATCCCGCAGACCACGGTCCGTCAGTCCTATATGCTGAACCCCACGACCGGCTACATCCAGCTCACCGAGTTCGCCCGCGGCTCCGGCAAGGAGGTGGCCGACGCCATCGAGAAGCTGCGCAGAGCCGGCATGAAGCAGCTCGTTTTCGACCTGCGTAACAACGGCGGCGGCCTGCTCGACCAAGCCATTGAGATCGCCGACCAGTTCCTCCCCGAGGGCAGCACGATCGTCCAGACCAAGGGACGGACGCGCGACTCCTTCCAGTCCTATAAGGCCAGCGGCAAGTACGAGGCGCTCGACGTGCCCGTGGTGGTGCTGGTCAACGAGGGCACCGCCTCGGCCTCCGAGATCGTTTCCGGCGCCCTGCAGGACCACGACCGCGGGCTGATCGTGGGCACCCCGAGCTGGGGCAAGGGCCTCGTGCAGACGGTGTACAACCTCTCCTACGGGGCGGGCCTGGCGCTGACCACGGCCAAGTACTACACGCCCTCCGGCCGCCTGATCCAGCGCGACTACACCTCCTACTTCGACTACTACACCCACGCCGACGCGGGCTCGCCCGAGGCGAAGGGCCAGACGGTGGACGAGAAGGACATCTTCCACACCGACCTCGGCCGCAAGGTCTACGGCGGCGGCGGCATCACCCCGGACGTCGAGGTGAAGGACGAGGAGCTGTCGCCCTTCGAGCAGTTCCTGCTCTCCCGCAACGCCTACCTCAACTTCTCGGTGGACTACGGCAGCCGCAACAAGGTGATGAAGGACTGGAAGCCGGACCAGGCCAAGGTGCTCGACGAGTTCGGCAAGTGGCTGGTGAAGGAGAAGCTCTCCACCCAGGAGGAGATCGACAAGAACCTGACTCAGAAGGACGTCCGGGACTACTCGATCCTCCAGATCCGCGCCGAGCTGATGAACGCCGCCGCAGGCCAGGAAGCCCGCCACCGCGTGCTCTCCGAGGGCGACAAGCAGCTCCAGGACGCCCTGGGCCTCTTCGACCGCGCCGCCAACATGTTCGCTCAGCGCCGTGAGCTGACGACGCCGAAGGTGGAGCGGGGGACGCAGACCAAGGGGATGTAGAGCGCGATCCCAGCCTGAAGACAGAAAGACCGGCGGCTTCCGCCGCCGGCCCTCACTCCCCAACCCCTCTCTCCCAGCCTCCCCCCCACCGGCCGGGAGAGAGGGGCTCAAGCCAACAAGCTCTCTTCCAAACAAACCTCTCCCTCTTCTCCCGGCGGGAGGGGAGGGAGGCTGGGAGAAGAGGGCCGGGGTGATGAGGGCTCGGCGCCGCGAATACGCCGGGATTGAGCCGGTCTTACGGATCGTCCTCCATCCGCGTCTCATCCACCTCCGTGAAGTAATCCGACTTCACCAACACCTCCCGCGGCTTGCTCCCCTGGGCGGGACCGAGCAGGCCGTCGCGCTCCATCATGTCGATCAGGCGGGCGGCGCGGGAGAAGCCGACGCGCATGCGGCGCTGTAGGAAGCTGGCCGAGGCCTGACGCTCGGCGATCACCAGGCGGGACGCCTCGTCGTAGAGGTCGTCGTCGTTGTCGCCGCCGCCGCCCGAAGAGCCGCCCTCTCCCTCCGGCGCCTTGAGCACGTCCGGGTCCAGCTCCGGTTTGCCCAGTTTCTTGAGCCAGCGGATGAGCCCCGCCGTCTCCTGCTCGGAGATGTAGGCGCCGTGCAGGCGCATGATGCGCGACGAGCCGGGCGGCATCATCAGCATGTCGCCCTTGCCCAGGAGCTTCTCGGAGCCGACCTGGTCCAGGATGGTCCGCGAGTCGTGGCGGCTCGCCGTGGCGAACGAGATGCGGCACGGGAAATTGGCCTTGATGGTGCCCGTCAGCACGTCCACGGACGGGCGCTGGGTGGCCACGATCAGGTGGATGCCCACGGCGCGGGCCATCTGCGCCAGGCGCGCGATCGAGGTCTCGACCTCCGAGGAGGAGACCATCATCAGGTCCGCCAGCTCGTCGATCACCACCACGTAGTAGGGCATCGGCTTCATGTCGGCGGCCGTGAACAGCCCCTCGCCGCCCTCCGAGAGGGCAAGGCGCTTCTGCGTCTCGGGATCTGAGATCGCCCGGTTGTAGAACCCGATCGAGCGCACGTGGACCTCGGCGAGCAGCTTATAGCGCCGCTCCATCTCCGCGACGGCCCAGCGCAGCGCATTGGCCGCCTTCTTGGGATCGACGACCACCTCGCACTTGAGGTGCGGGATGTCGGCGTAGACCCCCAGCTCGATCCGCTTCGGGTCGATGAAAATGAACTGCACCTCGTCGCGGGTCGCCTTGTAGAGGATCGAGGTGATCATGCTCTGCAGGCCCACGCTCTTGCCCGCGCCCGTGGCGCCGGCCACCAGCAGATGGGGCATGGTGGCGAGGTCGGCGAAATAGGGCTCGCCGTAGATGTCCGTCCCCAGGGCCATGGTGAGCACCGAGGGGGACTTCTTGAACCGCTCGTCGGCCAGCAGCGTGCCCAGACGGATGATGCCGCGTTCCTTGTTCGGCACCTCGATCCCCAGGGTGGAGCGGCCGGCCATGCGGTCGATGCGCACCGACTCGGCCTTGAGCGCCAGGGCAAGGTCGTCCTGGAGGTTGACGACCTGGCTGACCTTGACCCCCGGCGCCGGCTGGAGCTCGAAGACGGTGATGACCGGCCCGGGGCTGATCGCCTCGACCGTCCCCTCGACGCCGAACTCGGCGCACCGGCTGCGGATCGCCTCGCCCAGCCGCACCAGCTCGGCCTGGTCCATGGGGCTCTTGCCGTCGCTGATCTGGAGCAGGTTCACGGGCGGCAGCGTGCCCGGGGCGACGTCGCCCACGAACGGCAGCTCCTTCTGGGGGATCGGCGCCGGCCTCGGCCGGGGCGGACCATAGCCCACGGCCGGCCCGGCGGAGGCCCCGGGAAGGGGCGCCGGCATGGAGGGGAAGTCCTCGTCCCGCTCCACCTCCGGGGTGCTCACCCGGCGCACGGAGAAGTCGGCCTCCCCCTTCTTCTCGGTCACCCGCGCCGGACGCAGGGGCAGGTCGATGCGGTCCGGCGGCGGCGCGCCCAGCGACACCGACGCGGCGGACATCGACGGCCGGTGCGACTCCGGGGGCGGCGGGGCGTTCTTCTGCTTCTCCTC
>DATFNZ010000056.1:0-5073 GCA_035266085.1 Thermoanaerobaculia bacterium
AGAGGCCGCCCGCCATTATCTCGCTAGTCTCGACGCGGCCGGCCGCGGCGCCTTCCGGTTCCTCCACGTCTCGACGGACGAGGTCTACGGCAGCCTGGGGCCGACCGGCGCCTTCACCGAGACGACGCCCTACGCGCCCAACTCCCCGTATGCCGCTTCCAAGGCGGCTGCGGACCACCTGGTGCGGGCCCACCACGAGACCCACGGCCTGCCGGCCCTGATCACCAACTGCTCGAACAACTACGGCCCCTACCAGTTCCCCGAGAAGCTGATCCCCCTGATGGTGCTCAATGCCGTCGAGGGCCGGCCGCTGCCGATCTACGGCGACGGCGGCAACGTGCGCGACTGGATCTATGTGGAAGACCACTGCCGCGGCGTCCTCGAGGCGCTGCGGCAGGGGCGGCCGGGCGAGAAGTACAACCTGGGCGGCCGGAGCGAGCGGACGAACCTGGAGATCGTGGACGCGATCTGCGCCATTCTGGAGGACGAGCGGCCGGCCGCGGCCAACCCCGCCCTCGCCGGCCAGGGGATAGCCTCCTACCAGGACCTCAAGAAGTTCGTCGCCGACCGCCCCGGACACGACCGCCGCTACGCCATCGACGACGCCAAGGCCCGCGGCGAGCTCGGCTGGGCGCCCCGCCACGACTTCGAGGCCGGCCTGCGCGCCACCGTACGCTGGTATCTCGAGAACCGTCCCTGGTGCGAGTCCGTGCAGACGGGCACGTACGGCCGCGAGCGGCTCGGGCTGGGAGTTGATCCCGGCGTTGATCCTGGTAAGGGCGACACCGTAGGAGCGGAAGCGTGAAATTTCTTCCCACCGCCATACCCGGCGTGACCCTGGTCGAGCCGGCCGTCTTCCGCGACGAGCGCGGCTTCTTCCTGGAGACCTATCACCAGGGCAAGTTCCGCGACGGCGGCCTGCCCGAGCACTTCCTCCAGGACAACCACTCCTTCTCCATCCGCGGCACGCTGCGCGGCCTCCACGCCCAGCTCCGCAAGCCCCAGGGAAAGCTCGTGCGCGCCATCGAGGGCGAGATCTTCGACGTGGCCGTGGACATCCGCCCGGACTCCCCCACTTTCGGCCAGTGGGTAGGAGAAGTTCTCTCCGGAGAGAACCTGCGGCAGCTCTACGTGCCGCCGGGGTTCGCCCACGGCTTCTGCGTCCTCTCCGAGACGGCCCACGTGGGATACAAGTGCACCGAGCTCTACGACCGGGAAGATGAGATCATCGTCCTGTGGAGCGATCCCGCCCTCGCCATCGCCTGGCCCGTCGAAGAGCCTCGACTGAGCCCGAAGGACGCGGCGGCCCCGAAGCTGGCGGAGATCCTGCATCTGCTGCCCGGACATGGGAAAAATCACCTCTGAGACCACAACACGTCATGGCTCCCTAGCCACCATGGACGAAAGCCTCTTCTCGCCGCGCGACCTCCGCCAGATGTCCGGCATGGGTGTCGCGCCGGAGGAAGCGGCCCGCCAGGTATCGCTTTTCCGCAACCCGCCCCCCTTCACCCGCGTGCTGCGCCCCTGCCGGCCCGGCGACGGCATCCTCGCGGTCTCCGTCGCCATGCATACCGGGCTGCTCGCCCACTTCGACGCCGCGGCCCGCCGGGGGCGGATCGGCAAGCTCATCCCCGCCTCGGGCGCCGCCACGCGGATGTTCAAGGACCTGCTGGCCTTCCTGGCCGCCCCCGAGGGCACCGAGCCGGCCGGTCCCGTGCGGGCGTTCTTCGACAACCTCCCCCGGTTCGCGTTCCATGAGGATCTCGCGGCGGCCCTGGATGCGGACGGCATCGACCTGGATGCGGCTCTCCGCGGTGGAGACTACCGGATCGTGCTCTCCTATCTCCTCGACAAGCCGGGCCTCGGCTACGCCGACTGCCCCAAGGGGCTGCTGCAGTTCCACCGCTACCCGGAAGGACCGCGCACCCCGTTCGAGGAGCACCTGGTGGAGGCGGCGGCGATCGCCACCTCCGAGGACGGCCTCTGCCTTCTCCACTTCACCGTCTCGCCCGAGCATCAGGAAGACTTCGAGCGCCTCCTCGACCGGGTGCGGCCGCGGCTCGAGGAGCGCTACGACTGCCGCTTCGAGGTCTCCTTCTCCACCCAGCGGCACTCGACGGACACCCTGGCGGTCGATCCCATGAACCAGCCGTTCCGGCAGGAGGACGGCACTCTGCTGTTCCGCCCCGGCGGCCACGGCTCGCTGCTCGAAAACCTGAACGAGCTCGGGCGCGACGGTTGGGACGTCATCCTGCTCAAGAACATCGACAACGTCGTGCCCGACGGCCGCAAGCCGGTGGTCCACCTCTGGAAGCGCGTCCTGGGCGGCTGCCTGCTCGCCGTGCGGGAGCGGATCTTCGATCATCTGGACCGGCTGGAGGCGCTGGACGGAGTGCAGGGACCCGAGGCCGAGGCCGTGCTGAGCGAGGCCGCCGGATTCCTGGAGGCTGAGCTCTCACGCCCGCTGCCGCAATCGTTCGCCCGCGGCAGCGCCCAGGAGCGGAAGCGGTTCCTGATGGACGCCCTCGACCGGCCGCTGCGCGTCTGCGGCGTCGTGCGCAACCAGGGCGAGCCGGGCGGCGGCCCGTTCTGGGTCGAGTCGCCCTCGGGCGGGATCTCACCTCAGATCGTCGAGACCTCGCAGATCGACCTCCGGGATCCGGAGCAGAAGGCGATCCTCGACGCCTCCACCCACTTCAACCCCGTGGACATCGCCTGCGGCCTGCGCGACCGTCACGGCCGGTCCTACGACCTCAGCCGCTTCGTCGATCCCGCGACGGTCTTCATCTCCGAGAAGTCCCACGACGGCCGCCCGCTCAAGGCCCTGGAGCGCCCCGGGCTGTGGAACGGCGCCATGGCGGGCTGGAACACCGTCTTCGTGGAAGTGCCGGACGCCACCTTCGCCCCCGTCAAGACGGTGCTCGACCTGCTGCGGCCCGAGCACCAGTAGGGTGTGAATCAAGCAAAGCAACGACTCTGGTATCCTGATCTCATGTTGAGCGCCGCAGCCTTGGAGCCGATTCCTCTCTCGACGGATGCGGATGGAGTGATCCGTATCGCAGGGACCCGGGTCACCCTGGATACCATGATCGACCTGTTCATGACCGGCGCCTCACCTGAGGAGATCGCGCAGGACTTCCCGGTTCTTCAGCTCGACGATATCTATGCGGTCCTCACCTACTACCTGCGACATCGGGCCGAGGTTGACGCCTACCTTCGAGGGCGGCGAGCCCGGGCGGAAGCGATCCGCCGTGAGATCGAGAGCCATTCCCCCCAGACCGGCTTGCGCGACCGGCTCCTCGCCCGACTCGGACGGTAGAGCCGGTGCTGCGACTGCTGGCGGACGAGAATTTCAACGGCCGCATCCTCCGCGCGCTCCTGCGTCAGATCCCTGTTCTTGACGTGGTGCGAGCCCAAGATACTTCTCTGTCGGGAGCGGACGACCCGACTCTCCTCCAGTTCGCTGCGGACGAGTGCAGGATCCTCGTCACTCACGACGTGGAGACCCTCGTGGGCTACGCTTGGGAGCGTGTCCGCTCGGGAATGGCGATGCCTGGGGTGATCGTAGCCTTGACGGATCGCCCCCTCGGTCAGGTCATCGAAGATCTCGAAGTCCTGATTCTGGCAAGCCAGCCCGAGGAGATGGAGGCGCAGATCCGCTTCTTGCCGCTCTGACGAGACCGGTTCGTTTCTGCACATTTAGCGTTGCACTGCGAGGAGCGAACGGAGCGAGGAGGCTGTGTTATCCTTGGCGCCGCCGGACCTTACAACGGGAGACACGACGTGGGAGAGGCCGTGAAGATGCCTTCGCTCAAGCTGCCCAAGATCGACCTGCCGCGCCCCGCTCGCTGGGACTGGTTCGCGATCGGCGCGCTCCTCCTCGGAGCGCTGCTCGCCGCCGCCAACCTCTACGTGGCACTGTCCAAGCCGCCCGGCGAGCCCTATCCCTCGGGGCTGACGACCTTCTTCGTCTTCAGCCAGCTCGCCGTCGCCTGCGGCGGCCTGATGCTGCTCGGCAAGACCGCCAAGGAAGGCACCGGCTGGGGCAACGCGGCCTCGCTGCTCGCGATGTTCCTCGGCATCAGCGGCGTGCTGCTGGCGGCTGCCCTCTGGGCCGCGGCGTAACCGCCGCCGCTTCTCACATGGGTAATCCGGTCGCGCCGTCCCCGACGTAGTCTTGTCGGAGCCGGCGCCCGCCGGCTCTTCCAGAGAGGAGCCGAAGCCGTGAACAGCGCCGCCGAAGCCGCGCCCCAGCCCCGGAACAAGGGCAAGCTGATCCTCTACGCCGTGATCGGCCTCGTAGTCCTGGCCGGCCTGCTCCTGGCCGGCCGGCAGGCCGGCGGGTACGTCCCCCGCTTCGCCCAATGGGTCGAGGGGCTGGGGGTCTGGGGACCGGTCGTCTTCATCCTCGGCTACGCCGTCGCGGCCGTGGCCTTCATCCCGGGATCGCTGCTGACGCTGGCCGCCGGCGCCATCTTCGGTCTGGCCAAGGGGACCGTCTACACCCTGATCGGCGCCACGCTGGGCGCTGCCGCCGCCTTCCTCGTCGCGCGCTATGGAGCGCGCAAGGCGATCGAGCGCAGGATCGCGGGCAACGCGAAGTTCGCGGCCATCGACAAGGCCGTCGGCCGCGAAGGGTTCAAGATCGTGGCCCTGCTCCGCCTCTCCCCCGTCTTCCCGTTCAACCTGCTCAACTATGCCCTGGGTCTCACCAAGGTGAGCTTCTGGCAGTACGCCGCCGCGTCGGTCGCCATGCTGCCGGGCACCCTGCTCTACGTCTACTATGGCAAGGCGGCGGGCAGTCTGGCGGCCCTCGCCGGCGGCGCCAAGACGGAGAAGGGCCCCGGCTCCTGGGTCGTCCTCGGCCTGGGCCTCGTCGCCACCATCGCCGTCACGACGTTCGTCACCCGGCTGGCCGGCAAGGCGCTGCGTCAGGAGATCGACGCGCCGCCGGTCGTGGAGGACCTCCATGGCTGAGATGACTGAGATCGCGCCCGTCGAGCCTCTCGACGAATTCAATCGGAAGCTGATCGAGAACGTCCGTCCGCCCGGCTGGGTCAACCCGGAGCCGCA
>DATFNZ010000057.1:0-14622 GCA_035266085.1 Thermoanaerobaculia bacterium
GGGGTTGACCTCGGCGAGGATCAGGTCGGCCGTGTCGACGGCGGCCCGCACGATGTCGACCGAGACGCCCAGGCTGACGAAGCCGAGGCGGTCGGGCGGGCTGACCTGGATCAGGGCGACGCCGATGTGCACGCGGCCCGATTCGATGAGCTGCGGGATCTCCGACAGGAACACCGGCATGAAGTCGGCCCGCCCCTCCTGCACCGCCTGGCGGACGTTGGCGCCGATGAAGAACGCCGTGTGGCGGAACCTTCTCTCGAGCCCCGGCTGGACGTAGGGCGCCGAGCCCAGGGTCATCAGGTGCACCACCTCGTTGCCTTCGAGGTGCGTGCCGTGGGTGACCATGGCGTCCACCAGCCCGCCCGGCTCCGCGGCCCCCGAGCCGATGAGGATCCGCTTCCTGGGCGGAATCAGCCGCACCGCCTGCTCGGCCGTGGCGATCTTGGCGGCATAGCGGACCTGCCAGTCCTGTTGAGGATCGGTGCTCATGCTCAGGGGGCCTCCTGAAACGTCAGACGGTCGCCAGGGTCCGGGATCAGAGGGCGGTCAGCCTGCCTCGAATGGGTTGAGAGTCTCGACCCCCAGGGGGGCGAAGTCGCGGACGTTTCGGGTCACGACCACCAGGTGATGGATGGTCGCCGTGGCGGCAATGAGTACGTCGGCCAGCAGCTCGTCGGAGCGCCGATGCATCAGCTTCGCCCAGACGCGGAAGATCCTGCCGTCAAGCGGCAGGACGTTCCAGGTCTCTGCCACCTGGTCGATCCACGACTCTATCTGGGAAGCCCTTTCCGGATCCTGTTCGCGAGTGATCTCAACCCCAGCCTGCAACTCGCCCAGGGTGACGGCGGCCAGGTGAAGATCGTGGTCGGCAACTCCTTCGAGCCAAGCGACTACGGCACCATGAGGCCGGGGTCGTCTCAGCTCCGAGATGACGTTGGTGTCGAGGAGATACATCCTCTACTCGAGTGCCTCGGGCGTCCGCCGACGCCACCTGCGACGGGGAGGAACCGGGATCTCGGCCCGCGGCGTCCCGGCGAGGAGCAGCTCCTTGAGCGTCGGCCGCGCCGCCTCAAGCCGGCGCCATTCCTCAATGGGAACCAGAACAGCGGCTTCTACACCCCTCCGGGTGACGATCTGCGGACCTTCCTTGAGGCTCGCCTCCAGAAACTCGCTGAACCGCGCTTTCGCGTCCTGCACTGGCCATCGCCTTGCGGATTGTTTTGCAGCCATAGGCACCCTCCAAATGACCCAGCCTGACTAGTTATAAGACTAGTTCCCCGGTTTGGCAAGGCTCCGCCGTAAGGTCATCCCGGAAACACATAGCACCGCCTGCTCGGCCGTGGCGATCTTGGCGGCATAGCGGACCTGCCAGTCCTGTTGAGGATCGCGATTCATCCCGCGGTCTCGTATGCGATGCCCGTGACGCGCCCGCGCCAGTACGGTTGAGGGCCGGTCGGCGTCACCCACTCGACCTCGGCTTCCAGGGGGATCCGCACGCCGGAGCGCAGCTCGTAGCCGCGGAACCGGCCCTGCCAGGGCAGGACCGTCCGGGCATCCTTGTGGCGGCCGGGAGACCGCACGCTGGCGATCAATCCCTCGGCGTCGAAGTGAAAATCGAGCGCCACGCGGGTGGCGCCGTCGGCGAGCGAGGCGCGCGCCGTCGAGTCGTCGATCGCTGCCCATTCGACGCCGCTGCCGGGCAGCAGGGCGGTCGGGTACCAGGCCGCTTCGGCGAGGTAGCGCATCAGCTCGCCTTCGGCCAGCTCAGGCGTGCCGTGCTGGCCGGCCAGCGGGACGAGCCCGAAGGCGGCGGCGCGCAGGGTCCCCGACCCCGCGGCGTAGGCGTCGCGGACGTAGACCTTCACGCCGGGCGCCCAGGCGATGCGGGCGTCCCAGTCGAAGGCCGGCGGCTTCACCGTCACCGCGTGCGTCGCCTGGAACGGGCCCCATTTCTCCTCGGTCTCGCTGAGGCGGAACTGCCCTTCCTGCGAGAACCGCGCGGCCGTGATCATCGGCTGCCCGTCCCGCAGCACGGCCCGGAAGTAGCGGCGCACGGGCGCCGGCAGGCTCTCGACCTCCCGCTCGCCGTACCTGCCGGTTTTGGCCGGCAGGCGCGCGGCGTCCATCCTGGCGCGCAGCTTCCGGGTCTCGCCCTGCCACCGTGAGGCGCCGTAGGCGAGGGCGCCGGAGACGCCGGCCGCCAGCGTGGCGAGGCCCCCCAGGGCGGCCAGGCGCTTATTCATGCGCGGTCTCGATCGAGATGCGGACCTCCAGGTCCTCGTGGCCGGGCCGGGTCACCGTGCGCAGAGCCTGGGGCGCGAAGGGCAGGGACAGGCGGCCGCAGCAGGCGAGGGCGTCCCGCTCGCCGGGCGAAGTGATGACCAGGTCATTGCCTTCGAGCGAGATCAGCACATCCTCCTGGCCGAAGCCCCTCAGGTGGGCGTGGAGGACCAGCTCGCCGTCTTCTTCATGGAGATCGAGGCTCGGCAGCCAGCGCGCCGGGAAAGGGCTCTGCGGGATCGTCTTCAGCTCGGGCATGATGGAATCCTCCTTGAACGTCGCTCTCTGTAAGCAACCCTATCCGGCCCGCCGCGGCGCCGCGACCTCTGCCGGGATGGGGAGAGAAGACCCGGCGGGTAGGCCGGCTCGCCCGCCCCGCGGGGTGGCGCGCGCCGCCAGCCGCTTGTCGAACCTGCGGGCGAGCCTGCGGGCAAATATCCGGGCCATGGCCTTGAGCTTCAGCGTCTGGAACGGATACCGCCGCGGGCTGAAGGCCCGGCACTCCTCGGGCAGGAGCACCAGGCTGACGTGGACGTTGGGCGCGCAGCCGATCGGCAGGCCGTGCTCCATGCAGGCCTCGAAGAGGCGGCGGAAGACGGGGACGAGGTCCTCCGTCCGCGGCGGCTCGGCGTCCTCGAGGTCGGTGCCGGTCAGGGGCCGGAAGACGCAGACCGTGGGGATCGCGCCCACGGAGGTGATCCAGTCGATGGCCCGGATGGACGACTCCGGCGGCTCGAGCCCGGCGATGATCTCGCCGTTGGTCACCCAGGGCTCGTGCCGCGGCCCCTGGCGGCCGAGCGCGGCGCAGAAGCGGATCGCCTCCAGGTAATGGTCCAGCCCGTACTCGGCGTGCTTGCCGGGGCAGACCTCCTGGAAGATCGCGCGGTCGAAGATCTCGAAGCAGAACGACACCCGGTTGACGCCCATCTCGCGCAGGCCGGCGTAGCGCCGCAGGTCGCGGTGCGGCGGCGTCTGGACGCCGACCAGCAGGCCGAGCTCCCGCTTGATCCGCACGATGTAGGGCTCGAGGAGGTCGAGATAGGTGTCGCCGTCGTAGTGGCCGGTGTTGAAGTCGACGTAGGTGATCCCCGACTCGTCGCGGGCGGCGCGGACGACCTCGAGGACCTCGTCGACGGATTTCTCATTGGCGTCGTCGACGCCGAGGTTGAGCCCTACCGAGCAGAACTTGCAGTTGCTCTTGTGCGGCCGGGCCGTCCAGTACTCGCAGACCTTGGCCTGGTAGATCCCCAGGTAGGTCCCCTGAAGGGTGCCGATCCGGGTCATCGGCTTGCCGCTCGAGGTCGTGCCGTCGTACCAGCGCGGCCGCGGTGACAGCCGCACCGGGGCGACGTCGTCGCCGTTCCAGCGCAGGAGGTAGCGGCCGTTCGTCCGGTGCAGCGTATAGGGGGAGCGCTCGGCGAAGCGCTCGGTCACGGGCACGTTCGTCCACAGGCCGCCGGGCAGGATGAGCTCGAGCCCGCTGCCGAGGCCGGCGCGGGTGCGCAGGATCCTGCGCCCGCCGTCCCCCTCGATGTAGCAGGAGTCGTCGAGCCGCACGCCCTGGCAGTAGAGGTCGAGCTTCAGGAGGGCCGTGTTGGCGCGCAGCGCCGCGAGGCCGATCACGACGGCATTCCCGCCAGCCTCAGGGCCGGCTGCTGGACCGTAGTCAGGGCGAAGAAGCGGACGAAGTCGGCCTCGGTGAGGATGCCCACCAGCCGCGCGTTGTCGACCACGGGCAGGCAGCCGTACTTGTTCTCGAACATCATCCGCGCCGCCTCGTGCAGCCACTGGCCGGGCTCGGCGGTCTCCACCTCGGAGGTCATCACCTCCTCGACGCGGATGCGTTTGAGGATGCTGCGCTGCAGCCCCAGCGGCAGCTCCGCGCGCTCGATCAGCGCATGCCGCAGGAGGTCGCGGTGCGTGAGCAGGCCGACCAGGTCGCCGTCCTCGTTGAGCACCACCAGGTGGCGGAACCGGTTTTCGAGCATCAGCTCGTAGGCCGTGGCGATGGTGTCGTCGTGCCGGACGGTGACCACGTTCGGGGTCATGAGGTCGCGGACTCGAAGATCGTTCATGGGGGTGTCTCCTCGTGGTTTGAATCTCAAATCTCAGCATCCATCTTGCCGATGGACGTTTCACGAGGCCACCTCCGGGCGGGTCGGATCTGCGCGCGGACGGGTTGGGGAGGAGCCTACCCGGCGGGGTGGTGGGGGGCAGCAGGCCGTGCTCGGCCCGCTAACGGCGGCTCAGATCCTCTTCCTGGAGGGTGCGGGTGCCGGCGTCCCCCGCCCAGGGCGCGCAGGGCGTTGAGGATCACCGCCACGTCGATCGCCTCCTGGAGCAGGGCGCCGGCCACCGGCGGCAGGTAGCCGGCCGCGGCCGCCACCATGGCAGCGAGCGACAGCCCCATGCCGGCGGCCACGCTCTGGACGGCGATGGCCCGCGACCGGCGGGCGATGACGAGCGCCTCGCCCAGGCGGTCCAGGCGGTCGACCGTCACCACCACGTCGGCCGACTCGGCCGAGGCCGTGGCGCCGCGCGCGCCCATGGCGACGCCGACGTCGGCCGCGGCGAGAGCCGGGGCGTCGTTGATGCCGTCGCCCACCATCATCGTCAGGCCGCGGGCGTGCTCGGCGAGCACGCCCTCCACTTTCTGCTCCGGCGAGCGCTCGGCCAGCACGAGGTCGGCGCCGATGCTGGCACCCACCGTCTCCGCCACCTCCCGATGGTCGCCAGTCACCAGGACCACCCGCTCGATGCCCGCCCGGCGCAGGGCGCGCAGGGCGCGCGGGCTGTCGGGACGGATGGCATCGTGCAGGATCAGCGCGCCCGCGGCCACGCCGTCGACTCCTACGAAGATGCTCGAGGAGCCTTCGAGCGCCGTCCGCCGGCGCACCTCCCCCACGCCGGGAGGGAGCGTCCCGCCGGGCCTGCCCGTATCGATCCAGGCGAGCTTGCCGAGAGCCACCTGGCGGCCGTCCACCTCGCCCCGGATGCCCCAGCCCGGGCGTTCCGTCACGCCGGTGGGGAAGGACAGGGTCAGGCCGCGGTCCCGCGCCGCCCGCACCACGGCGGCGGCCAGCACGTGCTGCGACATCTGGTCCAGGGAGGCGGCCAGCCGCAGGACCTCCTCGTCCGTCTCCGGGCCGAAGCTCTCGATGCCGGAGAGCGACGGCATGCCGGTGGTGATCGTGCCCGTCTTGTCGAGCAGCAGGACGCGGGCGCGGGCCAGGGCTTCGAGGGCCGCGCCGCCCTTGACGATCACGCCGCGCCGGGCCGAGCGCGACACGCCGGAGAGGATGGCGACCGGCGCGGCCAGGATCAGCGGACAGGGGGTGGCGACCACCAGCACTGCCAGGGCCCGCACCGGGTCGCCCGAGAGCGCCCAGGCGAGCCCCGCCATACCGAAGGTCAAGGGCAGGAAGATCACGGCGTAGCGGTCGGCGAGGCGGACGAACGGCGCCTTGGACGCCTCCGCCTCGCTCACCAGGCGGACGATGCCGGCGTAGGTGCTCTCGGCCGCGGTGGCCACCGCCCGCATCTTGAACGGGCCGCCGCCGTTGACCGTGCCGCTGCGCGCCAGCTCGCCGGCGGGACGCTCGACGGGCCGCGATTCGCCGGTCAGCGCCGACTCGTCGAGCACGGCGGCCTCGTCTTCGACCAGGCCGTCGACGGGCAGGACCTCGCCGGGCTTGACCAGCAGCAGGTCGCCGGCGCGGACGTCCTCGATGGGCGGCGAGGTGAGGCCGCCGTCCTCGTAGCGGTGGACCTCGCGCGGCGCCCGGGCGGCCAGGGCGGCGAGCTCGCGCCGGGCGCGGGCGCCGGCGAAGGCCTCGAGCGCCTGGCCGCCGGAGAGCATGAGGGCGATTACGGCGCCGGCCAGAGACTCGCCGAGCGCCAGCGAGCCCGCCATCGCCAGCAGGGCGATGAGGTCCACCCCGAGCTCGCCCTGCCGCAGGTCGGCGAGGACGGTGAGCGCCAGGGGGACGAGCACCACGGCGGTCGTGAGGGCCCAGAGGACGCCGGCCGGGCCCGCGAATCCGGCCAGCCAGGCCGCGGCGCCCGCGAGGATGCCGGCGAGGGCGATGCCTGTGAGCAGGCGCGTGAGCAGCCGGCCGGGCTTCGGGATCGGCTTCATGCTTTCGACGGGCCGGCGGTGGCGGGCGACTCGTCGGAGACGTAGCTCCAGTCCCCGGCCGTCTGCGCTTCCCGGCGTACCGTCGCCGTGTCGTGGCGCCGCTCCGCCGGCGGCGGCACGACGAGCAGGTTGCACTTCGCCGCCCGCAGCACGCCGGCGGCGATGCTGCCGATCATAAGGCGCTCGAAGCCGCTGCGCCCGTGAGTGCCGAGAATGGCGAGATCGGCCTGCCTCTCCTCGAGCGTGGCGAGGATCTCCTCGCGCGGGAAGCCGCTGCGCACCCGCGCCTTGATCGGAGACGCGCCGCCGGCGCCCTGGTCCGCCAGGTTGTCCGCCAGGAAGCGGTGCAGCTCCTCGCCGGCGAAGCGCTCGATCTGCGCCGAGGTGAACTGGAGCGAGCCCGCCACCTCGAGGGGGTTGAGGACGAAGAGCGCCTCCATCCCGTCGAGCGGTGCTCCGATCTGCGCCAGGAAGTGCAGACCCTGGCGGAGAGCGTCCGCCGAGACCGGCGAGAGGTCGACGGGGATCTCCACGCGGGCCGGGGGGAAGGCGGTCTCGGAGCGCACGGCGAGCACCGGGCACGGCGCCTTGCGGATCACCCGTTCGGCGGTCGAGCCCAGGAGGCCGTGAACCGATTCCGTGGCGCCCACGATCACCAGGTCGGCCTGGACGCGCTGGGCGAGCTCCACGATCTCCCGGTGCGGCGCGCCGAGCACCAGGCGGGCCTGGGCGGGCGAGAAGCCGGGGAGCGCGGTGAGGCCGGTCCGCTGGACCTGGCTGCTCATCAGTCCCTGAAGAGTCTCGATCTGCTGTTCCATCCAAACGGCATCCATGCCTGCCCCGGCCGCGCCGAAGAGGGGGGTATAGGCATGGACGAGCCACAGGGAGGCGCCGGTGGTGCCGGCGAGAGCCATGCCGGTCCGCACGACGCCGTCGCTGGCGCCGGTGAGCGATGTGCCGATGACGATGGTCTTCAGGGAGTTAGACATGAAGTTTCCTCCTTTGGGGGATCGGTTGGTCATGTCCACTTTTTCCCACATCGGCGTCCAGCGGGGTACACCCGGGCAGGTATGGCGCGGCACGCTACGGGGTGGGTGCCCGAGGCGGGGAGCCCACCCTTCGATGCGGGGAGCCCACCCCTCTCCGGGGTATCGGGCTGCGCACTCGTCAGCCGTACTCTGAGAGGCGCAGAAAGGAGGGTTCAATCATGATCGAGCTGGCAACCGCAACCCCTACGGAGACGACAGAGGAGCTGGTCCGGCGTCCAAGGACCATGGCCCCGAAGACCATGAAGGCGACCGTCTTCCACGGCGTCGGCGACATCCGCGTCGAGGAGGTGCCGCGGCCGGTGCCCGGCCCCGGCGAGGCGGTGATCCGCGTCACCCTGACCACCATCTGCGGCACCGACCTGCACATCGTGCGCGGCGAGTATCCGGTGCGTCCCGGCCTGATCATCGGCCACGAGCCGGTAGGCGTCATCGAGGAGCTGGGCGTGGGAGTCACGGGCTACAACGTGGGCGACCGGGTGCTCGTGGGGGCCATCACCCCCTGCGGCCAGTGCGGCGCCTGCCTCTGCGGCCACCACTCGCAGTGCGGCCACGGCGAGGGCTACGAGGCGATCGGCGGCTGGCGCTTCGGCAACACGATGCACGGCGCCCAGGCCGAATACCTCCTGGTGCCCTATGCCCAGGCCAACATGGCCAAGATCCCCGACGAGCTCACCGACGAGCAGGTGGTGCTCCTGGCCGACATCGCCTCGACCGGCTTCTCCGGCGCCGAGTCCGGCGGGGTGAGGATCGGCGATTCCGTGATCGTCTTCGCCCAAGGGCCGATCGGCCTGTGCGCCACGGCGGGCGCCAAGCTGATGGGCGCCGGTCTGATCATCGGCGTCGACGGCGACGACACCCGCCTCGCCATGTCGAAGAAGATGGGCGCCGACGTGGTGCTCGACTACCGCCAGGTGGACGTCGTCGAGGAGGTGAAGAAGCTCACCGGCGGCGGCGTGGACGTGGCCATCGAGGCGCTCGGCACCCAGGAGACGTTCGAGGGCTGCCTGCGTTCCCTGCGCCCGGCCGGGACGCTCTCCTCGCTCGGCGTCTACTCCGGCAAGCTCCAGATGCCCTACGACGCCTTCGCCGCCGGCCTGGGGAACCATCGCATCGTCACCACCCTCTGCCCAGGCGGCAAGGAGCGTATGCGGCGGCTCATGGAGGTCGTCCACCACGGGCGCGTCGACCTGACGCCGCTCCTCACCCACACCTTCCCGCTCGACCGCATCACCGACGCCTACCACCTCTTCGGCGACCGGCTCGACGGCGTGCTCAAGGTGGCGATCCGGCCCTGAGCCCGAGGGCTCGGCGGCCGCCTGTCCTCCGGCGTCCGCCGTTCGACCTGCCCGGCGGGCGCCGCTGGCGCGGCGTGACGCTTTGACCTGCGGCGTGGACGGTTGGACCTGGCAAGGCACGAACCTGCCCCACAGGTCGAGACCTCGGCCCCGCAGGTCGAGGCTCTTATCCCAGGTCAGGCCGAGGAGCCGCGGGCGGTTCACCTGCCCCGCGGGGCAGCTCCGTGCCGTGGCAGGTCGAGAGCGCGGCCCCGCAGGTCAAGATCGTGACCCGCGGGGCAAACGGTCGGCCCCGCAGGTCCGCCGGTCCGACCTTCAGGGCCGTCCGCAGCCGCGCTCTCGCACTTTCCAGACGTCAGGCAATCGTGGATGGAAGTGGGCCGCGCCCCGGCGATCGGATCAGAAAGCCTCTGCCGTCATAAGCGTAGGTGGTGCCGGATTCGGGCGTTCCGGTCTGCGACGTCACACGGTCTCGGCGCCGAATTGTAGTGGCAACAAAGGGCTCGAAGCTACCGCATGGCATCACGAAGTCGTTTCCAACGAGACTCAAACTCTGCTTCTCTCCTTAAAGTCACCTTACGACTCCAGTCGCGTTCCGCAATCACTAGGTCCATCTTCACCCCTAGGATATCTCCACGCAGGCTTAACCCGGCACCAGAGCCTGTCGGGCCGACCCAAATTGATGAGCCTCTATTTGGATCATAGCGCCACGCCATTCCGCGGAGCACGTGCGGCGGTTCATCAAGAAAGTTATAGGCTACCGCTGCCTCCCCTGAGGTCAGAAGCTCAAGCCTCACCAGGTAGAGTTCATCTTCGGTAATACCAATCCAAGTCGTGGAGACCTCGTCACGGCTCAGCAATCGGCCTCGCTTTTCCGCAGCTTCGCCGGCGGCTGAGAATGCCCAAAGTAAGACCAGGAGAAATAAACAGCCTTGACGAATAATAAGCATTTTATGTTACCCGCAGTCGAGGCAACTTTCGACTTGCTCAGGCCACTTCTCTCGGGGATGCCCGAGCATGTGCGTCATCTCGTGGAGCAGTGTGCATCCTAAGGCTCCGCAACTCGGTGTCCATGCGTCAGGACAGATTCTTACAACCCGTCCACCGGGAAGAGACCAGGCACAGGTTACAAGCTTTCCTTGTGGGGTGATCTCAGAAGCGCATTTCCCGGATGCATTTGGCTTGCACTGTACAACCAACTGGGAATCCGCGCACAGCCTCTTGAGTCCGCTTACAATCGATGACCGACCGCAACAGGTTGCGAAGCTTGGAGTATCGAGTTTGGGGCAGACCTGCTCCAGTGAATCTTTGACCTGCTGCATTTGATCGGTGCTGCAGCCCTCAAACTTCAGAAGCCCGAGAGGATCCACGAAGTTCATTGGGCTACCATCCACGTATCCGTAGAGGCTAAAGCGCTCAATTGACTGTCGGTCGGATGAGGGTACATGCTCTCTCGTTGCCACCCCCAAAGGATCAGGCTGCGTGTACCGACCGTTCCCAGCCTCATACCACCGGTGCACGTTGTAGTACATCCCACTGCCTTTGCCCCCACTCCAGGTCGAGTCGGACCACTGACCCGGGAAACGCAGAACAGTCGGCGACGAGCTGTAGTCGGCGCCGAAGGGCTCGAAGCCTCCTTGCCAGACTTTGTTGCCGGCCGTATCGGTCACCAGGATCGGCGTGCCCAGATGGTCTACCGTCAGGTACTGCCAAGTCGAGGTCGTGGTCAAGCCGCCGATTGTCGTGCCTTCGGTCACGTTGTCCAGGGTCACGTTCCTCCAGGGTATAGGAGAGAGGTGGGGTTGCCGTTCGCGTCATAGCCGTAGGCCAAGGTTCCATCCTGAAGGATACGGCCGAAGCGGTCGTAACGGTAGTCCACCGCCTCGCCGTGACGGGCGATGCGGGTGAGGCGGCCTTTCGAGAAGGGGGCCGCGGGATCGTCATAGGTATAGGTGGTATCGAGGTCCGGGCTTGGATAGGTGATAGCAGTCACGCGGTCGAGGACGTCGACGGACCGTGTCATGACGACACCTCGGGCATCGATCTCCGTGACCTGCTCGCCGTGGTCATTGTAGGCGGAAGTGGTCACGCCGGAGACCGGCGAAGCCTGTTGAGTCATCAGATCCCGATCGCTGTACGTGTAGGTCGTGGTATTGCCTTCGGCGTCGGTGACGGCGGTCAGGTGATCCTGCACGTCGTACGAGTAGCGGGTGACCGCCGCCGGGCCGCCGGCTCCCGTCCAGGGCTGGGTCACGGCAGTCAGCCGGTCCAACTCGTCGTAGGTATGGAGCTGGGTCGGAGCGGGGTTCGTTGCCCGCGGATGGTTGGCGTCCCAGACCTTCTCCAGATTGCCGTCACAGTCGTAGGAGTATTCGGTGGCCGCGCCGCCGGCGTGGATGACCTTTCCGATCTGACAGCGGTTCAGGTACCGGTACTCGGTCCAGGACTCGGCGACCCAGGCGGCGCCGTTCCAGCGCTGCAGCTCCTCTTTGATCCGATTGCCAGCCTGGTCAAGGGTGTAGAGCGTGCGCTCGCCAGGCGTCGTTGAATTCGCCTTCCTTTCGATCGAGATCAGCCGTCCGGCTCCGTCATAACTGTATTCAATGACGTTGCCCCGCGGCAGAGTGGTCCGCAGGAGGTCGCCGAAGGCGTTGTACTCCTGCGCCGTGATCAGATCGTCTGAGGCGATGGCACCCTTCTGGGTGACGGCCATGCTCACGACCCAGACTGAGTTTCCCCTGTGCACAGGTTCCGCAAAGGCTCGTAAGCCGCGGACTTGAACCGTCGCCCCACGAAAGCCCGACCGCGCATTGCTATCACCCCGTCTTATTCATACCCCCCCGGAGAACCGGCCCATGGGGATAGCCTTCTCTCCTCTCATCTCGGGTCGAGTATGAATAAGACGGGATCAGAGCTCCAAATTAAAGACCTTGGTGATAATCAAGGACTGCCCCGGTTTCGTTGATTAGTATAAATAAATACCCGCCCGGCCTTTTTGGGCGATCGACTTGATAATAGAGGTAGTTGCAATCTTCTCGTTTGATCCTGATTCTTGATGTTTTGGTGGAGGACGGGTCTCCTCCCTGTCGGGCAATCTCGGCCTGGGCGATTCTCACAATTTCTTCTCTGGAAAGGAAAGGTTGTTTGCAGCCAGGAGGCACTGGCTTGACACACGACCAGTGCAGGACCGCAAGCGTAGAGAAGAGGCAGAGAGAAGTTTTCATTGGAGCCCAGGGCATTGCCCGAAGGAATTGCCGTATTGTATGATGGATTGAATCCGCCGGTCGATCAGTTGCAAGCAAGTCCCATTGCTGCCGCACTCCGTGCGCTTTCGTCTTAGGCATCCCACCTCGATCTTTGAGGCTGAACATTCGGCCCTCCGCTCTGACACAAAAAGCCGGAAATTAGGTCGTTTCAACTCGCAGTTTGAGGGACAAGGGACATCGTCGAAGTGATCGTTCTCGTGTTCAACGATACAGCGAGAGATCAGCAATTCGCCCGGTACGTCGAACAGTGGGTTCCCGGACTGCGGGTTGGCACACGCAACCCGCCTCCCCTTGCAGCATATAACTATTCCTCCAGCGTTTCGACCGAGCCTATCAACAAACAAGTTCTCTCCGGCGGCTCGCGCGCAGCACTCGCTGTCCGTCGCCTGCAATCCAAGAGGATCTCGGAAGAAAATAGGATTACTCAGAGCGTACGAAAAAGTATTATTCCTCCCTCCTTCAGCTCCCAGCGGATCCGGCTGGCTGTATTTCCCCCTCCCAGCCACATACCACCGGTGCACGTTGTAGTACACCCCGCTGTCCTTGCCCCCACTCCAGGTCGAGTCGGACCACTGACCCGGGAAACGCAGAACGGTCGGCGACGAGTTGTAGTCGGCGCCGAAGGGCTCGAAACCTCCCTGCCAGAGCTTGTTGCCTGACGAATCGGTCACCAGGATCGGCGTGCCCAGATGGTCTACCGTCAGGTACTGCCAGGTCGATGTCGTGGTAAAGCCGCCGATTGTCGTGCCTTCGGTCACGTTGTCCAGGGTCGCGACGGGACGGTCGGCGAAGTAGAAGACGTGGAGATTGCTGTCTTTCACCGGGCTCAACCGGTTCTGGGATTGAAGGTTTCGATGCGCGAAACGGTGCAGCAGCACGCCGGCCGAGCTGTAGGTCGGGAGGGTATCGTCGGTTTGCAAGGCCGAGGGGAGGGTCAAGGTGGAGCGGCTCAGGAAGCCTCTGCCGTCATAAGCGTAGGTGGTGCCGGATGCGGGCGTTCCCGTCTGCGACATCCGCCGGTCGTCGCCGTACGAGAAGGGGAGCGTTCCGTCGCCCAGGACGTTTCCCGCCTCGTCGTAGCTGTAGAGGAGGGCCGGTCCGGCTCCAGGGATGATCCGGTCGATCTGGGGCGTGTTGCCGCCGGCGGCGTTGGCGAGATAGGTGTAGGTGTCGGTGACGGCGCCGCGGGTCTCGGTCAATCGGTTGCCGGTTTTGTCGTAACTCCAACTCCGGGTTCCCCAGGGACCATTGCCCAGGGCCAGGAAGTACTGGGGATCCCGGTAGCCGTAGGTGCGGTTGTTGGCGGCGTTCGATGTGTCGGCGACCGAGAGGATGTTGCCGACCGCATCCGTCGAGTAGGACCAGCTCAGGTGACTGCCCGAGGCGATGCCGGAGGGGAAATAGCGGTTCGTAAAGGAATGCGTCTCCGTAAGCCCATTCCCCAAGGTGAGGCTCGTCAAGGGGCCGCCGGGGAGATAGGAGGCGGCCGTTACCAACGGCTGGTCCGGCTGCCCGGGGCGCCTCGCCAGCAGGGTGGCGGGGCGATCGGCGTGATCGTAGGTCGTCACGGCCTCCGTTCCTCCAGGGTATAGGAGCGAGGTGGGGTTGCCGTTCGCGTCATAGCCGTAGGCCAAGGTTCCATCCTGAAGGATACGGCCGAAGCGGTCGTACCGGTAGTCCACCGCCTCGCCGTGGCGGGCGATGCGGGTGAGGCGGCCTTTCGAGAACGGGACCGCGGGATCGTCATAGGTATAGGTGGTATCGAGGTCCGGGCTCGGATAATTCATGGCGGTCACACGGTCGAGGGCGTCGACGGACCGCGTCATGACGACACCTCGGGCATCGATCTCCGTGATCTGCTCGCCGTGCTCATTGTAGGCGGACGTGGTCACGCCGGAGACTGGCGAAGCCTGTTGAGTCATCAGATCCCGGTCGCTGTACGTGTAGGTCGTGGTATTGCCTTCGGCGTCGGTGACGGCGGTCAGGTGATCCTGTACGTCGTACGAGTAGCGGGTCACCGCCGTCGGACCGCCGGCTCCCGTCCACGGCTGGGTCACGGCAGTCAGCCGGTCCAGCTCATCGTAGGCATAGAGCTGGGTCGGAGCGGGGTTCGTGGCCCGCGGATGGTTGGCGTCCCAGACCTTCTCCAGATTGCCGTCACAATCGTAGGAGTATTCGGTGGCTGCGCCGCCGGCGTGGATGACCTTTCCGACCTGACAGCGGTTCAGGTACCGGTACTCGGTCCAGGACTCGGCGATCCAGGCGGCGCCGTCCCAGCGCTGCAGCTCCTCTTTGATCCGATTGCCGGCCTGGTCGAGGGTGTAGAGCGTGCGCTCGCCGGGCGTCGTTGAATTCGCCTTCCTTTCGATCGAAATCAGCCGTCCGGCTCCGTCGTAGCCGTATTCAATGATGTTGCCTCGCGGCAGAGTCGTCCGCAGGAGGTCGCCGAAGGCGTTGTACTCCTGCGCCGTGATCAGATCGTCAGAGGCGGTGGTGCCCTTCTGGGTGACGGTCAGGACCCGGTTCAAGCCGTCGTAGACCGTCTCGGTGCGCAGGCCGTTGGGATCGATCACGGCGGTCTGGCGGTTGAAGGG
>DATFNZ010000058.1:0-33025 GCA_035266085.1 Thermoanaerobaculia bacterium
AGACCGTGGTCTCGGTGGGCCCGTAGAGGTTCCAGACCCCGGCCGAGCGCTCGAGCAGCCGGTCCGCGACGTCGCGCGGCAACGCCTCGCCGCCGCAGAGGACCTTCAGGCCGCGGCCGCCGCGCCAGCCGGCCTGCAGCAGCAGCCGCCAGGTGGCCGGAGTGGCTTGCATGGCCGTGGCCCCGGAGGCTTCCAGGGCGCGCAGGAGCTGCTCGCCGTCGGCCGCCGTCTCGCGGCCGGCCAGCGCCACGCGGGCGCCCAGGCAGAGGGGCAGGAAGATCTCCAGGACGGAGATGTCGAACGACAGCGTGGTGACGGCGAGGAGGACGTCGTCCTCCGTCAGCCCCGGCCGCTCGCGCATGGAGGCGAGGAAGCCGGCCACGGCCCGGTGGGGGATCTGCACGCCTTTCGGCCGGCCCGTCGAGCCCGAGGTGTACATGACGTAGGCCAGGTTCTCCGGATCGATCTGCGGATGGATGGCGCCGCCGGGGCCCTCCTCCAATCCGATCTCCAGCGGCAGGCGGACCACCCGCTCCGCCTCGGCGGCGAGCTCCGGGAAGCTCTCGGGCAGCGATCCGTGCGTCACCAGCACCCGCGAGCGGCTGCCGCGATAGGCGTCGGCCAGCATGAAGGCCAGGCGCTCCTTCGGAAAGCCGGGGTCGAGGGGGAGGTAGGCGCCCCCCGCCTTGAGGATGCCGAGCAGGGCGATCACCATCTCCGGCGAGCGCTCCATGAGCAGGCCCACCCGCACCTCGGGGCCGACCCCGAGGCCGCGCAGGTGGCGGGCCAGCCGCTCCGCCTCGGCGTCGAGCCGGCGGTAGGAGAGCGAGCGGCCGCCGAGCTCCAGGGCCACGGCGTCACCCCGCCGCGCGGCCTGGGCCGCGAACAGCTCGTGGACCAGGGGACCGCCGCCCGCCGCGCGGGTGTCGTTCCACTCCAGCAGCGCCTGGTGGCGCTCCGGCCCGCTCAGCAGCTCGATCGCCGCTACCAGCCGGTCGCCATCCTCGGCGAGCTGCTCGAGCACGAGCTGATAGCGGGCCATCAGGCGCAGGACGCTGGGGCGGTCGAACAGGTCCGTGTCGTACTCGGCGAGCGCTTCGAGGCGGCCGTCCACCTCGCGCATCGTCAGCTCCAGGTCGAGCCGCGACGTGCCGTTGGCGCGCTCCACCCCGGCGGCGGCGGCGCCTTCCAGCACCAGGGGCGGGGCCGGCGTGTTGAGGAGCTGGAACAGGACCTGGACGATCGGGTTCCGGCTCATGTCGCGCGCCGGCTGGAGCTCCTCGACCAGGCAGTCGAATGGCAGCTCCTGGTGGGCGTAGGCCGCCAGGGCCGTGCTCCGCGCGGCGGCGAGGAGGTCGCGCAGCCGCCCACCGGCGGCGAGGTCGGAGCGCAGGGCCAGGACGTTGATGAAGCAGCCGATCAGCGGCTCGATCTCGCCCCGGTGGCGGTTGGCGATGGGCAGGCCGAGCAGCAGGCTCGCCTGGCCCGTGGCGCGATGCAGGAGGGCCTGGAAGCCGGCCAGCAGGGTCATGAACAGGGTCGTGCCCGCGCGCCGGCCGACCCGGCCCAGGGCCGCGGCCAGAGCTGACGGGAGCGGCAGCACCAGGGCGTCGCCGCGGAACGCCTGGAACGCCGGCCGCGGCCGGTCGGCGGGCAGCTCCAATACGGTGGGCGCGCCGGCGAGCTGCTGCCGCCAGTAGGCGGCCTCCGCCTCCAGGACCTCGCCCTGGAGCCACTGGCGCTGCCACCAGGAGAAGTCCGCGTACTGCACCGCCAACGGCGGCAGGGGGGAGGGGCGGCCCTGGCGGAAGGCGGCGTAGAGGGCCGTCATCTCCCGCGTCAGCACGCCGAGCGACCAGCCGTCGCCGGCGATGTGGTGCAGGGTTGCGAGCAGCGCCGCGTCCTCGCCGCCGGACCGGACCAGCAGGGTGCGCAGCACCGGCCCGCCCCGGAGGTCGAACGGCAGCCGTCCCTCGAAGGCGGCGAGCCGGCGCTCCTCATCCTCGCGCGCCGCCGCCGGCAGGGCCCGCAGGTCGATCTCCGGCAGGCGCCAGGGCGCGGGCGGAGCGATCTCCTGGATCAGCCGGCCGCCGCGCGGCACGAAGCGGGTGCGCAGGGCCTCGTGGCGCCGCACGATCTCGCCGAAGGTGAGCTCCAGCGCCGCCATGGAGACGGGGCCGGACAGGCGGAAGGTGAGGGGCAGGTTGTAGAACGGGTTGCCCGGCGCGAGCTGGTCGACGAAGAACATCCGCTGCTGGGCGAACGAGGCGGGCAGCTCGCCGTCGCGCGGCACCGGCGTCACGACGGGGAAATGACCGTTGCCGCCGGACCGGAGGGCGTCGTCGATGCGCGCGGCGAGCGCTCCCAGCCTGGGGCTGGCGAACAGCGCCCGGATCCCCAGGTCGACCCCCAGGCGCTCGCGGACGCGGGAGACGGCCTGGGTGGCGAGGAGCGAATGGCCGCCCAGCTCGAAGAAGCTGTCTTCCACGCTGATTGCGCCGGCTCCCAGCAGCTCCGACCAGATGCCGGCCAGCAGCTCCTCGGTGGCCGTGCGCGGGGCGATGAAAGATTGCGTGCGGTCCCGGTCCGCCTCCGGCGCGGGCAGGGCCCGGCGGTCCACCTTGCCGTTGGGCGTCAGCGGCAGCGCTTCGAGGTGCACGAAGACGGCGGGCACCATGTGCTCCGGCAGCGTCCGGCGCAGGAAGCTCCGCAGCTCCGGGGCCGCCGGCGCCGACCCGGGCGCGACATAGGCCACCAGGCGCTTGCCGCCGCCGGGCTCCTCCGCGGCCACGACGACCGATTCGCGCAGCCCCGGGCAGCGGCTGAGCGCCGCCTCGATCTCTCCCAGCTCGATGCGGAAGCCGCGGATCTTCACCTGATGGTCGATGCGGCCCAGGAACTTGAGGCCGCCGTCCGGCAGGAAGCTCGCCAGGTCGCCCGTCCGGTACAGGCGCTCGCCCGGCGCTCCCCACGGGCTGGGCACGAACCGCTCCGCCGTCAGGTCCGGCCGGCCGAGGTACCCTCGCGCCAGGCCCGCGCCGGCGAGATGGAGCTCGCCCGCCACGCCCACCGGCGCCGCCCCCATCTCCCGGTCGAGCACGTAGGCCCGGGTGGCGGCCAGGGGGACCCCGATGGCGGGAGCGCCCCCTTCGCGGCCGACGAGCGTGAAGGTCGAGTACGTCGTGTCCTCCGACGGGCCGTAGAGGTTGTAGACCTTCCGGACCCCGCCCTGCCGGTAGATCCCGTTCACCAGCGAGCGCTGGAGCGGCTCGCCCGCCAGGTTGACGGTCGCCACCGACGGCGGCAGGCCGCCCATCCGCACCAGCTCCGTGAGGGCCGAGGGGACGGAGTTGACCAGGGTGACCAGGTGCCGAGCCGGCAGCGACGGCAGGGCCAGGGCGTCGGCGGCCAGGATCACGCAGCCGCCCCGGCTCAGCGGCACGAACAGCTCGAACACCGAGAGGTCGAAGCAGATCGAGGTCGAGGCCAGGACCCCCGCGACCTCCGCCGCCGAGAACACCCCGCGGCTCCACTCCACCAGCTCGACGGCGCTGGCGTGGCGGATGGCCACCCCCTTGGGTCGGCCCGTCGAGCCCGAGGTGTAGATCAGGTACGCCAGGCCGTCGGCCAGCGCCGGCGCCGGCGGCGCCTCGGCGGCCGCGTCGACCGCCGCGGCGTCCCGGTCCACCAGGACCTGCCAGCCGCCGTGCCCGGGCAGGGCGCCGAGCAGGCTCTCGCGGGTGATCACCCCGCGCGCCGCCGAGTCTTCGAGGGTGAACGCCAGGCGCTCCTTCGGATAGGCGGGATCGAGCGGCAGGTAGGCCCCGCCCGCCCGCAGGACGGCGAGGATCGCCACCACGAGGTCGAGGGAGCGGTCGAGGAAGATGCCCACCCGTGCCTCGGGCTCCAAGCCCAGGGCCCCGAGGTGGGAGGCCAGGCGGGCAGCGCGGGCGTGGAGCTCGCCGTAGGTCAGCGAGCCGTCGCCCGCAATCACCGCCACGGCTTCGGGCGTCCGCGCGGCCTGAGCGGCGAACGGCTCGTGCAGCAGGCGTTCGCCCGACAGGGGCCCGCCGGTGTCGTTCCACTCGACCAGGAGCTGCTGGCGCTCGGCCTCGCCCAGGAGCGGGAGGTCGGACAGGCGCGCCTCGGGCGCGGCCACGATCCCCTCCAGCAGCCGCTGGTACTGGCCGAGCAGGCGCTGGATGGTCGTGGCGTCGAACAGGTCGCTGCTGAGCTCGGCCAGGCCGGCGAGCTCGCCCGCCGTCTCGTGGAAGGCCAGCTCGAGGTCGAACCGGGCGGTGCCGGCGCTCCTCGGCAGCGGCTCGACGTCCAGGCCGGCCAGGGTGAGGGGCGGCGGCAGGGCCGCGTCGAGCACCTGGAACAGAACCTGGAAGAGCGGGTTGCGGCTGGCGTCGCGCGCCGGCTGGAGCTCTTCGACCAGCCGCTCGAACGGCACGTCCGGGTGGGCGTAGGCGCCGAGCGCCGTCTCGCGCACCCGGCCGAGCAGGCCGCGGAAGCCCGGCTCGCCGGAGAGGTCGAGGCGCAGCACCAGGGAGTTGATGAAGAAGCCGATCAGCCCCTCGACCTCGCGCCGGCCGCGATTGGCGGCGGGCGCGCCCACGGCGAGGTCGTCCTGGCCGCTGGTGCGCCGCAGCAGAAGGGCGAAGGCGGCGAGCAGCGTCATGAACAGGGTCGCGCCCTGCCGCCGGCTCAAATCGCGCAGGGCGCGGGTGAGCCCGGGCGGCAGGGGCAGGCTCAGAGCCGCGCCGCGGAACGACTGCACGGGCGGGCGCGGCCGGTCGGCCGGCAGCTCCAGGGGCGCGAGCCCGGCCAGCCGCTGCCGCCAGTAGCCGAGCTGCTCCTCCACGATCCCGCTCGCCATCCATTGCCGCTGCCAGTGGGCGAAGTCAGCGTACTGGACGGGCAGCGCGGGCAGGGTCTCGCCGGCATAGAGCGCTTCCAGCTCGCGGGCGAGCACGCCCATCGACCAGCCGTCCGTGGCGATGTGGTGCAGATCGAGCAGCAGCGCGTGCTCCTCGGGTCCGAGGACCAGCAGCCGGGCGCGCATCATCGGCCCCGCCGCGAGGTCGAACGGCGCGCGCGCCGCCGCCCCGTCGAGCCGCCGGGCCTCGGCGGCGCGGACGGGCTCGTCGAGGCCGCTGAGGTCGACGACTGGCAGCGCAAGGGGAGCCGCCGGCAGGACGACCTGGACCGGCTCGCCTTCGATCCCGGCGAAGACCGTGCGCAAGGCCTCGTGCCGGCCGACCACGGCCGCCAGGGAGGCCGCCAGGGCCCCGGCGTTCAGCTCGCCTCGCAGGCGCCAGCCCAGGGGGAGGTTGTAGACGGGGCTGGCCGGGTCCAGGCGGTGCAGGAACCAGAGCCGCCGCTGGGGAAACGACAGCGGCAGCCCGGCGCCGTCCCGCGGCACCGGCAGGAGCGGCGGCAGGTCCGCCCGCCCGTCCCTCCCGAGCGCCTCCGCCACCCGCTCCGCCGCCCCGGCCAGGCCCGGCGCCTCGAACAGCGCCTGGAGCGGCAGCTCGACACCCAGCGCGGCGCGCAGGCGCGACACCACCTGGGCCGCCCGCAGCGAGTGCCCGCCGAGGGCGAAGAAGTCGTCGTCGAGGCCCACCCGCTCGACTCCCAGCACCTCGGCCCAGATCTCCGCCAGCGCCGTTTCGGCCGGAGTGCGCGGGGCGCGGTAGGCCGCGGCCCCGGGGCCGGGCGCCGGCAGGGCCCGCCGGTCCACCTTGCCGTTGGCGGTCAGGGGCAGCGCTTCGAGGAGCATCCAGGCCGTGGGCACCATGAACTCGGGCAGGCGCCGGCCCAGCTCCGAGCGCAGGGCGTCCGGAGCGAGCGGCCCGCCGGGCTCCGGCACGACGTAGGCCGCCAGAGTCTTGTCGCCGCCGGTATCCTCGCGCGCCACCACGGCCGCGGCGCGCACGCCGGGCAGCGCCTGCAGCACCGCCTCGATCTCGCCGGGCTCGACGCGGAAGCCGCGCACCTTGACCTGCTGATCGGCCCGGCCGAGGAACTCGATCGTGCCGTCCGGCCGCCAGCGCGCCAGGTCGCCCGTGCGGTAGAGGCGCTCGCCGGGGCTCGGCGGGCTCGGATGGGGGACGAACCTCTCGGCCGTCAGCTCCGGGCGGCCGGCGTATCCCCGCGCGAGGCCGTGCCCGCCGGCGTACAGCTCGCCCGTGACGCCCGCCGGCACCAGCTCGAGGGCGCCGTCGAGCAGGAGGACGCGGGTGCCCGTGACCGGCCGCCCGATCGGCACCGGCGAGTCCGCCGGCGGCGGCGCGGACATCGAGTGGCAGCAGGTGAACGTCGTGTTCTCGGTGGGGCCGTAGCCATTGATCAGCGTCAGGCCCGGCAGCTCGGCCAGGGCCCGGCGCACGTGCGGCGGCGACAGCACGTCGCCGCCGGCCAGGAGCTGGCGCAGCGGCCGCAGCCCGTCCAGATGGCTCTCCACCATCTGGTGGAACAGCCCCGCCGTGAGCCAGGCCGAGGTCACGCCGTGGCGGGCGATCTCCCGGCCCAGGTCTTCCAGCGAGGCCCGGCCGGCCGGCGGGATCACCAGCCGGCCGCCGTTCAGCAGGCTGCCCCAGATCTCCAGGGTCGAGGCGTCGAAGGAGAGCGGCGCGTACTGCAGGAAAGTTTCCCCGGCGTCGAGCCGGGCGTACCCCGCGCCCCGCACCAGCCGCACCACGGCGCGGTGGGTGACCGCGACCCCCTTGGGCCGGCCGGTCGAGCCCGAGGTGAACATCACGTAGGCCAGGTTGTCGGCCGTTACACCCGCGGCCGGCGGCTCACCGTTCGCGAGGCCGGGACCGCCGAGGCCGTCGAGGCGGACCGTGCGCGCGCCCGGCAGATCGGGCAGGCGGCCGGCCGTGGCGCCGTCGGTCAGCAGCAGCCGCAGCGCGGCGTCACCGGCCATCTGCCGCAGGCGCTCCGCGGGATAGGACGGATCGAGCGGCACGAACGCGCCGCCTGCCGCGAGCACCGCCAGCATGGCGGTCACGGCCCGCGGCGACCGCTCGAGCCCGAGGCCCACGGCCACCTCCGGGCCGACCCCGAGGGCGCGCAGGTGGACGGCGAGCTCGGCGGCCCGCGCCCACAGCTCGGCGTAGGTCAGCTCCTCCTCGCCGGAGACGACGGCGACCGCATCCCCCCGCTCCTGGGCTTGGGCGGTGAACAGCGCGAACAGGCACTGCCCGGGATCGGGACCCTCGGTGTCGTTCCACTCCACCAGGAGCTGATGCCGCCGTGCCTCGGTCATGCCGTTGCCGTCTTCTCGAAGCGCAGGCCCTTGATCCTGCCGAGGCTGACGGCGAAGCCGGAGACCCGGCCCGCGCCGTCGCGCAGGAAGTCGAGGACCGCACCCTGGAGGGTGAACTGGTCCTTCGCGGTCGCTTCCAGGGGGGCCGCGAACGGCGCCGCCCCGAGGCGCAGGGCCAGCCCGCCCTCGGCGGCGACCACCTCGTGCGTGGCCGCCAGCTCCTCGCTGTGGTACCGCCCCGCGTAGCCGGCGAGCTCTTCAGCCGTGGGGATCGCCAGCTCCAGCGGCTCGAGCACCCCCGGCTCCTGGCCGGCCACGTGCCAGCCGATCGCCGCGGGCCGCCCGGCCGGCCCCTCCTGGTAATAGAGGTCGATGGCCGCCGGCGCACCGACGGCCCGGAAGTGCGTGCGGCTGACGGGCCGGATCTCGAAGAACAGCCCGGAGACGGCGACCAGCTTCCCTTCGTGGCGGGAGAACTGCCACATCCGCCCCGTGGCGCGGTTGCGGAAGGTGCCCGTCTTCGCCTCCAGCTCCGCCTCCGGCAGATCGATGAACGGCGGCTCCTCGGTCACCTCGGCGGGCTCCGCCTCCGGCTGCGGTGGGAGATGCTCGGCGAGCAGGGCTTCGGCGATCTGCCGGGAGACGGCTTCAGGGTCCAGCGCCCCCAGGTTGGACAGCAGGATCACCGACAGCCGCAGGTCGGGGAAGCGCAGCAGCTCGGCCTTGTAGCCCGCCCAGGTGCCGCTGTGGCGGACGAAGCGCAGGCCCGCGAATTCGCCCAGGAAGAGCCCGAGGCCGTAGCCGATGGGCTCGCCGCTCGCCAGCACTCCCGGCGTGACGAGCTGCTCGATCAGCCCCGGCCCGCCGCGCCCCAGGCGGTTGTCGTAGAAGTTCCGGTCCCAGCGGCAGAGGTCCTCGAGGGTCGTCTTGAGCGCGCCGTCGCCGGGCAGGTTCACGCCCTCCATGTCGATCTGGAAGCCGCCCTCTTCGCCGGGCGAATAGGCGAGGGCCTGCCCCGCCACCGGCTCCGCCGAGAAGGCCGTGCGGCCCATGCCCAGCGGCCGGAAGACGTTCTCCTCCGCGAAGCGCGCCAGCGGCTGGCCGGAGACCCGCTCGACGATCTCCGCCAGCAGGACGTAGCCGGAGTTGCAGTAGAGGAACTCCTCGCCGGGGGTGAAGTCGAGCCCCTTCTGCCGGGCGATCAAGGCCAGGGCCCCGGCCGGCGTGACGTCCGGCAGACCCGCGAGCCCCAGCAGGGCGGGGTAGTCGCGCACGCCGCCGGTGTGCTGGAGCAGGTGGCGTATCGTGAGCGGCGCCTCGTAGCGCGGCAGCTCGGGAAGGTACGCGCGGGCCTCGTCGTCGAGCCCGAGCTTCCCCTGCTCCGCCAGCAGGGCGATGCACACGGCCGTGAACTGCTTGGAGGTCGAGGCGACGTCGAACACGGTCGAGGGCGTGATGGCGATGCCGCGCTCCAGGTCGGCCATGCCATGGCAGCGCTGGAGGACGACGTCGCCGTCCCGCAGCACCGCGACGGCGCAGCCCGGCGAGTCCGGCCGGTCGAGGGGCGCGAACAGCGCGTCGATCTTCTCCGCTTCCTTCATCGCGCTCCCTCGGGCACCAGGGTGAGGCGGTTCACGGGCGGTCCCGGCAGGAAGGGGGCGGGGCTCCCCTCCACCCAGGCGGCCTGGGAGTCGCCGTAGTGGGGCGACAGCGGGTTGCCGCTCTGGCCCGTGGGCATCTGAAAGAAGCCCTCCTTCTCCCGCCCGGGCGAGACCACCATCCGCAGCGTCGCCCCGTACGAGGGGTCCTGGACGCGCGGCATGTAGTCGGCCCCGGGGAGCTGGCGGGCCGGCATGTCGAGCCAGCGGCCGAGGCCGGGGATGGCGCTGAACAGGTGGCCGATCGCCGCCGTGTTGCGCTCGCCCCAGGTGCGGTCGCGCAGCGGCCCCTCGGGGAACAGCTCGAAGAGCCGGTCGACGGACGCCAGGAGCTGTTCCTGCCAGGCCTTGTAGCGCGGGTCGAGCAGGTGGGCGGGCCGCTGCGTGACGAGCTGCCAGAGGGGCCCTTCGAACTGGTCAAAGCTGTTGACGTAGTCGAAGGCGGGGTCGGCCTTCAGGCAGTCGGCCGTCAGCGAGCCGAACACGTCCTGGGCGAGCAGGATGCGGAACGAGCGGACCATCCGGAAGCCGGCGGAGTCCACCGAGGCGCGCCCGCCCCAGTCGGCCACGACGCCGCGCAGCTCGCCGCGGCGCGGGTTGGCGGCCACGGCCTCGGGCGTCAGCGCCGAGAGCAGGAGCGCCTGCCAGCGCTGGAAGAAGAGGGCGCGGTCGTCGAGCTGCAGGGCGCGCATGTCGCCGGCGCTCGCCCGGTCGAGAGCGAGCAGGCCGTCGCGGATCTGGCGGGCGCGGGCGCCCAGCAGATAGCCGCCGTCGGCGAGCTTCGCCAGGTCCTGGCCGCCGACCAGGCGGTTGTTGGCCGTCCACAGGCGCTCCGACGGCGGATCCACGACCTGGGGCACCTCCTCGGGCGGGATCAGGCCCTGCCAGCGGCTGGTGCCACCGGCCCAGGAAGCCGGCAGGAGCCCGTCGAGCCCGGCCCGCCGCGGCAGCCGGCCGATGACCGTCCAGCCGATGCGCCCGGCCGAGTCGGCGGCCACGAAATTGAGGGCCGGCACGCCGCTGCGGTGGGCGAGGTCGAGGGCCTGGTCGAGGGTGCGCGCCGTCTCCAGGCGGAGGATCTCGAAGTCCACGGCGCCCTCTTCCTGGGCGATCCAGCGGACCGCCTGGCGGCGGCCCCGGGAGTCGGTGGTCACCGGCCCCCACACCGTCCACTCGACGGGCAGCTCTTTCTTGCCTCCCCCCTTCAGCCGGATCGTCTCGGTGCGCTTCTCGAAGCGGCGGAGTCCCGCGGGCGTGCGGTAGGAGCCCGGGTCCCTGGGATCGACGTCGAGCAGGACGACGTCGGTGGTGTCGATGACGCTGTTGGTGACCCCCCAGGCGACGTGGCCGTTGCTGCCGACGACGATCGCCGGCGCGCCGGGCAGGGTGGCGCCGGTAACCTCGTGCCCCGGCCAGGCGAGGGTGGCGCGGTACCAGAGGTTGGGGGCCGCGAGGTCGAGGTGGATGTCGTTGGCCAGCAGGGCGCCGCCGGTGCTCGTGCGGCTCCCCGCGACCGCCCAACTGTTGCTCGCCGCCCGCGCCACCGACAGCGGCTCGACGGCAGGCCGCGCCGGCTGGAGCGCCGCCGCCTTGCGCCCGTGGAGATCGAAGGCGGCGGCCGGCGGCACGCCGGGGGCCGTGAACGCCTCGCCGGCCAGCGGCGCGTCCCACTCGGTGCCCGCCGGGGTCAGGAAAGCGAAGAGCGCCGGCGGCAGCGTGTCGCGCAGGACGCCGCGCGCCGATTCCATGGCGCCCTGGGGGTCGCCCATGCGGGCGAACATGGTGAGCAGCACCAGCATCGAGTCCTCGGGCTGCCAGGGGCGGGGCTCGGCGCGCAGGACGAGGTACTCGAACGGGGCGGCGCCGAGCGACTCGAGGCCCGCGTTGGCGCCGCGGCTGTAGGCGTCGAGCACGGCGCGGACGTCGGGAGCGCTCCGCTCCAGGGCGCGGCGGGCGCGGGCGCGCAGGAGGTGGACGCGCAGCGACTCGTCCTCCCCGAGGGCCCGCTCGCCCAGGATCTCGGACAGCTCGCCGGCGGCTCGCCGCCGCAGGAGGTCCATCTGGAAGAACCGGTCCTGGCCGTGGACGAAGCCGGTGGCGAAGGCCACGTCGGCCCGGCTGGCGCCGCGGATGACGGGGACGCCGAGCGCGTCCCGCTCGACGCTGACGGCGGCGGCGAGGCCGCCGACCCGCCGCTCGCCGGCGAGCTCGGGCAGGCTCGCCCGCAGCCGCTGGCGGACCACCAGGCCGGCCGCCACGACGGCGAGCGCCAGCAGGCCCGCCAGGAGCGCGAGGGCGAGCGCCACCCGCCGCGGCCAGCGGCGGCGGGTGGGAGGGGGGAGAACGGGGGCCGGAGTCCTGTCCAGAAGGGCCATGGCTATTCGTACCGGAGGGCCCGCAGGGGGTCCGTCTTGGCAGCCCGCCGGGCCGGGATGTAGCTGGAGACCAGGGCGATCAGCGCCAGGCCCGCCAGCGCGGCGACGAGCGTCAGCGGATCGTTCGGCCGCACCTCGTAGAGGAGCGAGCCGAGGAGCCGCGTCAGCAGCAGGGTGCCGCCGATGCCCACCGCCAGCCCGATCAGGGTGAGGAGCATGGCGTTCTTCAGGATCATCGACTTGATGTCGGCGGGGCGCGCCCCCATCGCGGAGCGGATGCCGATCTCGCGGTACCGCTGGTTGACCGAGAACGACAGGACGCCGTAGATGCCGAGCGCCGCCAGGATCAACCCGAGGCCGCCCATGATGCCGTAGAGGAGGGCGCTGGTGCGCTGCGGCATCGTCCGGTTCTCCAGCCGCTCGTCCATGGTCAGCACGTCGTAGATCGGCTGGTCGCGGTCGAGGCCGGAGATCACCTGCCGGGCCGAGGCGGCCATCGACTTCGGATCGGCGGAGGTGCGCAGCACGAACGTCATGTCCGTGATGTCGAGGATCGTCGGCTGGGTGTAGGGCATGTACCAGGCGTCGGAGGTGTTCTCGTCGTCCTGCGACTCGGCCAGCGTGCCGACCATCCCGACCACGGTCAGCCAGGGGCGCTCGCCGTCGTAGAGGCCGCGCTTGACCCGCTTGCCGATGGGGTCCTGGCCGGGCCAGAAGCGGTCGGCGAACGACTTGCTGACGATCACCACGAACGGCGACTCCGCCGTGTCCTGGTGGGTGAAGGCGCGCCCCTTGAGCAGGGGGATTTTCAGGGTGTCGAAGTACCCGGGCTCGATCGTCCGGTGGTGCACCACGTGGTAGCCCCGGGAGTTGTTGGCCGGCTGGCCCTCGACGTTGTAAGCGGCGTACTCCTGGCCGGGGTAGAACGGCTCGACGGAGGTGACGCTGGCCGCGGTGACGCCGGGGAGCGCCCGCAGCCGCTCGGCGGCCTGCTGGATGAACGCCGCCTTGAGGTGCTGCTCGGGGTACTTGGTGTCGGGGAACGCGACCTTGAACGACAGCACGTGGTCCGGCTGAAAGCCGCGGTCCATGGTGTGGAGCTTCCGGAAGCTCTGCAGCATGAGGGACGCGCCCACCAGCAGCACCAGGGCGAGGGCGATCTCGGAGACCACGAAGGCGTTGAGGACGCGGCGGCCGCCCGTGCCCAGGGTGCCCGCCCGGCCGCCGTCGCTCAGCGAGGCGCGCAGGCCGACCTTGCTGTCGCGCAGGGCCGGCACGAGGCCGAAGGCGATGCCCACCAGCAGCGAGACGCCCATGGTGAAGCCGAGCGTGGGCAGGTCGATCCGCGGCTGCGCGTCGAAGTCACGGATGCTCTCGAGCGGGGTGAGCGAGATCAGCGGCTGGATGCTCCAGAAGGTCAGCAGGATGCCGAGGGCGCCGCCGATCACGGCCAGCAGCATGCTGTAGGTGAGGAATTGCCGCACCAGGGTCTTGCGGGTGGCGCCGAGGGCCACCCGCACGGCCACCTCGTTGCTCCGCCCGACGCTCTGGGCGAGCAGCAGGTTGGAGACGTTGGCGCAGGCGATGAGCAGCACGAAGCCCGCGCCCACGACCAGGAGGAGGAAGAGCCGGCGGAAGTTCTCGATCAGCTCGTCGCGCAGCAGGTCCAGCTTGGCCCCGGTGGGAGCGCCGTCCAACGGGCGCTCGACGGCCAGCCGGCCGGCCAGCTTGGTCATCTCGGCCTCGGCGCGCTCCGGGGCGATCCCGGGCTTGAGGCGCCCCAGCACGTAGAGGCGCCAGTTCGGCGACTCGGCGGGGTCGTTGCGGGCCGCCATGGGCACCCACATGTCGGAGTCGTAGGGGAACCGCAGGTGGGGCTGCATGACGCCGATCACGGTGTGCGGGCTGCCGTTGATCGTCAGGGTCTTGCCGACGATCTCCGGATCGCTGCCGAGCCGGCTGCTCCAGTAGCTGTTGCCGAGCAGCACCACGCCGCCGCGGCCCGGGCGGTCCTCTTCCGGCAGCATGTTGCGCCCCAGCACCGGCTGCAGGCCGAGGAGCGGGAAGAAATCCCAGGTGATCTGCGAGCCGCCCAGGCGCTCCGCGCTCTCGCCCCCGGAGACGTTGAGGTTGGTGGCGGCGGCCGCGGCCATGCTCTCGAAGACCTCGTTGTGCTGCTTCCAGTTGAAGTAGTTCACTTCCCACAGGCTGCGGAAGGTGGGCTCCGCTCCCGGCTCCACCAGGCTCTCGCGCAGCCGCACGACGCGGTCGATGTCCTCGACCGGCAGCGGCCGCAGCAGGAAGGCGTTGACGACGCTGAACACGGCCGTGTTGGTGCCGATCGCGAGCCCCAGCGACAGGACCACGATGAGGGTCAGGCTGAGGTTCCTGCGCATGAGGTGCAGGGACCAGCGCAGGTCTTGCAGCAGAGTAGCCATTCCGATCTCCTTATCTCTGGCCCGTCAGGCGTGTCCCAGGATGCGCGCGCAGCTCTCCTGGCTGACTCCCCGCGACATCAGGAAGCCGTAGAGGTTTTGTGCCACCTGCCCGCCGTCCAGGCCGAGCTCGCCGATGCCCGCCTCCAGCTCCGCCCGCAGCTTCGCGTAGGGCTCCGGGACGTCGGCGCCCATGGCGGCGAGGATGGCGTAGTCGGCCTGCAGGAGGAGCACGTAGAGCTGGTTGGCGATGTAGGTCTGGCCGGCGTCGGCCGCTTTGTAGAGCTTGTAGGTGGACACGCCGTTGACGTGGATGATCTCGTTCGAATAGTGCGCCGCCGTCACCGCGCCGTCGCGCACCAGGTGCCGGATCTGGTTCAGCCGGTAGCCGAGGGCATTGGCGACGAGCTGATAGAGCTCCAGGATCTCGAAGTGGTCGCCGATCGAGTACTGCGGCAGGCCATCCGGCCCGGTGGGCAGCACCTTGCGCAGCAGCTCGACCTGCTCCGGCGTCGGGATCCGGCTGTACAGGGGGCGCTCCGTGACGGTCCGCCCGGCGGGCGATCCCTCGTAGCTGTAGGTGCACGGCGAGACCTCGATGCCGCGGCCGCGGATCGCCGTCAGGACGTCGAAGTTGATGGTGGCGAAGGCCGAATGGAGGATGTCCACCTGGTCGATCCCCGGGTGGGCCCAGATGCAGTTGATGGCCACGTCGCCGTCGAACCGCATCATCTCCCCGAAGAGCTGCGGGTTGAGCACGAAGCAGTCGATATGGAGCCAGCCGAAGTGATGCTCGGCCGTCTTGAAGATGAAGTCGAGCACGGCGTTGTCGTCGAGGCGCGCCGCGACGTGATGGAACGGCCGGCTGGTGTGGCCCCGCAGCCAGGCGATCTCGTCTTCGGCGAGGTCGGAGCCGATCAGGACCACGTTGGCGTCCTCGGGCACGAAGACCAGGGCCCGGCTCAGCCAGTGCAGGAGGTTGCCGGTGAAGAACATGTAGACGATGTTCCGCTTGTCCTCCAGCCCGGCGTGGAAGGCCTGGAAGGCCTGGAGGTGCTCGCGCTCATAGGCGTCGCTCGCCGCCTGCCGCTCGGCCCCGAGCTGGCGGGCGGCGTCGAGATCGATCAGGGTCTGCTCAGTCATGGTTCATCCTCGCGGAGAGTAGTGCAGCGGTGCGCTGCGCTCCGGCGCCGCGCAGCAGGGTGTAGTGGTGGCCGGGGACCTCCAGGACCTCGGCGCCGCCGGCCGCCAGGGCGCTCCAGCCGAGGTCGTCTCCCGCCGGCGCCGTCTCCCCGGCGCGCAGCAGGGTGACGCGGCCTTCGTAGCGCGCTCCCGCGTACCGTTGCAGCGCCGTGGCATTGGCGCGGAAGATCTCGAACAGGCGGGGGGCTTCCGTCACGGCCGCCCCGAGCCCTTCCTGATCGCGCTCGAAAAGCTTCTTCAGATCGCCGTCGTCCACGGGGCCGGAGAGCGCCGGGCCGGTCCCCGGGGCGAACGCATCGATCACCGCCAGCAACGCCGGCTGCCGCCCTTCGGCCGCCAGCCGGCGGGCCATCTCGAAGGCCACCACGCCGCCCATCGACCAGCCGGCCAGGAAGACCGGGCCCCGCGGCTGCACGGCGCGGACCCCTTCGAGATAGTGCGCCGCCATCTCCTCGACGCTCTCCATGGGGCCCGGCGACTGGAAGGCGTAGACCGGCCGCCCCATGTCCAAGGGATCCAGTTGGCGGGCCAGCTCGGCGTAGCAGAGGACGTTGCCGCCGACCGGGTGCACCAGGAAGAGCGGCGGCAGGGCGCCGCCCGTGCGGATCGGCACCAGGGCGTCCCTCCGGGCTTCGCCATCGAGCGGATCGCGCAGCAGGGAGGCGAGGTGCTCCACGGTGGCGCCCGCGAAGAGCGCCGTCAGGGGCAGCTCCCGGCCGAAGCGCTCGCGGATGCGGCCCATCAGCCGGACGGCCAGCAGCGAGTGCCCGCCGAGGGCGAAGAAGTCGTCCCGCACGCCCACCGGCGCCACGCCCAGGAGCTCCTCCCAGACCCGGCAGAGCTCCAGCTCCACGGCGTCGCGCGGCGCGGCGCGCTCTTCGGCCCCGGCGCCGAGGTCCTCCCGGCCCGGCGCCGGCAGCGCCCGCCGGTCCACCTTGCCGTTGGGGGTCAGGGGCAGCGTTTCCAGGGACACGAAGGCGGCGGGGATCATGGCGTCGGGGAGGCGCTCGCGCAGGAACTCCCGCAGCTCCTGCGCAGTCGGCGCCGCCGGCGCGGGCGCGTGGTAGGCCACCAGGCGGAGCCCGCCGGGGCCGTCCGTGCGCGCCACCACCACGCAGTCGCGGACGCCGGGATGGCGGGCGAGGGCCGCCGCGACCTCCCCCGGCTCGACGCGTACGCCGCGGACCTTCACCTGGTCGTCGAGGCGGCCGGCGAACTCGATGCCGCCGTGGGCCGGCCAGCGCGCCAGGTCGCCGGTGCGGTACAGCCGCCCGCCCCCCTCCGCCGGGACGAAGCTCTCGGCCGTCAGGTCCGGGCGGCCGCGGTAGCCCCGCGCCAGGCTGCCGCCGCCTAGGCACAGCTCGCCGGCCACGCCGGGCGGGACAGGGCGCAGCCGGCGGTCGGCCAGCACCACCCGCACGCCGTCGACGGGCTCGCCGATCGACGGCGCCCCGGCCTCCGCGGCCGGCACGGTCCCCGAGGTCGCGACCACCGTGCTCTCCGTGGGGCCGTAGTTGTTGACCAGGCGGAACGGCAGCCCGGCGGGCGGGTGGCGGTGCAGGGTGTCGCCGCCCGTCAGCAGGAGGCGCAACGGAGTTTCGGCGGGCCATTCGAGGGCCAGCATCCCCTCGGCCACCGGCGTGGGCACGAAGGACACGGTGATCGACTCCGCCAGCAGCCAGCCGCGCAGGGCCTCCGGCGACGTCCGGACCTCCTCGGCGGGGGGGACGTATACGCTGGCGCCCGCCGCGAGGTAGGGCCACAGCTCCCAGACGGAGGCGTCGAAGCCGAGGCCCGACAGGCGGGTGGCGCGGTCGCGCGGCGTGACGCCGAACGCCCGCAGGTGCCAGGCGATCAGGCGGGAGAGGGCGCGGTGCTCGATCTCGACGCCCTTGGGCCGTCCCGTCGATCCCGAGGTGTAGATGACGTACGCCAGGTTGTCCTCATCCACCGTCGGCAAGTCACCGCCGTCGAGCCCCGCCTCCCGGCCGACGGCGAAGACACGGGGACCCGTCCCGGCGAGATCCGGTGCGAGGGCGTCCGACGTCAGCAGGAGCTCCACCCCGGCATCGGCGAAGATCGCGGCCAGGCGCTCGCGCGGCGAGCCCGGCTCGACCGGCAGATAGGCTCCACCGGCCTTGAGGACGGCGAGGAGAGCCACGACCTCCTCGGGGGACCGCGGCAGGCAGACGGCCACCAGCACCTCCGGCCCCACGCCCAGTGCCCGGAGGGAGCGGGCCAGACGTGCCGCCCGCCCGTCCAGCTCGGCGTAGCTCAGCGTCCCATCCGCCGAGACCACGGCCGGAGCATCCGGCGTCTCCCGCGCCCATCTCGCGATCCGCTCGTGGACGCACCCCTCGGAATCCTCCGGCTCCGCCAGAGCCTGCCAGACCTCCGGCTGCCGCCACGAAGGCAGGCCGGAGAGCCGCATGGAAGGCGCGGGAAGCGCGCTTTCCAGGATTGCAAGCAGATGGTTGAGGATCATCGAAACCGTTGATTCTTCGAAGAGCGCGCCATTGTACTCCAACGAAAGATCGAGCCCTTCCCGGGTCTCCGCCGCCGTCAGCGACAGGTCGAACTTCGCCGTCCGCGAGGGGAGCTCGAGGAGGCGCAGCTCCAGGTCCGGCAGGGTCAGCTCCGCGGCGGGCGCGTTCTGCAGGGCGAAGACGGCCTGGAACAGGGGGTTGCGCGACAGATCCCGGGCCGGGCGCAGCTCCTCGACCAGCAGCTCGAGGGGCAGGTCCTGGTGGGCGTAGGCATCGAGCGCCGTCGCCCGCACCCGGGCCAGCAGCTCGCCGAACGTGGGATCGCCGCCGAGGTCGGCACGCAGGACGAGGGTGTTGACGAAGCAGCCGATCAGGCCCTCCGTCTCGCGGCGGTTGCGCCCCGCGATGGGCGAGCCGATCAGCAGGTCGTCCTGCCCCGACCAGACGCCGAGCAGGGCCTGGAAGGCCGCCAGCAGGACCATGTAGAGCGTGGCTCCCTCCCGGCGCGCCAGGGCGGCCAGGGCGGCGCGGACGGCAGCGGGCAGGGTGCCCGAGAGGGCGGCGCCGCCGAAGGTCTGCACGGCCGGGCGGGGCCGGTCGAGCGGCAGGCCCAGGGTGTGCGGAGCGTCCTCGAGCCGCCGCCGCCAGTGGGCGAGCTCGGCGGCCAGGGCGTCGCCGGCCAGCCATTGCCGCTGCCAGTGGGCGAAGTCGGCGTACTGGACGGCTAGCTGCGGGAGCGGCTCGCCGCCGAAGAGCGCCGCCAGCTCGCGGAACAGGACGCCGATCGACCAGCCGTCGGCCACGATGTGATGCAGGGCCAGGAGGACCACGTGGTGGACCCCGTGTTCTTCGCCCGCCAGCCGCAGGAGGGCCGCGCGGATCAGGGGGCCCGCCTCGAGGTCGAACGGCCGCCCGGCCGCCTCGCCGGCGAGGAGCAGGGCCTCCTCCTCGCGCCGCGGCTCCGGCAGGCCCGAGAGGTCGATCAGGGGCAGGTCCAGCCGCGGCTCGGCCATGATCACCTGCACGGGCCCGTCCGGACCGGCGGCGAAGACCGTGCGCAGCGACTCGTGCCGCCGCGCCACCTGGCGCAGGACCCGCTCCAGCCCGGCCGGGGAGACGGCGCCCCGCACCCGCAGGGCCGCGGGGATGTTGTAGGCCGCGCCGCCCGGCTGCAAGCGGTCGAGGAACCAGAGCCGCTGCTGGGCGAACGAGAGCGGCAGACCGGCGCCGCGCGGCACCGGCACGATGGGCGGCAGGGCGAGGCCCTCTCCCGTCCCCCGCGCCGCCCGCACCAGCTCCGCCAGACCCGCCACCGTGGGCGCGGCGAACAGCCCGGCCAGCGGCAGGTCGACGGCGAACGCCTCGCGCACCCGCGACACCACCTGGGTGGCGAGCAGCGAGTGGCCGCCGATCTCGAAGAAGCTCTCGCCCACGCCGACCCGCTCGCGGCCCAGCACCTCCGCCCAGATGGCCGCCAGGATCTCCTCCGTGGCGTCGCGCGGAGCGTCGAGGATTTCCCCGGCGCCGCGGTCCGGAGAGATGGCCGCCAGGGCCCGGCGGTCCAGCTTGCCGTTGGGCGTCTGCGGCAGGGCCGGCAGGAAGACGATCTCCGCCGGCACCATGGAGTCGGGCAGGCGCTCTTTCAGGGCCTGGCGCAGGGCGCCCGCCGGCGGCGCCTCCCCTTCGGCCGCCACGTAGGCCACGAGGCGGCGGTCGCCGGGGCGGTCCTCGCGCACCAGAACGGCCGCCTCGCGGACCCGCGGATCGCGGCCGAGGGCCGCCTCGATCTCGCCCAGCTCGACGCGGAACCCGCGGATCTTCACCTGGTGGTCGGTGCGGCCCAGATACCGGAGCTCGCCGCCGGGCGGCCGCCGGACCAGGTCGCCCGTGCGGTAGAGGCGGGCCCCGGGCTCGTCGAACGGGTTGGGGACGAAGCGCTCCGCCGTGAGGTCCGGCCGGCCGAGATAGCCCCGCGACAGGCCTTCGCCGCCCAGGAACAGCTCGCCGGGCACGCCGGCGGGGACGGGCTCCATCCGCTCGTCGAGCACGTAGCCGCGGGTTCCCGTCACCGGCCGGCCGATGCCCGGCTCGCCGGACCCGGGCGCCAGGAGCGCGACCGTCGAGTAGGTGGTGTCCTCCGACGGCCCGTAGAGGTTGAGCAGCCGGAGGTCCGGACGCCGCGCGAAGATCCGCTCGGCGAGCGCGGCGGGGACGGGCTCGCCGCCCAGGCCCACCGTGCGCACCGACGCCGGCAGGGCGTCCTGGCGCACCAGCTCGGCCATGGCCGAGGGGACCGTGGTGAGCACCTTCACCTCCCCCGCCGCCGCCAGGTCCAGGGCGTTCTCGACCACGATCACCCGGCCGCCCCAGGCCAGGGGGACGAACAGCTCGAACACGGAGACGTCGAAGCAGACGGAGGTCGAGGCCAGCACCGCGGACAGCTCCTCGTCCGAGAAGGCCGCGCGCGCCCAGCGCGCCAGGGCCACGGCGCTGCGGTGCTCGATCGCCACTCCCTTCGGACGCCCGGTCGAGCCCGAGGTGTAGATCACGTAAGCCAGGTTCCCCGGCGCCGCAAGCTCGGGGAGGGGGCCGTCGTCCTGGGCGGCGATCGCCGCCGCGTCGCGCAGCAGGCGCTCCGGGGTGAGGACCACCCGTGCGCCGGAGTCCTCGGCCATGAAGTCCCGCCGTTCGGCCGGGTAGGCCGGGTCGAGGGGCACGTAGGCGCCCCCTGCCTTCAGCACGGCGAGCAGCGCCACCACCAGGTCGAGGCCGCGCTCCAGGCAGACGCCGGCCCGCTCCTCGGGACCGACCCCCAGCGCCCGCAGGTGGCGCGCCAGCCGGGCCGCCCGCCGCTCGAGGGCGCCATAGGTGAGGGCGAGGCCGCCGTGGACCACGGCCACCGCGTCTGGCGTGCGCGCGGCCTGGGCCGCGATCAGGCCGTTCAGGCTGGTGTCCGCGGCGCCGGCGGTATCCCCGGCGCCGCCGTCGAGGAGAACCTGGCGGCGTTCCGCCGCGGACAGCCAGGGGAGCTCGGAGAGGCGCCGCTCCGGGCCGGCGGCGAGCGCCTCCAGGATCTCCCGGAAGCCGTCCAGCCAGCGGCCCGCCGTGGCGGCGTCGAAGAGGTCCGTGTCGAGCTCCAGCGAGCCGCGCAGGCCGCCCTCCCCCTCGTAGAGCGACAGGGAGAGGTCGAGCTTGGCCGTCTCCCCGGCCGCCTCGGCAAGGGGCCGCAAGGAGAGGCCCGGCAGGTCGAAGGCGGCATCCGGGGCGTTCTGCAGGGCGAACAGGACCTGGAACAGGGGGTTGCGGCTGAGGTCCCGCTCCGGCTGCAGCTCCTCGACCAGCCGCTCGAACGGCACGTCCTGGTGGGCGTAGGCGTCGAGCGACGTCCGGCGCACCCGCGCCAGCAGCTCGCGGACGGGCGGATCGCCGCCCAAGTCCGTACGCAGCACCAGGGTGTTGACGAAGAACCCGATCAGCCTCTCGGTCTCGCGGCGGTTGCGGCCGGCGATGGGCGTGCCCACGGCCACGTCGGCGGTGCGGGCCAGTCGTCCGAGGAGGATCTGGAACGCCGCCAGCAGGGTCATGAACGGCGTCACTCCCGCCTGCCGGCCGAGGCGGCCGAGGGCCGCGCTCAGCTCCGGCGGCAAGGCGATGGGCAGGGACGTGCCGCGGAAGCTCTGCAGCGCCGGCCGCGGCCGGTCGGCCGGCAGCTCGAGGCCGGGCGGCAGCGCCGCGAGCTGGCGCCGCCAGTAGGCGAGCTCGGCCTCCAGCACCTCGCCGCCGAGCCACTGGCGCTGCCAGTGAGCGAAGTCGGCGTACTGGACCGGCAGCTCCGGCAGCGGGGAGGCGGCGCCCGCGGCGAAGGCGGCGTAGAGGGCCGCCAGCTCGCCCAGGAAGATGCCCAGCGACCAGCCGTCGAAGACGATGTGGTGGAACGTCACCAGGGCCGCGTGCTCGCGCTCGTCGAGCCGCAGCAGGGCGGCGCGGAAGAGCGGCCCGGCCGCGAGGTCGAAGGGCCGGCGGGCCTCCGCCGCGGCGAGGCGCCGCGCCTCGGCCTGGCGGCGCGCCGGGGGGAGCGCCCGCAGGTCGGCGAGCGGCAGGGCGAGGCCCGGACCGGCCGCGATCACCTGGACGGGCAGGCCGCCGACGGCCGTGAAAGTGGTGCGCAACGCCTCGTGGCGGCGGACCACCTCGGCGGCGGCGCGCTCCAGCACGTCCGGCCGCAGCTCGCCGCTCAGCCGCACGCCGGCGGCGATGTTGTACGCCGCGCTCCCCGGCTCGTAGCGGTCGAGGAACCACAGCCGCTGCTGGGCGAAGGAGAGCGGCAGGTCGCCGCCGCGGGGCACGGGACGGACCGGCGGCGCCTGGGGCGCCCGACCCTCCCGGCGGGCGGCCTTCACCTCGGCGGCGAGGGCGGCGACCGTGGGCGCCTCGAACAGGCTCTGGAGGGGCAGCTCGACGCCGAACGCCTCGCGCACCCGCGACACCACCTGGGTGGCGAGCAGGGAGTGGCCGCCGACGGCGAAGAAATCGTCGTCCCGGCCCACGCTCTCGCGGCGGAGCACCTCCGCCCAGATCCCCGCCAGCAGCTCCTCGACGGGATCGAGGGGCGGCGGACCCTCCGGCGCCGAATCCGGGCGGAGGCGGGCCAGGGCGGCACGGTCCACCTTGCCGTTGGGCGTCAGGGGGAAGGCGTCCACGAGGACGAGCTCCGCCGGCACCATGAACTCCGGCAGCGTCCGCTTGAGGAATTCGCGCAGATCGGGCGCCTCCCCGGGCCGCGCTTTCACGTAGGCGGCCAGCCGCTTGTCGCCGGGCGCCTCCTCGCGCACCAGCACCACGGCCTCCTCGACAGCGGGATGACCGAGCAGCGCGGCCTCGATCTCGCCGGGCTCGATGCGGAAGCCGCGGATTTTCACCTGCAGGTCGATGCGGCCCAGGAAATCGATCGTGCCGTCGGCGCGGAAGCGGGCCAGGTCGCCCGTGCGGTAGAGGCGCGCGCCGGGGATCCCGCTCACCGGGTCGGGCACGAACCTCTCCGCCGTCAGGTCGGGACGGCCCACGTAGCCGCGCGCCAGGCCGTCGCCGCCGGCGTACAGCTCGCCCGGTACGCCGGGCGCCACCGGCCGGAAGGCGCGGTCAAGGAGGTGGACGCGCGTGCCGCCGACGGGATGCCCGATCGGCACCGGCAGGACGGGCGAGACCGTCGCCGCGTCCGTCATCGCGTAGCAGCAGGTGAAGGTGGTGTTCTCGGTGGGGCCGTAGCCGTTGATCAGCGTCAGACCCGGGTGGGCCGCGAGAACGCTTTGGACGTGGGCCGGCGACAGCACGTCGCCGCCCGCCAGGAGCTGGCGCACGGTCGGCACGTCGTCCATCTGGTGGAACAGCCCCGCCGTCAGCCACAGGGTGGTCACCCCGAACCGGTCGAGGGTCCGCCCCAGGTCCTCCAGCGACACCCGCCCCGGCGGCGGGATCACCAGCCGGCCGCCGTTCAACAGGGCGCCCCAGATCTCGAACGTCGAGGCGTCGAAGGAGAGCGGGGCGAAGAGGGCCAGCACCTCGTCGGGACCGAGCCGGGCGTAGGTGGCCTCGCGCACCAGGCGGACCACGCCCCTGTGGGGCACGGCGACCCCCTTGGGCCTTCCGGTCGAGCCGGACGTGAACATGACGTAGGCCAGGTTGCCGGCGTCGATCTCCGGTAGATCCTCATCTGAATCCGTCTCTTCTTCGAGCCGGACCACGTCCTCCTCGGTCAGCAGGAGCTTCACTCCCGCATCCGCCGCCAGCAGAGCCAGGCGCTCCGGCGGGTACGACGGGTCGAGGGGCACGTAGAAGCCGCCTGCCTGGAGGACGGCCAGGATGGCCGTCACCGCCCATGCCGAACGCTCCATCGAGAGGCCGACGGGCACCTCGGGGCCAACCCCCAGGACGCGCAGGCGGCGGGCCAGGAGCCCGGTCCGCCGGGCCAGCTCGCCGTAGGTGAGCTCGCCGCCGTCCCATGCCAGCGCCACGGCGTCCGGCCGCGCCGCGGCCTGGGACGCGAACAGGCCGGGGATGGTGAGCGTGCCGGCGGCGGGACCGGCGCCGCTCCACTCGTGGACCACCTGGTGCCGCTCCCCGGGCCCCAGCAGGGGCAGCTCGCCCAGGCGCAATCCGGGGTCGGCCGCGACCGCCTCCAAGACCCGCAGGTACTGTCCGGCCAGCCGCGCCACCGTGGCGGCGTCGAAGAGATCCATCTTGTACATGAACGAGGTGCGCACCCCCTCCGGCATCTCCTTCATGTTGCAGGTGAGGTCGAACAGCGCCGCCCGGCTGGTGGGCGGCATCAGAGTCATTCGGAAGTCGGAGACCTGCATGTCCGGATAAGGCACGTTCTGCAGGGTGAAAACGACCTGGAAGAACGGCGTGTCGCTCGCCGTGCGGTCCGGCCGCAGCTCCTCGACGATCTTCTCGAACGGCAGGTCCTGGTGCGCGTAGGCGCCGAGGGTGGTCTTGCGGACGGCCGCCAGCACCTCGCGGAAAGTGGGGTCGCCGGGCATGCGGGTGCGCAGGACGAGGGTGTTGGCGAAGAAGCCGATCAGCGCCTCGATCTCCGTGCGGTTGCGGCTGGCGATGGGGGAGCCGACCACGACGTCGTCCTGTCCCGACCAGCGGGCGAGCACCGTCTCGAAGGCGGCGAGCAGGATCATGAACATCGTCGCGCCCTGGGCCTGCGCAAAGCCGCGCAGCGACGCGGAGAGATCCGCCGGCACCAGCAGGGCGTGGCGGTCGCCGTCCGAGGAGCGCAGGAGCGAACGCGGCCGGTCGGTGGGCAGCTCGAGGTGCGGTGCGCCGGCGAGCTGCTCCTTCCAGTAGGAGAGCTGCTCTTCCAGCACCTCCCCCTGCAGCCACCCGCGCTGCCAGACGGCGAAGTCGGCGTACTGGATGGGGAGCTCGGGCAGCGGCGACGGCTCGCCGCGCACGAACGCCGTGTAGAGGGCCCCCATCTCGCCGAACAGGGCCGCGCTCGACCAGCCGTCGCCCACGATATGGTGCATCGTGCTGGGCGCCATGTGGTCCTCCGGCGCCAGGCGCAGGAGCATGACGCGTAGCAGCGGCCCGCGGGCGAGGTCGAACGGCCGCCGGGCATCGTCTTTCGCCACGCGCCAAGCCTCTGGTTCCCTCAACTGCGCGGGGAGTCCCTGGAGGTCGATCACGGGCAGCGGTACGCGCAGGCTGGGCACGATGCGCTGCACCGGCTGGCCATCCACCTCGGCGAAGGTGGTGCGTAAGGCGGCGTGGCGGCGCACGACCTCGTCGAGACTCGCCGCCAGCACCGGCACCCGCACCGGCCCCTTGAGGCTCACGGCGCGGGCGATGTTGTACTGCGGGCTGTCGGGAACCAGACGGTCGATGAACCACAGGCGCTGCTGAGCGAACGACAGCGGGATGTTCTCCATCTCCGGGGTGACCACCCGGGTGGGCGCCGAGGAGCGCCGGCCGACGTGGCCCTGGCGGAGGAAGCTCAGGAGCTCGAACTTGCGGTCCTTGAGCTCCGCCGTGAGCGCCGGGGTCATGGTCCCCTGGGGAGCGCTGAAACGCAGCTTCTCCCCCTCCGTCCACAGCTTGATCCCCTTGTCGCGCAGGAGCGACAGGAACTGCACCGTGGTGCGGGTGGCCGCCGTCTCCGGACGGGGGGCGGCCGCCCCCTCGCCACGCGAGCGCTGGGCAAGGAACTGGCGGATGCCACCCAGGATCTGCGGCACCGCGGTGTTGGCATACTCGCGGATGGGGGGAAAGTCCCAGAGCTTGCCGGTCATCAGCCGCACCGAAAAGATGCTGCGGCCGATCAGGAAGGTCTCGACCAAGGCCTCGTGCTCCGGGCGCAGCGGCCGGACCTGCTTGTAGCCGCGCAGGAAGGCGTCGCGCATGGCGTTGAAGCCCTGCTTCTCGCGCAGCGGCAGGAGCGAGGCCGCGATGTCGTAGAGGTAGTGCCCCCAGCCGAGGTCGGCGAAGTCGATGGCGTGCACCTCGTCGCCGTCGATTAGCGTGTTGTCCGGCTCCAGGTCCTTGTGGATGATGCCGAAGACGTCGCTCCCCTCCCCCAGGCCCGCCATCGCCTCGCGTACAGCCTGGGCCGCCTCCTCGAGGAGCTCGCGGCCGCGATCGGAGATCAGCGGCTCGCCCTGGCCAGGGGCCAGCACCCGCCCCGTGCCGAACAGGCGGGCGGCGTCCCAGCGGGGCCGCGAGAATCCCGGCGGCGGCACGAAGGTCTCCGAGAAGAGGTGGATGCGCGCCGACAGCTCGCCCACCCGCTCGAGGAGCCGCGGCGTCGGCGCGTCCTCGACCATGCGGCCGGGCACCCAGCGGAAGAGGGCGCAGAAACGCGGCGGCATCCCCTCGACCTCGCCGCGGATGGTCAGCGAGCCGTCCAGCGCCGCCACCGGGTCGGGGACCAGCAGCCCGGTGGCGCGGCTCAAGGCCCGCAGGTACTGGAGCTCCGAGCGGATCTCCGTCTCGTCGTAGCCGCCCTCGCCGATCTCGCACACCCGCAGGACGAAGCGCCGCGGCTCTTCCCCCTCCACCGGCTCGTCGACGCGGAAAGTGATGTTCTTCTTCTGCTCCAGGAGCTTGATACGGGCCGCACCCAGGCCGTAGGAGCCCAGCACCCCTTCCGCCATGGCCCACACCCGCTCGAGCTGCTCCTCGCGGCTCAGCACCGGCCGCTCGTCCGCGACCACCATCAGATCTCCCCTTCCTCGTAGTCGCCGCCCCCGGCCGTCACCGCCACCGCCGTCTCCTCCTGCGCCACCTGCTCGGCCCAGCGGGCGAGCTCGACCACCTGCGCCAGGCCGGCCACCGTCGGATCCTCGAAGAACGTCGGCAGCGCCACCTCGATCTGAAAGGCGCCGCGCAGCCGGGAGACGAGCTGAGTGGTCAGCAACGAGTGCCCGCCGAGGTCGAAAAAGTTGTCGTGGATGCCGACCCTGTCGACGCCGAGGAGCTGGCTCCAGATCCCGGCCAGCGTCTCCTCCACAGGGCTCCCCGGCGGCACGTATCCGCCCACGAGCTCGGACCTCCCGACATCCGGAGCCGGCAGGGAGCGGCGGTCCACCTTGCCGTTGGGCGTCAGCGGCAGGGCGTCCAGCACGACCATCGCATCCGGGACCATGTAGGCCGGCAGCCTCTCCCCCAGGAAGGCCCGGAGACGGGGAATCAACCCGTCGGCGGCGTCCCTGCGCAGGGGATCGTTACCGTAGCGGCTCCACGAGGGGTCGGCGGCGGGCTCCGCAAGCGGCTCGGAGGCCGCCGCGGCCGGCAGCGGGTCCACCCCCCGGCGCGTGAACACCACGTCGATGAGCCCGGCCTCCCCGGCGGCGGCCCAGGAGACGAACACCTGGTAGCCCAGCTCGGTCCCCAGGTCGCCAAGGTCGGCCGGGTCGACGCCGCCGGCGCCGGCCGCCGCCAGCGCTCGGCCCAACTCCGCGACCGTGGCCGGCCCTCCGTCGAGGTGGATCAGCTCCATAGCCTGAAGGTCCCCGCGGACGCGGGCGTTGGGGATACCCGAGATTCGCAGGGCTCCCGGCTGCAGCTCCTCGAGATGCCGGCGCACGACGTCGAGGCTGTGCTCCCCTTCCTTCCAACTCAGCTCCAAGGGGGCCGGGCCGTCCACCGGATGGCCGCCCACCCGGAGAGATACGTCGTACCGGAACCGGGTCAGCTCGTTGTGGTGGCGGCCGCCCTTGAGCTGGAGCCAGACACCGCCGATCGCGGGGATCCGGCCGGCCAGGTCGAGGAAGAGCCGGGGGTCCACCGCCAGCTCTTTTTCGCCGGCGAGCTGGCCGTGAATCCGTCCTCGCAGCTCGGCCACCTCCATCGAGCCCGGAGCGCGGAACCGTTGCACCGAGGCGGCGAAAAGCTCGAGCAGCGGCAGGCTGCGCACCCCGCCCACGAACAGGACGCCCCCGGGCCTGACCGCCGCCAGGGCTCCTTCGACCACCTTGACCAGATAGTCGACGCTCGGGAAGTACTGGACGACCTCGTTCAGGACGACCACATCGAAGCTGGCCGGCGGGATGCCGGCGAAGTCGTCCGCCGCCCGCTCCAGGAACGTGACATTGCCGAGGCCGGCCTCGGCGGCTCGTTGCGAGACGTCCCGGAGGACCTCGCCGGAGAGATCGGTGGCCAGGTAGGAGGCGCAGTGCGGAGCGATCCGGTTGAGCAGCAGGCCGGTGCCGCAGCCGATCTCGAGGAGATTGGCCGGCCGCAGCGCCAGGATGCGCTCCACCGAGTCCTCGAAGCACTCGACGATCTCTTCTTCCGGCATGGGCTGGCCGGTGTAGCTGCTGACCCACACCCGCAGATTGATCCCCGAATCCTGCGCCGAAACCGCGCCGTGGCCGTAGACCTGGTCGAACACCGAGCGCCACTCGCCCACCTTCACGGCCGCGAGCTGCGGCTCCGCCGCGGCCTCGGCGCGGCGCGGGACCACGTAGCCGACCAGGCGCTTCTCGCCCGCGCCGACCTCCCCGACCGTGACGACGGCGTCCGCGACGTCCGGGTGGCGCGCCAGCGCCGACTCGATCTCCCCGAGCTCGATGCGATGGCCGCGGATCTTCACCTGGTGATCGACGCGGCCGTGGAACTCCAGCACGCCGTCCGCGCCGCCGGTCAACCGGACCAGGTCCCGCGTCCGGTAGAGGCGCGCTCCGGGCTCGCCGGCGAACGGATCGGGGATGAACCCCTCGGCCGTGCGGACCGGATCGTTCAGGTAGCCCCGGCCCACGCCGGCCCCGCCCACGTACAGCTCGCCGACCACCCCGCGGGGGACCGGCAGCAGGTCCGGGCTCACCACGTAGAGCCGCGTGTTGGCCACCGGCCGGCCGATCGGCACGTGCATCAGGTCCGGCGGCGGCGGCGTGCGGAGGACGTGGTGGGTGACGTCGTCCGAGCACTCCGTCGGGCCGTAGGCGTTGACCAGCGGCACCTGGGGATGGGCCGCGAGCCAGCGCCGGCAGAGGTCGAGAGGAAGCGCCTCGCCGGTGGGGATCATCCAGCGCAGATGGGGCAGATCCAGCGCGCCCTCCGGCTCGCTCAACATCAACCTCATCAGAGAGGGCACCGTCTCCAGAACGGTCACACCCTGGCGCGCCACCTCGGCGAGCAGCCGCGGCGGGTCGTGGGCGATGCCGTCCTTGAAGACGTGCACCCGGCCGCCCACCAGCAGCGCGGCCAGGAACTGCCAGACGGAGATGTCGAAGGTGTGCGACGCCGTCTGCGCCACGCTGTCGCCCGCCGACAGCCCGAGGCCGCCGATCTTGACGAACAGGTGGTTGAGCATGCCCCGGTTGGCGATCATGGCGCCCTTGGGGATGCCGGTGGAGCCGGAGGTGTAGATGACGTAGGCGAGGGAGTCCGGCTGCGCGAGCGCCGGCGGGTTTTCTTCGCGCCCGGCGGGCTCAAGGAGGTCTTCGAGGGAACGCAGGCGCACCGCTTCCTCCTCGAGCCGCGACCCCAGGTCCTCGCTCAGGCCGGCGGCGAAAGCGCTCGCTGCCAGGACGAGCCGGGTGCCGCTCTGCCGCACCACCTGCCGCAGCCGCTCGGCCGGATGGCGTCCGTCCAGGGGCAGGTAGGCCCCCCCTGCCTTGAAGATCCCCAGGATGGCGGCCAGGAAATCGATCCCGCGGTCCGCCACCAGCCCCACCACCTGGTCCGGGCCGACGCCCAGCCCCTTCAGCCGGCGGGCCAGGGCGTTGGCCCGGCGGTTGAGCCCGGCATAGGTCTCCTGCCGGTCCTCGCACACCACGGCGACGGCCTCCGGCGTCCGCTCCGCCCATCCTTCGAAGAGCGTCTGCACCGAGCTGTCCCAGGGCACGGCCGCGGCCGTGTCGTTCCAGTCCACCAGCACCTGCCGCCACTCCTCGTCCGAGCCGAACGGCAGCTCCGAGAAGACGGCGTCCGGGACGGCGGCGGCGGCGGCCAGGAGATCGGCGTAGTGGCCCACCAGGCCCGCCATCGTCGAGCGCTCGTAGAGGTCGGTGCTGTAGTCGGCGGAGAAGTGCAGCGCGCCGTCGGCCTCGTAGATCGAGAAGACGAGGTCGAACTGCACGGCCCCGCTGTGGTTCGGCTCCGGCGTCAGGAGCAGGCCCGGCGGCAGCTCCATCTCGATCGGCTTGTAGTTGGTGAGGAAATTGAAGAGGATCTGGAACAGCGGCTGGCGCGACGTGTCGCGGCTGGCCCGCAGCTCGGTGACGAGTTGCTCGAAGGAGAGGTCCTGGTGCGCGTAGGCGCTCAGGGCCACCTCCCGCGCGCGGCCCACGAGCTGGCGGAACGTCGGCCGGCCGGAGAGGTCGGCGCGCAGCACCTGGGTGTTGACGAAGAAGCCGATCAGCCCTTCCGTCTCCGCGCGGTTGCGGTTGGCGATGGGCGAGCCGATGACGACGTCCTCCTCGTGCGTGTAGCGGTAGAGGAAGGCCTGGAAGCCGGCGAGCAGGGTCATGAACAGGGTCACTCCCTGCTTCTTGCTCAGCTCCTTGAGGGCCGCGGTGAGCTCGGTGGAGATGGACGCCGTGACGCGCGCCCCGCGGAACCTCTGCACGAGCGGCCGCGGGCGGTCCCCGAGCAGCTCGGTGCCCGAGGTCACCCCGGCGAGCTGGCGCTTCCAGTAGGCGAGCTGCGTCGCCAGCACCTCGCCCTGCAGCCACTGCCGCTGCCAGGCCGCGAAGTCGGCGTACTGGACGGGCAGCTCGGGCAGCGGCGACGGGCGGCCGTGCCAGAACGCCTCGTAGAGCGCGCCCAGCTCGCGGATGAGCAGCTCGCGCGACCAGACGTCGTAGACGATGTGGTGGGCGGTGACGGCCAGCAGGTGATCACCGGGGCCGACGCGGGTGAGTTGGGCACGGATGAGCGGGCCCGCCGCCAGGTCGAACGGCTGCTGCGCCTCCTGGTCGTCGAGGCTCTTCGCAAGGTCGAAACGGACCCCTTCCGGCAGGGCGCTGAGGTCGATCAGGGGCACCTTCATCCGGTACGGCGGGTGGATGACCTGCACCGGCCGGCCGTCGGATTCGGCGAAGGTGGTGCGCAACACCTCGTGGCGGAGCAGCAGCTCGTCGAAGCAGCGCTCCAGGATGCCGAGGTCGAGGGGGCCGCGCATGCGCACGGCGCCGAAGATGTTGTAGGCCGTCAGGCCAGGCTGGAACTGGTCGATGAACCAGAACCGCTCCTGGCCGAAGGAAGGCGGAAGCCGGCCGTCGCGGGGAATCCGGATCATTGGCGGCGCCTCCGGCATCCCCCGCCCGCGCAGCAGCGCCGTCTCGATGGCTTCTGAAAGACCCGCCACGTCGGGCTTCTGGAACAGGGCGCGCACCGGCAGGTCGACCTCGAAGGCCTCGCGGATGCGCGACACGACCTGGGTGGCGAGCAGCGACTGGCCGCCCAGCTCGAAGAAGTTGTCGTAGACGCCGACCCGCTCCACCTTGAGGATCTGCGCCCAGATGGCGGCCAGCGACTCCTCCACCGGGTTGCGCGGCGCCACGTAGCCCTCGCGCGCCTCGAAGGCCACGCCGCCGGAGGCCAGCAGGGCGCGGCGGTCGATCTTGCCGTTGGGCGTCAGGGGCATGGCGTCGAGCAGCACGAAAGCCGCCGGCACCATGTACTCGGGCAGCCGGGCCTTCAAGCCGTCGCGCAGCTCCCGCTCGGCCGTCTCGGGATCGAGGTCCGACACCACGTAGGCCACCAGGGCGCGGTCGGCGGCGCCCGCCTCCTGGGCCAGCACGGCGCTCTGCCGCACCCCCGGGTGCTGGCCCAGCACGGCCTCGATCTCCCCCAGCTCGATGCGGAAGCCCCGCACCTTCACCTGGTGGTCGATGCGCCCCAGGAAGTCGAGGGTGCCGTCGGCCAGCCGGCGGGCGCGGTCGCCCGTGCGATAGAGGCGGGCCCCCGGCAGGCCGCCGAAGGGATCGGGCACGAAGACCCCGGCCGTGCGCTCGGGCGAGCTGACGTAGCCGCGGCCCACGCCCCAGCCGCCCACCAGCAGCTCGCCGGCGACGCCGATGGGGAGCAGGCGCAGGTCGGGATCGGCCACGTAGAGCGCGGTCGAGCGCACGGGGCGGCCGATGGGCACCCGCGGCGTCCCCTCGCCGAGCGGCTGGGCGATCGGATGGTGCGTCACGTCGTCCGAGCACTCCGTCGGGCCGTAGGCGTTGAGCAGCGGCGCGTGCGGGTAGGCGGCCAGCCACTGGCCGCACAGCTCCGGCGGCAGCGCCTCGCCGGTGGGGATCAGCCAGCGCAGCGCCGCCAGGCGAGGCCGGCCGGCGCCCCGGCGCTCCGCCTCCTCGAGCATCAGGCGGAGGAGGGAGGGCACCGTCTCGAGGATGGTGACGGCGTCCTCCTCGGAGCGCGCCAGCAGCCGCGAGGGGTCGTGCGCCACCTCGTCGCCGTAGATGCGGACCCGCCCGCCCACCACGAGGGGAGCGAGGAACTGCCAGACGGAGATGTCGAAGCACTGCGACGCCGTCTGGGCCACGGTATCGCCCGCGTGCAGGCCCAGCGCCTCGATCTTGGCGCGCAGGTGGTTGACCATGCCGCGCTGCTCGATCATGGCGCCCTTGGGCAGTCCCGTGGAGCCCGAGGTGAAGATGGCGTAGACCAGGTCCGCGGGACCGGAGACGAGCGGCGGATCGTCCGCCCGTCCGCCCGCCGCCAGCAGCTCTCCGAGGTCCAGGATCCGCGCCGCGCCGCTGTCCAGGCTCGCCAGCAGGTCCGGCAGCAGGTCGCGCCCGGCCAGCACGAGAGGCGCGCCGCTCTGGCGCAGGATCTCGACGTGGCGCACCGGCGGATGCTCCGGGTCCAGCGGCAGGTAGGCGCCGCCCGCCTTGAGCACGGCGGCGATGGCCGTCAGCAGGTCGAGCCCCCGCCGGTCGAGGAGGGCGACCACCGTGCCCGGCCCGACGCCGAGGCCCTCGAGATGCCAGGCCAGGGCGTTGGCCCGCGCGTTCAGCTCGCTGTACGTGAGGGCGCCCCCGGCGTCCACCGCCGCCATGGCCTCGGGCGAGCGGGCCGCCTGGGCCGCGAACAGCCCCGGCCAGGTGTCCGTCCCGGGCTCCACGACGGAGGTGTCGTTCCAGTCGGCCAGCAGGGCCTGGATCTCTCCTTCCGCCAAGAGGGGCAGGTCGGCCACCTGCCGGTCGGGGTAACGGATGATGCCGTCGAGGAGGTTCTCGAAGTGCAGCGCCGTGCGCAGCACCGTGGTGCGGTCGAACAGGGCCGCGTCGTAGCCGAACCAGCCGGCGAGGCCGTCCGGCGTCTCCCGCATGTCGAGCTCCAGATCCTCGCGCGACGTCACCTCCAGGACCTCGTAGCGCTGGAGGCTCAAGCCGTGCGCCGCCATGGCCGAGGGGGGGACGTTCTGGAAGGCGAACAGGACCTGGTAGATGGGGTTGCGGCTCATGTCGCGCTCCACCCGGAGATCTTCGACCAGCCGCTCGAAGGGGAGGTCCTGGTGGGTGTAGGCGCCGAGGCTCACCTCCCTCTCGCGCTGGAGCAAATCCTGGAAGCCCGGCTCACCCGACAGGTCTCCCCGTAATGCCAGCGTGTTGACGAAGAAGCCGATCAG